>CALVXI010000004.1 GCA_944368975.1 uncultured Bacilli bacterium | reverse complement strand
ATATATTGCATCAATGGAAAATTAATGTGGTGCAAATTTAAGTGACATTTTTGGTATAAAATTTCTTGACTCCATCAGAATTTGAATATCGATTATAAATTGAATCTAATTCATCTTCAGATATAATCATGTAAATTACTTTTGTTGAAGTATAAATTACTAATTTAAATTGCATGCGTGGACCTCCTTTAGATAAAAGTTGTTGTACTATACAGTACGCTCAGACCTATTTTTCACATGCCAAAACTTTTATATACTACGTATATAACTTTTTTCAAAAACTTTTTCCGTCGCTGATGGATGCTGCCGCAGCAAGCTTTAAATGACCGCTGTCAAACGAAAGCTGCCGACCTAAGTAAATGCCAACCCGCCCAAGCTTTCGTCGCCCACGCGCCCCGTTTCACAACAGCAAAAAAGTTCGTTTTCCCCGCTCGCAAGCGCTTCAAAACACGACATAATATTTATGAAGCAACTTGTGCAAAACAGAATGAATGGCTTTAGATAACGACACTAATTAAATTAATTAAATTAAGTATCAATCAATAAATTTAAATAATATTTATAATTATCAAATATAAATAATTATTTTATAATTAATTCGAGGTGAATCATCATGGAAAGAGTTAATATTGGGGTTGATATTGGTGGAATGACTATTAAAGCCGGTGTTGTTAATAATAAAGGGGAAATTTTATTTAGAAATACTCGCAAAACTAATCAAAAAAAAGGTGTTGAGAACTTTATTAATACTATAAAAGAGCAAATTGATGAACTTAATAAAACTGCGATTGAAAATAATTATACCGTTTGCGGTGTAGGTTTTGGGATTCCTGGTGTTGTAAATAATAAATTAGGTACCATTGATTATGCATGTAATTTAGGTTTTGAACATGTTCCACTTAAAGAAAAACTTAAAGATTTAAATTTAGAGATCGCTCTTTCAAATGATGCAAATGTAGCCTGCTTAGCTGAACAAAAATTTGGCGCCGCTAAAGGCAAAAGTAATGTTGTAATGCTCACATTAGGCACTGGGATTGGTGGCGGAGTTGTTATTGATAATAAATTATTTGAAGGTGTAGAAGGTAAAGGAACCGAACTTGGACATACAGTGATTGTTGTTAACGGAGTTCAATGTGGATGTGGCCGAAAAGGTTGTTTTGAAGCTTATGCTAGTGCGACTGCATTATTAAGAATCACAAAAGAGCATATGATGATTAATCGAGATAGTGAAATGTGGGATTATTGTGATGGCTTAATTGAAAATGTTAATGGACTTACATCCTTTGAATGTGCAAAAGCTGGCGATTTAGAAGCAAATAAAGTAGTTGATGAATACATAATGTATCTAGGGGAAGGAATTTTAAATTTCTGTAATATTTTTAGACCAAACGCAATTGTTTTAGGTGGTGGTGTATCTAATCAAAAAGAATATTTAGTAAATAAATTAATTAAATATTGTGAAGAAAGAGATTATGGATATCGTAATAGTCCAAAAGTTGAAATTTTGATTGCGAGTTTGGGTAATGATGCTGGAATTATTGGAGCAGCACACTTATTGGAATATTAATAAATGAATAAAAATTATAAAGAAAATTTAAAAAATAGAAAAAAAGAAAATATTAAAGAGGAGCGAAACAAAAGATTAGATATTAAACAATATGTAGTTAAAGAAAATTCGCCTCTTTTAGATTATTTAATAAATTATTTAGGCTTTAGTCGTAATAACGCTAAAAATTTATTAAGTCATAGACTAATAAGCATTGATGGAGCGCCAATAACACAATTTGACTTTGCTTTATCTAAAGGAGATACACTCATTATTTCAAAAAAACCTATTAAGAAAAAAGAAAGAAGTAATTTACCGATAATTTATGAGGATGATGAAATTATAGTTATCGATAAGCCATACGGGTTATTATCAATAGCCAGTGATAAAGAAAAAAGTAGCACAGCTTATCGAATGGTTATGGATTATGTACAACAAAAAGATAAACACAATCGTATTTTTGTTGTACATCGTTTAGATAAAGAAACTAGCGGTATTTTGATGTTTGCAAAAAACGAGAAAATTAAAGAATTGTTACAAAATAATTGGAATGAAATTGTTAAAAAAAGAGGATACTACGCAATTGTTGATGGCATACTTGAAAAAAAAGAAGGCCATATTGAGAATTATTTAAGAGAAAATAAATTAAATTTAATGTATGTAACTAAAGAAAAAAAGAATTCTTATAAATGTATAACCGATTATAAAGTAGTGAAAGAAGGAAATAATTATTCTTTGCTTGATGTTCATATTTTTACCGGAAGAAAGAACCAAATACGTGTAACATTAGGTAGCTTAGGGCATTATGTTTTAGGTGATGATAAATATGGGGAACCTCCAAATCCATTAAAAAGATTGTGTCTTGATGCTTATGAATTAGAATTTATTCATCCAATTTCTAAAAAAATAATGAGGTTTTGCAAGGTTTTACCAAAGGAATTTAAGAAATTAATATGCGAGAAAAAATAAATGGATTACTAATAGGATTAAAGGAAAGCATGATTTCCCTAATACCAATTACAATTATTATCAGTGTTTTATTTGGTTTACAATACACTCCTATTTTTCCAAGCGATGTTGTTAGATCAACCGACTTTGGAATTTTCTTAATATGTGTATTATTTTTAGGAATCGGAACGTGCTTATTTACATTAGGAAGTGAATCGAGCATGAGCAAAGTAGGTAGTCTAATTGGTAGTTCAATTACAAAGAAAAGATCTATTTTATTAATTGTAACTTGTGCATTACTTTTAGGAACATTTATCACAATTGCAGAACCAGACTTATCAGTTTTAAGTGATTTAGTTGGGGAACATTTTAATTCATGGATTTTTAAGATTGTAGTTGGCGTAGGTGTTGGTGTATTTATTTCATTTGGATTATTAAGAATTATTTTTCAAAAATCAATTAAGCTTTGGATAATATTTTTCCACTTAGTAATTTTTGCATTAGCTTGTTTATTTGGTTCAAATGGGAATGCAATTTTTGAGATAAGTTTCGATGCAAGCGGCGTTACAGCAGGACCTATTTCAGTTCCATTTTTATTAACGTTTGGAGCAAGTATTGCTACTGTTAGAGGTGGTAAAAATTCAGCAAACGATTCATTTGGTGTAACTGGCTTTTGTTCGATTGGACCAATTATTTTTGTAATGATTTTATTTTTACCATTACAAAATAGTGGTATTTTTGAAAATATTAGAAACGAAATTGATGTTACACCAGAATTTATAGAGGTTTTAGGAAGTACTTGTTTAGAGTCATTAATTGCAATTGCACCAATTGCTATATTCTTTACAATATACGAACTTATTTTTATTAGAATTAAAATAAAAGAATTAGTTCAAATTTATATCGGTTTTATTATTACTTATGTTGGCATTACGATTTTCTTAATTGCAGCTAACATTGGCTTGATCCCAATAGGTTATAGCCTTGGGTTAGGAATTATGGATGGTGGTTATCAATATGCTTACTTATTTATAATAATAGGTTTAGTAATAGGAACTTGTATTGTATTAGTTGAACCTGGAATCGGTGTATTATCTAAACAAGTCGAAGATGTTAGCGGTGGGGCGATTAAAAGAAAAAATATTTATATTGCATTAGCTATCGCAGTAAGTTTAGCTATCGTACTTGCTTTAGTTAGAGCTATTTGGGGAAATAATTTTCCTATTATGTATTATTATGTTCCTCTTTATGGATTAGCGTTATTATTAGCTCTATTCGTGCCTGATATTTATGTTGCAATTGGCTTTGATAGTGGTGGAGTGGCTAGTGGACCTATGTCAAGCTGCTTTGTTTTACCATTAGTTATGGGAATTTATGCGAGTGGAAATAGTAGTGATGGAAGTGGTTTTGGAGTATTAGGACTTATTCAAATTACCCCAACAATTTTGATAGAAATATTAGGCTTGATTGGATTAATTAAAGAAAAGAGACTTAATAGAGTTATTAAGACTTCTCTTAAAGAATCAAATGATGGTCAAATTATTCATTTTTAGGTGATCTTATGAAAAATAAAAAATTAATTCAAAGAAATAAAAGAATAAAAGAAAAAAATAAAAATCGAATAGAGGCGATTAAGAAATATGAAGATACTTACAAAGTTGAGCCTTTAAAATTTTTAATTATTATTGTTAATCACGGCCAAGGAGAATTCTTTATTAAAAAGTTAATAAATGAATTTAATGTTTCAAGTATATTTTCTTGTCATGGTCAAGGAACGGCAACTAGAGAGGTCTATGATTTATTAGGTATTGGAGAACCTATTAAAGATGTTTTATTTGTTTTAGTTAAAGAAAGTTTATTAAGCGAAATTTATAAAATGATAAACGAAAGATTTTCAATAAGTCGTAATTCAAATGGAGTCGCATTTACTTTAGGAGTTAATTCAATAATTGGAGTTTTAATTTATAGATTTTTAACTGATACAAAAATTAATATTAAAAAGGATGGTAAATAATTATGGATGCAAAAGTCGAATATAGTTTAGTTATTGCAATAGTTAATAGTGGAAATACCGATTTAGTTATGGAAGGAGCTAGAAATGCTGGAGCTAGAGGTGGCACAACACTTAGAGCAAGAGGAACAGGTAATATTGAATTAGAAAAATTTTATGGTATTCCTATTCAAAGTGAAAAAGAAATGGTTTTAATTATCGTTAATGACGATATAACTGAAAAAGTAATGGAAAGTATATATAAAGCAGCAGGATTAGAGACTCCTGGTCATGGTATTGTATTTAGTCAAAAAATCGATAATGTTATTGGCTTAAGTGCTATAGATTTAACAAAAGAAAATATTGAAGAAAATTAATTAAATAAGCTTCTTTTTAATTTCATTTTTATTTGCATCATAAAGACTGTTAATAATGTTAACTATATCTCTATTTGAATATTTTAATTCTTTTAATTTTGTAATTTTTGAATCTAAATCAATATCCTCTTTTAATGAATTTCCTTCAATAATAATAACAATTTCTCCTATTAGCTTGATTTCATTTTTTAAAATTTCTTCTAAAGTCGTATAAATAAATTCTTCATAAAATTTTGTTAATTCACGAGCTATTATAATTTTTCTATTCCCTAATATTTTAAATAGTGATTTTAATGTTTCACTTACTCTATGTGGCGATTCATAAATTATAATTGGTACATTAATTTTTAAAAACCCTGCAATTTCCGCCTCTTTTTTTGAAATTTTAGAATCTAAAAAGCCATAAAAATAAAAATGTGAAATATCTAGTCCACTTGCAATTAAAGCGGTTAAACCTGCATTAGGGCCAGGAAGAGGAACAATTTTAATATTATTTTCAATTGCTTTTTTGACTAAAATTTCTCCTGGATCACTTATGCATGGGCTACCAGCGTCACTTGAATAAGCAATATTTAAACCCATCTTTAAATCTTCGATAATTTTCTTTGAAGCCATTATTTCATTATGTTCATGGCAGGAAAAAGTTTTATTCTTTATATTTAATAAAGATAAAAGCTTTGAAGTTACCCTTGTATCCTCACACGCAATATAATCAACTGAAGACAAAACCTTTTTTGCTCGTTCTGAAATATCTTCAATATTACCTATTGGTGTAGGAACTAAATATAATGTGCCTTTATTTAGAGTCATTTTTACGCTCTATATTCTTTTGAAACTTTATTTGTTTTAAAGGAACAAATTCAACAGTTTCTTCATTTTCAAGTTTTACTATCTTTGTAAAAATATTATATCCAGTAACTTTATATTTTTCGTTTTCGTATGTAACAAAAGAATTCAATTGTGGAAATTCTTTTTTTATTTGTGTGTATTGGTCATCTTCATATTTCAAGCAACACATTAGTTTTCCACATTGCCCACTTAATTTAGGAATATTAATCGCTAACATTTGATTTTTTGCTCGATTTAAACTTACTCCTTCAGAAGAAGTGAAGAAAGTGCAACATAAAGGAAGTCCACAAACTCCAATTCCTCCAATTAAAGAAGCTCTTTCACGTGAAGAAATTTGTTTTAATTCTATTCTACAATGTAATTTTGCAGCTAAAACTTTTAATAAATCTCTAAAATCAATTCGTTCTTCGCTTGCATAAGTAAAAAGTATTTTTGCTCGATCTAAAGTATATTCTGTAGATATTAAACGCATATCAAGTTTAAGATTACTAACTTCTTGAACAAAAATATTTCCAGCACTAATAGCTAATTTTTTATTTTCTTCTTCAAGTTTTAAATCATTTTTAATAGCTTTTCTTAATATAGGCTTAATTTCTTTATCGAAATTTAACTCATTAATTGGCTTTGGATCTTCTTTGATTATTCCTACTTCTTTACCGATAGCTGTTTCAACGATTACTTTATCACCAATCTTAAGAGAAGGATTATCAACGGAGAAATAATAGCCTTTAGGATTATTTAAAAAACTTACAACAATATAATAATCATTCATAATGTTATACCTCAAATATAGATGTTAAAGTTTCAAGTAAAAGTAGCGAAACATTAACATTGTAATTTAATTCATTTCGAGCATTCATTAAAGAAAGAATCACACTATCTAAGTTTGAAACATTCTTAATAATGTCTTTTAATATATTAACATAACTTGTTAAAATTGTATTTTTATTAACTTTAAATTTTAATGATTCTTTAAAGAAAATGACCATATTATCTAAAAAATAACGTATTTCTTCTTTCTTTTTTAATTTAGGAATAATTTGAGATTCTGTAATGAAACGAATCTCTTTTTTATTTGAAGCATTATTTAATAGAAGAAGTAAATCTTCTTTACTTTCTTTATATTCTTCACTAATTGAAATATCTTTAATATATTGAGGGTCATTATAGAAAAAAGACAAAAGTTCAGCATCATCAAGAGGAACTTTTTCTTTTAAAGAATCTTCTATTAATTTTTTTTGATTTAATAATGAAAAATTTATAATCTCACAACGAGATAAAATTGTAGGCAATATGCGAAATTTATTTAAAGTTGTTAAAATTGCATATGTATTTTCAGGTGGTTCCTCAAGAAATTTTAATAAAGCATTAGTAGATTCAACATTCATATTTTCAATTAAGTTAATTATATATATTTTGTATCCTTGTTTTTCAGTGGAAGTTAAAGAGAATGTTTCAATTAAATTAGTAATTTCTTCTTTTAAAATGCTTCCTTTAGAACCATCAATTATTTCTAAATCGCCATAATGATTAGAATCTACTCTTTTACAAATATTACACTTGTTACAGCAAAACGGATTTCCATTTTGACAAAGCATCGATTTAGCTAAAAATTTTGCTATATCTAATAATGGTGTACCAGTAGTTCCACTTAATAAATAAGCATGAAAAAATTTCTTTTTAAGAAGAGCGTTTTTAAAAATTTGAAATGGGATTTGCTGGTTTTTTTCTAAATATTCAACGATTTCCATCAATTCTATCTTTTACAATTTTGTAAGTATTATTAAATACTTCTTCAATATTTTTTGAAGCATCTATAATTACATAACGTTCAGTATATTTTTTTGCTAAATCTAAAAAAGTTTCTCTAACGCGATTATAAAAATCAATTTTTTCTAAATCAAGACGATTAACTTCTCTATTTTTATTGTCGTTAATTCTTTCAAGTCCAAGTCGAGGATCAATATCAAATAATAAGGTTAAATCAGGTAAAGTATGATCAGTCGCAAATAAATTAATATTTAATACATTTTGAACACCCAATTTCTTTCCACCACCTTGATAAGCTAATGAACTATCAACATAACGGTCACATAAAACAATTTTGTTTTCTTTTAAAGCAGGATAAATTTTTTGAACAAGAAGCTGACGCCTACTAGCTGCAAAAAGAAGAGCTTCACTACGATCATCTAACTCGGTATTTTCTTTATTTAATATAATTTGTCGAATTTGTTCGCTAATTTTTACACCACCTGGTTCCCTAGTTAATAAACAGTTATAGCCATCATTAACTAATTTTTCATAAACCATTTTTAATATTGTTGTTTTTCCACAACCTTCGACACCTTCAGCTGTAATAAACATTAGTTTTCCTCCTTTTTAAATCTTGTACGATTTTCGAAAGATCTTTTAAGTGTTAGACTATCTGCATAATCGAGTTGACCTCCAATAGGTAATCCAAAACCAATTCGACTTATTGTAATATTCATATCTTTTAATACTTCTGAAAGATATAAAGCAGTTGTTTCTCCTTCGATGCTAGGATTTGTTGCAATAACAATTTCTTTTATACCTTCTTTTTTAATTCGTTCGATTAATTCATTAATCTTTAAATCATCAGGGTTTACCCCATGATATGAGGATAATTCGCCCATTAAACAATGATATATTCCATTAAAATTATTTATTTCTTCAAAAGAAAGTACGTCTTTAGGATAACTAACAACTATACAAATAGAATGATCACGTGTTTTACTAGCACAAATAGGACAAATTTCATCTTCAGTAAGAATCCCACAAATTGGACAATTATGAATTTTACTTGTCACATCTTCAATTGCTTTTATTAAGTCATCAATATCCTCTTTTTTCATATCTAAAAGAGCATAAGACATTCTTTCTGCGGTTTTATTACCAATTGAAGGAAATTTGCTTAAAGCATAAGTTAAATCTGTAATGGATTTAAGCTCTTTCATTAAAATTTAAAGCCCCCTGGAAGACCTTTATTAAATTTACTAGTTAAAGCCTCCTCGTCAGCATTAATTTCTTCTTTAATGTGATCAAAAGCTAATTTAATCATTTCACTAATCATTTCTGCATTATCTTTTTCAAGAATTTCTTCATCAACAAAAGTAATTGAGACTAAATCTAAATTTCCCTTCATTACCATTTTAATAGCACCAGAAGTATAACTATATTCTTTTTCTTCGATGGCCTGATGTTCTTTTTCATATTGTCTTTGAAGTTTTTGAACATTTTGAATCATTGCTTGCATGTTATTCATTTATTAAATTCTCCTTTTCAATTTTTACATTTGCAATCTCATCTTTCGATGGAAGTTTATTAATTCGATCTAAGTTATAAAACTTATTAGAAATGTTAACCTTTCTTATTCTATCTAAAACATAAACAAAAGTTTTTTTAGTTTTAGTGACATCTTTAATAAAATTAGAAATGATATCTTGATTTTGAACACGGTTTAGTTTAATTGCTAAAGACTCTTTGTTGCAAACTAGAATCGTATAATCTTCACTTCGAGCATAAATATTACATTCATCTAAAAGTATCTCACTTAATTCCTTTGTATTTTCATCTTCTAGATAGTTTTCAAATAATTTCCAATTATTAAATAAAGCTAATCTTTCTTCTTTATTAGCATTAACTAAAATCTTGATTATACTATCATCATTAATACTATAAATTTCACCTTCGTTAGATAATTTTTCAATTTTAATGGAAGTTTTGAAGACTTTTTTGATATTTTCAAGCTTTTCTTTTTCTTCATTTTCAATTTCGAGTGCTGGATTAAAAATATCAATTTCTTTTGCTTCCTCTTTCGAATTTTGAATTATAGTTTCTTGAGGAACAATCAAATTTTCTTCTTTTTTAGTTTTATTTAGTTCCTCTATTGAAGGATTGATTTTATTATTTTCTGGCTCTTTTGGAGGAACAAATTCAATATTTTTATCTGAATTAGTAGATATTTCTATTTCATTAACACTATTAAACACCTCTAATGATTTAAGTAAATATATCTCAAAAGTAAATGTTGGATTATTTGTTATCTTAAATTCTTTTTGGCAATCCATAAACAAACTGATTAAATTGTTTAATTCCGTATTTAAAAAGATATCAGATAATTCTTTAACACTGATTTCATTAAGTGATACAAGTAAATCAATATTTTTAGTTTTTTGATAAATTAAAATATCTTTAAGAATAACTAATAGCTCGCTAACAAGTCTTTCAACATCTACGTTTCTACTAATAAACTGATTAAACTTATTTAAGACATTTAAGGTGTCGCCTTTTGAGATAAATTTCAATAATGTAATTTTATCAGCAATAGAAGTTAAGCCAAAAATTTGTTCAATATCACTAACTTCGATTTTTTTATCAGAATAGGCAATAATTTGATCTAATAAACTTAAAGCATCTCTTGCCCCGCCATTAGCTAATTCTGTAATCAAATGAATTGCTTCATCAGATGCACTTACTCCTTCATTTAATAAGACCTTTTTAATTAGTTTTATTAAATCTTTATCATCGATTTTTTTAAATTCGTAATGTTGACATCTTGAAACAATAGTTGGAAGCACTTTATGTGGTTCAGTCGTACATAAGATGAAAACTACATAACTTGGTGGTTCCTCTAAAGTTTTTAATAATGCATTAAAAGCGCTACTAGACATCATATGAACTTCGTCAATAATATAAACTTTATATTTTCCTAACATTGGAGAATAACGAACTTTTTCTATTAAAGAACGTGCATCATCGACACTATTATTACTTGCAGCATCAATTTCTATTACATCAGGATGTGAATTATTATTCATTGCCTTACAGTTTTCACACACATTACATTGATGTCCTAATCCTTGCTCACAATTAAGAGCTTTTGCAAAAAGACGGGCTATTGAAGTTTTACCAGTACCTCTAGGTCCACTAAATAAATAAGCATGCGCCACTTTATTTTGTAGTAACGCATTTTTTAAAGTTTTAACGATAGGCTCTTGACCAACAATTTCTTCAAAAGTTTTAGAACGATATTTTCTATAAAGTGCTAAATATGCCATAGTAAAATTATATAATAAAAGGCTTTTTAAATCTATTATCTATAAGTTATGTTTATTTAATTAATTTTATTAATTTGATATACTTTTTAAGCACGAGGTAATTTTATGGAAAAGAATATGTATGAAAGATTAGTAACTAGTGAAAAAAGATTAAAAGAAATTGATGAATTATTATTAACAAACGAAGTTACTAGTGATATGAATAAATTCAAAAGTTTATCTAAAGAAAGATCTTTTTTAGAACCAATTGTCGATAAATTTAACGAATTTAAAATTGCTAATCAAAATAAAGAAGATGCTTTAATTATGTCAAATGATAAAGATCCTGAAATTGCCTTAATGGGAAAAGAAGAATATAAGTTAAATAGTGAATTAGTTGATAAAATTATTGACGAAATTAAAATTTTACTTATTCCTAGAGATCCAAATGATGGAAAAGATATAATTTTTGAGATTAAAGGGGCAGTAGGTGGCGATGAAGCTAATATTTTTGCCGGCGACTTATTTAGAATGTATTTTAAATACTGTGAAAAAATGCGTTGGAAAGTGAAAATTATTGATGAGTCACCTTGTGGAGTTGGTGGATATTCTTATATTCAATTTGTTGTAAGTGGAGATAATGCTTATTCAAGATTAAAATATGAAAGTGGTGTCCATCGTGTTCAAAGAGTTCCAAAGACTGAAGCTAATGGAAGAATTCATACTTCTACTGCAACGGTAGTTGTTATGCCACAAGTTGAAGTTAATGAAATTCAAATTGATACTGCTGATCTTCGAGTCGATAGATATCGTTCACAAGGAGCAGGAGGACAAAATGTTAATAAAACTGAATCTGCTGTTAGAATTACCCACATTCCTACAGGGATTGTCGTTAGTTGTCAAACTGAAAAGTCTCAAATTCAAAATCATGAAATTTGTATGCAAATGCTCGCTAGTAAATTAGCTCAACTTGAAGAAGAAAAGAAATCAAAAACTGAAGCTGAATATCGTAGTAAAATTGGTAGTGGAGACCGTAATGAAAAGATAAGAACTTATAATTATCCTCAAAATAGAGTCACTGATCATCGAATAGGTTTTACTATTCAACAATTAGATCGAGTGATGGAAGGTGATTTAGATTCAATTATTGATGCTTTAATAAATTACGATCAACAACAAAAAATAGCAGGTAATTCAAATGGCACAAACTAATAGAGACGCATTTATAAAAGCAAAAAAATTTTTATCACAATTTAAAGATTTAGAATTTTATGATAGTGAGATTTACTTATTGTTAATTAAGGCTAACAATTATTTAAATTTTACCGAATTAATTAAACATTTTGACGAAAACCTTGTAAATCCTGAATATTTTTTTAGAAATATACAAAGAATTAAGGAAGGCGAACCTATTCAATATGTAACAGGAGAAGCTCCATTTTTTGATTTAGATATTAAAGTTAATAGCAATGTTTTAATTCCTAGACCTGAAACAGAAGGCTTGACAAAATTTACTATAGATTATATTAAAAAAGAAAACATACCACATAAAGTAATTGCTGATGTTTGTACAGGCTCTGGTTGTATTGCAATTTATTTAAAAAAACATTTTCCTGATAGTGACATATATGCTACCGATAAATATAAAGATGTTTTAGAAGTTGCTAAATCAAATTTTGAAAAATATCAAGCAAATATAATAACTCTAGAAGGAAATAGATTAGAGCCACTTATTTCTAGACATATAAGACTAGATGTACTAATTTCTAACCCACCTTATGTAGAAAAAATGGAAGATATTGAAGATAAAGTCAAAAAATATGAGCCATTAAATGCTATTTATATTCAAGATGGGACAAAGTTTTATGAATCTTACTTTAAACATCATAAAGAAGTTATGAAAGATAAATTTTTTATGGCTTTTGAAATAAATTATGATCAAGAGGAAAAATTAACATTCCTTATTAGAAATTATTTTGATTTAAATAAAATACAATATAAATTTGTAAAAGATATTTTTGATAAAACGCGTTATTTATTCATTAAAGGTGATTACAGTGAAAATTCTAAGTAAAAAAAATATTGATGAGGCAGTTAAAATTTTAAACAATAATGAAATTCTTGCTTTTCCTACTGAAACTGTTTTTGGGTTAGCAATAAAAGCAGATTCATTAGAAAACTTTAATAAATTAGTAGAAGTTAAAAATAGAAAGCCTAATAAACCATTTACCTTGATGATTTCAAATATTACTCAGGTAAAAGATTTAATTGAAATAAATGATATAGCTAAAATAATTATTAACAAATTCATGCCTGGACCTTTAACTTTAATCTTAAAGGCGAAAAAAAATATTCCTTACTATCTTGATTTAGGAAGTGGATTTATTGGGATTAGAATTCCAAAAGATGATTTTATTTTATCTTTAATAGATAAAGTAAATTTTCCTTTATTAGTTCCTAGTGCAAATCCAAGTGATTTAAAGCCAGCAAAAAATGTTGATGAAGTAAAAAAATATTTTGAAGGAAAAATCAAGGCTGTTGTAGAAGGTGAATCAACTTCTAATATACCTTCGACAATTATTAAAATTGATAATGAAATTACTTTAATTCGTCAAGGAGAATTAAGTTTAGAAACAATATTAAAGGAGATTAAAGATTATGAAAATTGTAATTGCAAGTGATCATGGTGGTTTTTATGCAAAATCTGAAGTTATTAAATTTTTAATAAGTAAAGGATATGAAGTTATCGATAAAGGTTGCTATTCAAAAGAAAGAGCAAATTATGCTCAATATGCAATTAAAGCAGCAGAAGATATAAAAAATGGTTATGCAACTTTTGGAATTTTAATTTGTAGTTCTGGAGAAGGTGTATGTATAGCTGCTAATAAAGTTAAAGGTATTCGATGCGGAATTGGTTATAATGACGAAGTAAGTCACTTATTACGTGAACATAATGATGCTAATATGATTGCTTTTGGCGCTAATTTTATGGACATTGAAGATATTAAAAGAAGAATTATTATTTTCTTAAATTCGCAATTTGAGGGCGATAGACATATTGAGCGAGTTAATACGATAAAAAATTACGAAAAATAATTTTTATCCCCCTAAAAAATTAATTTCATCACTACTTGTATATAAATGGGTAGTGATGTTTTTATTTGTGAGATTTGTGGAAATAAAGATCCGAAATATATAGGTATTAAAAATGGGAAAGTATATTGTCGACGCTGTATTAGCTTTAAAGGGAGGGAAATTTCAAATGAGATTAAATTTAGTGAGAACATAGAATTAGGGATTAGTTATAGTTTAACTAAAGAACAAGAAAGAATTTCAAATCAAATTTTAAAAAACTACATAAATGGTTTTAATCAATTAATATATGCTGTTTGTGGTGCAGGAAAAACAGAACTTGTTTTTAAAGTAATGGAATATGCATTAAAAAATAAATTACATGTTGGTTTTGCTATTCCAAGAAAAGATGTAGTAATAGAACTAGCAAGAAGATTCCAAGCGAGTTTTAAAAATGCAATTGTCACACCTGTTTATGGTGGAAATACGAAATTAATTGAAGGTGACATACTGTGCTTAACTACTCATCAACTATATCGTTATAAGGGCTATTTTGATTTATTAATTCTTGATGAAATTGACGCTTTTCCATATCAAGGAAATGAAGTATTAGAACATATTTTTAAAAATTCAATAAAAGGAAACTATGTTTTGATGTCAGCAACACCTAGTAACAAAATTATTAAAGAATTTATGGAAAATAAAAATTGTAAAATACTTTCTTTATATACTAGATATCACATGAAACCTATACCTGTACCAAAGATTAAAATTGCTATTGGATTAATATGGAAGGTAATTTATATAGCAAAAAAATTGAAAATTTATAGTCAAGAAAATAAGCCTGCTTTGATATTTGCTCCGACTATTTATTATTGCGAATTCTTGTATAATTTATTAAAAAACCTTGCAAAAGGCGGATATTATGTTCATTCTAAATGTGAAAATAGAAATGAAATAATAGATAAATTTAGAGAACATAAATTTAAATATTTAGTGACAACAGCGGTTTTAGAAAGAGGGGTTACATTAAAAAATTTACAAGTAATTATATTTAAAGCTGATCATGAAATTTATAATTCATCTAGTTTAATTCAAATATCTGGAAGAGTTGGTAGAAAAATGGATGCACCATGTGGGGAGGTGATATTTTTAAGTGATAAAAAAACTAAAGAAATGGTTAGAGCGATTAATGTCACAATTCAAGCAAACATACATTTGCAAAAATTGCTTTAATGAAATTAATGTTTTTAGTACACATGATTTTTTTGATACAGAGAGATTTTTATGTTCAAATTGCATAAACAATTTTATTCCTATTTTTGAAGAGTTTAAAATTGACAATATAAAAGGTTTATCGATTTATTATTATGACGATGAATTAAAGAAAGTTATTTTTACCTATAAAGGATGTTTCGATTATGAACTTAAGGATGTCTTTATTCGACCATATAAATGGGAATTAAAATTATTATTTCATAATTTTTTGATAGTTCCTGCACCATCTCATGAAAGTAAAAATATTGAACGAGGATTTAATCATGTAATTGAAATGTTTAGATGTTTAGATATGAAAATCTTAGATATGTTTAGTAAAAATAAAGATGTAAGTCAACATAATTTAAATTACATAGAAAGGCAAAAAATTAAAGACATAATTTATTTAAAAAATAATGCAAACATTGAAAATAAAAAGATACTTTTAGTCGATGATATTTTAACTACTGGTGCAACTTTAAAGGCTTGTATTAATTTATTAAGACCATTAAAGCCAAAAGAAATACGTATATTAGTACTATCAAAAAGAAAATTTGATTCGTCAAAACTAAAAAATAGTAACGAAAAGCCTTCAAAAATAAGTTATTTTCAGAGAATTATGAATTTTAAAGGTAAAAACAATAAAATTAAAAATTAAGTTTTAATACTTTAGTATTAATGCTAAAATTATAAAAGCGTTTAGGAGTAACTGTTATATGAGCAATTTTATTGAAAAAATATTTAGATTAGATCAACGTATATTAAAAAAATACATCAAACAAGCCGAACAAGTAATGGCACTTGAAGACCAAATGAAGGCTTTAAGTGATGATGAACTTAGAGCGAAAACTCCTTATTTTAAAGATAGATTAGCAAAAGGTGAAACATTAGAAGATATTAAAATTGAAGCTTTTGCTGTATGTAGAGAAACAGCAAGACGTGTTTTGCATCAATTCCCTTTTAAAGTTCAAATTATCGGTTCATTAGTTTTAAATGATGGTGATGTCGCTGAAATGAAAACTGGTGAAGGTAAAACCTTAACTTGTACTATGGCAGTTTATTTAAATGCACTTGAAGGAAAGGGTGTTCATGTTGTTACAGTAAATGAATATTTAGCTCAACGTGATGCTGAATGGATGGGACAAATATATCGATTCTTAGGGTTAACGGTTGGTGTTAATTTACATAGTTTAACCAATGATGAAAAAAGAAAAGCACATTTATGTGATATTACCTATACCATTAATAGTGAATTAGGTTTTGATTATCTTAGAGATAATATGGCCACAACTGCTTCACAAAGAGTTTTACGTAGATTTTTAAATTTTGCTGTTGTCGATGAAGCTGATAGTATTTTAATTGATGAATCAAGAACACCACTTATTATTTCTGGTGGAGCTAAAGCTAGCGCAAGTCAATATACAGTTGCTGATAGATTTGTTAAAATGCTTAAAAAAGATAAAGATTTTGAAATCGATGTTAAGACTAAAAGTGTTAATTTGACTGATAGTGGTAATGACAAAGCTGAAAAATTATTTGGAATTAAAAATTTATATAATCCAGAATATGCTGATTTAGTTCATAGAATTCACCAAGCTTTAAAAGCAAATTATATTATGACAAGAGATATCGAGTATCTTGTCGATAAAGATCACGAAATACAATTGATCGATCAATTTACAGGACGTGTTTTAAAAGGTCGTGAATATAGTGATGGTTTACAACAAGCAATTCAAGCCAAAGAAGGTGTTAAAATTAAAGAAGAAACAGTTACAATGGCAACAATAACTTACCAAAATTTCTTTAGATTATTTAAAAAAATTGGTGGTATGACTGGAACTGCTAAAACTGAAGAAGAAGAATTTAGAAAAATTTATAACATGAAAGTTGTTGTCATTCCTACCAATAAACCTATTCAAAGAATCGACGCAACCGATTATGTTTTTGTACACAAAAAAGAAAAAATTATTGCATTAGTCAAAGAAGTTAAAGAAAGACATGAAAAAGGACAACCAGTTTTAATTGGTACCCCAAGTGTTGAAGCTAGTGAAGAAGTTGCAAAATATTTAACTCAAGCTGGACTTACTTTTGAAATGTTAAATGCTAAAAATCACGCAAAAGAAGCTGAAATCGTAGCAAAAGCCGGTGAAAAAGGACAAATTACTCTAGCAACTAATATGGCTGGTAGAGGAACAGATATTAAACTTACTGAAGAAACAAGAGCTCTTGGTGGCTTATGTGTTTTCGGTTTAGAAAGACATGAATCAAGGCGTATTGATAACCAATTACGTGGTAGAAGTGGTCGTCAAGGAGATCCTGGATTTTCTAGATTTTATGTTTCACTTGAAGATGAACTTATGGTACGTTTTGCTAGCGATAAATTAATGGCAATTTTTGAAAAAAATGACGATGGTAATCCAATAGAATCAAAAATGTTAACTAATGCTATAACAAGTGCTCAAAAAAGAATTGAAGGACAAAATTTCGATATTCGTAAAAATTTACTTGATTACGATGATGTTTTATCTAAACAAAGACACATCATGTACAAGAAAAGAGATTCTATTATCTATGCAGATGATATAACTGATTTATTACTTGATACATTTAACGATTGTGGTTTAGCTTTAGCAAAAAGAGCGGTCGATGAAAATAGTGAAAATAAATTAGTAAGTGGCGAAAAACTTGTTAAAATTTTGTGCCCTAGATTTTTACCTGAAGGAATAATTAATGCCCCTTCCTATGATGAAACTACCCCAGAAGAAATTGCCGATGATTTAAGCGAAGTTTTATTAAGCTTTTATGCACAAAAGAAAAAGGAATGGAATCCAGAATTAGCTGATACAATCGAAAGAAATATGATTTTACGTATTATTGACAAAAACTGGACACAACAAATCGATAATATGAATCGTTTTAGAGAATCAGTTTCATTAAGAAGCTATGGACAAATTAATCCTCTTCAAGATTATGTTAATGAAGGTTGGGGAATGTTTAGAGAAATGCTTGAAACTATTTCTCTTGAAGCAGTTTTAAATTTATTAAATGTTAAAGTTCAACCTAAGACTGAAGTTAAAAAGAATGAATTTACTATTAATGTTCAACCTACTCAAGAAAATAAAGAAAGCGTTGCTCCTACAATGGAAAATGCTAAACCTATTGTTGAAGGTGATGCTGCTAAAGAAAATATTAAAGTTGAATCAACAGCAAATGAAGAAGTGGATTTAACTAAACCTAATTTAAATATTTCACATATTGATGAAGGAAAGGAAGCCGCAAGAGAATTTTCTCAAGACGACATTCATACGAACTAATATGATGGACTTATTTGTTTTAAAAAATAATATTACGGAGGCACACGAGTTAATTCATAAGCTCGGTGACTCTCTTTGACCTTGCTAAGATTGATCTTGAAATAAAAAATATAGATGAGCAATCTTTAAGTGATAATTTTTGGTCTAATCAACGAGAAGCTTCAAAATTAATTGAACATAAAAATGATTTAGCTTATAAAAAAGATTTATATTTGGATTTAATTAAAGAAATCGATGATTTATTCTTTTTAATTAATGATTTAAGTGAAAACGATGAAGAGATGCTCTCTTTAGTTGAAGAAAATTATAAAACACTTAAAAAGAAGCTAGATGAATTAAGAAAAATTATTCTTTTTAGTGGTGAATTTGATAATTTAAATTGTACACTTGATATTCATCCAGGAGCTGGAGGCACTGAAGCTTGTGATTGGGCTAATATGTTATTAAGAATGTATCAAAGATTTTGCGAAATACATCATTTTCGCTATCAAGTATTAGATTATTTAGTTGGTGATGAAGCTGGTATCAAATCTGTTACATTATTAATTGAAGGAAAAAATGCTTATGGCATGCTTAAAAGTGAAAAAGGAGTTCATCGTCTTGTAAGAATTTCTCCTTTTGATGCAAATAAAAGAAGACATACTTCATTTGCAAGCGTAAATGTAATTCCACAATTTGATAATGATGTTAAAGTTGATATTAACGATGCTGATTTAAAAGTTGATACTTATAGAAGTGGTGGAGCTGGTGGGCAAAATGTAAATAAAGTAGAAACCGCTGTTAGAATCACGCACATACCTACTGGTATTGTTGTAAGTTGCCAAGTTGAAAGAACTCAATTAAGGAATAGAGAGATTGCTTTAAATATGCTTAAGTCTCAACTTTATCAACTTGAAATGGAAAAGAAAGAAGCTAAAATTAAAGGTATAGTTGGTGAACAAAAAAATATTGAATGGGGTTCACAAATTAGATCCTATGTCTTTTGTCCTTATACTTTAGTTAAGGATAATAGAACGGGTTACGAAGACACACAAATCGATAGTGTTATGGATGGGTATATTGATGGATTCATCGATGCTTATTTAGAAATGGAAGCTAGAAAAAATGGTTGAAAAAGTTAGAAACTGGTTTAATGGTTTAACTAAAGAACAA
Source organism: uncultured Bacilli bacterium (assembly GCA_944368975.1). Taxonomy (GTDB): domain Bacteria; phylum Bacillota_I; class Bacilli_A; order RFN20; family CAG-826; genus Onthovivens. The sequence goes on along the minus strand of CALVXI010000004.1, from coordinate 109,271 downwards.
GTGCTTAAATTTTTATGGCATATATTTTTAGTAGTTCTTGGCACGTTTATTTTAAGCTTTGGTAGTGGTGTTTTTCTTGTTCCTTTTTCTATTGTTAGTGGAGGTGTCACAGGAATTGGAATATTATTAAGTGATTTTATTCCTGTTGATATTAGTGCTTATATATTTAGCTGGGGTTTATTTCTCTTAGGGTTAATTTTTCTTGGAGTTAAGTTTAGCTTAACTACGTTATTATCTACTATTATTTATCCTGTAATGCTTTCTATATTGTTACGAACTAACATCGCTTCTTCAATTGTTCAATTAATTGAACCTGAGGCTATATTATCTGCTACTGGTGAAATTACTAATATTTTTTCTATTGAAGATATTAATGGAACATTACTTATCTGTGGTATTGTTGGTGGGGCTTGTGTCGGCATAGGATGCTCTTTGACATTTTTAGGCGGTGGATCTACTGGAGGAGTTGACATTTTAAGCTTTATATTTAATAAGTTTTTCGGAATTAAGCAATCTTTATTATTTTTCCTATTCGATGCAAGTATTGTTGGTGCTGGATTAATTGTTGATATAGTTCACGGAAGTTCTTTTAGATTTCTTGCAGGACTAGTAGGAATCGTTAGTGCGTTTATTTGCAGTTTTATGGTCGATCTTGTCTATGTTTCTAGTCAAGGAGCTTATATGGTTGATATTATAAGCGATAATTATGAAGCATTTATTAATTATAGTAATAAAGAATTAAATAGAGGATGTACAATTTTTGAAGGAACTGGTGGTTATACAAACGAACCTAAAAAAATCGTTAGAATCGTTTTTAATAGAAGAGAATTAACAAAAGTAAAGGATGCAATAGCAAAGATTGATTCTAAAGCTTTTGTTACATTTACTCAAACTATGTTAGTTGGTGGTGAAGGCTTTTCAAAATTGCAAGAAAGCCGATCAAATGCAATAAAAACCTTGCAAAAGTCAATTAAAAAACATAAAAATGATAAGTAAACAATTTGATTTAATTAGCAAATTTAAGCCTACAGGAGATCAACCTGAAGCTATAAGTAAACTTGTAGAGGGACTTAATGAAGGAAAAAAATTTCAAGTTCTTTTAGGTGCGACTGGAACTGGTAAAACTTTTACTATGGCTAATGTTATAGCTAAAGTAAATATACCAACTTTAGTAATTGTTCATAATAAAACTTTGGCCGGACAACTTTATAGTGAATTTAAAGATTTATTTCCAAATAATAGGGTTGAATATTTTGTTAGTAACTTCGATTTTTATCAACCTGAAGCATATATTCCTTCAAGTGATACATACATTGATAAAACAGCTCTTATGAATGAAGAAATTGAAATGATGAGAACTAGTGCAATTAATAGTATTTTGGATAGAAGAGATACTATTGTGGTTGCGAGTGTTGCTTCAATTTATGGTTTAACTGATCCTGAAGAATATAAAAAATTAATATTTGAAGTTCGTGAAAATGAAGATATTGATCGAAAGGTCTTTTTTAAAAAATTAATTGATTCTCAATATAAAAGAAATGATATTGATTTAGCACCAGGTAGATTTAGGGTCCATGGCGATATAATTGACATAATGCCTATTCATACAGATGAATTTTATATTAGATTAGATTGCTTTGGAGATACAATAGAAACTATAGCTAAAGTTGATTATGTCACCGGCGAAATAATTGAAAAATATCATACTTATAATTTATTTCCTGCTTACGATCATGCCTCAACACATGAAAGAATACTTGAAGCCATTTCATCAATTTTGAAAGAACTTGAAGATCGAATTGCTTTCTTTAAAAGCGAAGGTAAATTATTAGAAGCAGAAAGAATTGAGTTTAGAACTAGACAAGATTGTGAAACATTAGCTGAATTTGGAATGTGTCCCGGTATTGAAAATTATGCAAGGCATATAGATAAGAGAAAGCCTGGTGAGAAACCTTTCTGTTTAATGGATTATTTTCCAAAAGATTATTTATTAATTGTTGATGAATCACATGTTACTTTTCCACAAGTTAGAGGCATGTTTAATGGAGACAGATCTAGAAAAACTACTTTAGTTGAATATGGTTTTCGTTTACCTAGTGCATTAGATAATAGACCTTTAAATTTTCAGGAATTTGAAAATGAAATAAATCAAGTAATTTGTACTAGTGCGACACCAGGAGATTATGAGCTTAGTAAAACTAATGGCGAAGTAATTGAACAAATTATTAGACCAACTGGTTTATTAGATCCTATTATAGAAGTTAGACCAACATTAGGACAGGTTGATGATATTATTAGCGAAATCAATGATCGCATTAATAAAAATGAAAGAGTGATGATTGTAACTTTAACAATCAAAATGGCCGAAGATTTAACTAGTTTCTTGATAGATAAAGGTATTAAGACTGTTTATTTGCATAATGAATGTAAAACTTTAGAAAGAAGTGAAATAATATATCAATTACGTAAGGGTAAATACGATGTTTTAGTTGGAATTAATTTATTAAGAGAAGGTTTAGATATTCCAGAAGTCAGTTTGATTTGCATATTGGATGCTGATAAAGAGGGCTTTTTAAGAAGTTCTAGAAGTCTTATTCAAGTCGTAGGTAGAGCTGCTAGAAATAAGGATGGTAAGGCAATAATGTATGCCGATCGAATAACAGATTCGATGAAATATTGTATTGATGAAACAAATAGAAGAAGAGAAATTCAAGAAAGATATAATGAGGAGAATGGTATCGTTCCAATGACAATTATTAAAGAAATTAAACCTCCATTACATAATATCGAAACTGAAAAAGAGACTGTTTATAAAGGTAAATTAACTAAAAAAGAATTAGAGAAGAAAATTAAAGAAGTTGAAAAAGAAATGCATAAAGCTGCAAATGAATTTGATTTTGAAAGAGCTATTGAATTACGTGATATTCTTTTTGAATTAAAAGACCAAAGAAATGGTAAATAAAGTTATAATTGTAAAAAATGTAATAATGATATATCATTATTAAGCATTTAGGAGGTAAACTTATGCAATGGTATGATTATGTTTTCTGGGTTATTGCTGTTATTATAATTATTTTAAGTTTACTTCAAGGTGGTAAAAGTGAAGGTGCTTCTGGTGCAATTACTGGTGGCGGATTAAATGTTTTTGTTAAAACTAAAGAAAGAGGTAGTGAATTAATTGTTTCTTATCTCACATTAGGATTTGGAATTATATTCTTATTCTTAGCATTATTGTCACAAGCACTTGGAGCAAATGTTGCTGCTTAAAGTAATTAAAATCTAAATAATAATTAAAGGTCGTAAGACCTTTTATTTTTTTTCTTTTTTAAGTGTAAAGAAATTTTAATTTGGTTTATACTAATTACATGAAAATTATTAAAGAGTATGTAAAAAATAAAAAAGAAGAGATTTTTAATTTAGTTAAAAATTTAGATATTGAAATAAAGCTTGTTATTATTCAGGTAAATAATGATCCAGCAAGTGATGCTTATATAAGAGGAAAATTAAAAGATTTGAATGAAGTTGGCATTAAAGGTGAATTAATTAAATTAGAAGTAAACACAACACAAGATGAACTTTTAAAATTAATTAATAAACTCAATAATGATTCAACTGTTACTGGCTTTATTGTTCAAATGCCTTTACCTAAACATATTGATGAAGAGCTAATAAAAAGAAGTATCTCTCCAGATAAAGATGTAGATGGATTTAATGTTTTAAGTAAATTTAATCCAGCTACTCCAAATGGAATCGTGACTTATTTAAAAGACAATAACTATCACTTCGAAAGCAAAAACGCATTAGTGATTGGAAGAAGCAATATTGTTGGTAGACCAATGGCAGAGATGTTATTAAAAGAAAATATGAATGTTACTATTTTACATTCATATACTAAAAAAGAAGATTTAAAATTTTATGTTGAGCATGCTAATTTAATTATTGTAGCAGTTGGAAAACCCCATTTTTTAACTAATGATTTTAAATTTAATGAAGATACAATTATTTTTGATGTTGGAATTAATAGAATTAATGGAAAATTAGTTGGAGATTGCGATGAAAACTTAAATGTTAAATTTCAATCACCTGTTCCAGGAGGTGTTGGTTTATTAACAAGACTAAGTTTAATATTAAATTTATTGGAGGTTTATAATAATGGAATTTGAAATTAAAAATACGAAAGTTTATGGTCTCGATTTTGCTTTAAAGGCAAGTGGAAATCCAATGAGAACTGTTTTAGATCGTAGCGAAACTAATGAAAAGGATTTAATACGTGGTATTAAGTTAGGTTCAACAAGAAATGGAGAAGGCCACGATAATTTTTTAAAAGGTATTTTGGTTCAAATGGATGTAATGGCTCCATTATATTGGTGGAAACAAGCTCAGAGGTATCATTGGTTTGATTATATTTCTAGTCAATCTACAATGCATTGTTTATTAAAATTTGATATATCTAATCAATGTGTAAGCGATACAAATAAAAAGATATTAGAAATTGTCGAAGAAATTAAAAAGGAATATTTTTTAATACCCGAAGAAAATAAAGAAGAAAAAGTTAAAAAATGGAGAGAATTAGTTGCTTCAACGCCTTGTGGTTTTATTCTTGGAGCATCAATGACCACAAACTATCAGCAGCTTAAAACTATGTATCGACAAAGAAAATATCATAAGCTTGAAGAATGGCATAAGTTTTGTAAATGGTGTGAGACTTTACCACACTTTATCGAATTAACTGGTGTTGATAAATTTTAGTTATTTTCATTATCGAAATATTCGATTTCTTTAATATTTTTATTCTCGATTGATAAAGTTTCAGACGTATTTTCGGTTGTCGTAGTTTTTTGTGCTTTTTTATGTTTTTTCTTATTTTGATTAGGTTTTACAGGTTTTTTTGAAATTTCAGTGCTTAATTCATTTTTATTTTCGACTTCTTTAGGTGAATTAATAATGGAATTTGAAGTAACTAAAACGTCCTTTTTAGGTGCACATAAACTATAAAAGATGATGAATAAACCGATAATAATTAATATTAGTCCAATGATTAAAACTATATAATTTGTGGTTTGATTGTTAAGACTAAAAATAAGAGTTAAGATTCCACTTGTAAGACATATTATTGTCGAAAAAGTATAAATAATAATCTTTTTTGTATTTTTCTTTAGAATATGAATTATTAACTCAATTATAAGTATGATTGAATAAATTAATAAAGTAGTAGAGAAAAATAATGGAAGAAATTCAGTAATTATATGAGGATTAATAAATATGAAAATTGAAATAGCGCTTATTATTACTCCACTTAGCATATCAAAACTTGCTATACCTCTTTGAAATAAATAACTAAAAGCAATAGTTAATATACCATAGACAAGTAAGACACTTCCGACAGTATAGCCAAGAGCCCCAAATAAGTTTTCATTATTAAAGAATATTGATAGCACAATTCCTAAAGCTAAAAGAATAAAACCTTGAATCGATTTAATAATTCGATAAAGAATAGTTGCATTTTTCATATTAAAAAGTCTCCATTAAGTCTTCGGTAGTTTCGATATCAATTATATTTTTAATTGGAATTTGATAATGCTTAATAAAAAAAGATTTTTTTATTAAATTTAAAGAAATAATTCCGTGATAATTATAAATTTTACCATTAATATAGATTTTCATATCTAATTCATCATTTTTGTAATTATTTAAAATTCTATTTATTTTATTAGCTTGTTCGAGAGAAATTTGAGGTTTTGAAATATAGGATCTTTTCTTCAACATCTCTTTTATATATACCTCGTGTTCAGTTAAACTTGCAAAAGGTAAAAATTTTTTCATTCCTTGATTTTCCATATCTAAAGTTTAACATTTTTGTTTAGAAAAATAATTAAATTTATTTATTTAAAATTGATAATTGATAAAATAATTAATGTTATGAATTTATTTGTTTTTGATGTTGATGGAACACTAGTTACGAGATCTAAAAAATTAAGAAAAGAAACAATTAATACGTTAAATAGAATTATTGATAAAGGTGATGCTGTTTGTATTGCAAGTGGTAGACCATTTAATGGTATTTTTCGTTATTTATCTAAACTTCATGATGGAAAGAAATATGCAATTTGTTCGAATGGTTCGGCACTATTAGATTACTATGGAAATGTAATTTATGATTTAAAAATTTCTTATGATTTATTTCTCTTTTTAAATGAAAAATATAATTATTTGAAAAATAAAGGACTAAGCATTTATTGTTATATTGATAATTCTGTTGGTTATATAAAATATGACAAGTGGATTGCTAATGAAATTAGATCAAATAATATTAAGGCAATTAACTTAAACAAGTATAAGCCTGAAAGTATTCAAAAAATAATGCTTGCTGCACCGATAGATACTAGTAAAGAAATCATTTTGCCTAAAGAGATTTATGAAAAATATAATGTTGTTAGAAGTAGTCCAGTATTTTTAGAGATAATTAACAAAAAGTGTGATAAATCATTTGGTGTAAGTGAATTAAAAAGAATTTTAAATTTAAAAGATGAAAATATCTTTACTTTTGGTGATAATCAAAATGATTACTTAATGATTAAGAATTTCAATGGCGTTGCTATGGAGAATGCAACCGACGAAGTCAAAAAAGTAAGTAAATTTATTACTAAAAGTGTATATGAAGATGGTGTAAGTTACGCCATTAAGAATATCTTAAATTATTAATCAATTTTTAAAGATTTATCTAAAATAAAAACTGCCTATGAATTTTAAGGTTTTAGTTCAATGGCAGTTATTTTGTTTAATATTTATTAATTAATTTTTCTACTAACAGCAATAGCTAAAGCTCCAGGACCAATATGAGTGCTGACAGAAAGACTTAATGGGTTTCTAATTATATTTGTTACTCCAAATTTTTCTTCAACCTCTTTTTGCCATTCAATGGATGCTTCTTCGTCATAGGTGTAAGCGACTGCAAAATCTAATTCATCTTTGGAATAATTTTTAAATTTATTTTCTAATTCATGTTGAATAGCATCAAGCATTGTTCGTTTTGCTTTTTTAACACCCATAACTTTTGCATAAGCATCAAGTTTTCCACCCATAATTTGTAAAACTGGTTTTACATGTAAAGTTGCACCTAAAGCAGCACCAGCAGGAGTTACTCTCCCACCTTTTTTAAGATATTTTAATGTATCAACCATAATAAAAATTGAAGAATCAGCTTTTGTTTCTTCTAAAATTTGTTTGATTTCTGCAGGGTTTTTACCTTGTTTTATTAAATTTAAAGCGTCATAAACACTTCTTTTTAAAGTTATACTTATACGATGATTATCGACTACAAAAACCTTTCCTTTATATTCTTCCTGCTCGGCTAACAATTGGGCAGAATGACAAGATTCACTTAATCCACTTGTCATTGGAATATGAATAATTGCATCATATTCTTTCAATGCTTCATCCCATATTTTTAAAACATCTCCAGGGGATGGTTGAGATGTTTTTATATCTTTGTCTTCTTCTAAAAATTTAAAAAATTGATCATAGCTAAGATTTTCGTCTTGAAAAAATACCTCGCCGTCAACTATTATTGGCATTCTTAAGACTTTAATTCCGATTTCTGCAGCTTCTTTTTTAGTAAAACCAGAATTATCGTCAGTAATTACACAAATTCTCATAAATATTCCTTCCTTAACTCTAAAATTTTAAAAGAATATGTTTTACTTGTAAATGTAGTATTAATTACTAGATAAATAGTTACTTAAAACTAAACGATTATATCGTTATTTTTTTGATTTTAGTCATAGAATTATTCGTTAGTAATAAAGTTAAGATTTTAATTTAATTCAGTATATTTTTGGTACTTATAAATATAGAAAATTGCATCATTTTTGATTAAAATATTTGCGTGAGGGAAATATTATGCCATTTTATTTAGTTAACGGTGATCTAGTTTCGATGAATGTTGATGCAATTGTAAATGCAGCCAATGTTAGTTTAAAGATGGTTGAAGGCGTTGGGAGAGCAATTTTTCATAATGCTGGGGATTTAGAGATGACAAATGCGTGTAAAGCTATTGGAAGATGTGAAGTCGGAAAAGTAGTAGAAACACCAAGTTTTAAAATTCTAAATACTAAATCGATTTTTCATGCTGTTGCTCCTATATATATTAACGGGAAACATAATGAATATAATTTATTAGAAGATGCTTATAATAATTGTTTAAATCTTGCTATTTCAAAAAATTATACTTCAATAGCATTCCCTTTACTTGGTGGTGAATTTAATTGGCCATTATCTGATTGTTATCAAGTAGCGAAAAGAACTATTTTGAACTTCTTAAAAAATCATGATTTTGACGTTTATATGGTTTTTTATAAAAATATTCCAAATACAATTGATGACCAATTACATGAAAAGTTATTTCACTACATAACTTCTGGATTTAAAATTGAAGAAAGCAATAAAAAAGAAGAAAATATTCGCTTTATTGATGAAGTAAACCTTCTTTTTAAAAATAGTAATTTAACAACTAAGAAATTAGCCTACTTAGCAAATTGTAATGAAAAAACATTTAAACGTATTTTAGAAGACGATACCTATATACCAAGTAAGAATTTAGCATTGTCTTTAGGTATTGCTTTTAAATTAAATTCAGTTGAACTTAGTGAATTCTTAAATTATGCCGGGTATAGTTTAAATAGAGCCGATGTTTTTGATTTATTAATTTTATTTTTTATTGATAATAATATATTCGATGTTTATAAAATAAACGATGCGTTATTTAAATATAATTACCGACCTTCATTAGGAGAAAAATAAGATGAGAATTTCTGAAGAAGTACAAACTGCTTTAAAAGATAATAAACCTGTTATTGCTTTAGAATCTACTATCATTTCTTTTGGAATGCCTTATCCAACAAATGTTGAAGCAGCTTTAGAAGTTGAAAAAATTATACGAGAGAATAATTGTGTTCCTGCGACTATAGCGATTTTAAATGGCGAACCTGTTATTGGATTAACTAAAGATGAGATCGAATATTTAGCAAAAAGTAAAAAAGTCATTAAATGTAGTAGAAGAGACCTACCTATTGCTATAGGAACTAAATTAGATGGAGCCACTACTGTAAGTGGAACTATGATATTAGCAAGTTTAGCTGGCATAGAATTTTTTGTTACTGGAGGTATAGGTGGAGCTCATCGAGGATGCAATAATAATTTTGATATAAGTGCAGATCTTGATGAACTTGGTAAAACTAATGTTAGTGTAATTTGTGCAGGACCAAAAGCTATTTTAGATCTAGGGATTACTTTGGAAATTTTAGAAACAAAAGGAGTACCGGTAATTGGCTATAATACTGATTATTTACCTGCTTTTTATACCTCAAAAAGTAAATACAAAGTTGATTATAATGCTAAAACGCCTTTAGAAATTGCAAAGATTATAAAAGCTAAAAGAGATTTTAAGATTGATGGCGGAGTCTTAATTACTAATCCTATAAATGAAAAAGATAGTTTAGATGAAAAAACTATTAATGATATTATCGATAAATCCATTATTGAAATGAACAATTTAGGAATAAAAGGTAAAGAAGAAACCCCATATTTATTAAGTAAAATTGCTGAGTTATCTAATGGTGAATCATTAGAAGCTAATATAAAATTAATTTTAAATAATGCTAAATTAGGATCTTTAATTGCTAAAGAATATGCAAAAATCAGATAGTAAAATTAAATTTACAAATTATGAAGAAGTTGAAATTCCTGAGACTTTAAAAACAACTTTAGGACTCTTTTTATTCAAAAACTTCTTAATATCGTTAGGACTTTTTATTATTTTATTTGGAATTACTTTTATCATTTTTTCGACTGCGCATTTTTTTGAACTTTGGGCAATTTTAACTACAATTTTTTCAACTATGTTTATTGGGATAATTTTTTATATTTTAATTAGTATAAAAGTATTTAAAGATTTAAAAAGAAAAACTGTTTATTTAATAAAAGGAACTGCTGAAAAAATAAGTAATGATAAAAATGGAACAAGAATAATATTTACATCATTAGATCAAAATCTTGTATTAAGCATGTATATTAAAAATGATGATGTTTATAAATATCTTAATAAAGAAATAGATTTATTAGTTTATCCTAATACTTTTATTAGTGAAATTAAAAAATAAGTTAAGATTTGCAGGCTTTTTTTATTAATTAATCGATTTTATATAAGCTCTACGGCGTTTATGAACAATATTAGGAAAACGTTTAAAACAATTTTGAATTGGAAGATTATATTCTAATGTTAAGTTAGTTTCACAAGATAATATTTTTCCTGAATGCATAATTTTTGTTAATTCTAGTAATATAACCCACGCTGCGCCAGAATTCTGATATTTTTGACTGACCCCAATTAATCCTAAATCTAAATGTTTTGGATATTTAATTGTTTTTAATAATTTTATTATAGTTGGAATAGTTAATTTACCTCCTGATCTTTGTAATGATTTACCGATTGCAGGGAAGCAAACACCAAAAGCGATAAGTTTATTATTCTCATCAACAATAAGTCTAGTATATTTTGGTGAGCAAATAAGACGAAAACTTGCGACTAATTCTCTAATTTGTTCTTTAGTAAGAGGCACTGTTTGATATAAGTGATTGTATGTTTCATCAATTAAATCAAAAATTTGTGTACTATATTTTCTAATAAGCTCATCAATAGTTTTAAATTCTAGAACTTGTAAATTATTTTGCTTTAAAACATGATTTGTAACTGTAATTAATTTAGGTTCGATGTGATCTGGTGGAAATAGCCTTCTTTCAACCCAATCAACTTCCTTCTTTAAACCATAACTTTCAATGTATTTTTGATAATATGGATAATTATATTGTTCTTCAAAAGTATTTAATTGATCAAATCCTTCAATTAACAAACCTTCTCTTTCTAAATCGCTATAACCAAGTGGCCCATTAATTTCAGTCATACCTTTTGATTTTCCCCAATCTTCAACTGCTTTTAATAATGCATGTGCGACTTCTTCATCATCAATAAAGTCGATACGCGTAAAACGAACTCTTTTTTGATTCCATTTTTCATTTGATGGATGACTTATAATTCCTTGGATTCTTCCTACATGTTTTCCATCTTTATATGCATTAAAGAAAATGGCTTCACAGGTTTTATGATAATGATAAAGTGGAGAAAATAATTTTTTCTCATCCATATATAAAGGTGGTACAAAGTAAGGATTATTTTTATATAAATTCAACGCAAAATTTAAAAATCTTCTTTGTTCTTTAGGTGTTTTGCATTCTCTTATTTCAATCATAATTTTTCACAATAAACAAAATTAAATTTTGTTTCCTTTCTTTTAAATATTATAGAACAAATATTTTTGATTTTTCAAAGGTATTATTAATAAACTTTCTATTGTCAAAAAAATAACGATATAAAGGATTAAATTTTAATTTTTTTACATTTTAAGTGACACTAGAGAAGTTTAATTCGGTAAAATTATACTAAATCAAGTATTAACAAATAGATATATATTTGTTAATATAATTAATGGCAAAAGCCTAATATTTTGGAGGATATTATGTCAAGATTTACATTACCAAGAGATGTCTATTATGGTGCTGGTAGCTTAGCCGAATTAAAGAGTTTAAAAGGTAAAAAAGCTATCATCGTTACTGGTGGTCATTCTATGAAAGCTTCCGGTTTTTTAGATAAAACTGAAGCTTATTTAAAAGAAGCTGGATTTAAAGTTCAAATTTTTGATGGTGTTGAGCCAGATCCAAGTGTTGAAACCGTTATGAGAGGTGCTGAAGCAATGAGAAAGTTCGGACCAGATCTTATTGTTGCTATTGGCGGAGGTTCACCAATTGATGCTGCTAAAGCTATGTGGGCTTTCTATGAACATCCAGAAACCACATTTGAAACTTTATGTACACCATTTAATTTCCCACATTTAAGAGAAAAAGCAAGATTCGTTGCTATTCCTTCAACTAGTGGTACAGCTACTGAAGTTACTGCTTTCTCTGTCATTACTGATTATCATAAAGGTATTAAATATCCTTTAGCAGACTTCGAAATTACACCAGATATTGCTATTGTTGATCCAGATATCGTTAGAAGTTTACCTGCAAAACAAGTTGCATACACTGGTATGGATGCTTTAACACATGCAATTGAAGCTTATGTTTCAACTATGGCAACTGATTTCACAGATCCACTTGCCATTAAAGCAATCAGAATGGTTGCTAATTATCTTGAAGAAAGCTATGTTGATCCAAACGGAAAAGCAAGAGAAGAAATGCATTATGCTCAATGTTTAGCTGGTATGGCATTCTCAAATGCTTTACTTGGTATTGTCCACTCAATGGCTCACAAAACTGGTGCTGCTTTCTCAACAGGACACGTACCACACGGATGTGCAAATGCAATGTATTTACCACACGTTATCGAATATAACGCAAATAATCCAAGAGCTTTAGCAAGATATGCTCAAATCGCTAGTGAACTCGGATTAGAAGGAGCTGATTCAAAAGAATTAACTCAATCATTAATTAATTTCATTAGAAGAATGAACGTTACATTAAACATCCCACACGGATTAAAAGAATTCGGTGTTGATGAAAAAGAATTCTTAGAAAAATTACCTGAAATTGCTCATAATGCAGTTTTAGATGCTTGTACAGGAACTAACCCAAACCCAATTGATGATGAAAAAATGGCAGAATTATTTAAATGCTGCTATTACGATACACCTTGGAAATTCTAAGTTAGTTATCTAAAATTATAAGCTTAAAGGAGGGATGAAAGTCCCTCCTTTTTTAAAAAAATAGTAAGAATTTAATTTAAAATAAGATATAATATAATACCTTGAAAGGAGGAACGAAGATGATTAAGATTTATACATCGCCAAGCTGCAGCAGTTGTAGAAAAGTTAAAAAATGGTTTGAAGAACAAAAGATTCCATATGTTGAAAAAAATATTTTCTCTTCGGTTCTAAATCCTGATGAATTAAAAGAAATTTTGGCAAAAAGTGAAAATGGGACTGAAGATATTATTTCAACAAGAAGTAATATAATTAAAGAAGGAAAAATTGATATTGATTCAATGAGCGTTAATGAATTAATAAAATTTATTCAAAAAAACCCTTCATGTTTAAAAAGACCAATTATGGTCGATGATAAGAAAATCCAAGTTGGATATAATGAAGAAGAAATTAGATCATTTATACCAGCAGCAAGAAGAGTAGCTCAAAGAAATTGTTTACATTATGATTCTTGTGAAGGATGTCCTGATTGTGTAAAAGACTTTGAAGAATTTCTAAAGACTCAAAACAACAAATAAAAAAAGCGGAAACCGCTTTTTTTATTTTTTAAACTTTTTTACATTTATAGTGTCCATTGCACGGACTTGTTTGGATTTACTATTTTCTTTATAAGTTATACCAAGTTCATTACAAATTTCTTTTAAAGCAGCCTTAGCTCTTTCTAACGATTCACCTTCCATTTCAAGCTCATAATCAATTAAGCCATTATAGGAATTTTTATCGATAGAGAATATTTCTCCTCCGCTAAAGTTTTCTATTTCAGTTCTTTCAGTGACGAGTTCAGTTAATATTTTTAATTTTGAGATATCTACCCCAAGCATTAATAAGAAATTTTTAATATTTCCTGATGGAAAGATTTGTTTATTCTTTAAAGCTTCATATTGTTCTTTGGTGATAGATTCTTTCTTTTCTAGTAAACCTTCAGCCATTGGAGCTTTCAATGTTAAAGTATAATAACCCTTTTCACGAATTCTTAATCCGATTCCATATCTTTTTAAATATAAACTATCAGTATCGATATAATAATTTGTTTGGGTAATCTTTGTAGCGTTTTCTTTGTTATATAGTTTGATGACTCTTTCATAATCATCTTTGCTAATTAATACCTTAGCTTCAATCTCAATATTAGTTGCCATTTTTATTAAAACCTCTTGTTTATTATGATACAATATTTAAAGTATTTTTAAAAGGTTATCACTATGAGATTTTGTATAGTAACTAAGCTCAATGAAAAATGTAATAAACTTAAAGAATTAATAATTAATGTTTTAACTAATAAAGGCTATACTTTCGATGAAAATAATCCCGATTTGGTTTTTATCTTAGGAGGCGATGGGACTTTCTTAAGAGCAGTGAAGAATTATTTTAAAATAGATCCTTTATTTATTGGAATTAATGAAGGAAATTTAGGTTTTTTATGTGAATTTTTGATGGAAGACATTAATGAAGTAATTAACTCTATAGATAATTTAAGTGAAGCAAATATAATAAGCTATCCATTACTTCAAGTTAACATTAATGACGAAAATATACTATATGCTTTAAATGAAATAAGAATCGAAGGAATTAATGGAAATTCTTTAATGTTTGATATTGAGATAAATAATGATTTTCTTGAAAGACTTAATGCCGATGGAATATGTTTTTCAACAGCAATTGGGAGTAGTGGTATTAATAAAGGTTTAGGAGGATCTTTAGTTAGCCCTGATTTAGAAGTCATCGAATTAAGTGAAAAAACTCCAATTAATAATCGTTATTACTCAAGTTTAAGAAATTCATTAATTCTAAATAAAGATGCCATAATTAATTTAAGTGGATTTTCTTATAATCGTTTTAATATTTATTATGATAATAGTTTTAATGAGATAAATAATTTTAATAATAAAAATATTGTTATTTCTTATAGCAAATATCGAGTGAAGATTTTAAAAAATAAAGAAATGTCCTATGTAAATAAACTTAATGATTCATTTATTAATTAATCAAATTGAATTTTAATAACATCCTTTTTATATATTCAACTGGAAATCCCATTACATTTGTATAACTACCTTTAATTTTTTTAACAAGTTTTATTTTACTAGTTGATTGAATTGCATATGCCCCAGCTTTATCAAGGACATACTCTTCTTTTAAATATTGTTCTATATCATTTATTGTTAAATTATTAAAGTAAACCTTTGTAGTAATTTCTTTTTTATATATTTTATTTTGATAGATAATTGTTACACCAGAAATTACTTTATGAGTTTTATTTGAAAGCATTTTTAAATAATTTGTTGCTTCACTTATTGAAGAAGGTTTACCTAAAATTTTATTTTTATATTTAACAATAGTATCGCAAGAAATTAAAAAATCTTCGGGTTTTGCAAGGTTTTTAATAGAAATTGCTTTAAAATAAGATTCTTTTAAAGCATAATGAAAATTTGATTTCTTTAAACTTTTTTCATCAAATGATGGTTTTATAATTTTGAAATCTGTAATTAATGTTTTTAATAATTCAATTCTTCGAGGAGAAGAGCTACCTAAAATAATCATTAGTTAATATTCATTATAAGTGGAATAATCATTGGGTTTCTTTGTGTTTTACGGTAATAATATTTCGATACTACACTTCTAACAGTATTTTTAATATCACCAAATGTAACACGGTTATTGTTAAGTAATTCATTAACAGCTTCTAAAACTTGACTAGAGGCATGTCTTGTTAAGTGATCTTCATTAGCTCCGTAACTTACAAAACCGACAGTAATAACTTTTGGAGGAATTGTTAATTTATTTTGTTTACTATCTAAGCAAAGTAAAACACTAACCATTCCATCATCTTGAAGAATTTTACGGTCTCTAATTACAGCGGTTGAAACGCCATTAATATCATTACCATCAATATAAACATCTTCAGCTGGGAGTCTTTCACCATCTCTAATTCGATGATTTTCTAAAATTAAAGTATCGCCATTTCCTAATACAAAAATATTTTCATCAGGAATTCCGATTGTTTTAGCTATATCAGCATGTAATTTTAACATATGATATTCACCATGGACTGGCATAAAATATTTTGGATTAAATAATTTAAGATTAAGTTGAAGCTCTTTTCTTGATGGGTGACCACTGGAGTGAATTTCACTAAAGATACTATTTGTAATAACATCTGCACCATATCTTGTTAATAAATTTACGACCTTATTAATGCTATTTCCATTTCCAGGAATTGGTGAGCTACTAAAAACAACTGTGTCTCCTGGTATAATATGTAAATTTTTGAAAGTTCCGTTAGCAATTCTACTTAATGCAGCCATTGGTTCTCCTTGACTACCCGTACAAAGAACAACCATTTCGCTATCTTTAACATCTTGCATATTGTCGACAGTTCTTATAATACTTGATGGAATTTTTATATAACCAAACTTTCTTGCATATTCAATTGTATTAACCATACTACGTCCAACAATAACAATTTTTCTATTATGAGAAATAGTCGCTTGAATAATTTGTTGAATACGAGAAACATTACTACTAAATGTAGAAATAATTAATCTTCCAGGTGCTTTATCAAAAATGTCATTAATTGAATTTATAACATTTTTTTCGCTAGGAGTCCAACCTTCTTTTTCAGCGTTAGTTGAATCTGCTAGTAATAAATCAACGCCACTTTCTCCAATATCGGCGATTTTAGCTAATTGAATATCTGGACCAACTGGAGTTAAATCAATTTTAAAATCTCCTGTTGTTACAATGCGACCTTCACTTGTATCTACACAAATACCAAATGAATCAGGAATTGAGTGTGTAACTCTAAAGAAAGTTACATTAAATTCGCCTGCAGTAATTTCACTATTTTCGTCATATTCAACAATATTAACTTTTTCACGAACTCTTTTTTCTTCTAATTTTTGTCTGATTAATGCAGCTGCTAACTTTGGGGCATAAATTACAGGAACTTTAATTGCTTTAACTAAAAAAGGTATTGCTCCAATATGATCTTCATGACCATGAGTAATAAATAAAGCTCTTATTTTTCCTTGATTATTTTTGAGGTGTTGATAATTAGGAATAACATAGTCAACTCCGACTAAATCATCCTCAGGGAATTTAACGCCAGCATCAATGATAATTAAATGTCTTTCACTCTCAATGCAATAAGTATTTTTACCAACTTCACCTAAACCACCAAGAGCATAGATTTTAATTGGATTATTAGTTATTTTAATTCCCATTATTAATAAACCTCCTTTAATAAAAATTCTATCTTAAAAAATGCAACTAGATTATATAAAAAAGTTGTTAGTTATACAAGCATTTTTATTAGATAGATATTGCAGAATTTCGACGTTCAAAAGGATTTAATTTATTTATACGATCGTAGTATAAAATCCCGTCTAAATGATCAATTTCATGTTGAGCAACAATTGCTAAATAACCTTTAAATTCAATTGTTTCCTCTTTATTTGTTAAGGCATTAAAAGCATTAACTTTTATTTTATAATGGCGATAAACATAGCCTTTATGATCTTTATCAACAGATAAGCATCCTTCACCAGATTCAATATAAGCCATTCTAAAAGATTCGCTTATAATTTTTGGATTAACTAAAGCATATTCATAAACTTTATCTTCTAATTGAACATAAATAGCCAGCATTCTTTTTTGAATTCCAATTTGCGGAGCAGCTAATCCAACTCCGCTTCGAAGATTATATTTTTTAGCTTTTTCTTCATCTTGAGAAATTTTTAAATATTCAATCATTTCTAATAAAGTATTTTTAGTTTCTTCATCAAGAGGTAAACTAACTTCTAAACATTTCTTTCTTAAATTCTTGTCACTATCTTTTACAATCTTAAAAATTTTCATGAAAATATTATAGCTTTATTTATATAAAAAGATAAGATTTATGCTATTATTTTTTTATGGAAATTACTCTTCTTGAAAAATGTTTTTTATTAAAAGATTTAATACATGAAACGAATGAATATAAAGAATTAATTGTAAGTGAAGAAAAAATGTCTAATTCTGATGAAGTTAAAGTTTTAAGTTATCATAAAGATATAGCGATAATGGAATATGAAGATAGTTTGAAATTAGGAAAGGAATTTTCTTCTATCGCAATTGTAAGTAAAAAGAAACTTAGTAAGGCTATTTATAAATTAAATAATCATCCTTTAGTAGTTGATTATAAACATAAATTAGAAAATTTAAATAATCTTTATAAAGAAATTGATGATTTAATTTTTGGAGAATTTAATGTTAAGAATCGTTAGTGGAAAATATAAAAATCGTAAATTAATTCAGCCACCAAAAGAAATTACTAGAGCAACAAAAGATGTTGCTAAAGAAGGGCTATTTAATTCTCTAGGTGATTTAACAAACTTAACTTTTTTAGATGCTTTTAGTGGAAGTGGAAATATTGGAATTGAAGCACTTTCAAGAGGAGCTAAATTCGTAACTTTTGTTGATATCAATAAAGATGCTATTCAAACTATTATTACTAATTTAAATGCTTTAGGAATTAAAGAAGAAGCTGAAGTTATAAAAGGAAATTTCTTTAATTATATTAATAAATTCAATAAAAAATATGACATTATATTTTTAGATCCACCTTATAAAGAGGTGATAAATTTTCAGCTAATTAATGAATTATTTAATAATAATGTAATCGATAATGAGTCAATTATTATCATTGAAAGAGAAAATTCACTAGATGATGAATTATTAAATAATTTTGCTGTTAAAACTTTGAAATATGGAAGAACTTTTATGTACATTTTAAGGAGTAAGGTATGAAAAGAATTGCAATTTATCCAGGTAGTTTTGATCCAATTACAAATGGTCATTTAGACATCATTAATAGAGCAAGTAAATTATTTGACGAGGTTATAATTTTAGTTGCTTATAATAAAGAAAAGAAAGCAAGATTTTCTGCTGAAGATCGAGTTAGTATGATTAAAGAAAGTATTTCTAAATTTAAGAATGTTTCAGTTGATAGTTACTCTGGCTTAACTATGGAATATGCAAAAAATAAAGGCGCAATCGCATTAATTCGAGGAATTAGAGTTGTTAGCGACTTCGAATATGAATGGCAACTTGCAGCTGCAAATGAGTATGTCGATCCTAATATTGAAATGGTTTTTTTAATGTCTCATCAAGAAACAACTTTTATTTCTAGTTCTACAATTGATGAATTATATTTTAATGGTGTTGATATATCTCCTTTAGTTCCAAAAGTAGTTTTAGAATTTTATAAAAAGATTAATAAATAAGAAAAAGCCAAGCTTAAGGAGCTTGGCATTATTTTTAAAGTATTGTTAATTATTAATTATTAGAAGTGTTTCTATAACTAAATAAATTCCCAGTATAATTCCAACAATTTGCTAATTGAATTGATTTTTCACCATCGGTGTCTCCATCAACTGAGAATAATACTTGACTAGCGGCATATAAGGATTGGTTATTAAATTCGACAAAATTATTTGCTTCGTCATAATTTTTACTTAAATCAATTAAAACAAGAAGAGGAACTTGCATATTATTAATATCTTCAGCATGAAGTGTATCTAAATTTGTTCTATAACCAGAAACATCTGAAATATTTGCTGAATAATAACTACCATAATAACCAGCACTATAAAATTGGTCAAATGCTCCAGAAGTAGAGTTATATAGTTCTTCAAAAGCAGAAGTATTTTTATATTCATCAGCTTCATCGCCCATATCTTCATCAGTAATTATAGTTTTAACATCTAAACCTGTAACATTATAAGTTGAGGCATTATCTTCGAGATATTGGAAAGCACTACTTAATGCATCGCAAGCATCACAGCCATCTTTACTTAAGACAAAGAAGAACTTTTCACCATATGTGTCAACGAAATCATCAATTACTGCCATATCTTCGCTTGAATTATATTCTTCATTTTCATGATTCATTTGATAACTTGTAAAAGCAATTGAAACTTCTTCAAAACTTGTTAAGAAATCATAGGCATCACCTTTACGATCGTAAGCTCCAAGCATGGAAATTTTACGATCATTATAGTAAGCCATATTGTCATCTTCGCCAGAAGATAAATTTTGAATACCACGGACAATATATGGGATTGAGAAGATAACAGCAAAAATACATCCAACGATTAATAATGGTTGAACCCAAGCTGTTTCTTTTATCCATCTACCTATTCTAATAAATGGTGTAGCAATAATTTTTAAAAACTTCATTTAAAATACCTCATTTTCCATAAGCGATTTAAAATATATCACGACATTTAAATTCTATCAAGAATTAATTTACTTTCTTTATATACTATGTATATAAAAAAATGATAATTAGAGTTTCAAAATTTGCATTAAATATAATTATATTTATAGAAATTTTATTTGTTTTTATAAAATTAATATATCAAAATATTTGTAAAAAGAAGAAAAATATTTGAGTTTTGCATGGTTTTTCATATTTTTCATAAATTAAAAGTTATTTTTAGTAAGTGATTATTAATTTTCTAATGATAATATATTTTAATATTTAATATCAATCTTTCTAAATAAAACACATTTATTAATTTGAAGGTTTTTAAAATAATTATTTAAAGTTATATTTTAATAAAATATAATATTCTCGATTTATGAATTACGCCTTTGTAAGAACTAAAAAGAAAATTAAAAATTATTTATATGACCATCCTATATTTAGAGCTATTCTAGAGAATGGTTTAATGCTCATTATAACTGCAATTAGTGGATTAATATTTGCTTTAGGATTTAATTGTTTTATTCAACCTAATTTTGAAGCAATTGATTCAGCTATTAGTGCTGAAGTTACTATTTACCATTTAGCAAGTTGTGGAGCTAGTGGTATTTCTCAATCTTTATGTACAATTTTAAAATTATGCAATGTTGAATTTGTCGCAAATGACATTAATTACAATATTATGTATTGGGTTTTTTATTTATTAATTAATATTCCATTATTTTTTATTGGCTTTTTCAAAGTTGGAAAAAAGTTTGCGATATACTCTTTAATTAATGTTGCCTTTGCAAGTTCATTTGGTATTTTGTTAAAAAGCAATGATCCAAATAATATTTTAAATCTAATTTCTAGTGCTTTAGCTAAAGAGACCGTAGCTAGAGTTTTATTTGCTGGAATGTGTACTGGAATAGCAAGTGCTTTAGCTTATGTTATTGGCTCAACAGCTGGAGGAACGGATATTATTGCTTTTTATATAAGTGAAAGAAAATCAGTTCAAATTGGAAAATATTCAACATTTTTTAATTTATTGGTAGTAGGAACTTATAGTATTTTATCAACATTACCTTTAAATACTGAAATATTTAAGGATGATATGGGGAGTGTTGCACCTCAAACTGCTGTAATAATTTTCTTATTCACATTACTTTATATGATTGTTATAAGCATTGTTGTTGACACGATTAATACTACAAATAAAAAATATGAATTACAAATTATTACACCAAATTATAATTTATCTCAATCAATTATAGCGGCAATTCCTCATGGTTGTACTATTATTAATGGTAAAGGTGGATATAGTGGGAAAGATCTATTCGTAATACATGTTTCTGTTAGAAAAGCAGAAGTAAAAAGAGTAATTAAAATTGTTAAAGAGATTGATAATAAGGCGTTTATAAATGTATTTCCAATGTCACAGGTATATGGGAAATTCTTTAAAAAACCAATAAAATAATTGAGATTTAAAGACTTTTTTTGCGAACTGGCGGAGAAAAGGGGATTTGAACCCCTGCGAGTTTTAGCTCCTAATGGTTTTCGAGACCATCCCCTTAAGCCACTTGGGTATTTCTCCGTAATTAATATTTTATCTTAAATGCATATTTAATTATAGTAATAATTGCTTAGAAAAATTTACTTCGATAAATAATAAAAAATGTTCTCTATTTGAGAACATCTATTTATATTAATACGAGATAATTTTCTAAACTGGAGCAGATGACGAGAATCGAACTCGCGTAGTTAGCTTGGAAGGCTAAAGTTCTACCATTGAACTACATCTGCGTGCTCAATAATTATAGTAAATAGTAGAAATTAAAGCAATAACTTTTTTTCTCTTACCGTGTTTTAAATTCTATATAATTTATTGATTAAGGATAATAAAGAAAAAAGTAAATTCTTACTTAATATAAGAAGAATTTACTTTTTCATTATTAGATA
Organism: uncultured Bacilli bacterium; assembly: GCA_944368975.1. Lineage (GTDB taxonomy): Bacteria > Bacillota_I > Bacilli_A > RFN20 > CAG-826 > Onthovivens. The sequence goes on along the minus strand of CALVXI010000004.1, from coordinate 87,278 downwards.
TGACTATTAATAAATTCTTTTAAACTTTCTTTTGGTCGATAACCAGAAGTAGTAGTTATTAAAGTACCATCTTTAAATAACAATAATGTTGGAACTGCTCTAACACCGAACTTAGCAGCAATTTGTGAAAATTCATCAACGTCAACACCAAGAAATTTAACATTAGTCATTTCTAAAGCTAATTCCTCGATTACTGGTTTTAACATTCTACAAGGTCCACACCATGTTGCATTAATGTCTACTAAAGTGACACCTTCTTTAATTAATTCTTCAAAATCATTTTCTTTTTTTAATTCAATAAACATTTTTAATCCTCCTTATATATAACTTATTACTAAAAAGATTAAAAATATTATTACAATATGTAGTGGATAATACAAATAAAATGCACCTTGAATATATTTGTTATTTAAACCTAATTTTCCACTATAGAATAAAATAAATAATCCACCTAAAACAATATATGTTTCAATTTCATAATTCATATAAGCGTTTAAATTAGGGATCCCACTATATTTACCAATTAAGTAATAAATGACACTTAAGATTATAAAAACTAATAAAACACTAGCATTTTTATTAAATTGATAAGAACTAGTTTTCTTATAATTTTCAATTATTGTTTTATCATTTTTTAAAACATAATTTACATATTTATCAGTAAGAAAATACCCTAAAAATATACCAAGGAAAATTGTTAAACTAATAAAATCATATTGAGGATAAAGACCATCATATAAATAATGAAATTGATTAAAAGGTATAAGAGAAATTGAAAAATATTTAACTAAACTCATTCCAATTATATATAGTATTGGCAAAATACTTAATGTTTTAATAATTTTATTTTTTCTTGTAAATAAATAATAAGTTAAAGCAAGCATAAAAAGATCAATAAAAATATTACCAAATCGATCTAAAGGAGCATTTATTCCAATATTAAATAAAGGAGAATTAATAAATAAAATTGCTATATAAATTAACGCGGCCATTATTCCAAGCCTAAGCATATATTTATGAATATTTTTTGTATTTCTTAAACCTTCAATTAATAAGAAAATAAAAATTGGAAGGGCAATTCGCCCAATGACTCTTAAAAAATCATATAACCCCCCATCATTTATATAATTAAATGAATATAGAAAAACTGCTAAATGATCGATTGTCATCGAAATAATAGCTATTATTTTTAAAACAAAATTTGATAAATATATTTTCTTTTTATTGTCTTCCATAATTAACCTAAAAATAATATGTAATACATACTTAATATGTTATTGAACATATGAGCAACAATACAACTTGTAAATCCACCTTTTTCATAAGCAATAGTTAAAATTAAACCAGATATAATATAACTAGGAAGATTTAATAGTTCATTAATAAATGAGCTTAAAGTGAAATCAACTAAACTAAAATGTAATAAACCAAAAATGACACTACTAGCGATATAACTAGCTAAACGATTATATTTTCTAATAATACCAAATAGTCCGACACGATAAGTTAATTCTTCACAAATAGGGCCAATAATTCCTAATATTATAAAAGAAAAAAATGGAGAATTTAAAGCGACCTCTTCAACAGTAACCTGATTTAAATTACTTGTAATTCCAAGATTAAATATAAAGGCATTATATATTGAAGTAATGGATATTAATAATCCAGCAAAAACTAATCCTAGGAATATTTCTTTTGGATTAATGAGAGATTTTAATATGTATAAATTATCTTTGAATAAAATTAAAAGTAAAATACAAAATAAAATGAAATAGCTTATTAAAGTGATAAGAGTATATCCATCGGTTGTATTTAGATAATCTAATCCATTAATAGCACCAATTATTGTAGTTACTATTAATGAAATAACTGTTAAACCTAAAAAGCCAATTAGGAATAAAACTAAATGTTTATAATTTTTTAAACCAATACAACGACTATTAAGTATATATGGAATTTTATATTTATTTTCTTTTTTCATTAAGTTTTCCATGAAGTTTATTATATACTAGAATATAGAAAGTTTAAATTATGAATTATTCAATCAATAAAGAAGAAACTGTTACTATCGAAGTAGATAAATCAAAATTTATAGGAATTATTAAAAATTTTAAAAACCTTGCAGAATTCAATGATTTTTTGGAAAATCTTCATAAAAATCATCCAAAAGCACGTCATATTTGTTATGCTTATAATATTAATGGAGAGATTAAAATGTGCGATAATGGTGAACCAAGTGGAACGGCTGGAAAACCAATTTACAATGTAATTTATTTTAATAATTTAAAAAATGTTGCAATTTTTGTTATTAGGTATTTTGGTGGGCAACTTCTTGGGAGTGGTAAACTTTTAAGGACATATAGCGAAGTTAGTAAAAAATTAATTGAGAATATAAAATTAATTCCATTAATTAAGGAAAAGCTATTAAAAGTTTCTGTAGACTATAATGTTTATAATACTTTTAAATATTTTTTAGTTTCATTGCATTTTGATATTCTTAATGAAGTTTTTAATGATAAAATATTTATCGAGTTTTATGTTCCGATTGATTTTGATTTTAAGAACATAAAAGAACGATTTATTGATACGGTTAGTTTAGTGGAAAGTTATGAAGTTGAGAGATTAAAGGAGTAATGTATGGCAAATTGTGATCATAATTGTGAAAATTGTAGTCAAAATTGTAACGAACGAACTGCAATTCAAAAATTAAAAACTAATGAACGCAGTAATATCAAACATGTTATTGGTATTGTTAGTGGTAAAGGTGGAGTTGGTAAATCTTTTGTTACAAGTTTAATTGCAAGCGAATTAAATAAAAGAGGATATCGCGTAGGAATTTTAGATGGCGATATTACTGGTCCATCGATTCCAAAATCATTTAATATTTATGAACAAGCTACAGGTGATGGACATAGTTTTATTTTTCCTGCTTTAACTAAATCAGGAATTAAAATCATCAGTTCAAACTTACTTTTAGAAAGAGAAGATGAACCAATTATATGGAGAGGAAGTTTACTATCAAGTCTCTTAAGTCAATTTTTTACTGATGTCTTATGGGAAGAATTAGATTATTTATTAATTGATATGCCTCCAGGAACTGGTGATATTACTCTAACTGCCTTTCAGCAATTTCCTTTAGAATCTGTAATTTGTGTTACAACCCCACAAGATTTAGTAAGTATGGTTGTTTCTAAAATGATTAATATGGCACATAAAATGAATATTAATGTTTTAGGATTAGTTGAAAATATGTCTTATTTAAAGTGTCCTCATTGTCATGAAAAGATTAATCTTTATGGTGAAAGTAGAATTAATGATTTAGCTAAAAAACATAATGTGAAAGTTTTAGGTAGATTACCATTAGTAGTAGGTGATTCAGAATATATTGATAAAGGAGATGTTGAATTAATTAAAATGGAAGAAGTTAATTCAATTATTGAAGCAATTATTGAAGGTAAATAAATATGATTAAAGTTGAAGAATTTAAGGAAAGAAGAAATAAATTATATGATTTATTAGAAGAAAATTCAGTTTTAGTTCTTTATAGTGGAGTTAGTGTAAAAAGAAGCGCTGATGAGTGTTTCCCTTTTACTGTAAATCGTAATTTTTACTATTTAACAAATATTAAGCAAGAAGATAGTATTTTTTTAGCAGTTAAATTAAACGGTGTAATTCACGAATATTTGTTTGTTAGTGAATATGATGAATTAAAAGAAAAATGGACTGGCAAAAGATTAACTGTTAATGAAGCAAAAGAATTTAGTGGTATCGATAATATTTTATATACACCTACTTTTAATGCAAAATTAAAATTAATTTTAGATAATGAAACTGAATTAGAAAGAATTAATCATTTATATCTTGATTTAGAGAAAGAAAATAAAATTGGTGATGACTTAGAAACTAAAGACATCGCTAATGGTTTAAGTTTAAATTATGACAATCTTGAAGTAATTGATGTTTATGAAAAAATCATTCGCTTACGAATGATTAAATCTCAAGGCGAAATAGAAGAATTTAAAGAAGCCATTAGTAAAACTAATATTGGCTTACAAAATATTATGAAAAATATTAAGCCTGGATTATATGAGTATCAATTAAGCAGTTTATTTTATTATACAATCCAAGATTATGATTATAGCGAATTATCATTTCCTACGATTGCTGCTGGAGGAGTAAATGCTACTTGTTTACATTATCCAACTCCTATTTCGAAATTAAACGATAATGAGTTATGTTTATTTGATTTAGGTGCTCAAAATAATATGTATTGCGCTGATATTTCTAGAACTTATCCTGTTAATGGAAAGTTTAATGATTTACAAAGAAAAATTTATGAAATAGTTTTAGGTTGTAATAAGTTAATCATTAAATTAGTTAAACCTGGAATTACAATCGCTGAACTTCAACAAGCTGCGATTAATTATTTAGCTAGTAAGTGTGTAGAGGCTAAATTGATTGAAAAAGAAAGTGATATTAGTAAATATTATTTCCATAATATTTCTCACCATATTGGACTTGATACTCATGATCCAAGCTTTAGAAATTTACCTCTTGAAGAAGGAAATATTATTAGTGATGAGCCTGGTTTATATTTTAAAGAATTAGGAATTGGTATAAGAATCGAAGACGATATTTTAGTTACAAGTGATGGTTCTTATAATTTATCTGGGAAAATCATTAAGGAAATTAATGATATTGAAAGATTTATGAGTTTTAAAAATTAATATGAATTATAAATGTAAAATTTGTGGTCAAATTATAGATAACGATTCAATGTGTCCTTATTGTGGGAGTGATAATAAATACATTGAACCTCTTATAGAAGATATTGATGAATCTAATTTAGATGAAGAATTAGAAAACGATTTCCTTGAAGAAGAAAATAAGCAAAGTGATTTATCTAACGAGAATATTTCAAATTTTAATGATGAATTAAAAGAAGAAAATAGTGAGTTACATGATGAAACTCAAGAGGAAGAAAATAATATTCTTGAAGATAAATTAATTGAAAAAGATGAAAAGACTAAAGAGGATAATTATTTTACAAATGAAGCTAAAAATAATGAAGAGGTTGAGATTAATTCATCAAAAATTGATAAAAACCTTGCAAATCTCAAATATTTAGCTGAAATTTTTGTAAACATATATAACAATAACATTAAGTCGTTAGTTGATTTTCAGTATATTCTTAGTAATTATATAGTTACAAACTTTGATTCAGATTTATCTATTGAAGAACTTATTTCTTTGGTTGATGATGAAAAATTAAAAAAAGTTTTGAAACAATTTACGAGTAAATAAACTTTATGATTGACAATATATTTTTTGATTTTAATGGAACTATTTTAGATGATCTAGAGCTAACTTATAAACTTTTACTTGAAAGTTTAGAAAAATATAATTTACCCTTTGTTAGTTTAGAACAATATCGTAATTTATTTTGTTTTCCTGTTAAAAAGTATTACGAAAACGTTGGATTTGATTTTAACAAAATAAATTTTAATGAACTTGCAACGAATTTCATTAACCAATATTCAATACGTCAAGAAAAAGAAACTAGATTATTTGAAAATTGTAAGGAAACTTTAGAAAAATTAAAAAATAAAGGATTTCACTTATATATTTTAACAGCAACTGAATATAGCCTTCTTGTTAAACAACTTAATCATCTTGGAATTTATAATTATTTTGATGGTTTAATTGCAGCAAAAAATAATCTAGCGATGGGTAAAATTGATTATGGAAAGCTTTATATTAAGGAACATAATATTGATTTATCTAAAAGCATTATGATAGGTGACACCGTACATGATTATGAAGTAAGTAAAGAAATTGGTATGGAGTGTTTATTATTTACAAAAGGTCATAATACTAAAGAAAATTTAAGCAAAATTGGTAAAACAGTTGACTCTTACATAGACATTTACGACTATTTTAGCCATTTAAAATAATATTTTTTTACTTTTAAATAAGATATAATAAAGTTCTTATGGAACGAAAAAAGAAAGTACGTCCTCATATTAGATTTTACTTAGTATTATTAATGTTTACTCTTGAAACACTATTTTTAATAGGGTTACTTTCTTGTTTTATTTTAATACCTTTTGTTAATTATATTTGGGTACCAATCGTTTTTATTTTCCTTTTAAACTGTTTTGCTTCGATATTTATTATTAATACGAATGTAAATTCGGGCTATAAAATTTCTTGGCTTATTGCTTTAATTTGCTTGCCTTTAGGTGGTTTTATTCTTTACTTGATGTATGCAGATAAAATGACTACAAGTAAAATGAGAAAACTAAAGATTAATCCAATCACTGAAGAACTTGAGAAAGGAAAAATGGATAATTCTTTAGTTTTAAATGAAATTAAAAATCAAAATAGTGATGCTTACTTAGTCGCAAATAACATTTATAAAAACTCAAAATCATGTATCTATAAGAACACAAGTTTAGACTATTATTCATTAGGAGATTATGCTTTTCAGCCAATATTAGAAGCACTAAATAAAGCAACAAAATTTATTTTTATCGAATATTTTATTATTGATCCAGGAATATTTTTTGATTCTGTGTATGAAATATTAAAAAGAAAAGCTAAAGAAGGTGTAGATGTTAGATTACTTTATGATGATTTCGGGAGTGTTTTTAAAGTTAAAGCTTATTTTTATAAAGATGCGATTAAAGATGGAATAAAATGTTTTGCTTTTAATAGATGTCGACCTACTGTTGATATTAGGCAAAATAATCGTGATCATCGCAAAATTATTGTTATTGATGGTATTGTTGGATTTACAGGTGGGATTAATATTGCTGATGAATATATTAATAAAGAACAAAGATTTGGCTTACGGAAAGATAATTGTTTAAAAATTACTGGTGAAGCAGTCAATGGACTAACTAATTTGTTTATTGCAAATTGGAATTTAGTCGATAAAAAGACCCCGTTAGATCATATTTCTTACTCTTTTGAAACTAATAAATATTTATTAACTCAAAAAATTAAAAGTGATGGTTATATTCAACCTTTTGGTGATATACCTTTTGATAATGAAGAAACAGCAAGAAATGCTCATTTACAATTAATATTGAAGGCAAAAAAAAGCATTTATTTATCAACGCCATACTTAATACCTGATGAAGAATTATTACAAGCACTTTGTGTTGCTAGTGAAAGTGGTATTGATGTTAATATCATTACACCAGGAATTCCTGATAAAAAAATGATTTATGCTGCTACAAGAAGTTTTTATAATAAACTTTGTTTTTATGGCGTTAAAATTTATGAATATACACCCGGTTTTAATCATTTAAAGATGATGGTTGTTGACGATGATTTTTGTTTGACTGGGACCGTTAATTTTGATTATAGATCATTTTATTTACATTTTGAAAATGACCTCTTTATTTTTAATAATTCTAAAATTAAAATAATGAAAGAAGACTTAATCAAAATGATTAGTGAATCTAAATTAATTGACAAGGATAAATATTTAAAAGCTCCATGGTATAGAAAGCTATTATGGAGCATATTACGAGTCTTTGCACCATTATTATAATAAGGAAGGTAAATTATGGCACAATTAGTAGTAAAGAATATTTCTAAAATTTATGGAAATAAAAATGAAGCTCGTGTTGTTGCCTTAGAAGATGCAAATTTTGAAATTGAGCAAGGAGAACTTGTTGTTATATTAGGACCTAGTGGCGCTGGAAAAACAACTTTATTAAATATTCTTGGTGGGATGGATTATGCTACTAGTGGTGAATATTATTTAAACAATATTGAAGTCACAAAATTAAAAGAGAAAGATTTAGAAAAATTCCGTCGAAATGATATTGGATTTGTTTTTCAATTTTATAATTTAATGCCAAGTTTAACTGCTTATGAAAATGTTTATTTAGCATCTAGTTTAGTAAAAGAACATTTTGAACCTAAGGAAGTATTAAAATTAGTTGGATTAGAAAATAGATTAAATAATTTTCCTAGTCAATTAAGTGGTGGTGAACAACAACGTGTCGCAATTGCTAGAGCAATTGTTAAAAATCCAACATTGATTTTAGCTGATGAGCCTACTGGAGCTTTAGATAGTAAAACTAGTAAGCAAATTATTTCTTTGCTTAAATCAATATGTGAAGAACAACATAAAACTGTAATAATTGTTACTCATAATAAAGCAATTAGTGTTATTGCTAATAGAATTATTAAAGTTCAAGATGGGAAGATAATCTCGAATGAAAAAATTGAAAAACCATTAGATGTGGAGAATATTGAACGGTGACAACAATTCAAGTTTTATTAAAGAAATGTTTCAGAGATATTTGGCGCAATTTAAAACAATTTATTGCCATAATTTTTATTATTGCTGTTGCTGTTACATTATTTGTTGGTTTAGAAGCTAACTCACAAGAATTTACTAGAAGAGTAGATGAAGTTTATTCTAAAGGAAATGTCAGTGATTTATGGGTTACTTTTAATATCGATATTCAAAATATTGATGGCATTGCTAAAGATTATTCTGAAATTGTTAGTTTTAATGGTGGCGATAAACATAATGTTGAAAAAAGATTATATGTTCCAAGTACTATTGATAATTTAAGTGCAAACGCTTTAATAACTAAAGAATTTCCTAATATTAATAGACCCTATGATTACGTAACTAGTGATGATTTTGATAAACAAAACAATTTCTTTTTTATTGATGAAGATTTTAAAACTAGATTTGAAATAATGCGTGGAGAAGAGCTTGAATTAGGTGACACTATCCCTTTAAGTTTTGAAACAAGTTACATTACCTCAATGCTTGAAGGAGTTATTGATCAAATCGATCCATCAATTTTAGATGATGAATTTTTTAATTTTATCCCTGCAGAACTCAAGGATTTTTTAAAAAATGGTTTAACTGAATTAGAACCTGTATTCGATGTTTTAATTGAAGAATTAAATTCCTTACCATCTATTACTTTAAATTTTGAAGTAAATGGTTTTATGAAACATCCAGAAAATATTCAAACTGCAACTTTTAATTCCAGTAGCTATTTATTATCTAGTAAGTTACTTTTAAGTACAATTTTAGATGAGTTAGTTAATAATTTTAAAGATGATATATATTATCTTTTATCTAATTCTGGGCAATTTAATATCGATGAAAATACTTTTAATTTAATTGTTGATAATTTAACTACTCAAATTAAAGATTTAGTTAAAAATGATCAAAATGCTAACATTGTTTATTTATTAGATAATCTAGCAAATCAATTTGTAATTACTATTGGAGAAAATAGAACTCTTGAGGAAGTTTCTCGATTAATTAATGATTACTATAATAATGGAACTTCAAATATGAGCCTTATTGCATTAACTAATTTAACTAATATGCCAAGTAATGCTGTAGTTCAAAGTGATATTATTCAATCAAAGCAATTAGCCTATGCCTTCCCATTAATTTTCTTTTTAGTTGCTATTTTAGTAGTACTTACAACTATCTCACAAATTATATTAAAAGAAAGAACTCAAGTTGGTACTTTTAAATCATTAGGAATAAGCAAAAAAACAATATTCTTATATTATATTTTTTTAATGGGTATCATCTCATTTATTGGGGTTTTACTTGGGCTCATAATTGGACCAATATTAATTCCTCAAGTAATGAATATTAAATATGATATTTTATATAGTTTAGTACCAATTCAATATAATTTTCCTTGGATTGTATCAATAATAATTATAATTGGAGTATTTTTAGTTGTTAGCTTATTAACTTTCTTAATTATTCGCCATGAATTAAATTTAACTCCTGCAAATTCAATGCGACCAAGTATTCCAAAAATAAATTTAAAAGAAAGAAAATCGAAGCCAAAAAATATTTCATTAATGATGGCTTTAAGAAATATAAGAGTCCATTTTACAAAATCATTAATGGTTATTATCGGAGTAATGGGTTGCACTGGATTATTAATTTGTGGAATGGGTGTTGATGACACATTAAATTATGGAAAAGATGTTGACTTAAATAGTATTTTAGGTAGTGATTTACAAGTTACTTATAATGTTAATACTCCTAAAGATTCTATAGATTACACATCTTTTAAAGATAGTGAAGGTAATCCAATAATTGATAAATGGGAAGAATTTTCTATAATGCAAGTAAGTGCAAATAAAGAAAATGAAGATAATCAAATTAATACATTTATTTATTATTTCAGCTACGAAGCGACTAATTTTAAATATCCTAAATGGGATATTGATCCTAATACAGTTGCAATGAATGAATCTAGGGCGAATGATTTAGGAATTAGTGTTGGTGATTATGTTGAATTTACTTACAATAATCAAGTTTACCGCAAACAAGTTGCTAAGATATTTTATACTTTTACTGTTAGTGGAATTTTTATTTATGAGGAAGCAATGCCTGAGTTAGCTTCAACTAGATCTAATGCTTGGGTGACATTAAAAGAAGGAGTTACATATTTAGAAGCAAAAGAAATTATTGAAGGATATAATAATCAATATATTAGTAGTGTCTTAACATACGATGAAAATGTTGCTAAAGTTGATGGATATATGACTAGTATTAGGTCAATGACTAATACAATTAAAATTTTTGCCATAATTTTAGCTGTTATTGTTTTAATTAATTTATCAATTTTAAATTTCAAAGAAAGATTAAGAGACTTAGCAACTTTAAAAGTTTTAGGTTTTTCTTTATTTGAAATTGCTAGAAGTTTAATTTATGAAACGATGATATTAACTGTAATTGGTAGTTTATTAGGGCTATGTATTGGTTATCCTTTAGAAGTTTTGGTTTTGATAACGAATATGACACCAATTGTTAGTTATAGTTATACAATATTCCCATTAACTTTTGTGATCTCGTTTTTAATTTCAGTGGTTACAGCATTGATTGTTAATATCTTAATGTCTTTAACAATTCGTAAAATATCAATGAGTGAGTCATTAAAGTCGATTGAATAAAACTAAGAGAAAGGGTTATAATAAAAAATATGAAAGAAATTAAATTAAAAAGACATGGAATTAAGAAAAAAGATGGTATTTTAATTGAAAGTCATACTCCTGTTACTTTATTAGGAAAATATAGTGACTATATTGAAGGAAATATTGTTAGTTTTAATGCCAAAGAATTATATTTTAAATCGATATGTGGGCATTATAAAGAAGACTATGTAAAATTATATTTAAATAAAACTCATATAACTTTTTCTTTAAAAGAACTTAATTATAATTTAGACGATAAGGGTACTTTAAAAGGATTAATTTATGGCTTATTTAAAGAGTTAATTGACAGAAAAATTTTAGTTAATTTTAATGGATTAATTTTTTCAAGTATCACAAATATTAAATCTAATGAAGGCTATGAAATTAATTTTTTAATTAACTTATTTAAATCAATTATTAATTTATATGAATTAAATGTTTCTGATAGTTTAATTTGCGAGATGATTCAAAAAATTTATAAAGAATATTATGGAAAAATTGTTCCATTACTTTATTTACTTAGTTTCTTCCAAGATGGTGTAAGTTATTTACGCTTATTTAAAAACAATTTGACTATTGAAAAATGTCTTGATAATTTAGATCGTTTTACTTTTGTGGATGTACGTATCGGTAATCCAAGTAATGTTAATGAAAGTAATACATATTTAAGAAGCTTGTATGATGTTTATCAAAATGTGAAAAATTATGCTCATGTTGAAAATTTAAGTGATATAAATTATCAATATTTCTTTAATTACTTATTTGGTCCTTATTCAGCCTTAAAAGATTACGAGAAATTAGTTATTACTCATTATTTTGAAGAAGAAAAACGTGCTAGAAATGTATTAGAAGCTTTTAAGGATAAACAAATATCGACAAAATTATTTGATGCAGTGAATATGTCAAATACAGAAATCGGTTCTTATTTAAACTTAAATAAGAGAAATAATTTTATTGAAGCCAATATTTATAAAGGAACATTTTTAAAACAAATTGCTTTAACTGAAATGAATATTGAAGCTAATAATAATTTTATTTGTATAATTAATCACGAAGATGAAGAAGTATTAAAATACAAATTTAGGAAAATAAAAAATTATCCTTATGGGATAATTTCTATTTCACCAATTGGTGTATTAGTTGAAAAATATAGAAAATAGTTGGGTTTTGCAGGTTTTTCGAATAAATTTTTAATTTATTTATTTCTTGCTTCCCATTTTTTTCTTTCAGCAGTATTCAAAATCTTTTTTCTCATACGATAAGTTGTAGGAGTAATTTCAACTAACTCATCGCTATTAATATAGTCTAAACAAGCTTCCAATGTCATCTTTCGAGGAGTTTTTAAAACGACTGTTTGATCTTTATTAGCGCTTCTTTGGTTTGTTAAATTCTTTGTTTGACAAACATTAACAGCTAAATCAATATCGTATTTATTTTCACCAACAATCATTCCTTCATAAACTTCAGTTTGAGGAGCTATAAACATAATTCCACGGTCTTCAACATGTTCAAGAGCATAAGGTGTAGCATTACCTTTTTCAGTAGCAACAAGAACACCAATTTGTCTTTCACCGATATTTTTATCTTTACAAGGTCTATATTCTTTAAAAGTATGAGATATAATTCCATATCCTTTTGTTAAAGTTAAAAAGTTAGTGATAAAACCAATTAATCCACGAGAAGGAATAATATAGTTAATTTTCGTATTTGAATCATCACTATTCATATCAATTAATTCACCTTCACGAGATCCGATACTTGTCATAATGTCTCCAACAAAATCATTAGGGACTTCAATTGATAAATCTTCATATGGCTCACATTTTATTCCATCAATTTCTTTTATAATAACTTTTGGACGACTAACTTCGAGTTCGAAACCTTCTCGGCGCATATTCTCAATTAAAATACCTAAATGGAGTTCGCCACGTCCTGAAACGATCCATGTTTCGCTATTAGGAACTCTTTCAACTTTTAAACTTACATCTTTCTCTCTCTCTTTAAATAATCGTTCTTCAATTTTTCTTGCAGTTAATAATTTTCCATCTTTACCACTTAAAGGAGAAGTATTAGTTCCAAATGTCATTTGTAAAGTAGGTTCATCAATATGAAGTGGAGGCAAAGCTTCAATGTTATTAGGATCACAAATAGTTTCTCCAACATAGATATCAGGTAAGCCGGCAATAGCACAAATTTCTCCTGCGCTTGCTTCATTAATTTCTACCTTTTTTAATCCCTGATAGCCTATTAATTTTAAAACTTTAAATTGTTTTGTTGAACCATCTAAACGAGCACAACTTACTAAATCATTTACATGAATTGTTCCTTTTTGAATGCGGCCAATGCCCATTCTTCCGACATAATCATTATAATCAAGTAAGCACATTTGCACTTGTAAAGGAGCATTTATCTCAACTTTTGGAGCTGGTATTTCTTCTAAGATAAGATCAAAAATAGGGTCCATTCCTTCTTTTTGATTTAAAGGATTACTTGAAAGACTACTTGTTCCATTTAGTGCACTTGTATAAGCAACTTTAAAGTCTAAGTAACTATCTGGAGCTCCAAGCTCTATAAATAAAGATAAAACTTCATCAACAGCTTTTTGTGGATTAGCATTAGGTCTATCAATTTTATTAATAATAACGATTGGTTTAACATTCGCTTCAATAGCTTTTTTTAAGACGAATCTAGTTTGTGGCATTGTTCCTTCAAAAGCATCAACTAGTAATAAACATCCATCAACCATACGCATAATACGTTCGACTTCACCACCAAAATCAGCATGACCTGGAGTATCGAGAATATTAATTTTTGTGTCTTTATAAATAACAGAAGTAGTTTTAGCAAGAATAGTAATACCTCTTTCTCTTTCAATATCGTTACTATCCATTGCTCGATCTTCTAATTTTTCGTTACCCCTAAATGTTCCACTATATTTTAAAAGTTGATTGACTAATGTTGTTTTTCCATGGTCTACGTGAGCAATAATAGCGATATTTCTTAAATTCATACTAAAACCTCCATTAAACAAGCGTTTAAAAATATATCATAAATTTAATTAATTTTATATATATAAAATTATTCTTTTTTTAAAAAGTAAGTAAAATTCAAATAAATTTATTTAAAATAAAAATTAATATTTGTATAATTAACTTGTCGTTAAGGAGATAAAAAATGCGTAGTAATGGTATATTATGTCCTATCTCTAGTTTACCTGGTAAGTATGGTATTGGAGATTTAGGTTATTCTTCGTATGAGTTTATAAAATTATTAAAAGAAGCAAATATCAAATATTGGCAAATTCTTCCTTTGAATCCTATAGATAGTTGTAATTCGCCATATGCTTCAAGCTGCGATAGCGCAATTGATACAATTTATATTTCGTTAGAATTATTAAAAGAAGAAGGATTAATTACTAGATTTAAAAAAGTAGACTTTCCAACTGATAAAGTTGATTTTAATTTAGTAAGAGAGTATAAAGAATATTATCTAAAAAAAGCATATTTAAATCAAAAAGATACAGGTTCTGCAGACTTTTTAAAATTTATTAATGAAAATTCCTGGTTAGAAAAGTATGCATTATTTAAAATTTTATTGAAAAAGAATAAAGGTAAAGTACTTTATGAATGGAATAAAAAAGATAAAGAAGCTTTCTATCATAAAGGAGATTTAATAAATAAATATCAAGCGAAAATTGAATATATATATTGGGTACAATATAAATTATTTCAACAACTTGATGGGTTAAAAAGAGTTTTAAAAGAAAATGATATATTCTTAATTGGAGACTTACCTTTTTATGTTGGCTTAAATAGTAGTGATTATTTTGGACATTTAGATGAATTTTTAATCAATGATGATATATCTCCTAAAAAAGTTGGAGGAGTTCCACCAGATTATTTTAGTCCAAATGGTCAACGTTGGGGAAACCCTTGTTATGATGTTGAATATATGAAAGATACGAATTATGCATTTTTCATTAATCGTATAAAAAAGGCTTTAAATAAATATGACATTCTTCGATTAGATCATTTTAGAGCCTTCGATACATATTTTGAAATTCCAAGTGAATCAAAAGATGCTACAGTTGGTGAATGGAAACAAGGCTTAGGACATCCTTTCTTTGAAAAATTGAAAGAAGAAGGAATCACTGAACGTTTAATTGTTGAAGATCTAGGTGATGTTTTCCCTAGTGTTTATAAACTAAGAGATGATTTTAATTTACCTGGGATGAATATTTTACAATTTACAATTCTTGATAATTATTTTGAAGTAAAAGAAAATCAAATTGTTTATACTGGAAGCCATGATAATGAAACAATTGTTGGCTTTTATAAAAATTTAAAGAAAGAAGATCGTGAATTAATTAACATTAAATTTAAGTATAATCATATTAAAATGAATCAAAAAATTAATTACAAATTTATTAGTTTAGCTTTTAGTTACCCTTCAAAACTAGTTATTATCCCTATTCAAGATTATTTAGGTCAAGGAAACGAATCTCGTATTAATAAACCTGGAACAATTAAAGATAATTGGTCATACCGTTTAGCTTCATTTAAAGAATTTAAGAAAATTATTCCACAAATTAAAAAATTAATTAAAGAGTATAATCGATGATTAATGTTTGCTTAATTAATTTAGGATGTGCTAAGAATCTAGTTGATAGTGAAGCTATCTTAGCTCTTTTTGATAAAGATCCTCGTTTTAAAATTACAATTGATGAAAATGAAGCAGATGTATTGATATTAAATACCTGTGCATTTATTTTTGATGCTGAAAATGAATCTTTTGAAACTATTGAAGAACTTTCAAAATTAAATAAAAAGCTTGTAGTTCTAGGCTGTTTAGTTGAAAAATATAAAAATGAATTAAAAAAGAAATTTCCTAAAGTTAATTTATTTGTTGGGTTTAAAGACTTTTATAGATTACCTGAATTATTAGGAAATTTACTTAATGAAAATATTAATAAACCTTATACAGTATTTAATAGAATTGAAGATAATGGTGCATCAATATATTTAAAAATTAGTGAAGGATGTAATCATAATTGTGGCTATTGCATTATTCCTAAATTACGTGGAACTTATTACTCTTATAATGAAGAAGACATTTATAATTATGCTTTAAATGTTGTTAATAAAGGTATTAAAGAAATAACACTAATCGCTCAAGATACGACATATTATGGGAAAGATTTTAAAGATGGAACATCATTAAGTAGTTTATTAAAAAAACTTGATTCAATCGAAGGAATTGAATTTTTAAGAGTACTTTATTTATATCCAAATGAAGTTGACTATACTTTAATAAGTACTATTAAAAATAGTAAACACATACTTCCTTATTTTGATTTACCAATTCAACATGCTTCAACAAAAATTCTTAAAGCAATGAATAGAAATGATAGTTATGATTCTTTATTAAATCTTGTCTTGTTAATTAGAAAAGAAATACCTGAAGCTATTTTAAGATGTACACTTATAACAGGTTATCCATTTGAGGAAGATAGCGATATTGAAATTTTAAAAGAATTTTTATTAAAAGCACGTTTTCATCATGTTGGATGTTTTACTTATTCAAATGAAAACCTTGCAAAAGCTTACTCTTTTCCTCAAATTGATGAGAAAATTAAAGAAAAAAGAAGGGACGAAATTATGAATTTCCAAAAGAAAATTTCTTATGAATTAAATAAGGAATTAATTGGAAAAGTTTTTAAAGGAATTATTATCGGCCAAGAAAATAACAATACTTATTTAGTAAGAACTTTATTTAATGCACCTGATGATATTGATGGTGGTGTTTATATGAAAACAAATATAAATCATAAACTTGGAGATATCATTAAAATTAAAATTACTGACGCTTTTGTTTATGATTTATATGGCAAAGAAGTTTGATTTCATTTCTATTTTAATAAAATAGAAAAGTGATATAATATTTAAGGTCAAAAGGAGAAATTTATGACAGAAATTATTGATGTTTATGCTCGTGAAGTATTAGATTCTCGTGGTAATCCAACTGTCGAGGTCGAAGTTACTTTAGATTGTGGTGTTACTGGTAGAGCTATTGTTCCAAGTGGTGCTTCAACAGGTGAAAGAGAAGCTCTCGAATTAAGAGATGGTGACAAAAAAAGATATTTAGGAAAAGGTGTTTTAAAAGCTGTTAATAATGTTAACGAAGTAATTGCACCTGAAATTATTGGTATGTATGCTGATGAACAAGTTGCTATTGATCGCAAATTGTTAGAATTAGATGGAACTGAATTTAAGAAAAAATTAGGTGCTAATGCAACATTAGGAGTTTCTTTAGCTTGTGCTAGAGCAGCTGCTGAAGCTTATGGCATGCCACTTTATCAATATTTAGGTGGTGTTAATGCTAAAGTATTACCAGTTCCTATGATGAATGTTATTAACGGTGGAGCTCACGCTGATTCAACTGTTGATTTCCAAGAATTCTTTATTATTCCTGCAGGATTTAAGACATTCCATGAAGCTTTAAGAGCTGGTGTTGAAACATTCCATCACTTAAAAACAGTTTTAAAAGAAAAAGGTTACGTTACAAGTGTTGGTGATGAAGGTGGTTTTGCTCCAAGTTGTAAAGGTGGAAACACTGAACCTTTAGATTTAATTCTTGAAGCAATTAAAAGAGCTGGTTATAAACCAGGTAAAGAAATTTTCTTAGGAATGGATGTTGCTGCAAGTGAATTCTATGATGATGAAACAAAAACATACAAACTAGTTAAGAGTGGCCAAGGAACAAAAACAAGTGAAGAAATGGTCAAATGGTTTGATGAAATGGTAAGTAAATATCCTATTATTACTATTGAAGATGGCTTAGGTGAAAAAGACTGGGAAGGTTGGAAAGTTTTAACTGAACATTTAGGCAATAAAATTCAATTAGTTGGTGATGATTTATTTGTTACAAATCCATCAATTTTAGCTCAAGGAATTCAAAAAGGAATTGCTAACTCAATTTTAATTAAAGTTAACCAAATTGGAACTCTTACAGAAACTTTAGATGCTATCAGAATGGCTCATATTAATGGATATACAACAATGGTTAGCCATAGATCTGGTGAAACTGAAGACACAACTATTGCTGATTTAGCTGTTGCAGTCAATGCTTCACAAATTAAAACTGGTAGTGCAAGTAGAACAGATAGAATGGCCAAGTACAATCAATTATTAAGAATTGAAGATGAACTTGGTGACAGCGCTGTCTATGAAGGCTTAAAGGCTTTTAAGAAATATAGATTTTAATAAAAAAATAAATTTATAAATTAATGAGGAGAATTTTCTCCTCATTTTTTTATATATAACGCTAATTTTTACCAACAAAATTATTTATTTACAAAAATTCTCATCCTTATATAATATATATACATTTCATAACTAAAGCCTATTTTTTAAAGAAAAAAATTCTTTTAAAAATTTTCTAAAAAAAATTAAAATTTCCTCTTTACAAGGTCTTTAGTTAAGAGTATTATTATAAAGCACGCGACAAAAGAAGGGTTTTGTCGGAGCGAGAGCAGCGTGCATGAGATCTTTGAAAACTAAACAGATGTACAAATAGAAACGTCAATTTTTTAAGTCAGAATAATTTTGAACAGAATACAAATTTTTGAGAGTTTGATCCTGGCTCAGGATGAACGCTGGCGGCGTGCCTAATACATGCAAGTCGAACGAGGTAGCTTGCTACCGAGTGGCGAACGGGTGAGTAACACGTTGGTAATCTGCCCTTCAGTTGGGGATACCCGGACGAAAGTCTGGCTAATACCGTAATATGTGTTTAGGGGAAGTTCCTAAACATGAAAGGAGCGTTTGCTCCGCTGATGGATGAGCCTGCGTCTGATTAGCTAGTTGGTGAGATAATAGCCCACCAAGGCGAGGATCAGTAGCCGACCTGAGAGGGTGATCGGCCACAATGGAACTGAGACACGGTCCATACTCCTACGGGAGGCAGCAGTAGGGAGTTTTCGACAATGGGGGCAACCCTGATCGAGCAACGCCGCGTGAGTGATGAAGGTCTTCGGATTGTAAAACTCTGTTATAAGGGATAAATGACTAGTGGAGGAAATGCCATTAGAATGATAGTACCTTATGAGAAAGCAACGACTAACTACGTGCCAGCAGTCGCGGTAATACGTAGGTTGCAAGCGTTATCCGGAATTATTGGGCGTAAAGAGTGAGCAGGCGGTTAATTAAGTTTGAAGTCAAATCTAGAGGCTCAACCTCTATTCGCTTCAAAAACTGGTTAACTAGAGTATGTGAGAGGTAAGTAGAACTCCATGTGTAGCGGTGAAATGCGTAGATATATGGAAGAATACCAGTGGCGAAGGCGGCTTACCAGCACAATACTGACGCTCAGTCACGAAAGCATAGGGAGCAAATAGGATTAGATACCCTAGTAGTCTATGCCGTAAACGATGATTACTAAATGTTCCTTTTTGGAGCGCTGAAGCTAACGCATTAAGTAATCCGCCTGGGAAGTACGATCGCAAGATTGAAACTTAAAGGAATTGACGGGGTCCCGCACAAGCAGTGGAGCATGTGGTTTAATTCGACGATACACGAAGAACCTTACCAGGACTTGACATGGAGTTAAAAGCTTTAGAAATAAGGTCATAGTCATAGCTCACACAGGTGGTGCATGGTTGTCGTCAGCTCGTGTCGTGAGATGTTGGGTTAAGTCCCGCAACGAGCGCAACCCTTGTCCTTAGTTGCCATTATTTAGTTAGGAACTCTAGGGAGACTGCCGGTGTTAAACCGGAGGAAGGTGGGGATGACGTCAAATCATCATGCCCTTTATGTCCTGGGCGACACACGTGCTACAATGGTCGGTACAAAGAGCTGCAAAAGAGTGATCTAGAGCGAATCTCATAAAGCCGATCTCAGTTCGGATTGGAGTCTGCAACTCGACTCCATGAAGTTGGAATTGCTAGTAATCGCAAATCAGCCATGTTGCGGTGAATACGTTCTCGGGGCTTGTACACACCGCCCGTCAAACCATGAGAGCTGGTAATACTTGAAGCCGTTATCCTAACCGCAAGGAGGGAGACGTCTAAGGTAGGACTGGTGATTGGGGTTAAGTCGTAACAAGGTATCCCTACGGGAACGTGGGGATGGATCACCTCCTTTCTATGGAGAAAGAAATCGACTGAAGTAAGTCGATGTGTAATTATTAAACCTAACAGTTTAATTTATTCTAAGACGTTTCTAATCTGTTTAGTTTTGAGGGAATAGAATTCTCTTAAAAATTGTTCTTTGAAAACTAGATATTTAATAAAACATGTTCTTTCTGTTAAAGTTAAGAATATCATTGAGTAATCATTATATTCTTGCGAAAAACATTGATCGTTAAGACACAATTGTAAGACCTAAAAATTTCGAAGTTAAGTTAATAAGGGCGTACAGTGGATGCCTTGGCACTAGAAGGCGAAGAAAGACGCGATTACCTGCGATAAGCAATGGGGAGCTGGTATGAGCTATGATCCGTTGATTTCTGAATGGGGAAACCCAGTGCATTTAGATGCACTATCATGTATTTATACATTGAGGCGAGACCTAGGGAAGTGAAACATCTCAGTACCTAGAGGAAAAGAAAGATTAATCGATTCCGTAAGTAGCGGCGAGCGAAAGCGGAGGAGCCCAAACTATCCTTGAGATAGGGTTTGGACCACGTTGTGGGATGAGTTATATGGCAGTAGAAAGGTTTGGGAAAGCCTACCATAGAAGGTGAGAGTCCTGCATATAAACCTGTATAACCCCCTAGTGAGTTCCAGAGTACGGCGAGGCACGTGGAACCTTGTCGGAATGCGCGGAGACCACTCCGTAAGGCTAAATACTAACTAGTGACCGATAGTGAACCAGTACTGTGAAGGAAAGGTGAAAAGAACCCCGGGAGGGGAGTGAAAAGAATCTGAAACTGTATGCTTACAATAAGTCAGAGCCCGTTAAAGGGTGATGGCGTGCCTATTGAAGAATGAACCGGCGAGTTTTATTATCGTGCAAGGTTAAGATGTAGAGTCGAAGCCGCAGCGAAAGCAAGTCTTAATAGGGCGAAAAGTACGATGATATAGACCCGAAACCTGACGATCTATCCATGAGCAGGTTGAAGGTGGGGTAAGACCCACTGGAGGACCGAACCGACGTTCGTTGAAACGCCCGCGGATGACTTGTGGATAGGGGAGAAATTCCAATCGAGTTAGGAGATAGCTGGTTCTCCCCGAAATAGCTTTAGGGCTAGCGTCTATGATTGCTTTTACGGAGGTAGAGCACTGAATGATCGCGGGACGCACCTAGCGTTACCAAGCTCAATCAAACTCCGAACGCCGTAAATTGAACATAGGCAGTCAGAGTGTGGGGGATAAGCTTCATGCTCAAAAGGGAAACAGCCCAGACCGTCAATTAAGGTCCCTAAATTTACGCTAAGTGTTAAAGGATGTGGAGATGCATAGACAACTAGGATGTTGGCCTAGAAGCCGTCACCATTCAAAGAGTGCGTAACAGCTCACTAGTCGAGTGCCTCTGCGCCGAAGATTTACCGGGGCTAAGCGTAATACCGAAGTTACGGATTTATATTTTATATAAGTGGTAGGGGAGCGTTCTTAACGGGGTGAAGTTACATCGAAAGGAGTAATGGACTGTTAAGAAGTGAGAATGCCGGTGTAAGTAACGATTGTATGTGAGAATCATACACACCATTAGACTAAGGTTTCCAGGGGAAGGGTCGTCCTCCCTGGGTTAGTCGGGTCCTAAGGCGAGGCCGATAGGCGTAGTCGATGGATAGCAGGTTGATATTCCTGCACCCGTATATATGCGATGTAATGACAGATGGAGCTAACCATACTGGTTATTGGATTCCAGGCCAAGCAAGGTACCTGCTAGGGTAGCAAATCTCTCTAGCTTAAGGGGAAAATGTGATGGGGAGCGAACGGTTTTCCTAGTAGCGAAGTTGGTGATGCTCTGTCTCGAGAAAAGTTGCTAGCTTAAGTATATATGGCCCGTACCGAGAACGGACACACGTGGTCAAGGAGAGTATCCTAAGGTGAGCGAGTTAACTGTTGTTAAGGAACTCTGCAAAATTACTTCGTAAGTTCGCAAGAAGAAGTGCCTGTGAAAGCAGGTCGCAGTGAAGAGGCCCAAGTAACTGTTTATCAAAAACATAGCTCTATGCTAAGCCGCAAGGCGATGTATATGGGGTGATGCCTGCCCAGTGCTGGAAGGTTAAGAGGAGAGGTTAGCGCAAGCGAAGCTTTGAATCGAAGCCCTAGTGAACGGCGGCCGTAACTATAACGGTCCTAAGGTAGCGAAATTCCTTGTCGGGTAAGTTCCGACGCGCATGAATGGTATAATAATTTGGGCGCTGTCTCGACAGCAGACTCGGTGAAATCTTATTACCTGTGAAGATGCAGGTTACCCGCAACTAGACGGAAAGACCCCATGGAGCTTCACTGTAACTTAATATTGAGTAATTGGACTTCATATGTAGGATAGGTTGGAGACTTTGAAGCCGGGGCGCTAGCTTCGGTGGAGTCATCGGTGAAATACAACTTTTGAATTTCAATTATTCTAACTTGCTAATTTACAATTAGGAGGACAGTGTTAGGCGGGCAGTTTGACTGGGGCGGTCGCCTCCCAAAAAGTAACGGAGGCGCCCCAAGGTACCCTCAATACGGTTGGAAATCGTATTTCGAGTGCAATGGCATAAGGGTGCTTGACTGCGAGAGCTACAACTCGAGCAGGGACGAAAGTCGGGCATAGTGATCCGGCGATTCTGTGTGGAAAGATCGTCGCTCAACGGATAAAAGCTACCCTGGGGATAACAGGCTGATCGCGTCCAAGAGTTCACATCGACGACGCGGTTTGGCACCTCGATGTCGGCTCATCACATCCTGGAGGGGAAGTACCTTCCAAGGGTTTGGCTGTTCGCCAATTAAAGTGGTACGCGAGCTGGGTTCAAAACGTCGTGAGACAGTTTGGTCCCTATCTGTCGTGGGCGTAGGAAATTTGAACGGACTTGTCCTTAGTACGAGAGGACCGGGATGAACATGGCAACGGTATATCAGTTGTTTCGCCAGAAGCATGGCTGAGTAGCTGCCCATGGAAAGGATAAACGCTGAAAGCATCTAAGCGTGAAGCCTACCGTAAGATGAGACTTCCCATTCGAAAGAAGTAAGTGCCCTTGAATGTTACAAGGTTGATAGGATAAAGATGTAAGTGTTGTAAGGCATTTAGTCGACTATTACTAATAGCACGAGGACTTAATTTCAAGATTTATAAGAAATCACTAAAAAATTGTTAGGTCTATGAAAGAACATAGCAAAATATCTAGTTTTCAGGGAACAATTGTAGTAAAATTCCCTTATGAAGTCTGGTGACGATGACGCAGTGGACACACCTCTTCCCATACCGAACAGAGAAGTTAAGCACTGTAGTGGCGAAGGTAGCTCCTTGAGCAAGAATAGCAAGTTGCTGGGCTCTTTTTTTTGGAAAAAACTAACTTGACAACTAATGTATAATTTAAATATGAAGGAAATTATTGATCAAAAATTTAGTGAAGAAAGAGTATTGTATAATATTAAAGATACAAAAATTATTAATTGTCACTTTGAAGGTATTGAAGATGGAGAAAGTCCATTAAAAGAATGTAAGAATATATTTATTATTAACTCATTTTTTGGATTAAGATATGCTTTATGGCATGATTATAATTTAAATATTAATAAGTCGGTGATCCAAACTCGTGCCCCTATGTGGTATTGTAGAAATATTTATATTAAGGATTCTTTAATAGAGTCAATTAAAGCAATTAGAGAATGTAAATATGTAAAAATCGAAAATTCTACGATTAATTCTGATGAATTCGGTTGGTTTAGCGATAATATTAAAGTTACTGATTCTGAAATTGATGGTGAATATTTATTTTTAAAAACTAATAATGTTGAAATTAATAATATTAAGATGAGTGGTAAATATTCATTTCAATATATGAAAAATTTAGTTATCAAGAATTCAGATTTAAATACTAAAGATGCCTTTTGGCATAGTAAAAATGTATTAGTTGAAAATTCTTATATTAAAGGTGAATATCTTGGTTGGTATTCAAATAATTTAACTTTTAAAAACTGTATTATCGAAGGTACTCAACCTTTATGCTACTGTAAAAATTTAAAATTAATTGATTGTGAATTTAAAAATTGTGATCTTGCTTTTGAATATAGTGAAGTCAATGGAAAT
Source organism: uncultured Bacilli bacterium (assembly GCA_944368975.1). Lineage (GTDB taxonomy): Bacteria > Bacillota_I > Bacilli_A > RFN20 > CAG-826 > Onthovivens. Next base: position 63,042 of record CALVXI010000004.1, on the reverse strand, counting down.
ATTTTAGGAAGAATTGATTCTATAAAAAATCCTTTAAAAGGTAGTATTAAAATTGAAAAAAGGAGTGAAATAATTTTAACAAAAAATAGTAAACATAAAGACGCTTGCAATATAATTTTCTTAGATTAATCTTCAATTAATTGGCAAATTAGTTAATTTTTAGTATTGTAAGTGCTATTATTAGTGATTATTTAGTAGTTTTAACTACTAAAGTAACAAAAAACTTGATATAATACTTGATATGAAAAAAGAAACTAAAAGTGTTAATAGTATTCAAATAAAAGTAAGTAATAAAGATATAGCAGAAATAGTTGGTGAAGTTTGTAGTTCCAGCTATGGTGTTCTTGGTTTAACTAAAACCAGAACTTTAAAAAGTCAAATTGCGACAATTTTAAATAAAGACAATTACATCGAAGGCATACTTATTAAAAAAGAAAGGTCCAAGTATGTCATCGATGTACATGTTTTAGTTATTTATGGGGTTAAAATTAGCGAAGTTGTAAATGAATTAAGTAAAGGAATTGCTTACAATTTAAGTAAAAAATACGGTCCAGTTTTTAGCAAAATTAACATATACGTCGAAGAACTTCGCGATTTATAAACCTCTTTAGTTTTGGAGTTATATTATGAGAACTATTGATGGTCAGACATTTAAGATGATGTTATTAAGTGGTGCCAACCACTTATACAATCACTATCCTGAAATTGATGCGCTTAACGTTTTCCCAGTTCCAGATGGTGATACTGGAATGAACATGAATTTAACTATGCAAAGCGGTTCTAAAGAAATCGTTAATCGTAGTGAACAAGATATATATTTAATCGCTAAAACCTTTGCTCGTGGTTTACTTATGGGAGCTAGAGGTAATAGTGGTGTCATTACTTCTCAAATTTTTAGAGGTATTGCTGAAGGTTTAAAAGATAAAAAAACTATCGATGCTGTCGAATTAGCTGAAGCTTTTGTTAATGGAAAAAGCGTTGCATATAAGGGTGTTATAACCCCTGTTGAAGGTACTATTTTAACAGTTATTAGAGAAGCAAGTGATACTTTAATTCATAAAGTTAAAAAAGAGATGACTATCGAGGAGGCTTTTAAAATTCTCCTTAATGAAGCTAAAGAAAGTCTAGAAAGAACTCCAAATTTATTACCAGTTTTAAAAGAAGTTGGCGTTGTTGATAGTGGTGGCGCTGGTTTATGTACAATCCTTGAAGGTATGTTAAGTGCCTTAAAAGGAGAATTTATCGATAAAAACGAAGTTACTGCTATAGATCAAAAAGGAAGTGCCCAAGTTAGTGCTAGTAGTGAAGCTGAAGAATTTGGATATTGTACCGAATTTATCATGAAATTAGGACCTGCTGAATCTAAAAAGAACTTCCAAAAAAATAGATTTACAGCGGTATTAAGTAGTCATGGAAATTCTTTAGTTGTTGTTCAAGACGAAGATATCGTAAAAGTTCATGTTCATACAATGAATCCAGGAAATATTTTAAGTTATGCTCAAAACTTTGGTGAATTTATTAAAATTAAAGTTGAAAATATGACTGAACAACATAACGAAATTTTAATTAATGAACAAAATAAGAGCGAAAAAGAAAAAACTGCCAGTGCTAAATTAACTAAAGCTCCTTTATCAGCTCCTAAAAAAGAAAGAGTATATGCTTTAATTTCTACAAGTAGTGGTGATGGCGTTGATGAATATTTTAAAGAAGCTGGTATTGATGAAATTGTTAGTGGTGGACAAACAATGAATCCATCAACTAATGATTTTGTTGAAAAAATTAATCAATTAAATGCTAAACATGTCTTTATATTACCTAATAACTCCAATATCATTATGGCTGCTAATCAAGCTAAAGAGGTATTAAAAGATAAAGTGGATGTTATTGTTATTCCTACTAAAACAATTATGCAAGGATTAGTAGTAGCAATGAGTTTTAATCCAGAATGTGATGTTGAAATTAATAAAGAAAATATGACTGAAGCTATTAGTACAGTAAAAAGTGGATGTGTAACTTTTGCTATTAAAGATACCGATATTAATGGAGTTCATGTCACTAAAGATGAATTTATGGCAATTAAAGAAACTAAAGATATTATCGGATCATTTAAGAATAAATTTGATGCTCTTGATACTTTAGTTAAAAATTTAGTCGATGAAGATAGTTCTATATTAACTATCTTAGTTGGTGAAGATGTAAGTGATGAAGAACTTAATAAGATAACTGAATATTATAATGATATGTATAATGAAATTGATTGTGATATTCGTCGAGGAAATCAACCTGTATATAGCTATTTAGTTGGTGTTGAATAATAAAATAAAAATTAATAAAGATGTGGTTGGGCCACATCTTTTTAAATATTTATTAGTCTATCGAGATCTTACTAACTTTGTTAATGTCTAGTACGGTGGTTTGTCTTTTAATGAAAGTTAATATCAGTTTCAATTGAAAGTACTCCAGAATTAATACTAGCACTATATAGCATTTGTGCAAAAACCTTTTATGTATGATTTTATGTATGATTTATGTAAGAAGATGTTTATGAAAAAAATACAGCCAAACTTGGAAATCAAATATTACCAATATTGGGAATCGTATTTTCTTCAAATTTTTTTATTGTACTTTTATTAGGTGAATACTTTTGTATTTTAATTACGATTCAGAATTTTATTTTTAAATCCATAAATTTTTTAATTATTTGAAGCTATATTAATAATATTTGAAGTTATTAATTATTTAAAATGTGTAGAAATCTACTCAATTACCTTAGAAATATGATAAAATTCATACATGGACAAGCTAGAAAAATTAAAAAGTGTAATAAAACAATTTGTAGATGAAAGAGATTGGAATAAATTTCATTCTCCTGCAAATTTAGCTAAATCTATTTCAATTGAAGCAAATGAACTTTTAGAATGCTTTCAATGGGATGAAGAAAATTATGATTTAGATGATGTAAAAGAAGAACTAGCTGATGTCATTAATTACTGTATTCAAATGTCGATTGTACTTGATCTAGATATTTCAACTATCGTTTTAGACAAGTTAGAAAAGACTAAATTAAAATATCCTGTAGAAAAATGTAAATCAATTTCAACAAAATATAATAAATTATGATTGTATACTCCGGTAATATTAATAATTTTCATGAAGATGTTTTAAAAGGCATTATTGCAGATCGAATCGAGGAAGGATTCAAAAAGAATGGTATTAATCACAATAATCCAAAGGAATACCGTGCTTTTAGTAACTCTTTGCCACAAATTGATTTAGTTTTTGATCCAAAATTTGGAATTAATCGTGATTTGAATATTGCTATTGAATTTCAAATACCTTTAACATCTAAAAGAGTTGATTTCATAATTTCAGGAAAAGATGGAAATGATAATAAAAATGCAATTATTATTGAGCTAAAGCAATGGGAAGATATAACGTTAAGCTCTAAAGAAGATATAGTTGTTACTTTTGTTGCTGGAGCCTTTAGAGAAGAAACACACCCTTCTTATCAAGCTTATAGTTATGCCAAGACTATAGAAAATTTTAATCAACTAGTTCAAGAAGGTAATGTACATGTTATTCCTTGTGCTTATTTACATAATTTCAAGGAAGTAAATAGACATAAAATTGAAGATAGAAGATATTTAGACATTATTGAAGAAGCACCATTATTTTTGAAAGCGGATAGAGAGAAATTAGCTGAATTTATTAAGAAATATGTTAGTAAATCGGATAATGGTGAAATTTTATATGAGATAGAAAATGGAAAGATTAGACCATCATTAGCTTTACAGGACGAAATTGTAAAAATGCTCGATGGAAATGATGCTTTTAAATTATTAGATGAACAAAAGATTGCATACGAAACTATTTTAGAACTTGTTAAAGATAGTTTAAATACTGACACGAAACATACTATTATTGTTCAAGGCGGACCTGGTACAGGAAAATCAGTTATTGCAATAAAAATTTTAGCAAAATTAATAAACATTGGGTTGAATGCTGTTTACACATCAAAAAATCAAGCACCTAGAGAAGTTTATTTTAAAAAACTTTTAAAAGGCAACTATAAAAAGAGTTATATTAAAAATTTATTGAAAGGAAGCGGTTCTTTTATTAAATCTTATTCAAATGAATTTGATTGTATTTTGGCTGATGAAGCTCATAGATTAAATCAAAAGTCAGGTCTATATTCGAATTTAGGTGAAAATCAAATTAAAGAAATTATTAATGCTTCAAAAATAAGTGTATTTTTTATTGATGAAGATCAAAGAATCTCCTCTAAAGATATTGGAACTATAAGTGAAATTATGAAATGGGCCAATTTATTAAATTCAAAAATTCATATTGGGGATAATTTAAAATTGACATCTCAATTTCGTTGTAATGGAAGTGATGCTTATTTAGCTTTTTTAGATAATTTATTAGAAATCAGAGAAACGGCAAATAATACTATAAATAACCTTGACTATGATATAAGAGTGTTTGATAGTCCTAAAGAAATGATGGATAAATTAAGAACTATTAACAAGATAAATAACAAAACTAGAATGTTAGCGGGTTATTGTTATAACTGGGTAAGTAAGCAAGATAAAACTAAATTTGATATAAATATCGGTAATGATTTTAAAGCACAACGGAATTTTAGTAATACTACAACATGGGCAATTGATGAAGATTCTTTTGAACAGGTAGGCTGTATTCATACTTGCCAAGGATTAGAATTCGATTATGTTGGTGTGATTATTGGTAAAGATTTAATTTATAAAGACGGTAGAGTTCAAACAAATAAATATGCTAGAGCCACTTCAGATCAGTCATTATTTGGTTATAAAAATAATCCAAATCATGCAAAAGATTGTGATATTATAATTAGAAATACTTATAGGACATTATTATCACGTGGCCAAAAAGGATGCTATATTTATTGTGAAGATAAAGCCCTAAGTGAATATATAAAAAGAATGATTAGTCAAAAATAAATGTATTTGTATTAATAAAATATAATAAGAAATTTTACTTTTTGTACTTCACTTTATCTAATTACAATGTAAATGAATTTTTAAAATTTATCTGGACATTTTAATGAAGTATGACTTATATTTTACTAACTACATTGTTAATAACAATTTAGTTAGTAAAATTTTTGAACGTGACTCGTTAAAATCAATATGTTCTAGCATAGTTAATATAACTGCTAGATTTATTAATGTTTGAAATAATGATTTTATGTTTTAGGGTAAACATTAAGAAGAGAATATTAAATATAGACTGTACTTAGGAATGTATAAAATACATACAATCTATTATTTTAAATTAACATTTTTTTACTTTTAGATATAAAAGAGTTATAATATTGTTCCTTAAAGGAGAGAATATGGAATTTGAAAAGTTATATGACTTGGCTTTAAAAACCTCTAAAGAAACATTAATTAGTAAAGATGTTGAAGTAGGCAGTGTAGGCTGTGCTTTAGTTACAGATAAAGGTAATGTTTATGTTGGTAAAAATTTAGATATGTCTTGTTCACTAGGAATGTGTGCTGAAAGAAATGCTATTGGAACAATGTTAACTCATGAAGTAACAAAAATAGATAAAATAGTTTGTGTTCATAAAAGTGGAAAAGTAATTTTGCCTTGTGGAGCTTGTAGGGAGTTTATGAAACAACTTGAAGATTTAACAAAAGAAACTAAGATTTTAGTAAGTTTAAATCCTTTAGTGTATAAAACTTTAGATGAGCTTATGACTTTATGGTGGAGAGATTCTCTTAAAGAGAACTAACTTTCTTAAAGAAACTAGCAATAGGTTCATTTATATTTAATGTAACATTTTGAGTAATATCGAGTTTTTCTTTGTTTATAACTATAATATTATCTCCTTTAAAATAATTTATAAAAGAGTTAGCTGGATACACTTTTAAGCTTGTTCCAGCAATTATTAATAAATCTGCTTCCATAATTTTTATAATAGCTTTTGTAATAGTTAATTCATTTAAAGGTTCTTCATATAAAACAACATCTGGCTTAACTATACCTTCACATTTAGGGCAAATTGGAATATCTCCTAAAGATAAAAATTCTTCTAAATTGTAGAGCTTTGCACACTTTTGACAAAAATTCCTATGAATTGAACCATGTAATTCAATAACATTTTTACTTCCGGCCATTTGATGTAAACCATCAATATTTTGAGTAATGATCCATAAATCTTTTTTCTTTTCTAAATTAGCTAAATATTTATGAGCATCATTAGGAGATGCATTTTTATTTATCATAAATTCTTTATAGAATTTATAAAAAGTAGAAGTGTTGTTTTCATAATAATGATGAGATAACATCTCTTCATAACTTGCGTTATATTTACTTTTTAAATTATATAAACCAGTCTCACTACGAAAATCAGGAATACCACTTTCAGTAGAAACACCAGCTCCTCCAAAGAAAACAATATGCTTAGAACTATTAATTAATTCTTTAAATTTTAAATAATTATTCATATCTTTATTTTAACTTTAATTTAGAGTTATTGTGTATTAAAATTTATCAATATGAATTACTTAACTGATGAAGAATATTTCAAAAGAGTAAATAAGATATGTTTAACTGAATTAATCTTTAATTATCTATTAACTATTATTAAATTTGTTGGTGGCTTTATAGGTAATAGTAATGCTTTAATTAGCGATGGTATTGACTCTTTAGGTGATTCTTTTACCTCAACATCTTTTTTAATAAGTAATAAAGTAAGTAGTAAGAAAGCTGATAAGGATCATCAATTTGGTCATGCTAAAATTGAAAGTTTAGTATGCTTAATATTTTCTTTAGTCTTAATTTTTATTTCATTAATTCTTATTTATAATAACTCAATTACATTAATCAATAAGTCATATTTAGATGAAAGCATCGATAATATTTCAATAAGTTTAATAATGGTTATTGTGGCTATAGCTATTAAATTATTTTTATTTATTTTGACATTTATTAATTATAAAGTAACAAAATCTCCATCATTAAAAGCACGTGCGATTGATCATTTAACTGACTCGGTTGGAACATTAATTTCATTAATTTCAATAATATTAATATTTAGTATAAGTAATCAAGATATCAAAATAGTTGATCCAATTGCTAGTTTATTTATTAATGTATTAGTTATTGTTGGATCTATTAGAGTAACTTATGAAAATGCTAGTTTATTACTTGATAAATCAATGCCTATTAAAGAGCAAGACGAAATTAAAAAATTAATATTAAGTGTTGATGGAGTCCTCCATATTGATAATTTTAGAAATCGTATCGTAACTAATAGAATATTTATTGAGGTTGAAATATCTTGTGATGATAAATTGACTTTAAAAGAAGCTCACGATATTAGTGAAAAAATTAGAGTTGATGTTCTTAATCAATTTAAAGATGTAAAACATATATTAGTTCATGTTAATCCACTTGAACATTTAGATGAATCTGATTTATAGGCATGGCGGAATTGGTAGACGCTCTAGTTTCAGAAGCTAGTGATTTATTCGTACGGGTTCAAGTCCCGTTGCCTATACCACATAAATATTAAGCCAGGTTGACCTGGTTTTTTAAATATTTTTTAAAAAACCTCTAAAACTTAACTATTTTGTCTAATTTTTTAATTGCTCAAAAATATGTTATAATATTTTTAGGAGGAAATAGCATAATGAAAAGTTTAAAGAAAATCGAATTAAACGATATTTTAGAAGTGGCCAGCATGTTAAGAGATTTTTGGAAATCACAATTAGCTACTGTAAACGACAATGACATCCTTGAAGACATTAGAAGAATGCTTGATCCTGAATGCATAAGTTATTTAGTTTGCTATGATAACGATATTGCTGGTTTTGTATTTGTAAATGAGAAATATGGTTATTTTAATAATATTGAATATCTTTATATTAAAAAAGAATACCGTGGGAAAGGACTTGGAACATATTGTTTATCATCTATTATGGATATAGTAAGAAATAAACAAAAAGGACCTCGAGTTCAAATAGAAGTTAGCCCAATGAATAAAAGTGCTTTAGCATTATATAAACGAATCGGATTTAATCACATTGATACAATTACTTTATCGACTAAACTAGATGGCGATATCGAAGAGTATGATTTATTTGGTGAAAAATTTTTTGTTAATCCAAGTAGTGCTTTTATTAAAAATGATAAATAAATTTTAAAAAGAAGTTAAAATTTTATAGTTAATTAACAAGTAAATTTACTATAATAGTGCTATGAAAAAAAGTATCGAAGAGAGGCTACATTCAAAGGAATTAAATGTTCCTAACTTTTTAATCTACAATTTTTTAGCCTATTTTTGGAAATTTACAGTAGCTAAAGGATATTATTTGAAAGCTACTTTCATTGATGATCCTAAAAAAGAAAAAGGACCATATATATTAGTTTCAAATCATGCTAGTAGACTTGATTATATGTTTACAGCAATACCTTTATTACCTCATAGATTTAATTTTGTAGCTGGATATAATGAATTCTTTAGATCTCATTTAAAAGGGATTTTTGGACTTCTTCATGAAATACCTAAAAAGAATTTTACGCCTGATGTATATCCTGTTATCCAAATGAAAAAATTAATAAATAAAGGCGGAAGAATAGCTTTATTTCCTGAAGGGATGAGTTCGATAAGTGGAGGAAGTCAACCTGTAGCTTTAGGTAGTGCTAAACTTTTAAAATTTTTAAATGTTCCTGTTTATATGTGCCATATCGATGGCGGGTATCTAACTAGTCCAAAATATAATATTAAAGATCGTAAAGGAAAAGTTTGTGTTTCCTATAAAAAACTATTTTCTATTGATGACTTAAATAATAAAACTGTCGATGAAATTACGGAGATATTAAATAAAAACATTGTAATGAATGATTATGAATTTAATAAAAAAGAGCAAATAACTTATAAGAGTAAAGAAATTGCAAAAAACATTCATCAATTGTTATATAAATGTCCTAAGTGTGGAGCCGAATTTGAATCAATCAGTGATGAAAATTCATGGACTTGTACAAAGTGTGGCAATCGTTTTGAAATGGATAATAAATATAACTTAAAAGCCATTAATGATAGTGTTATTTTTGAAGATCCTAAGATTTGGTATGAATATCAAAGAGATGAAGTAAAAAAAGAGATTAGTAATCCTGATTTTTATTTCGAGGAAAGCGTTGATATTGGATTTTTACCAAAGTATAAATATTTAAAAAATAAAAAGACAAGTAATATTGAAGGTAAAGGAATCCTTCATATCGATCATAATGGAATTTACTTTAGAGGAAAAAGGAATGGTAAAAACTTTGAGTTTAATTTAACTTTAAATGAAACTCCAACATATGGAATGTGTACTGATGCTAGTCGCTTTTATACATTTGTTAAAGGTGAGTTTATTGAATTTTATCCTCATCGAAATAGTGTAATTAAATGGTTCTTAGTTACTGAAGAGCTACATAGATTACATGGTGGAAAGTGGCAAAACTATAAATAAATTATAAAATACTTGAGTTTTAGAGGGTTTTTAAAGATTTCTTACTGTTTTTATTATTGAAATTAGTAATTAACTTGATATTTTAGTTATTGTAAAATATATAAGATGGAAGATATAACTGAATTAAAAGATAAAAAAGAACCTAAGAAAAAAGTGGGCAAATATATATTATATTTAGTTCTTATAATTGGACTAACTAGTTTAGTTCTAGGTTTTTCTTTAAGTGGTGAAACAGTTTATGAAGGAGTAACTTATCCAACTGTAATAGCAATCGGCATGATGTTCAAAGACATGGATATAATGTATATCTTTATATTTATTGGTATGCTTCTTTTAAGTCATAGTTTAGGTAGCTTTTGCTTATTTATGTTTGCTAGATTATACACAAGAAAATATAAGTATCATCAAGCTTTAGCGAATCAAATGGTTGGAACTTTTTATAATAATATTACTCCTGGAGCAAATAGTGGAGGACAATTTGCTCAAGCTATAACATTTAAAAAACAAGGCGTAAATATATCAAATGCTGCAAGTGTTTTAGTTATGCAATTTATTATTTATCAGCTTTGTTTATTATTTGTAGGATTAATATCATTATTTAAAATTAATAAAGTATTAGGCATAGGAATCATTCGTATTGGTGAATCTTTTGAAATCCCAATAGTTGTATTTATTATTTTAGGATTTTTATTAAACGCAATAGTGATTACGACGATGTTTTTAGTTTCTTATTCAAGAAGGCTTCATAATTTTGTTTTAAATCACGGAGTGAATTTGTTATATAAATTACATATTGTTACTGATTTAGAAAGAAAAAGAGATGAATTTAGGATTCAAATTGAAAATTTTCGTATTGAGCTTAGACGTTTACAGTCTAACATCCCTTTTACAGTTTTAATTTTTTTATTAACATTATTTGTTATGATTATTAATGATTCATTTCCTTATGTTGTAGGTCTATCTTTAGGTGCTTTTGAAGATCCTAGTATAGATATTGCAAATCGTATTTTTGAAAGTATAGTTTTTACTAATTATCATCAAATGATTTGTGGACTAATTCCAATTCCTGGTAGTGCTGGAGTAAGCGAATTTATTTTTACGAATTTATTTCAAAATTATTATGATGCTAGCTTTACTACAGGTGGAATTAAAGCTGCAATGTTATTATGGAGAATGATTACTTATTATTTCCCATTTCTTATTAGTGCTATTGTGGCAGCGACATATAAATCGCGTGGTGTTAAGACTGTTGAAAGATTCTATTCTTTAGAAAGAAGTACTTTCGTAACATTACAACTTGAAACATTTGAAGAAAGAAAGAAAAGTAGCGATGAACAATATTTAACTAAGTCTCTTGAAAGAAAAGAATTATTAGCTAAACTAAAAATTGGTAAACATCATAAAACTGAAGAAATTGTAAAAAAAGAAGATATTAAAAAGGAGGAAGAGGATGAGAATAGGAATTTTCACTGATACTTTTACTCCGGAAATTAATGGGGTAGCAACTAGTTGTTCATTATTATTTGAAGTCTTAAAAAATAATGGTCATGAGGTATTTGTTTTTACTACTGGAGATAAAACATATTATGATGAAAAAGAGCATATCTATAGAATAAAAGGTGTCACCTTAAAAAGAATTTATAATTATAAATTAGTTTTTCCTTTCTCAATTAAGATTCTTAAATTTATTAAAAATCTTAATTTAGATGTTATTCATGCTAATACCGAATATGGCGTTGGATTAATTGGCTATAATGCTGCTAAAAGGTATAAGATACCTCTTGTTTATACATTTCATACAATGATTGAATATTATACTTATTATATTACACATGGATTTTTAGATAATATTGCTAAAGATATAGTTAGAAAATTAATTAAAAAATATGTTTATAATAGTGATGAAACTATAGTTCCTTCTGAAGCTACTAAAAAATATTTTAAATTGATTAATTCAAGAAAATATATAAATGTTGTACCGACTGGATTAAGTCTAGATACATTTATTAAAAATGCCTTAGCTCATAAAGAAAATAAAGAAAATTTAAAGAAAACCCTTCAAATCTCTAGTAATTTTAAAGTTTTTTTAATTATTGGTAGAATTTCAAAAGAAAAGAATTTTGATGAAACTTTAGCTTATATTAATAGTTTTATTAAAAAATATAACTATGAAAAGGTTAAGGTTTTAGTCGTTGGAGATGGTCCTTATTTAGAAGAACTTAAAAAAGAATGCGATAATTTAAATATGAATCAATATGTATCATTTTTAGGGAAAGTCCCACACGAAGAAGTTAGTAAATATTATGCAATTAGTGATGTTTTTATTAATTCTAGTATTACCGAAACTCAAGGATTAACTTACTTAGAGGCATTAGCAAGTAATACGATAGTTTTAGCTAGAAAAGCTGACTTCTTAGAAGGTGTTATTATAGATAATGAAAGTGGTTTTATATATAAAAATGAAAATGATTTTATTAAACATTTAGTAACAATATTAAATCTTTCTAATTCTGATAAAGAAAGAATTAATAATAATACTAAAAAAATATTAGATAAATATAGTATTAGTTCTTTTTACAACAATATATTAAGAGTTTATAATAGAGCAATAAAAGATCATTATTAAGGAGACGGTATGATAAAAGATTTAATTGAAAGAGGAAATGCTTCAGGAGTTTATTTAATTAAAGATGTAAATAAAGGGATTACCACAAACGGTTTAAATTATTTAAGTTTTGTTTTACAAGACAAATCGGGTATTATTGATGCAAAAAAATGGGATGTTACTATAGAAGATATTAATAAAAGTGAAAAAGGCAAAATAGTAAGAATTGATGGTGAAGTAACTAAATTTAAAGACAAATTACAAATTAGAATCGCTGATATTTTTGAAGTTGATCCTAAAGATAATGATTTATCATCCTTATTAATGTTAGGATCAATTGAATTTGATACATTAATTGAAGATTTCAATTATTATAAAAATTCTATTAAAAACGATGATTGTAAGGCTATATTAGATGCTGTATTTAAAAAATATTATTCTAAATTTATTGATTATCCAGCTGCCGTAAGAAATCACCATGAATTTTATCATGGGTTACTACATCATTCAGTTATGATGTGTAAAGTTGCTGAACAATTAAGTAAACTTTATGACTGTGATTATGATTTATTAATTTCTGGATGCTTATTACACGATATAGGCAAGGTTATAGAATTTAGTGGTTATGTTGCTCCAAGTTATACAAATGAAGGTAATTTATTAGGCCATATATCTATTGGTATGAGTATTATAAAAGAAATTAGCGATGAATTAAAAATAACAAGTGAAGTACCTTTATTACTTGAACATATGATTTTATCTCACCATGGAAAATTAGAATATGGTTCACCAGTTGTTCCATTAACTAGAGAAGCCTTACTTTTATCAATGATTGACGATTTAGATGCTAAAATGATGGTTCTTGATAAAGCTTTTAGCGATATTGAGGAAGATAGTTATACAGAACGAATATTCGCTTTAGATAATGCCTCATATTATAAACATAAGAAAATAAAATAAAATAAAATGACCTAGAAACTAGGTCATTTTATTTAAAATCCTTGCAAATCTTAAGTTTTTATTTTAAATCTTCTTTAATTGCTTTTGCAATTGCTGGAAGATTTAAATCTAATAAGTCACCCTTCATTGTAATTTGGAAACCTTCAACAGAGTTATAGCGTGGGATAACATGGATATGAAAATGACTTATCGTTTGACCAGCAGCTTCGTAACAATTAGTTAATATATTAACGCCTTTAGCTCCTAATTGTTTAATTGAAACTTGGCCAATTCTTTGAGCTAAATCCATCATTTTATGCATAATTTCTTTTGGACAAGATAAGAAATTGTCATAATGTTTCTTAGAAATAACAAGTGTATGTCCATAAGTTGCTGGAGCATTATCTAAAAAAGCAACAATTTCATCATCTTCATAAATGATGTTACTTGGGATTAGATGTAATCCAATATTACAAAAAACACAATTTTTTTGATATTCTTCCATATTTTTACCTTCTTTATTTTTAAATAAAAGGAGCATTTTTAAATGCTCCTTTAAGTTTACTTAATTAGTTATTTGAATCATCGAATAAATCAGGATATGTTGATAACATATAATCATAAATTGATTGATCATTATATTCGATTCCACAATTTTCAAGATAATATAGATAAGCAGTATTTTGATAAGTGTCACCACTAGCTAAAGTATAACCAATTTCTCTAGCTGTTTGCTCAATTTCAAAGTTAGCAGCATCTTGATCTTCTCTTGGAGTCATTTTATTTTGATTTAAAGCATATTCAATTTCAACAATATAGAATGTTGAGCTATCACTATCAGGAATAACTATTTGATCATGAATATTTGTTGATAAGGAAGTTGCTCTTTTTAAGAAATAACGTCCATTAACCATAGTGACATAATCTGAATTACGAGAATTAAATTGAGTTCTATCTTCTGGTGTATCAAGTGAAACACTATATTCAAATAAGGAATCAGTAATAGCTGTAGGTAAATCACTAAATCCACTTGAACTTGTTCCAACTAAATAACCTGTATAATCATCAATTCTAATTTCATTAGTTTGTAATTCTAATCCATGCTCATATGTGTATTCACCACTATTAGTAAATGAAGACCATTGGCTGTTACTTGATGCATCATTACGATCATTATTCATTAATGCAAAATTTTCCATTAATGCACCATATTGGGTATTTTCGTAATATGTATGTTTTTTACCATCGATATAAGAAGTAGAACCATCACGTGAATTAATAGCATCAGCGTGAGTTTTTATTTGAGTGAAACGAGCTTGTTCGTATAATTCATTGCCGGTTACATATTTATATGTACCATCAGCTTCTTTAATTGGGGCTCTTTCTTCAACTAAAGTTGCATCAAATGATGGATCATCATCATAGATTCCCTTCCAAGCGTCACTTAATACATCAAAATTAAGTGGTTGATACTCTTCAGTTTCAGTTAAAGCGTTTTCTTCATTTAAAGTTTGATATGGTTCTAAACTCTTAACGATAACTTCATCAATATAAGCATTAATTAATCTACGAGCAGCGTTAATGTTATCTGATGTAGTAGTAATTGCAACATAATTAATTTTTCTAGCTTGAGTTCTACTTAAAGTAGTATATTGATTGTCATAAATATATTGTTCAACTAATAAATTATTTAAGATATCAGGAATAATTTCTTTATTTATATATTCTTCATATAAATTAATATGTAACATTGGTAAACCAGTTGAGTTATCTGTACCAACAATTGAATCAATATTTTCAGTAGAAATTGTTGAATCAATTAAAATTCCATTTGTGAAAGGGAAATCAGCGCTTGGAAGTTCATAATGACCTTGTTCATTATTCCAAACAATTTCGCTTTCCCATTCTTTATCATAAATATTTTTACCATCAGTAAATGAAGGATCAAAATCAGCAATTTGATAATCTGGGAATTTACTTCTTGCATATAAAACTTCATTAAAGTAATTATCTGTTTTATATGAATCACTATTTGCTTCAGTGAATAAAGTTGTAATAGTGTTATCTAAAATAATGTCCTTAAAAATTTGAATTCTATTAGTATAGTTAGCTAAATTTGCTTGATCTGGAGTAATATAATCACCATTAAGATCTTTATCATGATAAATTTCATGATTTTGGATAAATTCAAATTTTTGAGCTTCCGTAGTTTCGGTTGCACCTGTTTCATCAGTAACATCAAAACCAATTAATTTAATTTCGCCATCAATTAATCGATAATCACCAATATAACCTAAAGTGTAATTTGAAATGATAATATCTCTAACTTCTTCACCAGTAGTTGAAGCATCGTGTAATTTTTCATAAATATAATCTAAATTATCACTAGTAAAATATTCATCACCAGATATTGTAATGTTTTCATGGTCTAATCCTGGATAAATTGTACTAGAACATGATGTAAGAGTTAAGGCTGTAGCAATTAAAGCAACGGCAGTAAATTTATTTTTCTTCATATTGTTCACCTCAATTATTCCTCGTAATGGCAAAGGTCATATAAATTACCTGATTCGCCATATCCGCCACTAAATCCAATAGCACAAGTTAAAGGAATTAATTTTGATTTTCTTTGAGTTTGTTGATTCTTTAAATATTCAACGTAATCTGTCCAAGTATCTTCAGAAATTAAATATGAATTTTCATTACTTGCAATTTGATTTTGGACATAATTATTAACTCTTTCTTTAATATTAATAGTAGTTTCATTATCACCACCAAATGTTACTAAAATTTCATCGGTATTCACAAAATCGGTAACTTCCATTAACCAACTAAAAGCACGATAATCATAAGCTGGGTCAAATTTTCTAATAGTATTTTCTAATGTTTCAGCTCTTTTACGGTAGTCGGCATAGTTTGAACTAACATTATTAATATAAGTAGTTTTAGCAAAAGTAGGAGTACCAGTATTACTATGAATTGTTCCATCGCTATCAACGCTAACATAAGGAGCATTTGTTTCAATAGCATTTGTATTTGTAAGAGGAGATTCACTTGCGTAGTATTCTGCTAAAGTTGAAGTGTAGTTGTAGGTTTGTCCTTCCTCAGTTTCATAGGTATATTCTTTAGTTTGTTCAAGTCCGCTTCTTTCAACGACTATAAAGTGAATTCCTTGATAGTCAGAAGTTCCTGCTCTAACAACGATTATTGGATTACCTTTTTCATCACATAAAACTTCTTTTTTGTCATTAGCATTAATTTGTTTATCACCATTAACATCATAATTAAAGGTAATTTCTTGGAAACCATCTAAAGTACCATCTGTTAAAGGTGCACCATTTTTCCAAGTGTAGGAATAATTATTAACATCTTTGAAATCACCTGTACTTGTTAAATCGGAATAATAAGTTTCACCATTATTACCTTTATGTGAATAATTAGTGATTGTTTGTTCTGCTAAAGTATCAGCATTTGTATTTAAATCTACTTCACTTCCTGCAATTGACATACCTTCTTTAGTAATAAAGCTAATATTATGATTATTAAAGTATGTATTAAAAATGATATTACGTGGATAATAAGCAGCGTTTCCGTTATTAACTTGGTGATTTGATGAATCTGTTGTTTCACCAGAAACATCATTTAACATTGTAACAGCTTCATATGGAATAAAATTGATTCCAAGATCTTCGAAGAATTGTCTATTTTCACTATCTCCTAAATCAAATGGATCTGCTGCGGCATTACCTGAAATTTGTTCATCGGTATTAAATAAAGTATCGTAAATGTAAATTCCAAGTTTAAATTCGTTAACGAAGCTTGTTGATTTATCCATAATACCTAAGTTACCGAAAGAATCAGCAGAAGTATCATCTGAATGGTCTTCAGCTACAGTACCAAAACTTGAATCGCCATGAGCTAATGGTTCTAAAACATTATAAATTTGTTTAGCATCATCTTCACTTATTTCACCGTTATAGATTGTATTACTAGCAGCGTCGACATTTACAAGAATATGACTAACATGATAAGGAATTCTTTTTTCTAAATATCCGTTTTCACCAAATAAAATATTGTATTTATCTTGTAATGTTTGATCTCCTTCAGCAATTTTGTCTTGATTCCATTCTTTGAAGGTATTATAGAATTGGTCACCGATATCTGTTTTCATTGCTTCGACTAAATATTTGTTATATAAAGCTTCTTCGGTACGTTTTTCATCTTTAAAATCGCTAAGTTCGGTGTCTAATATACTATTCCATTCATCATCATATGAAGTTTGATTAGTATCTGCATTTTTTTGTGCTTCATCTTTCTTTTCATTGACTTTAGTGTTTGCTTCAGTTTCAAGCGTTGCTAAGTCTGTTGGTCTATCTTCATAATATTTCTTTAGCATTGCTTCATAGACAATATTGTACAAATCTTGTGTAGAGGCAGTGTTATTTTCGAAATAATTGATCAATAAGTCATTGGTAGTAAAATCGACTCTTCCTGAACCATCGCTAGTCTCATAACTTAATAATGTATTAGCTTTTTCAGTAACGACTCCACCACAAGCACTTAATGATACAATTGAAGCAGCACCGATTAATAAGGTTAATGCTTTTTTGCATTTATTCATGTCGTGATTTCCTCCTAAATAACTACTTTAAAAAAATAGCTTTTTCAATTTTATACTATAAGTATAAATATCTCAATAGCTAAATTATTTTCAATAAAAAGGTTAGAAAAATTTTCATTTTCCAATAAAGAATTTTATCATAAAATCGTTTAAATTGTTATAGTTTAAAAAAAGTAATAGAATATTGTCGGTTTGAGGTAAGTTATGAGCAAATTAGAGATAAAAAATTTACATGTTAAAATTGAAGACTTGGAAATATTAAAAGGTGTAGACTTAACTATTGAAAATAAAGAAATGGTCGCACTTTTAGGACCTAATGGTCATGGAAAATCAACATTATTAGGTGCTATAATGGGTAATCCTCGTTATGAAGTCACCGAAGGTGAAATTTATTTTAATGGCGAAGATGTCTTAAAGATGAGTGTAGATGAAAGAAGTAGAAAAGGCATCTTTTTAGCTTTTCAAAATCCTTGTGAAATACCTGGTGTTATTAATGCAGATTTTTTTAAAAGCGCTATGAATGCTCATAGTGATAAGAAAATTAGCTTATATAAATTTTATAAAGAATTAGAAAATGCTACTAAAGAAGTAAAAATGCCTTTTGATTTAGTTAATAGAACTTTAAATGAAGGCTTTAGTGGCGGAGAAAAGAAAAGAAATGAAATTTTACAAATGAAATTATTAAATCCAGCTTTAGCAATGCTTGATGAAATTGATAGTGGACTAGATGTTGATGCTATTAATATTGTAAGTGAAGCAATTAATAAACAATTTAGCGAAAAAGATACAAGTTTTCTTGTGATTTCTCATTATGCTCGTTTATTTGATTTAATTAAACCAACTGTAGCTTATGTTATGATTAATGGGAAGATCGTCTTAAAAGGTGATGAAAGCTTAATTAAACGTATTGATAAAGAGGGTTACACTTGGATTAAGAATGAACTAAATATTGAAATTGAAAAAACTGATAAAAAAGCTCCTATTTCAATAGGCACTTGTGCAACGAAAGAAGTGATTAAAAATGGTAGTTCTAAATAACGAATTATATAGTTTAATGCCTTTAGAATTAAGTGGTGAAGACACTTATTTTATTAATTCTGAATCATATATTTCTAAAGATATTATCGTTAAAGAAAATAGTAATATTGAGTTATATTTAACTCATTTTACTAATTTAGATTTGAACTTTTTTGTTCAAAAAGGAGCAACAATTAATCTAAAAATTTTAAATTTAGAAGGAGAAAAAAACCTTAATTTAAAGGGAAATCTCTCTAAAAGTGCCATATTTAATATTTTTTTGGTCGATTTATCTAAAGAGAAAATTAATATAAATAGCAACATTATTCTTTATGATGACGATAGTGAAAGCTCTTTTAATTTCTCTAGTTTAGTTAATAAAAATAACTTAAAAAAATATAATATTTCTTATTCTCATATAGGAGAAAGAACTATCTCTAATCTTAAAGGATTTGGGGTTAGCATGGATACTAGTGAACTTAATGTTAATGGTGTATCTCATATCGAAAAAGGGGCTAATAAATCTAATGCTAATCAAAGTGTAAAAGTTATTTTATTTGATAAAGAATCTAAAGCTAAAGCTTCACCAACATTAAAAATTGATTGTGAAGATATTAAAGCAAGTCATGGATGTGCTATTGGTTCATTAAATGAAGAACATTTATATTATTTACTTAGTAGAGGTTTAAGTGAAATTGAAGCAAGAAAGTTAATTACTTATGGCTATTTATTACCAATTAGTTTAAATTATGACGAAGAGATTCGTAAAATAATTGAAGAAACGATTTATAGGAGTTTATAAGATGTTTGATGTTTATAAAATTCGTAAAGATTTTCCAATGCTAAATAATAAAACTCAACAAGGTCACCCTTTGGTTTATTTAGATAATGCAGCAACTACTTTTAAGCCTTATAAAGTAATTGAAGCATGTAATAATTATTATTTAAACGAAAATGCAAATGCTCACCGAGGAGATTATGATTTAGCTTATAAAGTTGATTTTAATATTGATAAAGTTCGACAAACTGTTGCTAATTTTATTAATGCAAAAAAAGAAGAAATAGTTTTTACTAGTGGTACTTCAATGTCAATAAATTTAATCGCTTTTGGCTATGGAATGAAATATTTAACAAAAGATGATGAAATTTTACTTACTGAAGCAGAACATGCAAGTAATGTTTTACCTTGGTTTAAAGTTAAAGAACATACTGGCTGTAAAATTAATTATATTCCTTTAGATAAAGATGGAAGACTTTCAATTGATGGATTAAAAAAAGTAATTAATGAACATACAAAAATTGTGGCTATTGCCCAAATTAGTAATGTTTTAGCTTATTTAGTAGATATTAAAGAAATTAGTAAAATTTGTCATGAACATGGGGCTTTATTGATGGTTGATGGAGCTCAAAGTGTACCTCATATTAAAATTGATGTTAAAGATTTAGATTGTGATTTTCTTTCTTTCAGTGGCCATAAATTATGTGGACCTACAGGTATTGGAGTTTTATATGGTAAATATAATTTACTTAAATTGACTGATCCATTTATGACTGGTGGAGGAAATAATGCTCGCTTTGATATGTGTGGCAATGTTGCGTTTTTGCAACCTCCTGAAAAATTTGAAGCAGGAACTTTAAATATCGAAGGTATTTATGGTCTTGGTGCTGCGATAGAATATTTAGAAAATATTGGCATGGAAAATATTGAAAAATATGAAAAAGAATTACGAAATTATGCTATATCTAAATTAAAAACCCTGCAAAACCTTATTATTTATAATGAATTTGCTGAAGGAAGTATTATTACAATTAATGTGAAAGATGTTTTTGCACAAGATGAAGCTAGCTATTTAAATAGTAAAGGAATATGTGTTAGAAGTGGAGAACATTGTGCAAAAATTTTACATGACTTTTTAAAAACAGTAGCTACTGTAAGAATAAGTTTTTCTTTTTATAATACTAAAGAGGAGATTGATATCTTATATGAAGCACTTAAAAATGGAGGTGATTTTTTAGATGCCTATTTCAATTAATCCAACATTAATGAGAGAGATTATTATGGATCACTATAATAGTCCAACAAATAAGGAAACACCTGAAGATAGTGAAAATTATTTTCACATAAGAATGGATTCAACAAGTTGTATTGATGATATTACGATTTATCTTAAATTAAATAACAATATTATTGAAGATATAAAATTTGATGGTGTAGGTTGCACAATTTCAACATCTAGTACGGATATAATGTGTGATTTAGTTAAAGGAAAAACCAAAGAGGAAGCTTTTAAAATTATTGAAAATTATTTAAATATGATTTATGAAAAGCCTTATGATGAAGAAGCTCTTGATGAAGCTATTGTTTTTCAAAACACGCATAAACAGGCAGCAAGAATAAAATGTGCAACTATTGGCTGGAATGGCTTAACTAAATTGTTGAATGGTGAAAAAGATGAAGACTAAAGATATTTTAGATAATAACTATAAATATGATTTTAAAGATGACTCAAAAGCAATCTTTGATACTGGAAAAGGTCTTAGCGAAAATATAATTAGAGAAATTTCAAAGGCTAAAGATGAACCTGAGTGGATGCTTAATTTTCGTCTTGATGCGTATCGTAAATTTATTAAAATGCCATTTCAAAATTTTGGACCAGATGTTACAAATTTAGATTTTAATAGTTATACTTATTTTACTCGTTATAGTAAAAAAGAAGAAAATTCATGGGAAGATGTTCCTATTGAAATTAAAAATACATTTAATAAATTAGGTATTCCTGAAGCTGAACAAAAATATTTAAGCGGTGCAGCAACCCAATATGAATCTGAAATGGTTTATCATAATATGCTGGAAGAGGTAAGAGAAAAAGGTGTTATATTTTTATCAACTGATTTAGCGCTAAAACTTTATCCAGAATTATTTAAAAAATATTTTGCAACTGTCGTACCAGTTGCTGATAATAAATTTTCAGCGTTAAATAGTGCAGTTTGGAGCGGCGGATCTTTTATATATGTTCCTAAAAATGTTAAATTAGAAAAGCCACTTCAATCTTATTTTAGAATTAATAACGAAAAAACTGGTCAATTTGAAAGAACTTTAATAATTGTTGATGAAGGTGCAGAAGTACATTATGTTGAAGGCTGTACAGCACCAATATATTCTAAAGAATCATTACATGCTGCTGTTGTTGAAATTATTGTTCATAAAAATGCTAAGTGTCGATATTCAACAATACAAAATTGGTCAAATAATATTGTTAATTTAGTTACAAAAAGAGCTGCGGTTTATGAAAATGGTAAAATGGAATGGATTGATGGAAATATTGGTTCTCAAGTAAATATGAAATATCCTGCTTGTATTTTAAAAGAACCTTATGCAAAAGGAATATGTATTTCAATCGCTGTTGCTAGTAATGGACAATATCAAGATGCTGGAGCTAGAATGATTCATGAAGCTCCTAATACAACAAGCCAAATTATTTCAAAATCCATTGTAAGAAATGGTGGCGTAAGTAATTATAGAGGGACAGTAAGAATAAAAAAAGAAGCACTTAATTCTAAATCTCATGTAGAATGTGATACATTAATTTTAGATAATAAATCAAAAAGTGATACAATTCCAAAAAATGAATGTTTAAATAATTCTTCATTTTTAGAACACGAAGCTACTGTAAGTAAAATCGATGAAGAACAACTTTTTTATTTAATGAGTAGAGGAATTAAAAAACAAGACGCAATTCAAATGATTGTTATGGGATTTATTGAACCATTTTCAAGAGAATTACCAATGGAGTATGCTGTTGAATTAAATCAACTTATTAAGTTAGATATGGAAGGAAGTGTCGGCTAATGCTTGATAAATACGATGTAATTGTTGTTGGTGGAGGACACGCTGGGGTTGAAGCATGTTTAGCAAGTGCTAATCGTGGTTTTAAAACTCTTTTAATAACTTTAAATTTTAAGATGGTCGCTAATATGCCTTGTAATCCTTCAATAGGTGGTAGTGCAAAAGGTATTGTTGTTAGAGAAATT
The DNA here is from genome assembly GCA_944368975.1 of uncultured Bacilli bacterium. Taxonomy (GTDB): domain Bacteria; phylum Bacillota_I; class Bacilli_A; order RFN20; family CAG-826; genus Onthovivens. The sequence continues at coordinate 40,322 of CALVXI010000004.1, read as the reverse complement.
GATGCACTAGGTGGCTTTATGGGTAAAGCTGCTGATCACGAGTATTTACAAATGAAGATGTTAAATACTAAAAAAGGTCCAGGAGTCCAATGTTTAAGAGCACAAGCAGATAAAAAAAGATATCCACATTATATTCAAGATCATCTAAAGAATACTAAGAATCTAGATATCTTAGAAGATATGGTCATTGATTTAATTCATAATGATAACGAGGTTTTAGGGGTAAAAACCCTGCAAAACTTAACTATTTTATCTAAAACAGTAATTTTAGCAACCGGAACTTATATGAATAGTGAAATCTTGGTTGGACATCATAAATATAGTGGAGGACCAGATGGAGAGAAAGCTAGTTTTGGATTAAGCGATGCTTTAAAGAAAATGGGAATCAAGATTATTAGATTAAAAACAGGAACTCCACAAAGAATCGCTAAAGAGTCAATCGACTTTTCAAAAGGTTTGATACAACTTGGAAATGTTGAAGATGAAGGTTTTTCATATGAAGATAGTGAATTTATTTCAATTAGTGATCAAATCCCTTGCTATTTAATTTATACAACACCCGAAACACATAAAATAATTAGAGATAATTTAAATGAAAGTGCAATGTATGGTGGCTTGGTTAAAGGGGTTGGACCTCGATACTGTCCATCTATTGAAGATAAAATTGTTCGTTTCAGTGATAAACCTAGACATCAACTATTCTTAGAACCTGAAAGTTATGATACTAATTCAATATATTTACAAGGCTTTTCAACTTCAATGCCTGAAAATATTCAAGAATTGATGGTTCATTCATTACCTGGATTAGAAAATGCAAAGATTTTAAAATACGCTTATGCAATAGAATACGATGCTTTAGATCCAACTCAGTTTGATAGTTCATTAATGGTTAAAAAATATAAAGGTTTATTTATATCTGGACAAATATGTGGGACTAGTGGCTATGAGGAAGCTGCTGGATTAGGACTTATGGCGGGTATTAATGCCACTCAATATATAAAAAATGAAGAACCATTTATTTTAAGAAGAGATGAAGCTTATATTGGAGTAATGATTGATGATTTAATTACAAAGGGCACAAATGAGCCTTATAGGTTACTATCTAGTAGAGCTGAATTTAGACTTTTATTAAGACATGATAATGCTGATTTAAGATTAACTGATTATGGTTATAAATATGGTTTAATTAGTGAAGAGAGATATTCTAAATTTTGTGAAAAAAGAAAAAATATCCAGTTTTTGCAAGGTTTTTTAGAAAAAAATTATGCTGGGAAAACTTCAAAAGTTAATGAATATCTATTAGAACTAGGTTATGAAAAACTTGAAAATGGTGTCTCTTATAAAGATATCTTAAAAAGAAGTAATGTAACTTATACTAGATTAAAAGATTATTTAGATATTCCTAACGATATAAATTTAGATTTAATTGGTGAAAAACAGCTTTCAATCATGGTAAAGTATGAAGGCTATATTGAAAATGAAAAGAAGGAAGCTGAAAAAGTAAAAAAATTAGAAAATCTTAAATTACCGATAGATTTTGATTATCAAAAACTAGAAGGTCTCGCTTTAGAAGCTAGACAAAAGTTTAATCAAATTAAACCAAGGAATATTGGCCAAGCAAGTAGAATAAGTGGTGTTAATCCTAGTGATATTAATGCTTTAATTCTTCATTTAAGAAAAGGTGATTTAAAATGAGCGCAAACATTTTTTTAAAAGACTTAAATTTAACTACTTATGAAGAAGAACTTTTAGAAAAATATAAAAGTTTAGTTTTAGCTGAAAATAAAAAATATAATTTAACAGCTATAACTGATGATAAAGAATTTTATATTAAGCATTTTTATGATTCATTAGTTTTAAATAAATTTATAAAATTTGAAGAAGGAAAAAGTGTTTTAGATATTGGTAGTGGTGGTGGTTTCCCAGCTATTTGTTTAGCAATCACTAATCCAAATGTTAATTTTATTTTAGTTGAAGTAACAAAAAAGAAAGCTAATTTTTTGGAATATGTAAAAGAAGCTTTAAATTTAAAAAATATTACGATAATAAATAAAAGAGCAGAAGAATTGGACGATACTTTTAAAGAAAAATTTGATTATGCCACAAGTAGAGCTGTAAGTAGTTTAAGAATAATTCTAGAGTTAGAGATTCCTTTTTTAAAGGTTAATGGAAAATTATTAGCTTATAAAGGTATTAATTATATGGATGAAGTTAATGAAGCTAAAGGTGCGTTTAATAAACTTAATTCTAAATTAATTAATACATACGAATATCATTTAAATGAATATTCTCAAACTAGATATATTCTAGAAATTTTAAAAATCAAAAATACTGATTCTAAATATCCTCGTGTTTATAGTAAAATAATAAAAGATATTTTATGAGTCCGAAAATTATTGCTATTTTTAATCAAAAAGGAGGAGTTGGTAAAACAACTACTTCAATTAATTTAGGCGCTAGCCTTGCTTCTTTAAAAAAGAATGTTTTACTTTTAGATTTAGATCCACAAGGTAATTCATCAAGAGGTTTAGGATTAGATATAACAAGTTTGAGTAAAACTATTTTTGATGCTTTAATTTTAGATGTTGATGTTAATAAAATAATTAAGAAAACGACGGTTAAAGGACTTGAAATTGTTCCATCAAATTTAAAGTTAACTAATTTAGAAAATGAAATTGCTCTAAAATCTTCTAAACCATTTGAATTTTTAAAAAGTTTAATAAGTAATATTAGAAGAAAATATGATTATATATTAATTGATTGTCCACCTTCTTTAGGTTTACTTTCTTTAAATGCCTTATGTGCAGCTAAAAGTGTTTTAATACCTATTCAATGTGAATATTTTGCGATGGAAGGTCTAGCCCAAGTTTTATCAACTATTAAAAATATTCAAAATAAATATAATCCTAATTTAGAAATTGAAGGTTTATTACTTACTATGTATGAACAAAGATCAAAACTTGGCAATGAGATAGTTGAACAAGTAAAAAAATATTTCTTTGAAAATACTTATCGCACGATAATTCCTAGAAATATTTCTTTAAGTGAAGCAAGTGCAAAAGGATTACCTTGTATGCTTTATCGTTCTACTAGCGCAGGAACTCTTGCTTATAATCAATTAGCTCAAGAAGTGATATTAAATGAAAAATGAAACAATTTTAAATAAAGACCTTAAGAATCTTATTGAAAGATTTCAAGATACTGATGTAATTCCAGCTATTGAACAAAATTATGCTCGAGAACGTGTTGAGCATGTTGAATTAAATTTAATTGATGATAATCAATTTATTAAAAAAGCAAAAATATCTGAAAAAAACTTAAAAGAATATGAAGAAAATATTCAAGAAAATGGATTACTTAGACCTTTAATTATTCGCAAAATTAAGGATAGGTATGAAATTGTTATTGGTAGAAGACTTTTTATCGCATGTAAAAAATTAAAACTTCATGATATTCCGGTAATTATTGAAAATTTTAACGACGAAGAAACTTTATTAATTCTATTAGCAGATACTCTTGAACAACGTTCTTATAATATTATTGAAGTTGCTTATTTATTATCATATTTAAAAAATAATTTTAAATATAAAAATAAAGATTTAGCTAAACTTATTAGAAGCTCTGAAAGTCAAGTTTCAAATATACTTCAGTTATTAAATTTACCTAAAGAAATATTAAGAGATATTGTTAATAACAAACTTTCTTATGGGCATGCTAAAGCGATATCTAGGCTTAATAATGAGGAAGCAATTAAACTTACAAGTGAAATATATCAAAAAAATTTAAGTGTGCGTGAAGTTGAAGAAAAAGTTACAAATTTATCAAAAAAAATTGAGAATAGAAGAGTTTTTTATCGAAATAAAAAAATTACTATTTATTGTGCATCAATTAAAGAAAGAGATTTTTTGTTAAAAGAGATAATTAAATTGATTAATAAATAAGAAAGAATATAATTTAATTACTTCAGGGGAAGGTGAAAATCCTCGCTGGTGGTATACTCCACGAATCACATTGTGATCGAACTAGTGAAATTCTAGTAGCAACAGTAAAGTCTGGATGAAAGAAGTATGTTTTATTTGACCTGAAGTGAAAGGTCTTTTTTTATGAAAAAATATTTCACTTTAAAAAACATTAGTGCAATCGCTATATTTAGTGCGGTTAGTGTTATTTTAGCTTGTGTTCCTGGGTTACAATTTTCTATTCCAGGTTTTCCAAGTTTCCTTCAACTCCATTTTGATGAAATTCCAATTTTAATCTCATCATTTGCTTATGGTCCTTTTGTGGGGGTTTTAGTTTTAATAATAAAATCTTTAATTCGAATCCCTTTAGATATTAATAATATGTGTATAGGGGTCTTTGCTGATTTTTTATATGGTATATTTTTAATTTTACCAGCAAGTATAATTTATAAAAAATATCATAATTTTAAAGGTGCCATCATTGGCTTACTTGTTGGTGGTTTATCAAATTTATTTGTTAGTAGTGTTTTAGGACTTTATATTATTTATCCGTTATATGGCTTACTTTTAGGAGAGCAAACAGTTATTAATTTCTTTTTAATAGTTCCTGGTCTTCAAGATTTAACTTCACTTACTGATCCTAGAATTATTTATATGGTTCTTATACCATTTAATTTAATAAGAATAAGTATTGTTTTAGTTGTTACTTTACTTATTTATAAGCCTATAAGATTTATTATTGATTTTAAAAGTACGCAAAATAAAAAAGATAAAAATATAGAAAAAAAGATTGAAAAATAATTAATTTAAAATGATTAATTAATAAATTGTTAGCTAACAACAACATTGATATTTGGCCTCAATATCAATTGGCAAATAATTACGTTCTTGTGCTAAAATATTCATAGACATCTCCTCTATTTTTGGTTCAAATTTATTATAGATTAGATGTCTTTTTATTTTAATCAATTTAGTCTCACATCATTTGATATTAAACAAGCATCATTTAACTTTCCTTATAATGACACTTATGAATTATTATTTAAGTGTAATAGAACGATTTGTTTTACAATAGAAATTAATAAAAAGATATATTTAGAAGGTGATAATTTTGATACTTTAAAAGATAATATTTTGCCATTAAAAAAGTATTTAGATGAATTTTTCCTCTTCTTATTACATTTATAAAAAGAAAAGAGGTCAATTGACCTCTTAATTACTATAATCTACTAGTTTATTTACTAATAGCACCAGCTGGACATGAAGCAATGGCTTCTTCAGCAGTTGTTTCGTCTAAATCGCCAACAACTTTAGCTTTTCCTTCTTCATCAAATTCAAATGCTCCTGCATATGAACCGACGCATAAGCCACAACCGACGCAAAGTTCACTATCAACTTTTAATGTCATATCTTTATTCCTCCACCACTTAATTATAGTGAAATTAAAGATTTTTGTAAATGTTTATAAAAGTCTTATGCTAAAATAAAGATATGGCAAAGAAAGCGATGACAAGAGAAGAAAAATATGAATCTTATCGCTCTGATTTAACTAGCGATAAGAAAGAAAAAAATGTAAAAGAAAAGGATAGCATAAATAAACCTAAGCTAAATCCTTTAGTAACAGATTTTAAAGAAAAAAGAATTAAAAAAAGAGTTTTATATTATGGTTTTGTAACAATTCTTGCTATTATATTTATCGTTTTATTTGTTTATTATGGTGTAATGTATTTATGAAAAGATTTGCAATTGCTATTGATGGACCAAGTAGTAGTGGAAAGTCAACTGTCGCTAAAATTATAGCGAATAAATTAAATTTTCTTTATGTTGATACAGGCGCAATGTATCGTGCTTTTACTTATGCTTGTTTAAAAAATAATATTGATCCTAAAGATGAAGAAAAGGCTATAAGCTTAATAGGTAAAATTAATATTAGTTTTAACGAAGAAAATCATATAACTCTTGATGGTGTTGATGTTAGTAAAGAAATTCGAGAAAACGATGTTGCTGATAATGTAAGTTATATTTCTAGCTATAAAGATATTCGTGTTGAACTTGTTAGATTACAACGTGAAATTGCAAAAAAAGCTAATGTAGTCATGGATGGAAGAGATATTGGAAGCCATGTTTTAAAAAATGCCGATGTTAAAATTTATCAAGTAGCAGAGGCTAAAGAAAGAGCAAAAAGAAGATATAAAGAAAATTTAGCTAAAGGAATCGAGTGTAGTTTTGAAGATATTTTAAAAAATATTGAAAAGAGAGATTATATCGATAGTCATCGAGCATTTTCTCCTTTAACTAAAGCTAATGATGCAATAGTTTTGGATACTACTTATATGAGCATTGAAGAAGTTGTCAATTCAATTTTAAAAATTATTAAAGATAAAGGTTTAGATTTATGAGTGTAGGTTGTGTTGCTATTGTTGGTTCCCCTTCTGTTGGGAAATCAACTATTTTTAATCGCATTATAGGAGAAAAAAAGTCAATTATAGAAGAAACTCGTGGTGTAACTAGAGATAGAATATATGCTAATGCTAGTTGGTTAACTCGTGATTTTCGTTTGATTGATACAGGCGGTATTGAATTAGAAAATAGACCTTTTCAAGAACAAATTAGAATGCAAGCCGAAATCGCTATTGAAGAAGCAGATGTAATTTTATTTGTTGTTGATGGTAAAATTGGATTAACGAGTGATGATAAATTAGTAGCTTCTATGCTACATAAATCAAAGAAACCTATTGTTTTAGCTGTTAATAAAATAGATAATTCCGAAAGTAAAAATAATATTTATGAATTTTATAATTTAGGTATTGGAGATCCAATTGCAGTAAGTGGAGTCCATGGGATTGGTATTGGTGATATATTAGATGAAATTATCAAAAAATTGCCTAATGAAGAACATAAATTAATTGATAATGAAATTAAATTTTGTCTTATTGGAAGACCAAATGTTGGTAAATCTAGTTTAGTTAATGCTATTTTGCAAGAAGAAAGAGTAATAGTTTCTTCTATTGAAGGCACTACAAGAGACGCAATCGATACAAAATTTAAATATGAAGATGAAGATTATGTAATTATTGATACTGCTGGATTAAAAAAACGTGGAAAAATATATGAAGCAATCGATAAATATGCCGCTTTAAGAGCCTTAAGAGCGATTGATAATAGTGATGTTTGTTTATTAGTAATTGATGCTATAAAGGGATTAACTGAGCAAGATAAGCATGTTGTAGGTTATGCAATTGAATCGAAGAAAGCAATCGGTATTTTAGTTAATAAATGGGACGGAATTGAAAAAGATAATTCGACAATGAGTGATTTTACAACTAAGATAAAGAATAATTTTAAGTTTTTGGATTATGCGCCTATTTTATATGTTAGCGCTTTAACTAAACAAAGAGTTAAAGATATTATGCCTTTAATTAAAAAAATATATGATAGTTATACATTTAATATAAGAACAAGCGTTTTAAATGAAATTATTCAAGAAGCGCAAATGATGAATGAAACTCCTGATTTTAATGGGGGAAGATGTCGAATTTATTATGCACAACAAGTTTCATCTAAGCCAATGACAATCGCTTTATTTTGTAATGAACCTTCTTGGATGCATTTTTCGTATTTAAGATATTTGGAAAATAAAATTAGAGATTCTTTTGAATTAGTTGGTTCTCCAATTAATTTAGTATGTCGTAGGAGAAATAGATGAATATTGGAACAATTGGGGCTGGTGCTTGGGGACTAGCTTTATCCAATGTATTATTAGAAAATGGTTATAAAGTAAGTGTTTTTGATAAAAACCCTGCAAAACTTGACTCAATTTCAAAAACTCATACTGTTTCTCCTTTTGACAAGTACATTTTCAGTACTAATTTAGTAGTTTCTTATAACTTAAAAACATTAGTTGAACAATCTGATATTATACTTTTAGCAGTACCTTCGAAATTTATTTCAGATGTTTTTTCTGAATTATTAAGTTATATAAATAAAAGTATAATAATTATTAATGTTTCTAAGGGTTTAGAGTCTAATACTAATTCAACAATTCTTGAATATTTAGAAATTGAAGCAAAGAAAAATAATAAAAAAGATTTAATTCAATTCGGATCTATTTTAGGACCAGGATTTGCTTTAGAAGTTATTAAACATAATTTAACTTGCGTTTGTGCTGTTAGTAAAGATATTGAAATTGCAGGTCTTATCCAAAGATTATTTTCTAATTCTTATTTTAGAGTTTATACATTAACTGACACAATAGGGGCTCAGATTGGAACCTCATTAAAGAATGCTATAGCAATTGCTAGTGGTATTGTTATTGGCTTAGGATATGGTGAAAACACGAAAGCTGCTTTAATTACTAGAGGATTAGCCGAAATTAAAAGATTTGGACTATTTTTTGGTGCTAAAGAATCAACATTTTTAGGATTGACAGGATTAGGAGATTTAGTTTTAACTTGTAATACTAATGAATCAAGAAATTTTAGTGCAGGTTATGAAATTGGTTGTTTAAATAGTGCTAAATCAATAATGGAAAAGCAAAATACTATAACTATTGAAGGTATAAATACAATTAAAATAGTTCATGAAATTGCTTTAGCAAATAAACTAAATATGCCAATAATTGATTCGCTATATGAAGTTTTGTTTAATAATGCTCAACCAAAAGAAATGGTTAAAATACTTATGGAGCGCTCATTAAAGGACGAAAATTGAGCCATTAGTCGCTAAAAATTATTTTATTGTTAAGAAATGAATTTTGTATTATTATAAAAATACAAATAAATAAGGAGAAAAACAATGAATAAAACAGACTTAGTTGTTGCAGTGGCCGAAGAGGTTGGTATAACTAAAAAAGACGCTGAAAAAGCTATTGATGTTTTCTTAGGTAAAGTTCAAAAAGCTTTGGAAGATGGAGAAAGCGTTAAACTTTCTGGTTTTGGGGTTTTCCAAGTTAAAGTCAGAAAAGAAAGAGTTGGAACAAGTCCAATCAGCGGAGAAAAAATTACTATTCCTGAAACACGCACTGTAGGATTTAAACCATCAAGAAGCTTAAAAGATACTGTTAAATAATAATAGTATTCTTAGGCCAAGATTTATTTAAATTAAAATAAGAAATGTCCTTATTATAATTTAGGACGTTTTTTATTGAATAATATTAGTTTTTCCTTTTGATAATATTTAATAAATTTATTTATTAGTCTCAAAATGATAGAATTTTCTTATGCTTGATAGGAAGGTTGAAATTTTTGATAAGTTAGCAAATATATTTAATAAAAATAATTATCATTTATATATGATTGGTGGTTTAAGTCGAGATTTTTTACTTAATGAAAAACTTACTGATTATGATTTTGTTAGTGATGCAACTCCACAAGAGATTACTAAATTCTTAGATAATATTGATTTAACTTTTGCAAAATATGGGACGATAAAATATAAAATCGATGATACAAATGTTGATATAGTTACTTTAAGGAAAGAAAGTAATTATAAAGATTTTCGCCATCCTAATAAAATTGAGTTTATTAAGGATATTAATATCGATTATTTAAGAAGAGACTTTACCATAAATGCAATTTATATTGATGAATCTTATAAAATATTAGATCCATCAAAACAAGGAATTAAAGATTTGAATGATAAAATTTTAAGATTTATTGGGGATCCACTTGAAAGAGTTAAAGAAGACCCTTTACGTATCTTAAGAGCTTATCGATTTATTAAAAAATATAATTTAAGTTGTGATGAATCTACTTATAAAATTTTAAAAGAAAATCGTTATTTACTTAATGAGTTAAATAAAGATAAAATATTGCAAGAAATAAAAAAAGGAGGTTTGGAAGATGAAATTTTCTAATGCTAATGCTTTAAATTTTAATTACATTTTATTAGAGTTTTACAAGTATTTAAATTTAACTGAAGATGAAGTAATGGTAATTTTAATGATAAATCATCTTTTAAGCCAAGGTAATGAATTAATAAATAGCGAAATCTTATCTCTTAAAATGAATATGAGTAATGATGAAATTGATAATGTATTATCAAAGTTATTTACTAAGGGATATATTGAGTTTATTACAAAGGATGATAAGTTATATACATCGATTGATAAAATTAAGAGTATTTTAGTAAAATGCTTTGAAAAAAGTGTCTTTACAGACGAAGAATTAAAAGAAAATGAAGAACTTGATCAAATTAGAAAAGAGGTTTTTTCTATTTTTCAAAAAGAGTTTAATCGTAGTTTAACTCCTATTGAAATTAATAAAATTGAAATGTGGATTACAGATGGTGTAAAAAAAGAAATTATATTTGATTCATTAAAAGATGCACGTAATAGAAGACATCTATCAATAAATTATATTGATAAAATAATACTTGAAAGAATTAGAAAAGAAGATAATTCCGGTAATGACATTAAATAAAGAAAAAATAATAAAAGAATATTTTGATGAAATATTACCTAATGCAGGTTGCGAATTAAATTACACAACCGATTATTCTTTTTTAATTGCCGTTATGCTTAGTGCACAAACTACTGATAAAAAGGTGAATAAGGTAACGGAAAAGTTATTTAGTAAATATAAAACATTAGAAGAACTTTCTAAAGCTAATTATGATGATGTTTATAACATTGTTTTGCCTTTAGGCTTAGCAAAAAAGAAAGCACAAAATGTTATAAATATAAGTAAAATCTTACTTACAAAATATAATGGTCATGTTCCAATTAATAAATTTGAATTAACGAGTTTACCAGGGGTTGGTAATAAAACTGCTAATGTTGTCCATGTTGAATTATTTAAAATACCAGAATTTCCTGTAGATACACATGTTTTAAGGGTAAGTAAAAGATTAGGTCTAGTTAATGAAGATGATAATGTAAAAGAAGTAGAAGAAAAATTAAAAGAAATATTTTTAGAAAAAGATTATATTAAACTTCATCATCAGTTTATTCATTTTGGAAGGTATTATTGTAAAGCTATCAATCCTAAATGCCAGGAATGTAAATTAAAAGAAATTTGTCAAAAAGCCTCTAAAAGTTAAATATTTTTTCAATATTCTCTAAATAATGGACTGGTTTTCCTAAATAGGAAGTTATTTTATAACCTTCTTTTTCTAAAAATTTTATTGATAAACTTTTAGATTTATTAGTAGTTATATAATCTATTAATGTTTTAGCTTTCAATAAGTAAATTTTATTTAATGTAGAAAATTCAATTAAAAAGAAAGCAATTCCGCCATTAACAAGAACATCATTTAAATGATTAATTTGATGTTCTTTGATGTTACTAATTGGTAAAGATGTTTTATTAATTGTCGATTTAGCTTCGAAGTCAATATATCGGCCTTTATACACCCCATTATAATCAGTAGTAGAATCCTTTTCATAAATAGCTTTGGTAATAATTTTATTTTTATCATCGAAAGATAAAACTTTAATAGGAGTAGGTCTTTTATAAATTAAAGCAATATTATTATTTAAATAAAACTGATTTGTTTCATTTATACGCTCTTCAAAAGATAATCCGCGATTTTTATGAGAAATATTATTTTTATAGATGTCATCACTAAATGGATAATTGATCATTTTAAATATTCCTCAATGATCTTTTTAAAATCCTCTTTGGTAACTTCCCCATCAATATCAAGTTTATTAATCAATTTTAATATAACTGGTGGAAGATTTGTGTGTTTATAGATTGTATTAGTATATTCATCAAAGAGAATATTTTTTTGTGTAATAAAGGCATTATATAAACGCATTAGATTAATTGAGTCGCTTAATGGATCATGTTCTTCACCTTCAAAAGTTAAATTATATCTTTTTAAATTATCTTTTAATCCTTTAGTGTGACCATCTTTATCTTTAATAAATTTAAACAAAAACCCTGCAAAATCAAAATAATTTTTAAAAATATGTTGAACAATGTCATTTTTTATAGCGTCATTTAATAATGCTGTAATCCTTAATAAGCGTAAATCAAAATTACCATATGTAATAAAAATTTGATTATTTAAGTTATTTCCGACAAATTTTGAAAAACTAGATAAAGCTTCTTTAAATCTAACTCCATTAGTTTTTAAAAAGAAATCATTAATATTTGTTAAATCCTCTACTAAAGGTCCAACTTTATCATTTGCTAAAACATAAGTTTTAAATTTACGATATTTTCCAGTTGCTAAATTTTTATTATCGAGATTTATTTTTATTGCACCAATAGCGATAATTTCTTGACTAAATTGGGTTCCTTCAAAATCAAGAAATATAGCTTCTTTTCGACCATTAATAATTTTATCAAGTTCTTTCATAAATCTATTAAATTATAGGTTTAAAATGTCTTCATATCAAATGTATTTTTCATTGAAAAAGAAGGGTCTCTAAAATATAATTATTTTAGTGCTAAGAATTTATGAAACTTCAATTAACAAGCAAAGAAATTTTAAATAAAGAATTTAAAAAGAGTGTTAAAGGCTATGATGCTAGTGAAGTTGATGCTTTTTTAGATAAAGTTCTTAGTGACTATCGAATGATTGATGGAGTTATGAAGGCTCTTGAATCTCAAGTTGATCAACTTAAAAGAGACAATCAAATTTTAAGAGTTCAACTTAGCAAAAAGGAGGCTGAACTTAGTACAAGTCATAATCAATTTTTGCAAAATCCTGATATCGTTCAATTAGATAACTTAGATTTACTCAAGAAGATAAGTAAATATGAAAAAAAACTTTATCAAATGGGAGTAGATCCAAGCAAAATTAAATAATTTTTCAGTCTATGCAATCGCTGGCTTAATAAGTTAGAGGAAAGTCCATGCTCGCACTATCTGAGATGATAGTAGTGATTGCGCTAGGAGAAAAAATAATCCTAGGTACTAGGGAGCTAGTAACGGCAAGTTAACTCTAAAAGGAAACTCATGAGTAATAACTTATAAAGTGCCACAGTGACGAACTTAAGTGAAAACTTAAGGTGAAACGCGGTAAACCCCACAAGCGAGAAACTCAAATTTTGGTAGAGGAAGTTAGATAGAGAATTCAATCAAATCTAGCAAGGAAACTTAGATAAATGATTGCATAAAACAGAACATGGCTTATGGACTGAATACTCGAGTTAAAGGGGCAATATGAAAGAAAAAATTAATCTTCCAACGAAAATTACAATTTCACGTATTATACTTAGTTTTTTACTAATTGTGGCGATTATTGTAATGTATTTAGCCGATCAATATACAGGATTTATTGCATTAGCCAATATATCAATCGGCGGGAATTCTTTTATAAACTGGATAATGATAATTTTATTTTTTGTTTTCATATTTGCTAGTGCAACTGATTTTCTTGATGGTTACTTAGCAAGAAAAAATAATCAAGTTACCGATTTAGGAAAGTTTCTAGATCCTATTGCTGACAAAATGTTAGTAAATTCTATGCTTATATTTTTAGCTATTAATTTTACTTCTTTATCAACTTATACAAAGATACCTTTCTTTTGCGTAATTTTGATGATTATTAGAGACTTAATTGTTGATGGACTTAGGCTTATGGCAGCAAAGAAAAATGTTGTTATTAGCGCTAATATTTTTGGTAAATTAAAAACTGTTTTACAAATGTTCACAATCGCATTTGTCTTTTTAAATGGTTTTCCATTTTCATATTTTGATTCTACTTGGAATCAATATGTGACAATTACATCTATTTTCTGTTATTTAACTACAATTGCATCACTTGTTAGTGGTGTCATTTATGTTATTCAAAATAAACATGTTATTGGAGGAAAGAATAATGAATAATGCAAGTCATTTAGTTGATGTTTTAACTAAAAAAGGACTAACTATTGGTTCTGTTGAATCCTTTACTGGTGGTTTATTTGCTAAAACTATTACTGATGTTAGTGGAGCAAGTAAATGTTTTAAAGGTGGATTAGTTACTTATTCAAAAGAGTTAAAAATGAAACTTTTAGGAATGAGTGAAGAGTTCATTGATACAAACGGAATTGTTAGTTGGGGTGTAGCTAAAGAAATGGCTATTAAAGGTCAACGTGTTTTAGACGTTGATATTTGTGTAAGCTTTACTGGAAATGCTGGTCCTAATACCTGCCCAGGCGATGCTGATGTAGGCGAAATTTATATGGCAATTGTTTATAAAGGACAAGTTTGGCCTATTCCATTAAGATTAGAAGCTGAAAGAGAAAAAGTAAGACAAATAGCAGTTGAGTCATTAATTGATACTGTTATTTCTATTGTTGGAAAATAATTTTTAAATTTTACCCCCCAAACAAGTTATTAAAACAACTACTTGTATAATAGAGGGGTAGGAATATGAAAAAAGAACAAGATACTAATTTAGACATTAATATCGATGATCTTCTTAAAGAAATAAGAAAATCATTTGGTGAAGGTTCTATCATGCGTTTAGGCGATAGACCAAATGTTTCAATTGATTCCCTATCAAGTGGTTCTATATTACTTGATAAATGTTTAGGAATTGGTGGCTATCCAAAAGGACGAATTATTGAAATTTTTGGGCCAGAAAGTAGTGGCAAAACTACTTTAGCTCTTACTGCAGTTGCTGAGTGTCAAAAAGACGGTGGCATGTGTGCTTATATAGATGCTGAACAATCAATTGATCCAGTGTATGCTAAAGCTCTAGGAGTCGATATTGATAATTTAATTCTTTCTCAGCCTGATTCAGGTGAAGAAGCTTTGCAAATAGTTGAATTATTAGCTCAAAAAGGATGTTTTCAATTAATCGTTGTTGATAGTGTTGCTGCTTTAGTTCCACAACAAGAACTTGATGGTCTTATGACAGATTCAAGCGTTGGTTTACAAGCAAGAATGATGTCAAAAGCAATGCGAAAAATAACACCTACATTAAATAAAAGTGGTTGCAGTGTTATTTTTATAAATCAACTTCGTGAGAAAGTTGGGGTTATTTATGGAAGTAATGAAACAACTACAGGTGGAAGAGCACTAAAATTCTTCGCAACAGTTAGAATTGATATTCGTCGAAGTGAAGCTATAAAACAAAATGGGAACTTAATTGGTAATACTGTAACAGTAAAGGTTGTTAAAAATAAAGTTGCGCCACCATTTAAACATTGCCAATTGGACATAATTTATGGAAAAGGAATTTCTAAAGAAGGTGAACTTCTTGATTTGGCTATTGATTATGGTTTAATTGAGAAGAAAGGTTCCTGGTATGAATTAAATGGCGATAGAATGGGACAAGGAAGAGATACTGCAAAGCAATATTTAGCTGATAATCCTGAAATATTTGCGCATTTAAAAAATGAAATTAATGAGTGCTTAAAAACTGATTAGTTTAATTTAAATCCTTTTTTGTAAATAAATTAGTATCAATAATTTCCAAATTATTTATTTAATTAATTTTTATAAAGGAGGATTTTATCCATGTTTTTAGTAGGAGAATTAGGCTCTATGAGTGTTCTTGCCTGGATAATAGCGGTTAGTGCTTTTATTTTAGGCGCAATTATTTGTGGGCTTGTAACATATTTTTTACCTTATTTTAAAAAGAAAAGAGCTGAAAATAAATCGAGAGATATCATTGCTAATGCAGAAAAGAAGGCTGAACATATAACTAAAAGTGCACAATATGATGCAAAACAAGCTACTAACGAATTGCTTCAAAAAGCTGAAAAAGAAATAAAAGAAAGAAAACAAGAAGTTGTTGAAAGCGAGAAAAAATTACTTCAAAGAGAACAATCTATTGATGCACGTGATGCACAATTAATAAAGAAAGAAAACATTTTAGAGCAAAAAGAAACTTTGATTGATCAACAAATTGAAGAGAATAAAAAAAGAAAAGAAAATCTTCAACAAAAACTTGATAGTATTATTGAAGAACTTCAAAAAGTTTCTCAAATGTCTGTAAAAGAAGCTAAAGAAGAAATCTTTAAACGTGTTGAAGAAAAATGCCAAAGAGATATTGCATTAATGATAAAAAATAAAGAAGAAGAGGCTGAAGCAAGTTGTGAAGAAAAAGCTAGACAAATACTTGCTAATTCTATTTTTAAGCAAGCTCAAGAAGTAACAACTGATCATACAATTTCAGTTATATCTTTACCTAATGATGAAATGAAGGGTCGCATTATTGGTCGTGAAGGTCGTAATATTAAATCTTTAGAACAATTATTAGGTGTCGATATTATTATTGATGATACACCTGAAACTTTGACAATTAGTTGTTTTAATCCAATAAGAAGAGAAATTGCCTCTCGTACTTTAAATATATTAATTAAGGACGGAAGAATTCAACCAGGAAGAATTGAGGAAGTTGCCAATAAATGTAAAAACGAAGTTGAAGATTCTATTCGTAAAGCTGGACAAGAAGCGGTCTTTAAACTTGGACTAGGATCCATGAATAAAGAATTAGTTTATTATGTTGGGCGTTTAAAATTTAGGACTAGTTATGGTCAAAATCAATTGGAACACTCAATAGAAACTGCTAGATTAGCAGGTGCTATGGCGGCTGAACTTGGCTTAGATCAAACACAAGCTAAAAGAGCAGGCTTACTTCATGATATTGGAAAATCATGCGATTATGAAATGGAAGGAAGCCATGTTGAAATTGGGGCTCGTTTAGCAAAGAAATATGGTGAAAGTGATATAGTTGTTAATGCTATTGAATCTCACCATGGAGATGTAAAAGCAAAATATGTTATTTCATATCTTGTTGCTGCAGCAGATACTTTAAGTGCTGCTAGACCAGGAGCTAGAAGTGAAACTCTTGAAACATATATTAAAAGGATTGAACAACTTGAAGAAATTTGTAAATCTTTTGATGGAGTACTTCAATGCTATGCAATGCAAAGTGGTAGAGAAGTTAGGGTTATTGTAATTCCTGAAAAAGTTGATGATTTAGGTGCCTTTAAAATAGCTCATGATATTAAAGAAAGAATTGAAAAAGAAATGACTTATCCAGGTCAAATCAAAGTTAATGTTATTAGAGAATATCGAGCTGTTGAAACTGCTAAATAATGAATATTCTTTTTGTCGGTGATATTGTTGGAAAATTAGGTCGAAAAGCATTAGAGCTTAATTTTCCAAATGTCATTGAAAAATACAATATTGATTTTATTATTGCTAATGGCGAAAATATAACAAACGGAAAAGGAATTTCTCAATCCCATTATAGTTTTTTAAAGAATTTAGGAGTTGATTGTATTACTTTAGGTAATCACTACAATCATTATAATGAAACCTATAGTTTTTTAGACAACGATGATATTTTAAGGCCATTAAATATAAAAAATGAAAAATATGGCTCTGGTTCAAGACTATTTGAATATAAAGGTGTTAAAATACGTGTTAGTAATTTAATAGGAACTGATACAATAAATTCTGAGATTATAATGCCTTATGATTCAATATTAGAAGTTATTTCAAATGATGAAAGCGACATTCATATAATTGATTTTCATGCCGAATATACCGGTGAAAAGAAAGCTTTAGCGTACAGTTTAAAAAATTCTATAAGTGCTATTATTGGAACTCATACACATGTACAAACTCGAGACTATCAAATTTTATCAACAGGTCCTTTTTATATTAGCGATGTTGGAATGTGTGGCCTATATGATGGAGTTCTTGGTGTAGAAAAGAATAGTTGTGTAGAACG
The DNA here is from genome assembly GCA_944368975.1 of uncultured Bacilli bacterium. Classification (GTDB taxonomy): domain Bacteria; phylum Bacillota_I; class Bacilli_A; order RFN20; family CAG-826; genus Onthovivens. The sequence goes on along the minus strand of CALVXI010000004.1, from coordinate 22,737 downwards.
CATAATATATCAAAATAAAAACGCTAGATTTAAACAATTAGAAAAAGGAAGTATAGTATTTTCTGCTATTATTTTAAAGTTTGATGATATATCATTTAAACCTATTGAAATCGTTCCGATTTACAATATTAGCGAGGTGTAATATGAGAAAAGTTGAATTTATTGATTTACCTAATTTAGATAAAGCTAGAAAAAGACAAAGAATTCCTCAAACAATTGAATTTCATTTTAATCCAACTAAAGAAGCAGTTGAATATTTTAAAGGTAAAAAATATTTTATAAGGACTTATGGTTGCCAAGCTAATATTCGAGATGAAGAAACAATGTGCGGCATTTTAAATGAATTTGGAATGCTCAAGACCGACAATGAAAAAGAGTGTGACTTAGCTATTTTAAATACATGTGCCGTTAGAGAAAATGCTGAAGATAAGGTTTTTGGTCAAATTGGTGAGTTTAAAAATATAAAAGAAAAAAATAAAAATGTCATATTAATGATCTGCGGATGCATGATAGAACAAAAACATATAATTGATAAAATTTTGGATTTGTTTCCTTTTGTCGATATAATGTTTGGCACGCACAATATTAAGGATATTGTTTTACTTTTATCTAATTTTATTAAAACACATACACGCTATATTGATGTTTCAAGTTATGAAGGCGATATTGTTGAAGATTTACCAGTTTCAAGATTAGAAACATATAAAGCTTTTGTTAATATTACATATGGCTGTGATAAATTTTGTACCTATTGTATAGTTCCTTATACAAGAGGAAAAGAAAGAAGTCGAAGCGAAGAGGAAATTTTAAAAGAATGTAAAGAACTTGAAAGTAAAGGGTATAAAGAAATAACTTTATTAGGACAAAATGTCGATGCTTATGGCAAAGATTTAAAAAATGGGTCAACTTTTGCAGGGTTATTGGATAAAGTTGCAAGTTTAAACATTCCTAGAATAAGATTTTTAACCTCATATCCAAGTGATTTTAAAGATGATGTTATTGACGTAATGAAGAAACATAAAAACATCATGAAGTTTATCCATCTTCCTGTTCAAAGCGGAAGTAACATGATTTTAAGAGCTATGGCAAGAAGATATACCAAAGAAGAATATTTAGACTTAATTGATAGAATTAAAACAAAAATTCCTGAAATGGAATTTTCTACAGATATTATTGTAGGTTTTCCAAATGAAACTTATGAAGAATTTTTAGACACAATTGATCTTGTTAAGAAAGTACATTATACAAGTGCTTTTACCTTTATTTACAGTCCTAGAGTAGGAACGCCTGCTGCAAAATTAATTGATAATGTTACCTATGATGAAAAAGTTAAAAGATTTAAAGAACTTGTGAAAGCCTTGGAGGTTGATTTTACTAATATTGCAAATTCTATGATTGGCAAAACTTATGAAGTTTTAGTTGAAGAAGTTAGCAAGAAGAATAAAGATTTATTATCTGGTTATACTGAAAATAATAAAGTTGTTCATTTTAAGGGTGATAAATCTTTAATTGGAAATTTGATAAAAGTAAAGATAACTGAGAGCCATGTTTATTCATTATTTGGAGAGATAGTTAATGAATAATGATATTCTCGAACTTTGTAAAATTATAAAAAAAGAACTTTATGAGCAAGAAAATATTAAAGAGTTTTTTAGATTAAAAAAATGTTTAGAACAAAACGAGAATTTAAATGAAATTGAAATGAAAGCTTTATTTTATAAAACTTGCGATAAAAGTAAAAATTCTACTGCATCCAAATTTTATGATGAAAAAGATAGAATTTTGAATTTTTCTAATTTTAAAAATATTGAAGAAGATGTCAATAACGATATAAAAACTTTAAAGGATATAATTAAACAATGATAATTGCAGTACTTGGACCTACAGCATCACATAAATCAGATTTAGCTGAAAATTTAGCTAATTATTTTAATGCTGAAGTTATTAATTTCGATGCTTACCAAGTATATAAAGAATTAAATAAAGGCACTGCTAAACCTTCTAAGGAATTTTTAAATTCACATAATAATTATCATTTGTATGATTTTTGTTCAATTAAAAAACCTTATGATGTTTTTAACTTTCAAAAGGATGGGCGAGAATTACTAAATAAATTTTTAAATCGAAATGTTATTTTAGTTGGGGGAACTGGTTTCTATTTGAAAGCTCTTTTATATGATTTTAATTTTCTCGATGAAGAAAAAATGCCTGAGGATTATTTAATAAATATAAGTAATGATGAATTGTATGAAAGACTACTTAAAATCGATCCAATCGATGCAATTAAGATTACAAAAAATAATAGAAAAAGATTAATTCGAGCCCTTTATATTTATGAAATACATAAAAAAAGCAAAACTGAATTAAATAATGATGGCAAGAATAAACTTCTATATGACGATGTTAAATTTATTGGTATTAATCCTCCTAGAGAATTATTATATGAGAATATTAATAAACGTGTAGATTTAATGGTTAATGATGGCTTAATAGACGAAATTAATGAAATGAAAAAAGAATTTAAAGTTCCAAATCAAGCTTTACAAGCAATTGGTTACAAAGAATTTTATTTGAATTTACCAATTGAGGAAACAATTGAGTTAATAAAAAAGAATACAAGACATTATGCAAAAAGACAGCTAACTTATTTTAAACATCAATTTGATAATGTTAAATGGTATAGCGATAGTGAGGAAGCTTTTAATGGCACAATTTGATGAGGTTGATAATCGTTCAAAGTTACTTTTAAAAGATGATTTTAATAAGCTTTCTAAATTTAAAATAGTTTGTTTAGGGTTAGGAGGAGTCGGATCTATTGTGCCAATTTCTTTAATTCGAAGCGGATTTAAAAATTTAACTATCGTTGATTTTGATATAGTCAATGAATCTAATCTAAATAGACAAATTGCTTATGATATTAACGATATCGGGCGTTATAAAACGGAGGCTTTAAAAGAAAAATTATATTTACTAAATAAAGATCTTAATATTAATTCTATTACATCTAAAATAGATGATGAATTTGATTTAAATATTTTTAATAATGCTGATTTTATAATAGATTGTATTGATGATGTTAAAGCAAAAATAAAAATTATTAAATATTGTTATCAAAATAAAATTAATTTAATTTCAAGTTTAGGTATGGGTAATAGATTAGATGGCACAAAAGTAACGATAACAAAATTATCTAAAACATTTAACGATCCACTTGCTAGAAAGCTAAGAGAAAATTTAAAAAAGGAAAAAGTAAATATTGAAAAAATAAATGTAGTATTTTCAAGCGAAGTACCTATAATAAAAGATAAAGTTATTTCGTCGATGATTTTTGTTCCAAATATCGCTGGATTAATGATTTCATCTTTTGTTTTGAATAAGCTTTTAGATTTGTGAGGTTGTTGTTTTATGGAATTAGAGAATATTGAAAAAATTGCAAAAAAAGCTGGAATTAGTAGGGATTTTTTAGAATTTTATGGAAATTATAAAGCTAAGATTAGTAATAGTATCTATAATGATTTAAAAGATAAGCCTAATGGTAAATTAGTATTAGTTACAGCAATCACACCAACTAAAGCAGGAGAAGGTAAAACTACCGCATCTATAGCATTACTTGATGGATTAAAAAAAATTAATCAAGATGCCTTACTTTGTTTAAGAGAACCTTCAATGGGACCAACATTTGGATTAAAAGGCGGAGCTACAGGAGGAGGGAAGGTAACTATTGAACCTCATGATGATATAAACCTTCATTTCACTGGTGATATGCATGCTCTAACAAGTGCTATAAATTTAATAAGTGCTGTTATTGATAATCATATTTTTCAAGGAAATGAATTAAATATAGATAAAAATAGAATCTTATGGCATCGTGCATTAGATGTTAACGATCGTGCCTTAAGAAATATCATTGTTAATAAAGGAACAAAAGATGAACACGAAGAACATTTTGTAATTACTGTTGCAAGTGAATTAATGGCAATTTTATGCTTAAGCAATGATGAGTTAGATTTTAAAGCAAAAATTGAGAAAATACTTGTTGCTTATACTTATGATGATAAACCTGTTTTTTTGAAAGATTTGAAGATTACTAATGCAATAATGAAAATAATGAAAGATGCCTTAAAACCTAATATCGTTCAAACTCAAGAAGGAAATCCATGTTTTGTTCATGGCGGACCTTTTGCTAATATTGCTCATGGCTGCTCAAGCTTAATTGCTACTAAATTAGCTCTTAAACTTTCTCCAATAGTAATAACAGAAGCTGGATTTGCTAGCGATCTAGGAGCAGAAAAGTTTTTCGATATTAAATGTAGAGAAGGAAATCTTCATGTGGACGCTGTCGTTTTAGTAGCCACTATACGTGCTTTAAAACTTCATGGTGGTGAACTTTTTGAAAATCTCGAAGAAGAAAATATTTCTGCATTAACTGAAGGCTTTAAAAATCTCGAGCAACATTACTTTAATTTAAGAAAATTTAATGTACCTGTTGTGGTTGCAATTAATCATTTTGCTAGCGATAAGGAAAAAGAGATTGAAGAACTTATTAAATTGTGTCGCAAAGACGGATTTAATTTTGCCTTTTTAGATGGCTACTTAAAAGGCGGAGAAGGTAGTATTGAATTAGCAAAAAAAGTTAAAGAAGTTTTAGATACAAAAAAATCAGAACTTAAATATTTATATGATGTAAATAGTTCCGTTGAAGAAAAAATTAATATAATTTCAAAAGAAATTTATCATGCAAAAGATGTTATTTATACAAAAAAGGCCTTAGATTCCATTCAAAATATTAAAAAATTAGGATGTGAAAACCTACCTATATGTATGGCAAAAACTCAATCGAGTTTTAGTGATAATCCAAAATTATTGAATGTTCCTCGTAATTTTAATATTACTATAAGTGATGTGAGTCTTTCTAATGGAGCTGGTTTTATAGTTTGCTATTGTGGAAATATTTTAACAATGCCTGGACTCCCTAAAGTACCTTTAGCAATGAAAATGTAATTTTCCCCCCAACAAGTTAAAAAATTAACGACTTGTTATATAGAGGGGATAATTTTGCTAGAAGTAAAAAATGTTACAAAAACTTTTAAATTAAATAATGGAAATTCTATTTCTGTTTTAAATAATATAAACCTAACTTTATACGATAAAGGAATTGTTTTTATATTAGGGAAAAGCGGATGTGGAAAGACAACATTATTAAGTATACTAGAAGGAATTTTAGAGCCTGGTGAAGGAAAAGTATTTTTTAATAATAAAGAAGTATATAAGAATAATGAAACAATTAATACATTTGGCATTCTATTTCAGGCAATAAATTTAATAGAAGGAATCACGGTGTATGAAAATTTATTAACCACTTGTGAGATTAAAAATATTGATAAAAGTAATATTGATTATTATTTAGAAAAATTCAAATTATTAAATTTAAAAGACCAAAAAGTTGAAAATCTAAGCGGTGGTGAAAAGCAAAGAGTTGCTTTTGTTAGAGCTATTTTAAATAAACCTAATGTTTTATTTTGTGACGAACCGACAGGAGCTCTTGATCATGATAATTCATTAATTTTAATGAATTTATTAAGAGATTTTGCCAAAGAAGGATTAGTTATAATAGTAACACACAATGAAAGTCTTATTGATTTTAATAATGATTCAGTAATAACTTTAAAAAATGGCAAAATTGTTAAAATTATTAATAAAACTTTTAAAGAAGAAATTAAAAATGCCAATATTCACAAAAATAAGGAAAAAAGAAATTTTCGAAATATTTTAAGTAATAGATTATTAAAAGTTCACAAGTTGAAAAATGTATTATTTTTTGTTTCTTTTTCTTTAAGTTTATTTTTTATAGGCTTAACACTAAGTTTATATTTTGGCATTAATAATTTAGAACAATCTTTAAACTTTAGCTATTTAAACTCTAATAAATTTGAAATAAGTGAAATAACTAATGAAAGTGCAAATACAGGAATTACGGTAACAAAATTATCAAGGCCAAATTACTCAAATTTAAGGAGTAACCTTTATGATTTTATTGATTTAAAAATTGATTATAATCTTGATTATTTTTTGAATTGTACTATTAAAACTATTGATAATAAAAAGTTAGATAATGTATTAATCGAAACATATTACGATGAAAATAAAAAAGATATCATTGTTAATTCAACATTTGAAAATTATTATCTTGAGAAATTCAATAAATCACCAATTTATAGTGAGCTGTTTTTTAATTTTAATACAACTTATATTTATAAAAATTTTATTAACGATGAATATAAGGAAGTAAATGAAGATTTTATATTAACAAAGAAAGTTTATATAACTGAAATTATTAATGAATTTACCTATTTAGCACAGCCGACAATATATTTTCCATATGAATTATTAAAAGAAGAAGTATCCATTCAAAAAACCGAAAAAATTAATCGAGAATTTATTCAAAATTATACATGGCTTGATATTCTAAGGTTAGCTAATTCTGATGATGATATAACTAGTTACTCTTTTAATGTCTTTACTACTAATGATTATGATACTAGTAAAATGTATAGTTTATCTAAATCTTTAAAAGATTCGAACTTAAATATTGAAAATAATGGACAAACTATTACTTCATCGTTTTTAGAAATTGCTAACATCTTAACTTTTGGATTATTAGTTTTTTCAATTCTTTCATTTTTGACTACTATTTCTTTAACTATTTTTATAATTATGTCTATTTTTATATCCGAACGAAAAGTAGTAGCAATTTTAAAAATTCAAGGATTAAAGAAAAACGATCTTTATGGAATATTCTCAAGTCTTTTTCTTAAAATTATAGGATTAAGTATTTTAATAAGTTTACTTGTTACTTTAATATCAAGTTATTTATTGAATCTAATCCTTGGAGTAAATCTAAATGTAACTAAGATGCTTTTATACCTATTTATTGATAAAGGAATTTTAACAATAGTTTATTTAGGGATTATTTTAATAATTATTTTAATTATGTATTTATTAATTTATTTTGTCTTAATGAAGACAGATAAGATTGATTTAGCTTTAGAATTAAAAGAGGAATAAAATGGTAATTATAGAAAAAATAACAAAAAAATATGGAAATAGGACACTTTTTGAAAATTTTTCATGTCAATTAGGTGAAACTGGCATTTATGGAATAGTCGGTGAAAGTGGTTTAGGTAAGACGACATTATTAAATATAATTTCTTCTCTTGATAATGACTATGAAGGCAAAATTATTATTAATGGAGTTAACTTAAAGGAGCTTAAAGAAAACGATTTAAGAAATTTTCGTTATCAAAATTTTGGTTTTATATTTCAAAGTTATAATTTATTTGAAGATGAAACAGTATATAACAATATTTTAATGGTATTAGAGGGAAATAAAACTTCTAAACAAATTAAAAATCAAAATATAAACGATGTTTTAAAATATCTAGATATTGAAAATATTAAAGATGAATATGTACAAAATTTAAGTGGTGGAGAGAAACAAAGAGTTGCAATCGCTAGAGCAATAATTAATAATCCTAAAATTATATTTTGCGATGAGCCAACTGGAGCTTTGGATGAAGAAAATTCAACACAGATATTCAGAATTTTAAAAAGAATTGCCAATAAGTCTTTAGTTATATTAGTTAGCCATGATTATGAAAATGTTAAAAAATATGCGGATGAAATTATAGATCTTAAAATTTTAGAAATGAATAAAAATGAACCATCATACAGCACTAAAGAAACTTTTTTTATACCACAAACTAATAAAATAAGTGCAAGGTTATCATTTAAATTCATGATTAGAAGCATAAAAAATTCACTTAAAATTAAAAAAGGAAGATTTTTATTTTCAAGTTTAATTTTTTCATTATCATTGATTTTTTTGGGACTAACTTTATATATAAGTAGCAATGTTAGTGAAAGCATTAATAAAGCTTTTGGCAATGTTATCAATGAAAATTCGTTAGTTCTAGAAAAGAAAAATAATACAGAAGAAGTAATATCTTATGCTGCAAGTGAAGAAGATATTAATAAAATAGTAGATAAATATAATGAAGATATTGAATATTTTGGCTGTAAATATTTAGTAAATTTTCCATCATTTTTTGTTAGTCAAAACAATTTTTATATTGAAAATGGAGATTTTCCTCGTTTAATATCCTTTCTTAGTGCGACTAATATAAATGAATTTAATTTACTTAATAAAGATGTAATTTTGAATAATACATTTTATCCAAAAGATGTGACTGACAATAATCTTAAAAATGATGAGATAATCATATCAATAGATTATTTAAATATGGAAAAATTATGTTCCGAATTACAAATTGTCCGAAGTTATGAGTCACTTGGAAACTATTTAAAAGATAATGAAGTAAAACTAATTTTAAAAGTGAGTAATGACTCTTGGAATTATGATGATGAACAAATGTTTATACTTAAAGGAGTAATGCAAAGTCCTCAGACTAAGATTTATCATTCTAATAATTTATTCAATAAAATTGTTTTTGAAGACAACATGCGCTTACCAACAACAAATAATATGTTTGAAATTTCTCAATATCCTTGGATAATGAAAAAAGTATATTATTTAAAAACAAAAACTTTTCAAACAAACTTTATTAATAAAATTTCAATGGATGCAAATTATAAAAATTATCTTTTTGATCCAGATAATAGTACATATTCACCATCAATTTGTAGTGTAGGAGAACTCTGTTATTCAAACCGTATTTTTGTTTATAAATCACTTAATGATATATTTTCTAGCTCGATAATTAATGATATTTATGAAACAAATAATAAATTTAATAATTATTATTATTCTACTTATTTTGGATATGTAAATTATGGAACAAGTTTATTTAATGGATTCGCAAATCAGATGTTTTTTTCATTTGATAAAAATGAGATTGAAAAGCTAATTTATGAATTAGAAAAAATTAGGATTAAGGACTCGTTAAATATTAATGTATCTCCGAAAATTGCAAGTGGTTATGCGCTTGATTCAAAACCGGATAATGTTAAATTTTCAATGATTTATGATGGAAAATACGAAGGAAAAGAAGATCTAAATTATAATGAAATTGTAATCTCGACTGAACTTAGTAATCAATTAGGCTTTAAAAATCCAATAGATAAAGATTTATATTTATTATTAAATTATAGTAAAGAAACTGATGGCGAATATTATTTCAATAAATTTAAGCTTATTAAATTAAAAGTTGTTGGGGTTGTAGATTCAAAAAGATTACAGATTTATCAAAGAAGTGAATTTTCGCTTTATTTATTTAGAGATTTTTTTGAAATTAGTGCATTTAATTTGATACCGAATTCAATTATTTATGAATTTGATGAAAAGCCATCTGAAGAAGAAATACGCTATATAAATAATAAATTTCGAGATTATAATTTGATTGACCCTTTTAAACCAATAAATGATAGCATCGATGAAGTATTTTATTATGTTAATTTTGGTTTAATTATTTTTACAATTTTTAGTAGCTTATCAACAATTGTGCTTTTATTTGTAATCAATACAATTAATTTTGATGAAGAAAAAAGAAGTTACGCAATTTTACAAGTTTTAGGGTTTAACGATTTAGAAATTTCAAAATTTCAATTATTAAAGAATTTTTCTTATACTCTTCCAAGTTTATTAACATCATCTTTTTCAATGATTTTCATTTCTTTTTTCTTATCTAAGATAATTTCAGAAACTTTAGGTTTATCTCTAACTTACGCTTTTCCATTCTCATCAATGCTAGGAATTTGTTTGTTGTCAATTTTTTTAACCGTCATCTCTTTTATATTTAATTATTTTCATAATAAAAAGTATGTTGTTTATAGTTCCTTACATTAGTAATTATTCAAAATTTTACTAAATTCGTTTATAATACGTATCGAAAAGAGGGTTTTAGAATGGGTTTAAAAGCTGGTATTGTTGGTCTTCCTAACGTTGGTAAATCCACGCTATTTAATGCAATTACAAAAAGTCATGTTGAGGCTGCAAATTATCCATTTGCAACTATTAATCCAAACGTTGGAACAGTTTTAGTAAAAGATAAAAGAATTGATGATTTAAGTAAATTATTTAATCCACAAAGAACTATTTACACTACCATAGAATTTATTGATATCGCAGGTTTAGTTCGTGGTGCTAGTAAGGGAGAAGGACTTGGAAATAAGTTTTTAAGTCATATTCGAGAAGTCGATGCAATTGTAGAGGTTGTTAGGTGTTTTGAAAACTCCGATATTATTCATGTAGATAATACTGTTGATCCAATTCGTGACATTGAGACGATAAATCTTGAATTAATTATGGCTGATTTAGATACTTGCACAAATAGATTAGGAAAAATCGAAAATAAAGCTCGTATTAGTAAAGATAAAGAAAGTGTAACAGAAGTCAATTTATTAAATAAAATAAAAGAAATTTTAAATAATGAAAAGCCTATAAGAAGTTTAAGTTTTACTGATGAAGAATTTAAGATATTGAAGAATTTTAATTTTTTAACGATTAAACCAATAATTTACGTTGCTAATGTAAGCGATGAAGATTTAAGTAATTTAGAAAATTGTAAACATTATTTAGCTGTTAAAGATTATGCTAATAAAGAAAAAGCATTAGTTGTTCCTATTTCTTGTGAAATTGAAAGTGAATTAATCGATTGTTCAGAAGAAGAGAAAAAAGAATTCCTTGATTCTTTAGGAGCTAGTGAAAGTGGACTTGATACCTTAATTAAATCTACTTATAAATTACTTAATTTATCAACTTTTTTTACTGTTGGTAGTGATGAGGTTCGCGCGTGGACCTTTTTAAATGGAATGACTGCACCTGACTGTGCTGGAATAATTCATACTGATTTTAAGAAAGGCTTTATTAAAGCGGAAGTATATACTTATGAAGACATCATGAAATATAAGACAGAAGCAAGCTTAAAAGAAGCTGGTAAAATAAGAGTAGAAGGCAAGGACTATATTGCTAAAGATGGAGACATTTTCTTCTTTAGATTTAATGTATAATTATGCGAGTTGGTTTTGCTAAAGATGTTCATAGATTTATAAAAAATAAAGAACTTTTTTTAGGTGGAGTCAAAATACCTTATAAAAAGGGTTTATTAGCGCATAGTGATGGCGATGTTGTTTTACATTCTCTAATTGATGCGTTATGTGGTGCGCTTAATATTGGTGATATTGGTACAAACTTTCCAAATACCGCTTCTAAATATTTAAATATTTCTTCAATAGAATTATTGAAAGAAATCCAAAAAAAAGTAGAGAATTGCAAGTTTTTTATAGATTATATTGATATTTTTATCTCTTGTGAGGAACCTAAATTATCAAGTTATATTTTAAAAATGAGAGAAAATATTTCAAATGTATTAAAAATAGATATCTCTAGAATTAGTATTAAATGTGGTACAAATGAAAAACTCGGTTATATTGGAAAAAGAAAAGGAATTGAGAGCTTTGCAATTGTAGCCTTAAAGGAGGAAAAAGATTATGAATAAAGTAAGAGTAAGATATGCCCCTTCACCAACAGGCTATCTTCATATTGGAGGAGCTAGAAGTGCTCTATTTAATTATTTATATGCAAAAAAATGTAACGGTGATTTTATTTTACGTATCGAAGATACTGATATTGAAAGAAATATTCCTGGAGCCGATGAAAGCCAAATTAAAGATTTAGAATGGCTAGGAATATATGCTGATGAATCTCCATATAAACCAAATGAAAAATATGCTCCGTATCGACAAACCGAGAAATTAGATTTATATAAAAAATACGCTTATGAACTTGTAGAACGTGGTTTAGCGTATGAATGTTACTGCAGCGAAGAAGAATTAGCTGAAATGAAAGAAAATCAACTTTCTAATGGAGTTAAATCTTTTAAATATGATAGACATTGTTTACATTTAACTAAGGAAGAGAAACAAAAATATATTGACGAAGGTCGTAAACCTTCAATTCGATTAAAAGTTGAAGATAATGCTGATTTATCATTTGATGATTTAGTTAGAGGTCATGTTAAATTTAACTCAAGCGATATAGGTGATTTTGTAATTTTAAAAAGTAATGGTATACCAACATACAATTTTGCGGTTGTAATTGATGATCATATTATGGAAATTACTCATGTTCTTAGAGGTGAAGAACATCTTTCAAATACACCTAAACAATTAGAAATTTATCGTTATTTTGGATGGGAACCTCCAAAATTTGGTCATATGACTATTATTGTTAATGAAAAAGGAAAGAAATTATCAAAACGCGATAATAACATTATTCAATTTGTTAGTCAGTATCGAGAATTAGGATATTTGCCAGAAGCAATAATTAATTTTTTGTTCTTACTAGGTTTCACTCCAAAAGACAATAACAATGAAATTTATTCTTTAAAAGAACAAATTGAAACTTTTAATTTAGAAGGGTTATCTACATCCCCAAGTATGTTTGATGTTTCTAAGCTCAAATGGATGAATTCTCAATACATTAAGCTTATGGATAATGAGAAATATATTAAATCCATATCGCCATTTTTAGATAAAATTGATTATTTAAAAGATAAGTTTACGCTAACACAAAGAAACGAATTATCTTTAATATTTAAACAAGAATTAAATACTTTAAGCGATATTAAGAAGGAATTTGATGATATTTTTATTGCTAATGATGAATTTAACCAAGAAGAAAATGAAATATTAAATAAAGATTCTTCAAAATTAATTTTAAAAACTTTAGCAAATCGTATTCAAAATATTGAAACACTTAATAAAGAATCCATAAATTCTTTATTTAAAGAAATTCAAAAAGAATTAGGCTTAAAAGGAAAAGATTTTTATATGCCTATTAGAATAAAACTAACGCATAAAATGCATGGTATAGAACTTTATAATATCATTACAATTTTAGGCAAAGAGGAAACATCTAAAAGATTAATTAGTGGTTTAATTTATTAAATTAAACCATAATTATTTAATTTTAAATGACAATAAAGTATAATTTAAAACGAGCGAGGTACTTGAATGGAAAAGAATTATAAAAATGAATCAATGGTTGATGTAGCTTACGATGTAATTACTGAAAATCATAGAATTATGAACTTTCAAGAATTATATTCTGAAGTTGCATTAAAACTTGGTTTTTCAGATGAAGAAAAATTAGATAAAATTTCTAAATTTTACACCAATCTTTCATTAGATGGTCGTTTTGTAACTTTAGGAAATAATGAGTGGGATTTAAGAACAAATCAAACGTATGATAAGACTCACATTGATGTTAATGATGTTTATACAGAGATGGATGAAGAAGCTAGAGCTAATGTCGATACTGAAGAATTAGAAGCTGGCGAAGAAGAAGAATATAATCTTGATGAAGATAAAGAAAGTGATGAATATGATTCTTCAAAAGATGAAGAAGATTTATAAAATTTAGGAGGATAATTTAAATGTTAGTTTCAGCTAAAGAAATGATTAATAAAGCTCATGAAGGGCACTATGCTATAGGAGCTTTCAATATTAATAATCTTGAATGGATTAAATCAATTTTAACTGCTTGTGAAGAAATGAAATCACCAGTTATTCTTGGCGTTAGTGAAGGCGCTGGAAAATATATGTGTGGTTTTAAAAATGTTGTTGAAATGGTAAAAAATGTTCACGATTATTTAAAAATTACAATACCAGTTGCAATTCACTTAGATCATGGTACATATGAAGGTGCAAAAGCTTGTATTGAAGCAGGATTTACAAGTGTAATGTTCGATGGTTCACATTATCCTTTCGAAGAAAATTTGGAAAAGTCTAAAGAACTTATTGCTTTAGCTCATTCAAAAGGAATTTCAATTGAATGTGAAGTTGGTGGAATTGGCGGAGAAGAAGATGGCACTATTAGTATGGGTGAACTTGCTGATCCAAAAGAATGTGCAATTATTGCTAACTTAGGCGTTGATTTCTTAGCTGCTGGAATCGGTAATATTCATGGTGTTTATCCAAAAGATTGGAAAGGTTTAAATTTCGATAGACTTGCTGAAATTCAAAAATCAACAAACGGAAAACCATTAGTTTTACATGGTGGTAGCGGAATTCCTCAAGAACAAGTTAAAAAAGCAATCACTTTAGGTGTTAGTAAAGTTAATGTTAATACTGAACTTCAATTAGTTTTCGCTGCTGCAACAAGAAATTATATTGAAGCAGGTAAAGATAAAGAAGGTAAAGGATATGACCCTCGTAAATTATTAAAACCAGGGTGTGATGCGATTATTAATCAAGTAAAAGAAATGATTAAAATGTTTGGAAGCGATAATAAAGCTTTCTAAATTAAAATATAATACCCCCAAGTTTGGGGGTATAATTTTATTGAGGTGAAAAGAATGTATCAAGATCAATTATACGCCGCATTAAATGCTGCCAGCGAAGCAAAAAAAATAATTTTAGAATACTATAATAAAGGATTTACCGTTGAAATTAAGGATGATAATAGTCCAGTAACAGAAGCGGACAAAAAATCGGATTTAGTAATTAGAAATTATTTAAGTAATCTTTTCCCTGATTATGCCTTTTTAACTGAAGAAAGCGAAGATAATTTAGATAGACTTAATAAGGATTATGTTTGGATTATAGACCCACTTGATGGAACTGAAGATTTCGTTAAAAAAGATGGTGAGTTTACTATAAATATAGCTTTATGTCATAAACACGAGATTGTATTAGGAGTTGTCGCTGTACCAACATTAGATGTAACTTATTGTGCAATTAAAGGCTTAGGAGCTTATAAAATCACTGGTGAAAAAGTAAATAGAATTTATGTTTCGAATAAAAAAGACGATTTAACTTGTTTAACAAGCGTTTATCATTTACAAAAAGGTGAAATTGAAATGATAAATAAACATTCTGATAAAATTAAAACTGTTTTAAAGAAAGGAAGTAGCTTAAAAGGTTGTTTAATAGCAGAAGGAAAAGCTGAAATAAGTTATCGTCTTTCAAAAGGTACAAAAGAATGGGATACTGCAGCCTTTCAAATTATAGTTGAAGAAGCTGGTGGTTTAGTCTTAAAACCTGATAAAACACCTATGCATTATAATCGAGAAAATGTTTATAATGATGAAGGTTATCTAATAATAAATCGTATAGAAAACTTCTTATTATAAAAAATAAGCCTTTAAATTAGGCTTATTTTTTTAAATTTTCTTCTAAAGCTTTTTTTACAAGAGGTTTATCACTTGCTAAACGAACTGCAAGAATTCCAGGAACTTCCTCCATTAGAATTTGTTCGATTCCACCGTAAAGTGTTTCTGCAATTAAAGCGCAGCCTTCACAAGCCCCGCTAACGCGAACATAAACAATTCCGTCTTCATAAGAATCAAAATGAACATCGCCACCATCTCTTTGAATAAATGGACGAATTTTATTTAATGTTTCTTCTATTAATTGAATTTTAGATGCATCTATATCTTCCATTGTCCTTACCCTTAACTTTGAAATTATATAATTAATTAATAAAAAATTAAACTAAAGTGCTTATTTAAGAAAAAGAACGATATACATCGTTCTACTTTTTAACTTTTTGGTGCCCGAGACCGGAATCGAACCGGTATGAGTTCAACACTCACAGGATTTTAAGTCCTGCGCGTCTACCTATTCCGCCACTCGGGCAAGTTATTTGGTGATCCACTGGAGATTCGAACTCCAGACCCCTTGATTAAAAGTCAAGTGCTCTACCGACTGAGCTAGTGGATCTTATGAATTTGGCTGGGATGGCTGGGATCGAACCAGCGAAATGACAGAGTCAAAGTCTGTTGCCTTACCACTTGGCTACATCCCAATAAGGATTTTGTGGTGGGAGGGGGCAGATTCGAACTGCCGAACCCGAAGGAATTGATTTACAGTCAACCGCGTTTAGCCACTTCGCTACCCTCCCGACAAGGGTATGCGCACTCAACATCAATGGTGGGTGCTGAGGGACTCGGACCCACGACCTCCGCCGTGTAAAGGCGATGCTCTCCCAACTGAGCTAAGCACCCAATTCACACGACTCATTGCGTGCTTAAATATTATATATGAAATTATAAAAATTAGTCAACAAAATATTTAAGCACAAGTTAAGAAATTAATAGCCTTTCTTACCTAAGAGATGAAACATATTTTTCTTGTATATTTCAACTCCTGGTTGATTAAATGGATTTACTCCAAGTAAATAAGCACTCATCGCACAAGCTTTCATGAAGAAGTAAAGTAATTCACCTAAATCGAAAGCATCCATTTTGTCTAAATTAATTCTAATATTTGGAACGTTACCGTGCTCACTATGGGCTTTTAATGTTCCTTCATAAGCTTTACTATTAACAAAACTTAAAGTTTTATCTGCTAAATAGTTAAGTCCATCAAGATTTTCTGAGTCGTATGGGATAGTTACATCATAAGTTGGATTATCGATATAAATTACAGTTTCAAATAAAATTTTACTACCTTCTTGAATAAATTGTCCTAAACTATGTAAATCAGTTGTAAATACTACGCTACTAGTTAATAAGCCTTTACCATCTTTACCTTCGGATTCATCGAATAATTGTTTCCACCATTCATTTAACATTCTAAAACGAAGTTCATAACTACAAAGCATTTCAACTTTATAATTTAGTTTTGTATGTAAATAATATCTTTCTAAAGCATACTTATAAGCATCATTTTTAAGAATATTTGGATTATCATATTTTTCCATAGCAGCCTTACAGCCATTTAAAAATTCATCAATATCAATCCCTGCACAGGCTATTGGGAATAATCCTACAGCTGTAATAACACTATATCTACCTCCAATATTATCAGGAAGAATATATGTTTCATAACCTTCATTATTTGCTAAAGTTTTTAGAGCGCCTTTTTCTTTATCAGTAACACAAACAATTGCTTTTCTTGCTCCATCTTTACCTAATTTTTCCTCTAGCATTGTTTTCAAAATTCTAAAAGAAACACTTGTTTCGGTAGTAGTGCCACTTTTTGAAATGCAGCAAACAGCAAAATTTCTATTTTTTAAATATTCTAAAACTTGATGAGTATAATTTGGATCTAATGTATTACCAAGATAAACTATTTTCATCTTATTTGAAGGATATAATCCATTTATAGCATCAATAACAGCATTAGCTCCTAAATAACTTCCACCAATACCACACACAACTAGTGTATCGTAATTATCAATAAATTCTTGAGCTTTTATTTTAATTCTTTTAACTTCTTCTTTATCGTAATCATTAGGCCATGAATACCAACCTAAAAAATCATTTCCGGCTCCAAGCTTATTTCTAATAATATTATCTAAATCTTTAATTTTGTCCTTATAATCAGCAAAATTAACCAATTGATCTTTTTTAACATAAGAAAAATCTAATTTAATCATTGAGTTTTTCCTCCCTTTCTAACTCTTTTTTAATCATTTGTGGTAATGTTTTTTCTAGTTTTGAAAAATCTATTTCTTTTAAATAACTAGTTAGTTTTTTTGATGGTAAAATTTCTTTGTAAGGATTTAAATCATCTGGTAAATCTTTAATTGAAACAGTTAAAAACTTATTTGACTTATCAACCTTTTTAATTAAAACTTGAACTTTATCTCCAACACGGAAATAACTACCTATATTATTAACAAAATTTGTAGATATCATCGAAATATGTAAAAGTCCAATATAGCCACCTTCAAAAGATAAAAACGCACCATATTTGGTGATTTTTGTGATAATTCCTTCAACAATATCATCTTCTTTAAAATTTAAATCAAAATTCATGATTTATAATCCTTTCAAAAAGAATTAAGTCTTCGAAGGTAGTAATTTTAAAGTTAAAACTATTACCTCGAATAAGTTTAACCTTTTTAAATTTATTTTCAAGAATACTTCCATCATCTGTATAAGACTTCTTATTTATATAGGCATTAAGGTGTGCTTCATAAATATCTTTATATCTAAATGTTTGTGGAGTTTGAATTTCGACCACTTTTGATCGATCTATATAATAAGATAAATAATCACCATCCTTAATCGCTAAGCTATTTGTTGCTTCCATTGATGTAATTACAGCATCATTATTTTTAATTTCATTAATAGAAGAAGTAATTATACTAGTTGTGATTAAAGGTCGACAAGCATCGTGAATTATAATAACATCAGAGTCATTAATTTTATCTTTTAAATATTTTAAAGCATTAAAAACAGATTCTTGTCTTGCTAATCCACCTTCAATGACGATAGTTTTTTCTAAATTTACTTTTTCTTTAACATAAGGAATAAATTCCTTAAGAGTTACTAATATAATTTTATCAATGTCAGGATGATTTAAAAAAATCTCATAACTATATAAAAATACTTCTTTTTCATTTATTTTAATAAATTGTTTAGGTAATTCACTTTTTAATCTATTTCCATTACCTCCTAATAATAAAATTGCGAAATTCATAATTCTTTTTTCATTTCTAAGCTTCGTCTTTCGAGACTTTCTTTAATTTGAATTCCATCAATTATTAATTTTACAACCTTATCTAATTCACCATTTTCACTAAAGTCAGCTTTGCAAATATAATTGACTCTACCATCTTCAAATAGACGAGAAACCTTATCACGTTCACCCTTTTTATAAACCGCAATAGAAGTGCCATTATTTTCTTTAACAACAATCATACTTGGAACATCAGTTAATCCATCTCCTAAATAGATCATATTTTCATAAGAAACCCTTCTTACTAAAGTTTTTTCATTTATTTTACTATCATCATTTGATTCAATTAAACCTTTAGAAATTCTAAAAATATATTGTGTCTTTTGAGTATAGTTAATCATTGTCTTAGGCCAAGTTGCTTCAAGAGTTTCCTCATCATAAATATATTCACATCCAAAGACTTGTTTAAATTCTTTAAATATTGATGTACCTTCCACAATTTCTTTATTACCACTAGTAATTAAATAATGTTCGATGATTAATCCTTTTTCTCTTCCATATTCTTTAATACGTTCAAACCAGTTCTCAACGCCACGGAAATACTTAATAGATTTACCTTGTTCATTTAGATATTTTCTTGTTATTTTTATACCTTGTTTTTTTGCAAAAGAAAGCATCATATACATGTATCCTAATACTCTATCAATATCCATTTTTTCACAGAACTTAGTTGTTTCTTTCCAAAATTCCTCAGGTGTATAACCTAAGCTTGGTATAAAACTAAAATTTTGCATATCAGTGATAGCTAGAGTTTTATCAAAATCGTACATTATTGCAATAACTGGTTTATCCATATTTTTTACCTCTTAAATATTTTAACATAGTTAAAATATCAATAAAAGTTAAAAACAATTAAATAAAAAAATATTCAAGATTTGCAGCGTTTTTAGAAAAAATTCTTTATTTATTAATATAAAAATTTATTTAAATCACATATAACGATTATATTTATAACTTAATTTTTTTAATTATTGTATAATTTTAAAGGCGAGGAAAAATTATGAATACATTAAATCCATTATTATCAAAAGAAGTTAAATTTGAAGACATGCCTTTACATGTCCCTGAGCTTAATAAAATAACGAAAACTTTAGAAAAGCTATCTAACGATTTTATTAATGCAAAAGATAGTAAAGAAGCTTTAAGAATTATTAAAAAGACTTTTAAATTAAGCGATGAAATTAATAGTGATTTAACAATTATTTCTATTAATTTTACAATCAATACACTCGATGAAAAGATTAAAAAAATGCAAGATGAGTGTGATGAAATAGGTCCTAAAATTCAAGAGGTTTTTAATAAATTTAATAATTTAGTTTTAAATTCAAAATATATAAATGAATTAAAGGAAAAATTAGGAGATCACTATATAAATTTATTAGAAAATGAAAATAAGATTTTTTCTAGTGAAATAATTGATGATTTAATTCAAGAAAGTAAATTAGTTAATGAATACGATGCTCTTTTAGCAAGTGCACAAATTGAATTTGAAGGAGAAACATTAAATTTATCACAACTTGGTAAACATTTAAGTGACACAAATAGAGAAAGAAGATTTAATGCTGCAAAACTTTATTATGGATTTTTAGAAAGTCATGATGAAGAAATTGGTACTATTTATGATAAATTAGTACATCTTAGGGATGGAATGGCTCATAAATTAGGGTATAAAAATTATGTTGAGTTAGGTTATCGTAAGTTATCAAGACTTGATTATGATAGTGAAATGGTAAGTAATTATCGTAAACAAATACTTGAAGTTGTTGTTCCTGAAGTAAATAAATTAAAGAAATTACAAGCTAAAAGAATTGGAATTAAAAACCCAACATTTTTAGATTATAATCTCGATTTTAAAGAAGGTAATCCTAGACCAAAAGGAAATAGTGAAGAATTAGTAGAAGATGCTAGTAAGATGTATCATGAAATGAGTAAAGAAACCGGTGAATTCTTTGATTTTATGGTTAGAAATCATCTTATGGATCTTGATGCTAAAAAAGGAAAGATGGGTGGAGGATATATGACATATATTCCTCGATATAATGCACCATTTATATTTAGTAATAGTAATGGTACAAGTCAAGATGTTGACACATTAACCCATGAATTTGGTCATGCCTTCCAAGGATATTTAGGAAGTAAAATATCTAATCCTTCCTTAAGAATGCCAACTTTAGAGGCTTGTGAAATTGATAGTATGACTATGGAATTTTTTGCTTGGCCTTGGATGGAATTATTCTTTAAAGAAGATGCTAATAAATATCGTTATGTTCATTTAATGGGTGCTCTTACATTTTTGCCTTATGGATGTGCAATTGATGAATTTCAACATTTTGTTTATGAAAATGTAAATGCTACCCATAAAGAAAGATGTGCAAAATGGCGTGAAATTGACCGTAAATATCGTCCTTATTTAGATTTTAAAGGTTTTGATTATTTAGAAAATGGCGGTATTTGGGTTAGACAATCACATGTTTTTGGATCTCCTTTTTACTATATTGATTACACTTTAGCTCAAGTTTTAGCTTTGGAATTTAAGTGTGAATATGAGAAGAATAAAGAAAAAGCTCGGAAAAAATATATCAAATTATTAACTTTAGGTGGACAATATCCATTCTTAACCTTGCTTTCTAAAGCAAAACTTAGAAACCCATTTATTGATGGTAATGTTAAGAAGGTTATTAAACCTCAACTTAAAGTATTAAATAGTATTAAGATTGACTAAGAAAATGATAGAAAGATATAACATTAAAGAATTAGAAGATATATTTTCTTTAGAAAATAGATATAAAACTTTTTTAGAGATTGAACTTGCTAATCTCGAAGCTTTAGTCAACTTAAATATAGTGCCTAAAGAAGATTATTTTAAAATTAGAAATAAAGCAAAAGTTGATGTTAATAGAATTAATGAATTAGAACAATTAACAAAACATGATGTTATTGCTTTTACTAGATCAATAGATGAAAATTTAGGTGAAGAAAAAAGATGGTTTCATTATGGATTAACTTCAACAGATGTTGTTGATAGTGCAATGTCTATTTTATATAGTGAAGCTACAGATATAATTTTAAAAGATATTGATAATCTTCTTAATGCTTATAAAGAAAAAGCTATTAAATATAAAAATCTTCCTTCAATTGCTAGAACACATGGAATGCATGCTGAAATTTCAAGTTTTGGTTTAAGATTTGCAAGGTTTTTTGATGAATTAAACCGAAATAAAGAAAGATTAATTAAAGCAAAAGAGGAACTTTGCTTGATTAAACTTGAAGGTGCTGTTGGAAATTTTGCCTTTATTAATAAAGAAGTTGAAAAATTTGTTGCTAATAAGTTTAATTTAAAATATCCAAATATAGCTACTCAAGTTATTATGCGTGATAACCATACAAATTACTTAAATGTTTTAGCTCTTATTAGTTCACATATTGAAAATGTTTCAATCGAATTCCGTAATTTAAGTAGAAATGAAATAAATGAAGTAAGTGAAGAATTTTCTAAAACCCAAAAAGGAAGTAGTGCAATGCCTCATAAACATAACCCTATATCATTTGAAAATATGTGTGGATTAAGTAGAGTAATTAGAGGTTATGCTTTTAGTAGCTATGATAACATTCCTTTATATCATGAAAGAGATATTTCTCATTCTTCAAGTGAAAGAATTATTTTTCCTGATGCTTTAATTTTAACAAGTTATATTCTTCGTAGGATGACTAAAACAATTAGTAATTTAGTTATTCATGAAGATAACATTAAAAAGAATATCTATTTAACTCATGGTGTTGTTTTTTCTCAAAGAGTTTTAACTAGATTAATTGAAATAGGTTTAAATAGAGAAATAGCTTATGATAATGTTCAAAGAATTTCTAATTTATGTTTTGAGCTAAATATCGATTTTAAAGAACTACTTATTTCTGATCAATTCATTTCAAAATACTTATATAAAGAAGAAATTGAAAAAATTTTTGATGAATCATTTTATTTAAGAAATGTCGATTACATCTATAAAAGATGTGGATTAGAGTAAAATCCATAAAAAAATTGTTATTGACACAACTTAAATCTTTAATAAAATAAAAGTAGAAATAGGTGAAAGCCGTAAAGAGCAATAAGCTCAATTCTATTGAGTAAACTGTAGTAAAGTTTAATAAGAAGTACCGAAGTTAGTAGGTACTTTTCTTTTTTTACCATAAATACAGGTAAATCTTCTATGAGATATAATATTTATATCTTGGTAAGGTTAATCCTAAGTGCTT
>CALVXI010000003.1 GCA_944368975.1 uncultured Bacilli bacterium | reverse complement strand
AATTTGTATGATTCAATGTGGGATTTTGATAATTGGGGAATAAAGTATTGGAATGGCGATGAAAAACTAATTTAAGAGTGAAAATGGCGTCGTTTTTCTAGTGAAGGTATTATTTGCTACATTTTGTATCAATGTGACAGTACAAAGACATCTTTAATTATTATTCTTAAAAGTTATTAATATTAATGATTTAAGCTTCTATAAAGGTAAAATAGTATTTATATTATTATATTAGATTTATTAAAAATAGATATTTTATCAAAAAACCTTGCAAAACTTTGATTTTTATTCATCTTCTAAATAAGCATCTTCATCAATAATACTTACTTTATTTGCTCCATCAAAGTCACTAAATAAAGAAACGCCTGTTTCTTTATAATATTCTATTTGTTCAATTACTCTAGAACTAATTTTTTCTCCTGGTATGACTAAAGGAATTCCTGGTGGATAAATCATTATCATTTCTTTACTTACTTTATTTTCTGCTTCTTCTAAATCAACAACTTTTAAAGGAGCATGAAAAGCTACTCTTGGTCTAGCAATCATTTCTGGTAAACTAGTAAGAAAATGATGGTCAGGATAAATTATATTTTCTTTATAAAACCTTTTTGAAATATCTTTTAATGCATCTATTAATTTAATTGTATCTTCATATTTAGTTCCAATTGTAAAAACAAGTAAGAAAACATAAGTCTCACCTAATTCAATTTGAATATTATATTCATCTTTTAGAATTTGATAAACTCTAAAACCGTTAATTGATAAATTATCTAATTCTATTACTACTTTTGTTTCATCAAAATCATAAGTTCCATTAGTAGTAAAATATTCTTTGCCATGAGCTTTAAATCCTTTAATTTGATTTACTTCATTAATAGTATTTCTTGCAAGTTTAATTACTTCATTTAATTTTTTAGAAGCATGAAAATATAAATATTTTCTAGCGCCATCTAAACTTGCTAAAAGTAAAGAAGATGGCGAAGTTGTTGTAATTAAATTAAAAGATTTATTAATTTCGTAATCGCTAACTAAATCAGTATTAATTAATAAGACGCTTGATTGTGTTAAACTACCTCCTGTTTTATGGACACTTAATGTTGAAATATCAACACCAGCTTTCATTCCACACATTGGCAATTTATTAGAAAAATATAAATGACAGCCATGAGCTTCATCACAAAGGACAACCATACCCTTACTATGAGCATAATCAGTAATTCTTTTTAAGTCACAAGTTGCTCCAAAGTAAGTTGGGTTAATAATAAATATAGCTCGAGCATCGGGATTTTCATCAATAGCTTCTTTCCATTTATCAAAACTTATTTGATTAACGATCTCAGTTTGTTTATCAATTTCAGGCATTAAAAAGACTGGAATTGCTCCACTTAAAACTAATCCATTAATTACAGATTTATGAACATTTCTAGGTAAAATAATTTTTTGATGGGCTTTAAGTGTCGCCATAAGCATAATTAATATACCACTAGTAGATCCATTAATTAAAAAGCGAGCTTTTCTTGCGCCAGTTGCAAGAGCAAATAATTCTTCAGCTTCTTTAATTACACCATTTGGATGAAGAATATTATCTAATCCTCGAGGACAATTAATATCGTTTTTATAAACTGCATGAGGAAAGATTTTATCAAAATCCGTTCGAATGTTTCCTTGATGATGTCCTGGAACATCAAAAGCAACATTATGTTCACTTAAATATTCCTTATAAGCATCGATATAAGGTGTTGTTTTTTGCAAGAGATCCATTTCAGTCTTTTTCATTTCGTGTAAATTATAAACTTATTTTTTCGAAATTAAATATATTTTTTTCACTATTTTAATATTAAAATATTCTTTATGAAAATCTTAATAATTAGTGACACTCATGGTGATATTTCTCGCTTAAAAGATGTTTACTTAAAACATCAAGATTGTGATTATTTCTTTCATTTAGGTGATTTTGAATTACCAAGTTATTTAATAAGTCCTTTTAGTTATGTTATAGGAAATTGTGATTATTTAGAAGTAGAACCAAAAGTATTAAATTTAACTATAAACGATATCAAAATTCATTTAGAACATGGTAATAGAATTAATTATTCATATTTTGAAGAATATATAAAAAATCTAAATGTTGATATATTTTTATTTGGGCATTTACATAAACAATTAGCTTTTAAAATTGATAAAACATTAGTATTAAACCCTGGTAGTTTAAATAGGCCAAGGGACGATTCAAAAGGAAGTTATTTAATACTTAATATAAAGAATAAAAATGATATTACTTATAAATTTTATGAATATAATGATGATTAATTATTAATTAAACTAGTATAAGCTTTATAGGCACTAGCTAAACAAAGCATTAAATTATATCCTCCACAAAGGCCATCTATATCAATCATTTCCCCAATCATATAAATATTCTTTTCAAGTTTACTTGATAAATCATCATTTAAATTATTAATACTTACACCCCCAATAGTAACTTGAGAATCATTAAAATCGTAAGTACTAATATATGTAAACTCCATATTTTTTGTGTATTCAGCAATGCGTTTAATTTCACGATTATCAAAATCATATAGATTTTTTACACCACTATTTTTTCTAATATAGTCACTCATTTTTATTGTAAATATGCCTTCTAAGAACGAAAAGACTGCAATTCTTGAATATTTTTCAAATTTTTCTTCAAGTTCTTCAATTTTATAGTCCTTAAATAAATCAAGAACAATACGGGTTTTCTTTGCAGTTTTATTTCTAGCAATAATACTTGAGATATTAAAAATACTAATTCCACTTAGTCCGTCTTTTTTAATTAAAACTTCTCCATCTTCTTGATAAACTAAGTCTTTATCTAAATATAAACTAGCAATACATTTTAATCTTTCATTCTCAATACCTTTAACATTCTCACTAACTTTTATAGGAGCTAAACCAACTTTAAGATCTTTAATAGTATAATTATGAGTTTTAAGAATTCTAAATATACTTCCATCACTTCCTAATACTTCTTTTGATTTTCCTCCAGTTGCAAATATAACTTTATCAAATTTATAAATCTTTCGATTAGACATCGTTATAGTAACAAAATCATTACTTACTTCATAAGAATTTAAATTAACTCCATTAACAAGCTTTACTTTATATTCTTTAAGTAAACGATTTAAATAAGCAACAACTTGATTCGAACTTAAACTATAAGGATAAACTAAATTATTGATTGTTCTTGTTTCTAATCCTAATTCATTAAATAATTCTCTTTGTTTACTAATATCAAAATTTAAATATAGATTCTTAGTAAACTCACTATTAAAAGTATTATTATTATATTCTAAATTACCTAAATTACAGCGTCCATTTCCAGTAGCTAATAATTTCTTATTGGTTTTCTCATTATGATCAAATATTGTGACATCGATATTTAAATCATGTCTTTTTAATAAAATTGCAAGCATTACTCCGCTATAACCTTGACCAATAATACCAATTTTCATAGTTCTACTCCTTATTTATTTAATAAATTTATTAATTAAATTATAAAGATAAAGATGAATTTTTCCAATAAAAAAGGATGGCAACTTGCCATCCTTATTAGTTTTAAATAATTGTTTAAGTAATTATTTAATAATTTCGCTAACTGTACCAGCACCAACAGTTCTACCACCTTCACGGATGGAGAATTTAGTACCTTTTTCAATTGCGACTGGGTGAATAAGTTCAACTGTAAAGCTAACATTTTCACCTGGCATAACCATTTCAACACCTTCTGGTAAAGTAATAGTACCAGTAATATCAGTTGTGTGGAAATAGAATTGTGGTCTATAGTTACTTAAGAAAGCAGTATGTCTTCCACCTTCTTCTTTTGTTAAGACGTAAACTTGACATGTGAATTTGGTGTGTGGAGTAACACTTCCTGGTTTAGCAAGAACTTGTCCTCTAACGACTTGGTCTCTATTGATACCTCTAAGTAAGACACCAACATTATCACCAGCTTCTGCGAAGTCTAATAATTTACGGAACATTTCGATACCAGTAACAACACTCTTTTGGGTAGGTTTAATACCAACGATTTCAACTTCATCATTAAGTTTTAAAGTACCTCTTTCAACTCTACCAGTAACAACGGTTCCACGACCTGTAATAGTTAAAACGTCTTCGATAGGTAATAAGAATGGTTTATCAGTATCTCTAACAGGATCTGGAATATATGTATCAACAGCATCCATTAATTCGAGAATTGATTTTTCTGCTTCTGGATCTCCATCAAGAGCTTTTCTAGCACTACCTCTAATGATTGGTACTTCATCTCCTGGGAAGCCGTATTTATTTAATAAATCTCTAACATCCATTTCGACTAAGTCAATTAATTCTGGATCATCAACTAAATCACATTTATTTAAATAAACAACGATATATGGAACACCAACTTGTCTAGCAAGTAAGATATGTTCACGTGTTTGTGGCATAACACCATCAGTAGCAGCAACAACTAAGATAGCGCCATCCATTTGAGCAGCACCAGTAATCATGTTCTTAACATAGTCTGCGTGCCCTGGACAGTCAACGTGTGCATAGTGTCTTTTCTTTGTTTGATATTCGATGTGAGCAGTATTAATTGTAATACCTCTAGCTTTTTCTTCTGGAGCAGCATCGATTTGGTCATAATCTTTAAGTTCAGCAAGACCTTGTTTTGCTAAAACGTGGGTGATAGCAGCAGTTAAAGTTGTTTTACCATGGTCAACGTGGCCAATGGTACCAATATTCATATGGACTTTACTTCTATCAAACTTTTGTTTTGCCATATTAATAAATTCCTCCTAAATAAATTGCTTCTAGCAATAGTAATATTTTATAGCAATATAGTTTTTTTATCAATAATTATTGATAATTAGCGATTGGACATTCCAGACTTTTTAATGATTTCATCTTGAATGAATCTTGGGCATTCACCAAAGTGGTCAAATTCCATAGAATAATTGCCTCTACCTTGGGTGAAACTTCTTAAATCTGTAACATATCCAAACATTTCGGCAAGAGGTACTTCAGCTTCAATAATCTTTGCATTACCTCTTTGACTTTCACCAGTCATTTGTCCTCTACGACGAGAAATATCACCGATTACATCACCATAATATTGTTCTGGAACAGTGACTTCAACTTTCATAATAGGTTCAAGAATAACTGGGTCACATTTTTTAGCAGCTTCTTTAAGAGCCATACTTGCAGCAATCTTATAAGCAGCTTCACTTGAGTCGACGTCATGGTAAGATCCATCAAATAATGTTGCTTTAACATCAATTACTGGATAACCAGCGACTAAGCCTTTTTCCATAGCGTCTTCTAAGCCATCTTGTGTAGGTTTAATATATTCTTTTGGAATACTTCCACCAACGATAGCGTTAACGAATTCAAATCCTTTTCCTGGGTTTGGTTCAAATTTAATCCAGACGTGACCATATTGACCTCTACCACCGGATTGACGAATGTATTTACCTTCACAATCTCCGCTACGTTTAATTGTTTCTCTATAACCGACTTGTGGTTTACCAACATTAACTTGGACATTAAATTCTCTCTTTAATCTATCAACAATAATGTCTAAGTGAAGTTCACCAACACCAGCAATAATAGTTTGACCTGTTTCTTGGTTTGTATGAACTTTAAATGTTGGATCTTCTTCAGCTAATTTTGATAAAGCTAAACTCATTTTCTCTTGGTCGGCTTTAGTTTTTGGTTCAACAGCTTCTTCAATAACTGGTTCTGGGAATTCCATTTTTTCAAGGATTACATCGAGATTTTCATCACATAAAGTCTCACCAGTTGTAGTATTTTTTAAGCCAATAATTGCACCAATATCTCCAGCATGTAATTCATCAACTTCTTGACGGTGATTACTATGCATTAAGACAAGTCTAGCAATTCTTTCTTTAGTACCTTTATTACTATTTAAGACATAGCTTCCACTTTTAAGTGTACCACTATAGATACGAACATAAGCAAGTCTTCCAATAAATGGATCAGTAGCAATCTTAAATGCTAAGCCGACAAGTGGTGCATTATCATCTGGTACACAATCATATTCTGTGCCATCTGGTTTAAAGCCTTTTGCTTCAGGGATTTCAATTGGTGAAGGTAAATAGTCAATAACACCATCAAGTAATAATTGGATACCTTTATTTTTATAAGCACTACCACAGAATACTGGGTGGAATTCACCAGTTAAAGTAGCTTTACGGATAACTGCTTTAATTTCTTCAATTGTTGGTTCAATTCCTTCAAGAACTTTCATCATTAAATCATCATCAAATCCAGCTAATGTTTCAATTAAATCAGCTCTTAAAGTCTTACATTTTTCTAAATATTCAGCAGGAATTTCAATTTTAGTAGGATCTTCATGTTCCTTACATTTTGAATAATCCCAAGCTTCCATTTTAATAATATCAATAACTCCGCTAAGAGTGCTAGAAATACCAATTGGATATTGAACTGCTTTAGCACAAGCACCTAATTTTTCTTTTAAACTATTGACTGACATATCAAAATCAGCACCAATAGCATCTAATTTATTAACAAAGACGATACGTGGAACACCATATTTTGTGCCTTGTCTCCAAACAGTTTCAGTTTGTGGTTCAACACCATTTTTTCCATCAAGAACTGTGACAGCTCCATCAAGAACTCTCAATGAACGTTCAACTTCAACTGTGAAGTCGACGTGCCCTGGAGTGTCGATAATATTAATTCTATTACCTTTCCAGAAACAAGTTGTAGCAGCACTAGTAATTGTGATACCTCTTTCTTGCTCTTGGACCATCCAGTCCATTGTTGCTTGACCCTCGTGAACTTCACCAACTTTGTGAATTTTTCCTGTAAAGAATAAAATTCTTTCAGTGGTTGTAGTTTTTCCAGCGTCAATATGAGCCATAATACCAATATTTCTGGTATGGGCTAAATCGAATTCTCTTTTGGCCATGATAGTTCTCCTAAATTACCATTTATAGTGAGCGTAAGCTTTATTAGCTTCAGCCATCTTGTGAGTATCTTCTCTTTTCTTAACAGCTGCACCTGTACCATTAGCTGCATCAATAATTTCATTAGCTAATTTTTCTTCCATTGATTTTTCTTTTCTTAATCTTGAATAAGTAACTAACCATCTTAATCCTAAAGTAACTCTTCTTTCAGAAGAAACTTCGGTTGGAACTTGATAATTAGCAGCACCGATTCTTTTAGCTTTTAATTCAACTTCTGGCATGATGTTATTAATTGCTGTAGCAAAGACGTCTAAAGCAGGTTTTTCAGTTTTTGCTTCGACTAATTTAAATGCATTATATAAAATTGTTTGAGCTGTACCTTTTTTACCATCAATCATAATTTTATTGATTAATCTTGTGACTAATTTTGAATTATAAATTGGATCTGGTAAAACATCTCTTTTAGTTACATTACCTTTACGTGGCATTTTCTTAACCTCCTATATTAGTCCTTTTTATCTTTTGGCTTTTTAGTACCATATAAGGATCTACCTTGTCTACGGGATTCAATACCAGCGCAGTCTAATGTTCCTCTAATGATATGATATCTAACACCTGGGAGGTCTTTAACTCTTCCTCCACGAATCATAACAGTGGAGTGTTCTTGTAAATTGTGTCCTTCTCCACCGATATAAGCTGTAACTTCATAACCGTTACTTAATTTAACCCTAGCGTATTTTCTTAAAGCTGAGTTAGGTTTTTTAGGAGTCATTGTACCAACACGGGTGCAAACTCCTCTTTTTTGAGCACTATTTTGATTGGTCTCTTTCTTACTTAATGAATTAAATCTTTTAAGAAGAGCTGGTGCTTTTGATTTAAAGGTAGCAGGTTTTCTACCTTGTTTAACTAATTGATTAATTGTAGGCATCTTTTTCTCCTTTCAACCACAATACCTGGTGTATCAATGTATCGCCATTAATTGACAACGCAAGTATATTATTAAAATTCTTAACATTAGTCAACAATTTTCTTTTTTAATTTCTTATAAAAGTTATATAAATTAGAAAATCTAAAGTAAAAATATACTTTTAATCAATAAATCAAGTAATTCTTGATTCTGTATTTATTTTTACTTTAATTTACATTAATTTTAAAGTAAATAGTGCATGACTTTTTGTACATGGAGGGTAAATGATATTTTTAAAGAACCAATTTTTGGAACTTACTTTTAATCTACTTAAAGAAAATAAGCTTAAAAAATTTAATGTTCGAGAAATATGTAGTAAATTAAATCAATGTCATACTACTTTTTATTCTTATTATCAAAGTAGAAATGATTTTTTATTAGATTTACTTATTTTTATTGCATCGAAGTTAAATGTTTATAAATTAAGTGATTTAAAAAATTTAGAATTTTTAGCAATAAGTTTATCTAACATTGAAATAAAAAATGCTATTAAAAATTTAAATATTCTTGTTTCGATCGAAGAAATTAAAAATGTTTTATATGTTTATTTAATTGAGAAATATCCTTTTACTGCTTTTGGAAAAATATTGTTAGAAAATTATTTAAGAAATACTCTTTATACAATTCAGACTATTACTTTTTCTAAGTTTAGTAAAAATCAAACTTTATTACTTCTTAAAACTAATATTACTTTTATCTTACGAAATTCGTAAAAATTGGTTTTTCTTTATTAGGTTTTGCTAAACCTTCCTTTTTAGCTAACTCTAAGGCTTTTAAAACATAAGCAAAATTATGACCAAGTTGTCTTAATGTTTGTAAACCTTCAAGATCTTCTTCAACTTGTTCTTTATATTGGCCATGGACATTATTCCAATATTTTGAACTAACAATAATCATATTAGAAATACCAAAATATTTATTGAATTCATCATAAGTAGCAGTTGTACCACTTCTTCTAGCACTAACTATACAACTTGCTACTTTTCCATCAAATACATCGCCACTAGAATAAAAAGCTCGATCTAAAAATGATTTCATTGAACCATTCATCCCAGCATAATAAACTGGTGATCCAAAAATAAATCCATCCGCATCTTTAGCTAACTTTAAAAATTTACTTACACTATCATTTTTAAAGATACATTCATGAGTTTCCTTACATTTTCGACAAGCAATACATCCATGAATTGCTTCATTTCCAATATGAAAATAAATAACTTCAATTCCTTCTTTTATTAATGTATCTCCAACTTCTTTTAATCCTCTAAAAGTGCATCCATCAGTATGTGGACTTCCATTAACTAATATAACTTTCATTTTTCTTTACCTCATAATTAAATTATAATCTTATTTATTAAAAAGAGGTTTAAATTATGTTTAAAAAATATGATTATATCGTAGTAGGTAGTGGATTATATGGTGCAACATTTAGTTATTTAGCCAAAAAGAAAAATAAAAAAGTACTAATTATTGAAAAAAGAAATCACATTGGTGGAAATATATATACCGAAGAAATTGATGGAATTAATGTTCATAAATATGGTGCTCATATTTTTCATACTTCTAATAAAGATGTTTGGGATTTTATAAATCAATTTGTTCCTTTTAATGACTATGTCAATCAAGTTTTAGCAAACTACAAAGGAAAAATATATCATCTTCCATTTAATATGAACACTTTCTTTGATATGTGGGGGGTAATTGAGCCTAATGAAGCTAAAAAGATAATTGATGAACAGGTTAAAAAAGAAAATATAAAAGAAATTAAAAATCTTGAAGATCAAGCTTTAAGCTTAGTCGGAAGAGATATCTATGAAACCTTAATTAAAGGTTATACCGAAAAGCAATGGGGAAAACCATGTGATCAATTACCAAGCTTTATTATTAAAAGATTACCTTTAAGATTTGAATTTAATAACAATTATTTTAATGATACATATCAAGGTATTCCTATTGGAGGATATACATTATTAATTAATAAAATGCTTGAGGGAATAGATGTTATTTTAAATGAAGATTTTCTTCAAAATAAAGAAAAATATCTTAGAATTGCAAAGAAAATAGTTTATACAGGAGCTATTGATGAATATTTTGATTATTCTTTAGGAGAACTTGAATATCGCTCTTTACGATTTGAAGAAATTAAAATGAATAAAGAATATTATCAAAATAATGCTGTAATTAACTATACTGATAAAGAAACTCCTTTTACGAGAATTATCGAACATAAGTATTTTGAAAATATAGTTTCTAGCTCGACTATTATTACAAAGGAGTATCCAGATACTTATAGTAAAGGAAAAGAGAGATATTACCCTATTAACGATGAGAAAAATAATAATTTATATAATGAGTATCTTAAATTAGCGAAAAAAGAAAAGCATGTTATTTTTGGAGGAAGACTTGGTAATTATAAATATTATGATATGGATGATACAATCCTTAAGGCAATGGAAGATATTAAGAAATACCTCTAATAATCAATAAAAAATTGATTTTATGCCATTTTTTCAAGTTTATCTTGAAAACTCTATAATATTAGTTTATATAATTTAAAATTTTATGGGGGAAATGGCATGATTAGACTTAAAGAGCTTAGAGAATTACACAATGAATCGCAAAAAGATATTGCTAAGCTTTGTAAAGTCAGTAAACAAACAGTTCTAAATTGGGAAAATGGAATTCATGAACCTAAAATTGATATTTTAATTCTTTTAGCAGACCACTATCGAGTAACTGTTGATTATCTTATAGGTCATAATATTAGTGTAGAGAATAAAGCAAAAATGATTGATGATTTAAATAACGAATTTAGTAAAGTTGTCGATCGTTATTGGGCTATATTCGATTCAAAAAATAGATAAAATTTATTAAAAAGTCTTCAAAAATCAATTATTTTTATTTTACTTATTGAAAATATCGCTTAATTATAAACATATAAAAGTATTAATGAATCCATAAAATAATCTATACAATTATAGTTTTTATAAAGCGATTTTAAAGTTTTTCATTTAATTCTTCATATGATAAATTGAATGTTTTGCATAAGTATTTAATGCCCGACATATAACTTATTAAAACAGGACTTTCAATTTTAGTAAGATCTTCAATTCGATGAATAAAAAGTTTATACTCATTTTCTGAATAGATTAAATTATTAACACAAATGATTGTGCCTCTATAACTTCTCATATTTATTTTAGACAACATCTGCTTTACTTCTTCAACATTAAATTCTCCTTTTAAAGAAAATATATTGAGCTCAAAGAACCAAAATCTTCTAGATTTATAATAGCCTCGAATAGCATTTGGATACTTCTTACTTATTTTTTCGCTACATTTTGTTCGAACTATTTCAAATTTAGAATAACTAAGCTCTTCTAATTTATGCAAGACACATTATAAAAATTACCTGTTTCAAAAGAGTATACCTTAGAAATATAATTAATCATATATTTCTAAAGATTCTCTTTCTTCTAAATTTGTAACTATTATTAAATATTTTTCAGTAGTTTTATATTTGCTTAAAGCTTTCTTTGTTATTAAATTAATTTAAAAACATATCAAGCAAACAAGAACGAATATAGAAACAATAATAACTACTGCAAGAATTAAATCATTTGTTATTATATTTATAAATAATAATGGTACAAGCACTATAAGAGGTGTAATTTAAAAGTATGATAAAATCGAAAGTCTACTTATTTTTATAATCTTTTTAAGTCTTTCGTTTATATCATTTTGCGCCAAATGTACTACTGAATAAATGGTATATTGGATGAATAACTATTTCAGGACTTATTAAATTATTAAGCTTAAACGATGAGAGAAATTTTTAAATGATTATTTATATAAAAATTTTCCTTGGCAAAGAAATCAATCATAAACATCATATCTTTGCGCTAATCTTGAAATTGTTACATTATTAAATTCACTATTACCATTTGAATATAAAATTGGTTGATAAGATGCATCTCTATTTAATGCAGTCCTTCCTGATAAAGCCATCAAGTCATTAACATAAAATTCAATTATTCCACCTTCACAAATAATTTTAATGTCATATTCATTTAAAGAATTATCATCAAAATATAATGAACTACTCACTTGATGTTTAGGATCGCTTGGACAACCTATTTCTAAATAAGTTCCATCAGCCTTTCTTTTAATTAAAATTTGATATTCTTGATTTCCAACTTTTAAAACATAACCAGCTTCAGTAGAATTATTCATTTTTAAATTAAAGGTAATAAATGTTGAATCATAATTACCATCAATTAATACCTTATTATTTTGGCCATTCATTATAACTTTTTCATCTTCAAAAATAGCACTACCATTAATAATATTTGAATTGTCAATATTTGCCGTAACTAATTTACCTCTATTTAATAATCTAGTTGCTTCAAGATCAAGTCTTGTGCCAAGAAGTCCATCTTCTCTAACATAGACTTCACGTGGCATATTTTTATATCCACCCCATAAATTACTAGCATAATTTTGAGGCATCCAACCAAATAAATAAAATCTTCCACCAACTTCTTCAATTTGTGGCACACATAAATCCTCTCCATCAAGATGATATGTAGGTAAATTTTTCCAATCTATTTCATCTAAAGATTGACCTTTTTCACCCTTCCAATAAGATATTCCACCAACTCCATGAACTGATTGTCCTGAAATTCCGCAATATAAATACCAAGTATCATTTATTTTTCTTAATCCACTGCATTCAGGTTCACCAGAATTATTTGGAAATTCTCTTAATGGTATTGCTTCGTCCCATTCGCCATACGGATCGTTAGTTTTACTTGTTCTTAAAGATAAATCACAATTTACAACACTTCCACGTTCTTTATATGTTAATCCAAGATAACGATATTTTTCTACATCTTCATCATAAAATAAAGTACAATCTCTAGCACCTGCCGGATAAGTTTTATAATCGTTTAAATCCATACTTGGAGACATATAGTGATTCTCAACAAAACTAGTATCATAGCGAGATTCTCTACTATAAATAAACATATTATCAGTTGTATCACAATACCACTCCCAATTGTCACCACCTAAATTTCTTAAATGATATAAATATAATAAATCATTATGATAATAAGCGTGTATATCCCCATAGTATCCCCACTCAGGAACACTATATAAGCTGTCATTTCTAGATGAATTATAATCGATTGTTGGATTAATATATATTTCGCCTCCGTTTGATGTTATTAAAAAATCTATGACGTCGCCTTCACTAACAATTTCTTCTAAAGTTATAAATACACCAATGTTATCGTCTTTAGAAATTCTAATATTGCTTTTAACTAATTTTCTATTTTTATAAATGTTTAAAATGACATCGCTATTAGAGTTAGATTTAACTCTAAAAGTTGTGCTTATATTAACTTTTCCGCTTCGTGGTATAGCAAATTCAAATCCACATGTCGAATTTTTATTTGTTGATATAATTCCTTCTTTAATTATTACATCATTGTTTTTAAACGCTTTAATTTCATTATCGTAATCCAAATAATTAAAATCTGAGTCGACGTAATACCAGTTGTTGTAACCTTGAATATTATTATTATAATATCCATAACTTGCTCTAAATCTATTGGTTGATTGAAGATTTAATTTTTCATATCCTCCAATTTGATTACCATTATAAAGTTCCTCATATGATTTCATATTTGAAATATTCTCCTCAGGATGACACCCACTTATAAAAAGTGAAGAACACACTAATATAGATAAAACAAAAATTTTTCTAATATTCATAAACTAAAATTCCTTCAAAAGTAGCAAAATATTGAAAAAAACATTGCAAAACTTAACTTTGTTTTAAATTTAATTTTCGAGGCACTAATTCAGAATCAATAAAAATAGTATCATTAAAACTACCTCTACGAATAACTTCAATAGCTTTTTCAACAAATAACTTACTATTTTGTTTAATGGTAGTTATGTTAAATAATTTAAACCAAATGTTATCATCAAATGTAATAAAAGCAATATCTTTACTAATTTGATTATTATTAAACATATCAATAATAAGCATAGCTAAAACGTTAGTAGCACAAATAATTGAATCAGGTTTATATGAATTAATTTGATTAATAATTGCTTCCTTATCATAGTCGTTAAAATCAATATGTATAACTTTATATTCACATAAATTTTTAAACTTTTCTATTCCTTCACTACGCTTAGGGATTACTTCTTCATAATTCAAATACGCATAATTAACGTCAAGAAGCATCATTTTATGGTAACCTTTTTTATATAAGTATTCGCATGCTAAATAAGTAGAAAGGTCATCACTATTTAATATAGCACCAATCTCATTATATACTTTTCTAAATATTTGAATGACTTTCGTTCCGTTAGCTAAAGCAACTTTAATTAAATTTAAATTAGTTGAACAAGTAGGCGTAAATAATATTATACTCACATTATAAGAAATTAAGGTTTTAAAACTCTCTTCTTCTTTTTTCGGATCTTCTGATGAATATACTGTCATTAAATTATAATGTATTTTTTTAAGATAATCTTCAAGTAGGGAAATCATTGTCCAATAATACTCATTGCTTGTATCACTAATAATTATTCCCACAACATTATTTTCACTATCTTTAAGTGCTTTACCATATTGATTTGGTATATAATCAAGTTCTTTTGCTGCAGCTAATATTTTCTTTTTATTTTTTTCACTGCAATAACCATTTCCATTTAAAGCTCTTGATGCAGTTGCAATACTTACTCCAGCATGATTCGCTACATCTTTAATTGAAATCATATAGTAAACACCTACCCTTCTATTGCATCATAAGGAATTAATTTATTAACTTTTAAATTATCAATAATTAACTCATTTGACGAAAATAACGATAAATCATATTTTTGATCGCTTTTCATTGCTGTATTTGCTGTTAGAGCGTACTCATCATTAATGAAAAATTCAAAAAATGAACCATCATGTACTATCTTTATTTTAAATGTATTTATTTTTTTATCAATTTCTAAAAAAGAATTTATTTTATGTTTTTGGTCATTTGGGCTTTCAACACTCATATATTGCTTATCTCCATCATGATAAATTTTTAATAAATAAACATCATCACCGTTTGAAAATTTAAGTCCAAAATATTCTGAATCGACGTTTTTTAGGTCAATTTCTACATAATCTCTTTGACAATTATCAAATAAAAATACTTCATTTTCATTACCCTTTAAATTTTTACCATCAAATGTTGTATTTTCACTTTTAATTATAAAATTATCCTCTTCTAAAGTATAAACATTGCCATAATTTAAAAGATTAGTTAAACCAGGATCTAATCTTCCACCTAAAGTTCCATCTTCTCTTTGAATAACTTCTCTTGGTAAATTTAAATATCCACCCCAAGGAGCCCAAGGCATTGTATC
This sequence comes from uncultured Bacilli bacterium, assembly GCA_944368975.1. GTDB lineage: Bacteria > Bacillota_I > Bacilli_A > RFN20 > CAG-826 > Onthovivens. The sequence continues at coordinate 129,035 of CALVXI010000003.1, read as the reverse complement.
GTAGGTAGATGGAATCCAACCCCACATGTAAACCTTATCTTTAATTTTAGTAACTCTAGCCGCACAAAGATCTTCACCATCAAGATAATAATATTCATCTTTATTGTATTTCATATCCATACAATCGACGTTTTCTTCCCCTATCCAATATTGTAATTGACCAACTTGATGAGCTGTAATATATGCAACTGAAACAAAAGGATACCATCTATTTCCTATTTTCATTAATGAAGGACATTCAGGCAAATTTCTTGAATAAGTTCCAGAAATGACATTTCCATTTTTATTCCAGTCAAATCCAATTTCATCATTGCTTTCATATATTACTAGATCGCTTGTTTGGGAAAAACTATCAAAACTGTAATAACAGCCACCGATTAATAGATAACGATTATTTTCTTCATCAAAATATAAAAAATTGTCTCTTAATAAATTATATTTTTCTAAATCTATATAAGAACCAACATTTCTAATTCTTGATAAATTGTATTCGTTTTCATATTTATTCCATTCATCTAAGCTTGTACTTTGTGGAACATCACTAAATTTCAATAAATTTGATGACTTTTCTAATGCAAAATTATATTTTCCATTTCTAGCATCATCTGTCCATAAAAAACCGTTATATAAAGTTTCAGTTTTTTCATCATAATAAGGGAAAACATCTCCATAAAGATGCTTAGTACAAGTCTTATGATATAAAGATGAATTCATTGAATCAATATATGTAACGCCCGGATTAAATTCAATTTTTCCTTCTCCTACAAATTCAAAGATAATTTCATCATTTTCATTTACGTTTATATCATTTAACTCTATATAAAAACTCTCATTTGTAATGTTATTATATGAAAAAGTCTTTAAAAGTTCGCTTTTTTTATAAATATTTAAAATTAGTTTATTTTCAATTTTATTCAATTTTAAGTTTCCAAATAAAGAGATAATGCCTTTCTTTTGAATAATATATTTATACTTAAAATTGCTGTTTTTTAAATCAATTAGTCCATCTTTAAAAGTAACATTGTTGCCAGAAAAAGAGTCACTTTCTTCATCAAAAGCCAACTCATTTTCATTCTCTAAATAGTACCAATTATTATATCCTTGTGTAGTATTTAAATAATAACCATATGCTGCAAAAATCGTATCATAATTTTTAACTTCATAAGGTATATCTCGTTTATTTGAATAAAGTCTTTCATAGTCGAAATCCTTATTCACTACATCATGATTATCACAAGACACCATACCAACTGAACCTAATGCTAAAAAACTAAAACTTAATATTTTAGATAAAACTTTAAATTTCATTATTTATACCAATAATTTCTAAAGCGACTTTATATAGCTTAGTATACTTTTTGTATTTATTTTCATAATATTTTTTAAGACTTTCATTTGGCTTATATACTTTTTCTGCTATTTTATTTTTCTTAAAAAATTCATCACAACTTTCATACTCATTTAAAGCAACCATAGCCAATATAGCAGCTCCAAAGGCTGGTCCTTCTTCAAATTCTTGTTTATAAATATCTTTTTCAAAGATATCAGCAATCATTTGACACCATAAATTAGACTTACTGCCGCCACCAGTCAAAGATAAATGCTTGATTTCGATTCCGTCCTCTAAAATTCTATTAAAGCAATCTTTTAAAGCAAAAGTCACCCCTTCTAAAACGGCAATCGACATTTCGCCCCTATTTGTAGAGCTTCTTAAATTAAAAAATCCACTAGCTAAATTAGCATTATTATAAGGACATCTTTCGCCATTTAAATATGGAAGATACAAAACATTATTAACAATATTATCTTTCATGTCTTTTTCATTATTTAAATAATCTTTTGTGTTTAAAATTTTTTCTAAAAACCAACTTCTTGCACTAGCAGCTGAAAGAATGCAACTTAAAAGATGATATTTGCCATTTGCATGAGCAAAAGAATGTATTGTTCTACTTTTATCATTAATAAAATTATTACTAGCAACAAAAATTGTTCCACTTGTTCCTAAAGAAATCGTCGCATAGCCTACATTTATAGTGTTAGTTCCAATTGCACTAATTGCATTATCGCCGCCACCCATAACAATTTTTATAGGTTTTTTAATTCCTAATATTTCATTAAATGTTTGATTAGTTTCTCCAACGACATCATAAGATTCATGAAGCTTTGGTAACATAGTGTCATTTATTCCAGCAATCTCAGTCATCTTTTTAGACCATTTTTTATTTTTAACATCTAAAAGTAATGTTCCACTTGCATCACTGTAATCAGTTACAAAATTAGATGTAAGTCTATATACTAAATAATCTTTTGGTAACATTATTTTTCTAATTTTATTAAAGCTTTCTGGTTCGTGCTTTTTTAGCCATAAAATTTTAGGTAAAGTAAATCCATTAAAACAAATGTTACCAACTTCATCCATTAAAAATTCTTCACCAATCTCGTTATTTAAATATTTTGTCTCTTCTTCTGTTCTACCATCATTCCATAAAATACAAGGTCTAATTACTTCATCGTTTTCATCCAGAATAACTAGCCCATGCATTTGCCCACTAAAAGATATTCCTTTAATCTCTTCTTTATTAATATCTAATGTAATTTTTTTAAATCCTTTAATAAAAGCATTTAACCAATCATTTGGGTTTTGCTCATTAAATATAACATTAAAATTATGAACAGAATAATATTCTTGTTCCTTTTTAATAACTTCACCTTTTGAATTAAGAAGAAGCATTTTCATTGAACTAGTTCCTAAATCAACACCTAAATAAAGATTCATAAAAACCTCCAAAATTATAAATTAATCAAAAATATTGTTGAGATTTGCAAGCTTATTTATTTTTAAGTCACTTATTTTGCTTTCACCACTAGAAACAATTTTCATCTTATAACTTTGTGATAAAAGTGTATTTGAAGTTAACATAAAATCATCATTTACAGACACTTCAACAAATTGATTTTCAATTGATATCTTAAGGCTATAATTATTAGATTTATTAATTTTTATAGAGTTATCGTATCCATTAGTATTATCAATATTTCTTGTAATAACAAGCTCTATTTCACCTTCATTATCTACAATTCCTATAAATAAATCATTTAAACCAACTTTAATACCACTATAAGAATTTTCTTTTAAATCACTAATATTTAAAGTTATATAATTCCTAGACAATTCCTTATGTATTGAAGCTTCACCTTTACCAATAAATGTTCCATTATAATCATTACTAAAGGTATTATTTTCTATATTAGAATTAGAAACCTCAAATACTTCGCCATAATTTAATAAAGTTTGAAGGTGTGGATCATATCTTTCACTTAATGTGCCATCATCATTTACAATAACTTCATGTGGTAAATTTAGATATCCTCCCCAAACATTTCTATAGGCATCATAATTTATCCAACCATATAAATAATATTTATCATGAATTTCGAGAATTTGTGGAGCATGTAAATCATTGCCATCCAATAAGTATTCTTCTTTATTATTCCAGTCTACTTCTTCTGGCAATTTTCCTTCATCACTAACACGATAAGCAAAACGACCTACATTCCCATAAGAACCTGTACCATAAACACTATAAAATAAATAATAGCGGTTTTTAATTTTCATTATTTGACAACATTCTGGATCTCCTCTACCAGTAAATTCACATAGTTCAATTCCTTCGCTTGAATAAATTCCTTCTTTATTACCTTTATAAAGAACAAGGTATTTTGTTCCATTTGCGCCTTGATTAGAATAATGGCTATTGACTAAGCAATAATAAGTTTCATTATCTTTATCATAATAAATATACGGATCACGCATTAAATGGCATTCTTTATCCATATCTACACGATAAGTATATTTTAAATTGCCATGAGTGTCTGTATAAGGAGTAGAACCTTGTCTCCAAGTTATTAAATCATCTGAAATACTACTACCAACATAGCTGTTATTACTAAAACAACTGCGATATTTGCCATCTTTATCTTTATAAACATTTAAAACATAAAATAATTCTTGATCAGGAGGATTTAAAGTATCTCTATTAATATTTACTTTCTGATAGTTTACCAAATTATCACTTGTATAAAGTAACGATGTAAATTGTTGATGTTTATCTATTGTTTCTAATCCAGTAGAAAGGTAATACATATATAATTTATTATTACTTTCATCATAATATGGATGCACATCACCTAAATATCCATCACCACTAAAATGTAATAGTTCTTCATTTGCAGGATTATATTCAATTGAAGGATTCCAATAAATCAAACCATCATTATTCATTTTGAAATATATAAAATCACCTTTTTTCACATCAATAATTTCTTCATGATAAATTCCTTCAGTTGTTTTAACCTCTTTAGAATCTAAAATCATTTCATTTAGATAAATATCAACAATTACGTTACCTTCATTTATTAATTTAGGATTTCCACTAATTTTTACTCTTCCATCTTTAGGACATTCAAACTTATAAGAAACAAAGTTATTGTTTTTAGAACACATATTACCATTATCTATATAACTATCTTCGTAACACCATCTATTTTTACTAAATACTAGGTCGCTCCCTTTACCATCAACATAATAAAATTGATTATATCCTTGGATAGAATTTTCAATATAACCATAACTAGCTTTATATAAGTTTCCATCAATTAATTCATCGGTTTTATTTTTTTTAACTTGATATAAATCGCTATATTCTATTTTATTTTCTTCTTCCTTATTTATAGGATTATTTTTACAACTTGTATTACTCATGGCTGTTATGACTAATAGTAAAAATAATGGGATTTTGCTATTATTTTTCATATTTTATGTCCTATATAATAAAAGTACGTAAATAGGGCAAAAACTGCCCTATTTACGATTATTTTTTATTATTTCTTCTTTTTATTTTTAAGATAGAAGTAAACTCCTACTCCGATGCCACCTAATACAACAACACCACCAATGACGCCACCAATAATATAGCCAATATTATTTTGACCACCATTTTCTGGAGTATCACCGCCATTAGAATCATTGACTGTTAGATTAATAGCATTAGATGTAATTCCATCAATTACGCAATGTACTTTATATGTTCCACTTGTTTCAGGAGTAAATGTATATCTCATTTCGCTTCCATCAACTTTTTGATCATTAACATACCATTCAATCGTTGTAGCTTCAGCATTAAATGGTACTAATTGGGCTGTAAATGTAACACTTTCACCTAATGAAATTGTATTAGCACTAGTTGTAACTCTTACTTGTTCAAGATCAGGAGCAGGTACAACTAAATCGGTAACACTAACATTACTAATCTTAATAGGAACTCTTCCGCTACCACCATCTGGGAAAGCACATAATGTAAGTCCACTTGGATAAGTAATATTTGGCATTGTTGTAAACATTACCATTTCGCCATTAATATAAGCTGCAACAAATTTGTTATACATTACTAATTCGATTGTGTTCCAATCACCTGCTTTAGAAATTCCAGCTCCATAAGTTAAATCTTTACCTAAGTTAACTTCAGCTGAAGCTTGATTAGATTGATTTTTAACATATGGTCTTAGTCCAGCAGTACCTATTTCAACAGCAGTTTCACCACCTTTACCCGCTCCAAACATATTGTCCCATGTTGGATAATAATAATATGGTTTATCAACTGTTTCAGGAACCCAAACATCCATTTTCAAAGAATATGTAGTACTTGAAGGGAATTTCATGTCAGTTGGCTTATATGCTAAAGCGCCATCAACATTTGCTTCAAGATAAGTTCTATCGCCTTCTTTTCTACCAATAAATGTACCATATTCAACTCCATCTTCGATGGTCATATTGTAAATTGATTGCCAATTTTCTTCTTGTTCTAATTCTTCTAATGGATTAGTGATAATAAAGAATGAAATAATTTCACTTTCAACATTTCCAACTTTAACGTATAAAGTGTGAGTTGTTCCTTTTTCCATTCCTGTTGTATCTAAATGATATGTATCACCAGTAACACCTTCAATTGGAGTTGCACTTCCATCGAGATACCATTCATAAGTAACGTCACCACTAATTCCTTCTAAGTTTGCTTTAAAATCATAAGTTTCACCAACATAGAAGCCAGTTTTGTCACTCTCAATTGTTAACGAAGGGCGAACAATCTCAATTGTAATTACGTTTGAGGTACAATCTGAACTCTTTAATTCAACAGTATGTGTCCCCGGATTTAAATTAGTCAAAACTAATTTATCAGTTTCGCTTTCTCTTACTTCACCATCAACATACCATTTTGGAGCTTCACTTGAAAAATCACCCAATATAGTTGATGTAATTTCAAATGTATCTGTTTGATAACCACTTAATTTATCAGCAGTAATAGTTATCATTTTTCCAACAACGTTAATGTTTAATATATTACTTTCAAAGTCACTACTCTTTAATTGAACTTTATATGTTCCTTCAGCTGCGTCAGTGAAGGTATAACTATCATCGGTTTCTCCTGTAGCAGCATCATTTACATACCATTCATATGTTCCACTATAATTTGAAGGGAAGATACTACTATTAATTGTAAATGTTTCACCAGCAAAGACTTCAGTTTCTGGTGTATAAATATAAGCACCTTCTTCAGTATCATAGCCATAGAATGTAGAATTTTCGAAAGTACAATTTTTGTCACTATCATGGAACAATGTTACATATTGTAATGTACCTTTACTAAATCCTAAATCGTTAAATGTCCAAGATTTTAATAATTCTCCATTAACAGATAAGAAAACGTTTTCGCCCTGGACCTCAGTAGTTAAGATAATTTCATTATTAGGTGCATCACTCAAATTAATTAAATTGCCTTCTGTGAAATGGTTAATCCACATTTGATCTACTTTATGAGAATAAACATTAATATGAGCAGTTTTATCTTCGTGCATTATAAGTTCAAAATCTAGATAAGAATCTGCATCACCGTTCTCACCATTATTTACTTTATCGTGTAAATCATTATTTAAACCACCTAAAACTACACGATGGAATGTATCTCCTGATAATTCATCATTCATCTTAAACTTAGTTTCAATTTTATAATTATCATGAGTTAAAACTTCACCACCCCAAGGTAAACCAAAATAGCCAGACTTAATTACAGTATTGGTTTTATCAGCGACAATTCCAACTGAATTATCATTATTAATTTCTTCCCAGACAAAATTATCTAACTCATAGCCTCCGTTCCATTCAAATCGAAGATATGTAAGTGGTTGTTCATCAAAATGTTTTCTTCTTTGATATCTTAAATTACCAAAATTATCGAGATTAGTAATAGCTCTTAAAGTACCATCGACCCAAATTTCAGAAGTACCATCAATGAACTTAAATTCAAGATGAGCTCCACCTTCTAAATCAATAGGAGTATCTATCATACCACCATTAATTGGCATCGAATTATTATAGACATCATAGATTCCAGTAGAATCTTCAGTTCTAGTAAAATAATAAGCTCCTTGAGCTTCAACGCCATATCTAATCTCATTACCACCTGCTACATTTCCAAAAAATGCATAAAAATTTGAGCCGTCACCTTTAATGTCGAAAGATAATGAATAATCATTACTTTCAACAGTAGGTACCATTATTGTTGAATTAGCTCCATTCTTCGCAACACCATTCTCTACAGTAAATCCTTCATAAAGAATGTCATCAGCAGTTAATGGGTTACTAAAATCATTTTGGTAAAGAATAGTTTCTTCACCACTACTAGTAGGAGTTACACTTCGTGTCTTATTAGCATCTAATAAAGGTGTACTAGATAAGACAGCAGCACTTACTACTAAAGCACTTAAAACCTTTAACATAATCTTCTTCCCCTTTACTTGTTATAAGTTTTATAAACAGCCCCAGTTGGGACTTTATTTAAGTTGTTACAAAGTACATCACTAGTTTCGGTGTGAACATAATTAACTTTTTGTGTGCAAATATCCTCGAAATAAGGACATCTATTACAGAAACCGCAACCAATATGGCGATGTTCAATGTTTCCAAGTTCCATACTTTTTAAAGGGAGGTCTTCATTAGCTTTGTAATCAGGGTCAGGTATTGGTACAGCTTGAATTAAAGCTCTTGTATAAGGATGTCTTGGATTAGCGATAACATCGCCAATTTTGCCTGTTTCAATAATTTCTCCTAGATACATAACTACAACTCTGCCACTTTCAGCAATATATCGCGTTGTAGAAAGATCATGAGAAATATAAACAAACGACATATTTAATTTTTTATTTAAATCTTTCATTAAATTTAATAAAGATAACCTTAATGAAACGTCTATCATACTAACTGGCTCATCAGCAACAATAAGTTTTGGTTCTAATGATATTGCTCGAGCCATTAAAATTCTTTGTCTTTGCCCACCGCTTAATTGATGTGGATATTTAATTAAAAATTGTTCAGCTGGGATTAAACCAACTAAATTCATAAGTTCATCAATCTTTTTGTCTATTTCAGCTTTTTTTAATTTTTTATTATGAGTTTTAATAGGTGCATATAAAGATTGATAAATCGTTCTAACTGGATTTAAAGCTGCATAACCGTCTTGTTGGATAAATTGAACTTGATTAAAAGAATTTATTTTTTTATTAAATAATCCGGAAACGTTTTCACCATTAAAAAATATATCACCTTTAGTTGGTCTGTACAGACCAGTAATTATTTTTCCTAATGTTGTCTTACCGCAACCAGATTCGCCAACTAATGCAACAATTTCACCAGGATAAATGTCTAAATCGATGTCTCGTAAAACATGGATATTACTATCTTTTAAAACAGAGCCTGGTTTTTTAAAATACATATTTACTTTTTTTAATGACATTAAAGGTGCAGTGTTTTCCATAATTAAATTTCCTTATAAAAGTGACATTTTCCTTTGCTCATATTATCAATGGATAAGGACTCTGGTTCTTGTTCTTGGCATATTTTTTGACAATATTTGCATCGAGGATTGAAAATACATCCTTTTGGTAAATCAAGAAGATTTGGTGGATTTCCTTCGATTGCTTCAATATCTTTAGTACTTCCTAAAATTGATGGGGTTGCTCCGATTAATCCTCTTGTGTATGGATGATATCTATTTTTAAAAATATAATGAACATCACCATATTCCATAATCCTTCCGCCATACATGACAGCGACATAATCAGCAAATTTTGCAACGACTGAAATATCATGTGTCATTAAAAGCATTGAAATCCCCATTTCTTTATTAATCTTTTTTAATAAAGTAAATATAAAATATTGCGTAATAACATCTAATGCTGTTGTAGGTTCATCAAGAATAATAACCTCAGGATCTAGCAATAAAGCAAAAGCAATCATGACTCTTTGTTTCATTCCACCACTTAATTCGTGTGGGTAACTATCCATAACACGATCAACGTCTAATTTCACAAAATTTAAAAGTTTTTTAATTTTTGCTTCCTTTTCTTCCATTGTTACTTTTTTCATTCCATGTTGGTTCATTGTTTCTATAAAATGATCTTTTACTTTCATAACAGGATTAAGAGCACTTTGAGCAGCTTGGAAAACCATTGAAACTTTTTCCCATCTAAATTTTCTTAATTCTTTATCTTTAAGCTTATTTATAAATATTTCATTACCATTATCATTAAAAACTATGTCACCACCAACAACTTTCCCTGGCTCAGATATACATTGTATTAACGAACTTGCTAAAGTTGTTTTCCCACTTCCACTTTCGCCAACTAAAGCTGTAATCATTCCTTTTTTTAAAGGTAAAGAAGCATTAGTTACTGCCTGGAGTGTAAATTTCTTTAATGGATAAGCAATTGATACATCTCTAAATTCAACTATATTTTCTTTATTCATATTAATCACCATTACATAACTTTTAATCTAGGATTTAATGTTTCATCTAATCCATTCGATAATAATAAAGTTGAAGCTTGGAAAATAACGATATTAATTAATGGATATAATAAGATAATGACATTTTGAACATTAACTAAGCCTTTATCTCTAGCAGCTTGCATAATAGCTCCCCAGTTAGTAGGATCATAAGCTGCTAAACCAACAAACATAATACCGACAGAAGCAACTATTGCATTTCTCATTGATATAACAAAATTAATAGCAATATATGAGAATAAATTTGGCATTAGTTCATTGAATATAATATGGGTTCTACTCATATGCATAACATGACATATTTGAATAAAATCACGTTCTTTCAAAGAAACAACTTGTATTCTAATAGCCCTACATAAACCGGCCCATGAAAATAATGAAATAATTAGAGCAAACGATAACGAACCATTAATAACAATGACAGCTGCTAAAAGTAAATATACAGGGAATGAAGGAATTGATAAAAAGATATTAGTAATCGACATAATTATTTTATCGACAACTCCACCTACATAACCAGCTAATATTCCAAGAATTGTTCCAATTAAAACACTAATAATTGCAGTATAGAAAGATATTTGAAGCATATTTCCCGTGCCAGCAATAATTTGTCTAAATACGTCTCTACCAAGCCAGTCAGTTCCAAAAGGATGCTCTAGGCTTGGCCATAAATATTTATTGGCAACATCAGTTTCGGCACTATATGGGAAAATAAGAGGTCCAAATATTCCAATAAGTATGAACACAATTAATATACTCATACCGACAGCAGATTTAGGGTTCTTAAAAATTTTCTTAATAAAATTCCAAATTGGAATGAGAATGCTTTCATAAATAAATTTTGAAACTAAACAAATTATTGACCATACTTTACTGCCAAATTCTTTAATATTAGCCATAATTAAGCTGCCCTCCTTACTCTTGGATCAATTAATGGATAAATAAGTTCTACCAAAAGATTGACACAAATAACCATTGCACTTGAGAAAAATATTAATCCTTGAACTACCATATAATCTTTTGAAATGATACGATTTGAAATTTCTAAACCGATCCCAGGATAGTTAAATACAGACTCAAGTAAAGTTGCTCCTCCAAATAATGCTCCAAAGGAAACACCAAGCATGGTAATCATTGGGAGCATAGCGTTCTTTTTAACATATTTTTTATGAATAGTGTGTTCAGATAAACCACGTGCTCTTGCACTTAAAATATAATCCTCACCTAAAACACCTATTGCACTTCCTCTCATTTGAAGAATCCAAGTTCCAGTCTGTACTAGGGTATAAGCTAATATTGGTAAGAATGCGTGATATAAAACTGACCCAATAAACGGTAAATTAAATCCAGGAGTCGTTTCAAAAGCATTATAATTACCTGCATTTGGGAACAATCTTAGTTGGAATGCAAAGATAATAACAAGTAATAAAGCCATTAAATAATCAGGAATTGAACCACTAATTGCAATATATCCACTAGATATTTTGTCTACTAATTTGCCTCTATTATTCGCAGCATAACATCCAACTGCAGTTCCTATAAAGAATGACAAGAATAAAGCTACACTTGAAATAAATAAAGTCCAAGGTAAACGAGTCGCTATTAAGGTATTAGCACTGACTCCAGTTTCAATATAAGAAACACCTAACTCGCCTCTAAATAATCCGCCTATATATCTACCAAATTGTTCAAATATATTCTCATTAGGATCGTAATTTAAAAGATCTTTAGCTAATTCATAAGCTTGTTCGTATGGTATTCCTCTATTGCCTTGAAGCTTTAAAGCGTATTCTTGAACGATATCGCCAGGTATTAATCTTAATAAGAAGAATAAAAGGATAACCGTTAAGGCAAGGGTAATGACACTGATACCAATTTTTATAAAGAAATATCGATATTTAACAAAGAATTGAGCAATATGTTGCCGAATTAGTTTTAAATAGCGAATAAATTTATTATTTTTATTTTCCACAGCATTTTCCATAATAGGTTATCCTTTTAATAAACAATTACTATCAAAAATTATTCACCTGTATTTGGTTGATACATTCCAGTAATAAAGACATTATTTCTTGCATAAACTAAATTCGTTTTTGCAACTGTATAGAAGTCTTCTGTTCCAGCTTCAGGAACGTATTCAACGTTTTGATTTACTGACCAATATTCTTCTAATGGTACACCCTTAATCATTCCTGTATTTAAAGTTGATGAGGTAACATTTTGGAAGAATTGAACACCAAGATTCATATCAGCTAAACCTAAATTAAAGACATCAACTAAATAAGTTAATTGTTCTTGAGGTAATGAATAGAATGTGTTGATATAATCTGCAAATTCATATGTATTAGTATCACCATCAAGTCCATTAAATACTAATTTAATTTGTCCTGCTTTTTGCTTATCGGCATAATTATCAGGATATTCAGGGACATGAATCCATTGAGAATAAATATCTCTAAATTGTAAATAACTTCCAGTAGGATAAGAGAATGACATATTCAAGTCTGTCCATTCAAGCATTAAATCATATTGGCTATTTTCTGCTGTAGCATTTCCATAGAAGTTACTACTAATTAATAAATTTGTTTTAATTCCAAAAGCATTAAGTTGAGCAGCAGTTGCTTCCGCACTTGTTGAAGCAATACCTTGTGTTGATGGAGCACCTAAATTAACTTCAACTTCTTGTCCATTAACGCACCAATTTCCAGCTTCATTTTTAGTCCAGCCAGCTTCCATTAATAACTCACTAGCTTTTTCTTCATCATGAGAGAATTTTGGCATTTTAGCAAAGTTTTCTTCACTCATATATAAGGAAGCTTCGCTTTCAGCCATACCCATTAATGGATAATAACTTGTTTTACCATATGGGTTACCTGCATTTTTAATTTCATCTCTATCAAAAATGTACTGGAATGCTTCTCTTACTTTTTCATCTTGGAAATATGATGACTCTAAATTAAATGTAAGGCCAAAAGAACCTGGATCATACATTTTTAAATTAACTAAATCTGGATTAGTTTGTAGCATTGAATTTAAAGTATCTTGTTGAATAAATCCATCAAGATAATGAATATAGCCATTTGTTAATAAGTTATAAGTTTGATTTAAATCAGAACTTGAATAAATTTTAACTTTTTCAAATCCAACTTTATCAGCTGCCCAATAATCTTCGTTTTTTGTTAATAATAATTGAGTTGCAGAAAAAGTATCGAATTTAAATGGCCCAGTTCCGATATACCAACTTGGACTATATTCGAAGAAAGCGTTTTTAGCTCTATTTAATTCAAGAATTTGCTCATCTGTTGAAAATCTATTAAATGCACCCCATAAATTTGGATTTTCATTAACTGGGGAAGCCATAACGATATCGAAAATTGGATCAACATATGTCGCAAATTCATCGTATTTAACAGTTCCGTTTGTATCTTGAGCAATTAATAAATTTTTAACATTATCTTCAACTTGTTTCAATGGATTCCAAATAAATTGAATAGTTTCATTATCAACAACTTTAACTGCAGCCATATAATTGCTACTAGTTGGATGCATTGTATAATAATATGCCCAAACATCTTTAGCAACGAATTTATCCCCATTATGCCATTTAGCAAGTGGATTAATTTTTATTGTTGTAACTTCAACTTTATAATGCCCTTGGCTTGTATAATAATCTACAGCATCTTGACCAATTACATCCTTATATTCATTAATATCAGCTTCAGTATGAACTGGCATGCCTTCAGCTAACTGGCAATAAATTTCATCGGTACTTCTAACATAACGATATAAGCCTTCTACAACAAAGTATGAAAGTACATCGCAATAAGTGTTACTATCGTAGTGATTAACTAAACCGCTAGGTGTCCAGGTACCAATCATAGCAAATGATTTATCGGTGTTTTTTCCACCTCCAGCAGTTTGAGGATTACATGCAGTAACAAACACTAAAAGCGAACCTAACAATAATAATTTTTTTCCTTTCATAAAAATTATTTCCTCCTATTAATCAAATATATTGTTATAATCTGCTAATTTATTTACTTGTAAATTAGAAATTTTATTATTTCCATTCGAAGTTACTTTTAAACGATATTGTGAATTTAAAAGTGTATGAGTTGAAAGCATTGCCTTATCGTTAACTGTTACTTCAATGAATTGATTATCTATTGAAACTTTAAAATCATATTTTTCAGCTTTATCAATTTTAATAAAACTATCTGCTAAAGGACTATTAACGTCTCTACTTACTATTAAGTAAACTTCACCATCGATATCAATTGCACCAACAAATAAGTTATTTAATCCTAAGCTTAAACCTGCATAAGAATTTGTTACTAATTCATCAACACTAAAAGTTAAGTAGTTTCTTGTTAAATCTTTATTTAATTCGGCACTTCCACTGCCACTAAATGTATCATTTTCAAATGAAGTAAATGTTGAATTAATAATAGTATCATTATTAACATCAATAATTTCTCCACGATTTAATAATTTAGTTATTTCTGGATCATATCTTTGAGTTAATGTCCCATCCTCTTCAACTTGAATTTCGTGAGGCAAATTAATATATCCACCCCAAACATTACTATAAGCAGTATAGTTTAACCATCCATATAAATAATATGTATTGTATACTTTAACAAGTTGAGCCGCATGTAAGTCTCCACCATCTAAAAATTTCTCTTCTTTATTTTCCCAATCAACATCCTGAGGTAAAACACCTTTATCACCGATTCTATAAGCAAATCTTCCAACATTTCCACTTGTTCCAGTCCCATAGACACTATAGAAAATATACCGTCTATCGTTTAATTTCATAATTTGTGGACATTCCGGATCTCCTCTTCCTGTAAAAGGTAATAACTTAGTACTTGGAGTATCATATTTACCATCGGTATCCGCTGTATAAAGGGTCAAATATTTTTCGCCGTTTGCTTCGCTTGGTGAATAATAATTCATAACAATACAATAATATTGTTCAGTATCTTTATCATAGTAAATATAAGGGTCACGACCAGATATACATCCATTATCAAAATATGCTCTATGTGTATATTTTAGTAAACCATCACTATCCTCGTATGGTTCACTACCGAGTTCCCAAGTAATTAAATCTTTAGATAAACTTCCTCCAACATAATTTCCTTTTCCATAACAACTTCTATAATTTCCAGGAGCATCCTCGTAAACACCTAATGCAAAATATAAGTCTTGATCTGGTGGATTAGTTTCACTCATTTTAACTTTTTGGCGGGTGTATTGAATCATATTTGTGCTTGTATAAAGAAGGGAAGAAAATCTTTCATGAACTTCTTCAGTTTCCATACCAGTTGAAAGATAATACATATACATTTTATTGTTGTTCTTATCATAATATGGATGTACATCACCATAATAACCATCAGCTACATGGTGTAAAATTTGTTCTTCAGTTAAATAATTATAATCAATAGAAGGGTTCCAATAAATTTCTCCTTCATTCATCATTTTAAATTGAAGTTTATCGCCTTTAGTAACATCGACTATATGTTCATAATAAACTCCTTCAGCCGTTGACACTATTTTTGAATCTATAATCGTTTCATTCAAAAAAATATCTATTGAAACAGGACTTTCGCTTAATAATTGAGGATTTCCACTAAGTTTAACTTTACCGGTTTCTGGAACAATAAACTCATACATTACTTGATTTTCAGCTGTTGAATGCATTGCCCCGTTATTAATAAAGTATTCATTTCCAAATTTTCCATTATTAAATGTTAATTCGATACCATTATTATCTTTGTAGTAAAAGCCATTATAGCCTTGAGTTTCATTTTCTATATATCCAAAGCTTGCTTTATAAAGTTTTTTACCAGTGATTGGGTCGCTTTTTGTTTTCTCAACTTGATATAAATCACTATATTCAAATTTTTCTTCCACGATTGGATCTCCTTTTTGATTATCACATGATGAGCATGAGATAGCAAATAAACTTACTAACAAAATAAATGGGAATTTGAGTTTCTTTTTCATATTATTTTTTATCCTTCCATCTATTTATAATTACTGATGCAATTACTACAATTGTCATTAATATTATTGTAAAAATTAACACATAAAATTCTGCTGAATTAAATGGGACAATAAATAGCATAATAATTGCCATTAAATCAAAAACTAAAGCAAGTTTTGTGACAATAGTGTTTTTCATTTTATTTCGTTCCAAATAATTTAATATTGCTTATTTCAACTTTATTGTTGATCGAATAGAAGCCAAATAATCCTTTCTTATGATCAAACATTCTAGTTGTCATAGCATATTTATCATTAATGTAAGTTACAAGAACAGTACCTTCAATAATGATTTTGATATTGTTAACTTCCTTGTAATCGATATATCTTTCTACATCAATTTCAGTATGTGTAGTATTTTCTTTTCTAGGTAATCTATCAAAAGCAATTCGATTAAACTTTCTTTCAAATTTTACTGAATAATAAGTATCAAGGTTTTCAGCTCCTCTTAAATAAACGCCCGCTTCACCTCTATCTTCTAATTTAATATCAAAACATAATTTACAACTTTCAGGTAATTCATTAAATAAAACAATATTTCTACCTTTATCGTCTAATTTAATTATATTATTTTCATCAAAAACCTTACCAAACTCCGCTTTTTTTGTAATTTTTAGTTCTTTTGAGAAGTTTTCATCTATTTCTTTAGGACATTTAACATAAAGTTCATTTGTTGTTTTATCTTGATAAATTTCATGAGGAATAATTGTCCCTCCCCATTGCCATGGATTATTATCAATTTCTTTATCTTTTATTGGATTCCAGCCGAACAAAATTCTTCTATTTCCATCACTCGTACTTTTAGCAGCATAATAAGCATGTCCATCGAAGGAATCAACTTTAGGTGCGTGCCATGGTCCTTTAAGTGATTTACTCATAACATATTTTGTGCAAACTTTATCAGTAAACTCAGAAAAAATAAGATAATACCATTCACCAATTTTAAATAAATCAGGACATTCGTGTGTAAAATAAGCATTAGGCTCATAGAAATGTTCCTTACTAACATCCCAATTTATACCATCCTCAGAATAAGCAATTAAAGTAACACCTTTAGTAAAGAATGGTGATTCATTTTTCTTTCTTCCAGCAAGTAACATTGCCCATTTTTTCGTATCTTCATCAAAAAACACAAATGGATCTCTAAAGTCATGCATCTCAAGCCATGAAGGAGCTTCAAAAACAAAATTCTTATCTTTTTCCCAGTGTACTAAATCGCTTGATTTAGCCATTAAAATTTTTTGTTCAGGTAAACCTTTTTGTCTTAAATGTGGATTATGTCCTGTATAATAAATTCGATATTCATTATTAAACTTTACACAACATCCTGTAAAAACATATAAATCTTGTTCTTCTTCTTTACCTCTTAATAATACTTCGCCTAGATCAGAATAATGAACTAAATCTTTTGTTTCAAGCAAACACCAAGGACACCCTTCTCCATGTTTTTCAATATTACGATAATCTCGCAAATAAAAGAGCATGAATTTTCCGTTAGCAAAAAAAGGTATTACATCTGCAGCAACTGCAGACTCAAAAGGTCTATAATACATAGCTTCTCCTTATTTGTGTAAACGTTTACACATTTTCAATAACCAATAAATAGGAATTAGTTTTTCTTGACTATATGTTGCCATAGCAAAATTTAAAATGCAACATTTTTTTACAAAATCTTTTAATAATCATGTATTTCGTAAATGTTTAAATTACTGCAGTCCAAAGAGCCATCAAAACATTTATTCATACAATATGAATAAATATACGTTTCATTAATATAAATTTCAAAAATTGAATCTTTTAATAAAATTTTTAAATTACAATTTTTATCTATGACTTTAATATTTCTTTCACTATATTTTACTATTTTTTCGTAATCCCCTTCGTTAAAAACTATCTGATCATTTCTAATACTTATATTTATTTCACTTATTTTGAGGATTTGATTTATTTCAATATCCCCTTCTATAAAGAAATTAGCTCTTTTGTCAAAATTTGATTTTTTTAATACCCCCTTGGACTTCAAAATATCATTCCCGTGCCAATATACAAGTGAAATGTAGTCCTCGTAAAAAACAGCTTTCTTTAAAGGAGCCATATAACATATAAAGAAACCATTTTCCTTTTTAAATTTAGTTATAGCATGATGATTTACAAGAATTTCAGCTTTAAAATTAAAAAATCTAGCAAAATAAGTGGTATCTGGAGGAAGCATAAAAGTATTTTTCATGCATCTATAATAAGGACCATTAACATTTTCAGAAATATAACCAATCATACCTTCTTTTAAAATACCAAACATTCCATAAAATTTATTATTTACTTTCACTATTGCTCCAGATTCATCAGCATCAGGATACATTCCTTTTGATTCAATAGCTTCCCAATGAATGCCGTCTTTAGAATACCCAAAAGCTATTCCGCCATTAATGTCTTCTCGATTTTTTGGCGTTCCGGTAAAAGTTCCAAAATACGTACCATCATTATTAGGTATAGTATAAATACAATCCCATCTACCGTTTCTTTTATATAAATTTTCATCAATATCAAATACTACGTCGCACTTTGTAAAATTAATTAAATCATTAGTTTTAGCAAAAAATATCCTTTGTTGAACAAAACCATTAACCTCTTGCCATTCAGAATAATTAACAATGAAACCGCCATCAATATTATTTTTATAAATAGAGCCAGTTCCTAAATAATTAACCATTTTACTACTAGCTTTAAGTACTAGTCCATGATCTTCATAAGTTACACCATCTTTTGAAGTTGCAACCCCAAACCCTCTCCAACAACCATTTTCTTCTGCTAAATAATATAAATAAAAAGTATCTTTATAGAAATACATCCAAGTATCCCAATGAGTATGAACTAGGTTGGATTTAAAAAACATTGTGGACATATGTATCCTCCATCATAGAATACATTTATCTTAAATATGATTATTCATTACTTCAACTAATTTCTATTTTTAATAACGTTTTTAATATTATAAAATGACCATTTTATTATAAAAAGCCTCTAAATCTTAAATATTTTTTCTTTTTTTATAAATAATTCTTTATTCTTCTTATACCACTCTAAAGCTTTTTCTTCCACGCTTTTAACAAACTCATCTTTCCCATCACAATATTTTTCAATATCATTAGGATATAAAGAAGCTAACTTTACTTTAATTTCTTCGTACTTTTTAGCTACATCTTTATGAGTTAATAAATATTCTTTAAAAGCTATGTGTCTAGTTAAGTTATATTTATCTAAATAACTGAAAATATGAATTTGATGAGTTCTATTATCTCCACCTTTTCTTAAGTATCTTCTATTTTTAATACCAAATTCGCCTAGATATTCATAACCTACTTTAATAAATTCATCTTTCATTTCATCAACCTTATTTAAATCTTTAACGCTTACCATTATATCTATAATTGGTTTAGATTTAATAAAAGGGATTGAGGTACTTCCTATATGATAAATATTAACTACATAATCTTTTAAAATGCTTTTTATTAAATCTTTCTCTATATTAAATAATTTATGATATTTTTTATTATAATTTAACATCTTAATAGCTTGACTCATAATTTAAAAACCTTTCAAAACTTAACTTAAATTTCTAATTTTCAAAAGAAATTTAATCTTTTATTTATGTTCTCAATATACTCTTTTTTCTTTATTTCATCTAGTGAAGAATGTTTGATTATATATTATTTAACTAAATAGTAATCCTTTCTACAAAAATTACTAATCAATATGATTTTTCCAAAAACTAATTGCAAAATTAATCCATCAGCACTAGTTCCACCGCTAAATCCAAAGTACATTCAAAAAAGTAGAGTTTTTAACCGTATCAAGTACTAAAAAAAATTATTTTATTTGCTATTTATGAACATTTTACTTAATTTTATTAGTAAAATGTGTTAAAATTGCAAGTATGAAAAAGTTAGATGAATATTTGCCATACATATTTCACAAAGAAGAATTATTAAAGTATTTCGATAATCAAAAACAATTAGACTATTGGATTGATAGCCGAGCTAAAAATGAAAGAATTAAGAAAGTTCGTAATGGACTTTATGTTTTCGTTGATCAAAATGGTTTTCATTCTTTAAGTCGTTATGAAATTGCTTCTAATGTCACTAGCGATGCATTTATTGGATATCATTCTGCTCTTGAATTTTTTGGATTAGCTAATCAAGTTTATAACGAAGTAACAATTTGCTCAGCAAAAAGATTTCGCAATTTTGTTTTTGAAGATATAGAGTATATAAATAAAGTTGAGAAAAATTTTACCGAAGTAACCGAATATAAGAGACAAAATGTACGCTCTACTTCTATAGAAAGGACGATAATTGATTGCATAGATGACGTTAATCAGGCAGGCGGTATAGAGGAAATATTAAATGCTTTAGATTGTATAAGAAACCTTGATGAAGATAAGCTTTTAACAATTCTTAATTCTTATAACAAAATATACTTGTATCAAAAAACTGGCTATTTATTAGAAAACTTTAAACAAGAATTAAAAATATCAGATGATTTTTTTGCATCTTGTAAAAAGAAAATAACTAATCAGCTAAAATACTTTCTTAAAAACGACTATAAAAACTTATGCTACCATCCAACATGGCAACTTATTGCACCAACTGACTTAAAATCAAGAATATATGGGGGACATTGATGATAGTTTCAAATACTTATACTAATTTAAAACTAAATGGAAAAGATTTTATTAAAAGTAATTTAGAAAAAGTCGATAGATTAATCGACATATTAAAATTTTTAAATAACGATAATTTTTTTAAAGGAAAATTCGCTTTAAAAGGAGGTACAGCAATTAATTTAACTGCGGTCCCATTAGAAAGACTTTCAGTCGACATCGATTTAGATTTATCAAATAACTTAAGCAAAGAAGAAACCTCAATATTAAAGAAAGAAACTTACAAAAAAATCACCGACTATATGTCAAATAATGGTTACAATCTTTCAGTTTCGCCTAGGATGTCATATGCATTATTATCATTTCAATTTTTTTACACTAATGCATGGGGAAACAAAGATAAAATCAAGGTCGAAATTAATTTTCTTGATAGGGCGCATATTTTGCCTTTAAAAAGCAAACCATTATTAGTCGCTTTTGATAATAAACCTTTTGAAGTTTTGTCAATCGATACTATCGAATTATATGCTAGTAAAATAAATGCGCTTCTTGATAGAGCTACGCCTAGAGATTTGTTTGATGTTAATATGATGATTAATAAAAATATAATTGATAATCAAACTTTATTGCGCAAATGTCTAGTCTTTTATAATATGATTGGTGGCAATCAGGATATTGATTCGTTAGATTATCATAATGTTAAAAATATCGATTATATGATGATCAAAAAACAATTAAGGCCATTACTTGATAAAAAAGATAAATTTAACTTGGATGAAGCAAAAGAGAATGTAATAAATTATCTAAAAGCTCTTATTAAGTTAGATGATGATGAAATTAAATTTATCAAAGAATTTAGACAAAATAACTATGATCCATCATTATTATTTAAAGATAATGAAATAATTAAAAATATCATTAATCATCCAATGGCTTTATGGAGATGTAAAAATAATATAATTCGCACTGAAACTATTGATAATATTGAATGAATTACATAATTATCAAGTTATATTTACTTGCAATTTAAGAACATTTTACTTAAAAATTTAGGTAAAATGTTCTTATTTTAGAAGTAATTATAAATTATTTATTAAATTTTTATCTATCAAAAATATAATTATTTTACTAAAAACCTTCTAAAACTCAATTATTTTTAAATATTTAAGTTAAATTTCATTAATAATATTTATAGTAGCTAGTTAATGTAAAATTAGTTGTTAATGTTTCTATATCATTATTAAAAATAAATGTAATATTTTGAACATCATTATTAACAATTATAAAATATTGATAAGTAACTTCATTATAAATCGCTTCACCATAATAAATATCTTCTTCACATGGTGTATTTACTCTTAATCCATTTTCACTATTTATAAGTTCACCATTAAGATTAGTAAATGTTAAATATAGAATTTCATCACCTTCTTCATTACTTTCAAGATTATTATCAATGATTAGATTGTAATCTTTACTAGTTTCACTATTAGATGAAACTAGTAAAGAAGTAGATTCATTAAAGAAATAATTATTATAGTTTCTTTCAATCTTAAAAGTATCTTGATTAGCAAAATAGCTTCTTCCAAAATGTAAAGGTGATTTATTAAAATATGGACCTAATCCTAAAAAGAGAATTAAAATTAAACTAAATATTAATAATCCTAATATAATTATACCTAAAGGAATAATTATAAATTTATAACCATAAGTATATTTAATATCGTTCTTTCATAATAAAGAATCAATAAATATAAATTCATCATAATTAAGTTCTTCTTTTATTTTTAAGTTTTGATTTTTGTTTATAATATTTTTAATATCTTTTGTTTTATTAAAATATTTAAATGTTAATAAATAATGATATGTATTTAAAAAAAGAAAGGACTTAGCAATTTTGCTAAGTCCTTTAATAGTTTTAATTAAACTAATTATTTACCACCAAATCTTTTAATTCTCATCCATCTTTCTTTAGCAGCTTCTTCACTCTTAGTGAATAACTCTTCATAGTGTTCTGGATTAACTTTTGGAAGTTGAGAATAACGAGTTTCTTTTAAGATAAATTCTCTAAATTTAGTGAAGTCTGGTTCTTTACAATCAAGTTCAAGAGCATTTTCACCTTTACGAGGATCATATCTAAATGTTGTGAAATATCCACATTCGACAGCTTCTTTTTCAGTTTCAATAGAATTAACTAAGCCACCTTTAATACCTTGGTTAATACATGGAGCGTAACAAATAATTAAACTTGGTCCATTATAACTTTCAGCTTCTTTCATAGCTTGAATTGCTTTCATTGGGTTAGCACCTAAAGCAATTTGAGCAACGTAGACATTTCCATAACTCATTGCCATTAAAGCAAGATTCTTCTTTCTTGTCTTTTTACCACTAGCAGTAAATTGAGCAATACTACCAGTTTGACTTGATTTAGATGATTGACCACCTGTATTTGAATAGACTTCAGTATCTAAACACATAATGTTAACATCATCTTCACTAGCAAGAACATGATCAAGTCCACCATAACCAATATCATAAGCCCAACCATCACCACCGATGATCCAAACTGATTTATCGATTAAGTCTCTTTCATATTCTAAGACTTCTTTAATAGCTTTATCTTTACTGTCTTTAACTTCTTTAACAAGTGTTGGAACAATCTTACGAGCTTCTTCTTTATTCTTAATATTTGCTAAATAAGATTTAATAGTTTCTTTTAAAGTACCTTCAACAGTCTCGCTATTTAATCCAGCCTCTAAAATTCTACAAATTTGCATTAATTTATAGTTAGTGGCAAGTCTCATACCATAACCATATTCAGCATTATCTTCGAATAAACTATTTGCCCAAGCAACACCATTACCTTTCTTATCGGTAACAAATGGGGTAAGAGGTGTACTTCCACTATAAATTGAACTACATCCAGTTGCATTAGCAACTAACATATCTTTACCGAATAATTGTGAAAGTAATCTATAATATGGAGTTTCTCCACATCCAGCACAAGCCCCACTAATTTCCATATAAGGCATTAAGAATCCGACACCTTTAACAGTTGTAGTTGGGAAGATATCGCTCTTATATTCTGTATGTTTATATAAGTATTCAGCGTATTTTTCTTTATCAAATTGTGATTTAGCTTCGACCATCTTTAAAGCAAAGTGATCATTACCAAGTCTTTTTGCAGTCTTATTAGCCATACATTCATTAACACAAAGTCCACAACCAACACAGTTCATTGGTGAAACTTGAATAATGAACTTCATACCAGTTACTTTTGGACTACCAATTGCTGGTTTAGTAACTTCAGCTAAGCCTTCTGGTCCATTTTTTACTTCTTCATCAGTTAATAAGAATGGTCTAATAGTAGCATGTGGACAGACAAAGGCGCATTGATTACATTGAATACAATAGTCTTTGTTCCATTCAGGGACTCTATCAGCAATGCTACGTTTTTCTTTATAAGTAATATTTTCTTCCATTGTACCATCTAAAAGTTCAAATTCAGTAAATTTACTTACAGGAATATCATTACCATCAAGAGTATTAACGTGATCTACATATGTATCAAAATATGCTTCGCCAATTGAAGCTCTTTCTCTATTAAATGGAAGATTAATCCAACTTAGATCAACTTTAACTTCTCTAAGTCCTTCAGTACCTTTATCAATTGCTTTATAGTTAAGTTCAACAATTTCTTGTCCTTTTCTACTATAAGTTTTTTCTGCTAATTTCTTCATCCATTTATTCGCTTCATCATAAGGCATAATTTGTGGATTTAAATAGAAGAATGCACTTTGAAGAATTGTATTGGTGTGTCTTCCCATACCAACTTCAAGAGCAATCTTATTAGCATCAATAACATAGAATTTAGCTTTCTTTGTTGCTAATTGATATTTAACACGGTTTGGAAGAGAAGCAATTAATTTTTCATCATCCATATCAGTGTTAAGTAAGAATGTGCCACCATTCTTTAAATTCTTTAACATATCAAATCTAAAGACATAGGTATCAAGTGAACATGAAATAAAGTCAGCATGTTCAACATAATATGTTGAATGGATTGGTTCTTTACCAAATCTAAGATGGCTTCTTGTAACACCACCAGATTTTCTTGAGTCATAAGCAAAATAAGCTTGAGCATATTGATGAGTTGCATCACCAATAATCTTAACACTGCTCTTATTAGCACCAACTGTACCATCACTTCCTAAACCATAGAATAAACAGCTTGTGTAACTATGAGCAATTTCATAAGTTTCATCTACTGGGATTGATAAGTGAGTGACATCATCATTAATACCAACGGTAAAACTATGGAATTCTTTACCACTTAACATGAAATCATAAACTGATTTAATGTGTTTTGGTTGAGTGTCTTTACTTGATAAACCGTAACGTCCACCAATAACTTTAATTCCTTCTTTACCAACAAGTTTTAAAGCACTAACGACATCTTCATATAAAGGTTCACCAATAGCACCAGCTTCTTTAGTTCTATCTAAAACAGCAATTTCTTTACAAGTTTTTGGTAAAACACTTAATAAATGTTTTGCACTAAATGGTCTATAAAGATGAACTTTAATTAAACCAACTTTTTCACCTTTTTTAGTTAAATCATTAACTACTTCTAAAGCAGTTTCAGTGACACTACCCATAGCGATAATAACTTTAGTAGCATCTTTTGCTCCTTCATAGGTAAATGGAGCATAATGTCTTCCAGTTAAAGCACTAACTTTTTCAAAATATTTAGAAGCAATATCAATAATTTTATTTATATGTTCATTTTGAGCTTCTCTACCTTGGAAGTAAATATCATCATTTTCTGCACCACCTCTAGTAACTGGGTGAGTGTGTGGATTTAAAGCTCTAGCTCTAAATTCTTCTACCTTTTCCATTGGAAGAAGTTTCTTCCATTCATTATCATCAATAAATTCAACATTTTGAATTTCATGACTTGTTCTAAATCCATCAAAGAAATGGCATACTGGATAACTTGAATCAATAGCGATTAAGTGAGCAAGTGGAGCTAAATCAGCAACTTCTTGAACACTATGGCTACAAAGCATAGTAATACCAGTTTGTCTAATTGCATAGATATCTTGGTGATCACCAAAGATTGATAAGCTTCTAGTTGCTAAACTTCTAGCACTAACATGTAAAACTGCTGGAAGAAGTTCACCGCACCATTTATAAATATTTGGAATCATTAATAATAAACCTTGACTTGCGGTATAGGTTGTAGCTAATGATCCACCTTGAAGAGCACCGTGAAGAGCACCACTAGCGCCAGCTTCACTTTGCATTTCACATACTTTTACAATATTACCAAAGAAATTTTTCTTTCCTTGACTAGCGTAAACATCAACGTGTTCAGCCATTGGGCTTGATGGGGTAATAGGATAAATTGTTGCAACTTCAGTAAAATTATAACTACCTAAGGCTGCAGCTGTATTACCATCAACACTAAGCATTGTTTTCTTAACGTCTGACATTTTCTTAATTTCTCCTTTAATACGTTAAATATTATAAACTTTTAAGTGACGTTTTTAAATACCTTAAATTTATTGAGAATTAAGAAAATTTCTTACTATTTTTAATTTTAAATTAAAATCGCATTCTAAATTAAAAAATTAAATACATATTTTATTTAAATAAAATTTTCACATAAAGTTTTAAATAAAAAAGTAGGTCATACCTACTTTTAAATTAGAAATTAATTATTATTTAACCTTACTATCAATTTTTTTAATTTCTTCTTTATATTTCTTAATTTCTTCTGAATTGGCAAGTATAAAGTGTCCAGGTACAATTTCTACTAAACTTGGTTTTTCTTTACTATAATCATGTTCTTTTTGAGGATTATAAACTATTCTTTTACGATTTTTCTCTGTTAAAGGATTAGGTTTAGGAATTGCACTAAGTAAACTCTTGGTATATGGGTGTAATGGGTGTTTAAATAATTCATCACTTGTTGCTAGTTCAACAATTTCTCCAAAATACATAACAGCAATACGGTCACAGAAATATTTAACAACACTAAGATCATGAGCGATAAAGATAATTGTTAAACCCATTTCTTCTTTTAACTCATTTAATAAGTTAATAATTTGTGCACGAATTGAAACATCTAAAGCAGAAATTGGTTCATCACAAATAAGAAGTTTAGGATTCATAATTAAAGCTCTAGCAATACCGATTCTTTGACGTTGTCCACCACTAAATTCATGAGGATAACGGCTAGCATAATCTTCAATTAAACCAACTTTTTCAAGGGCTTCAACAACTTTTTTATGATTTTCTTCTTTATTCTTCATTCCTTGAATTTGTAAGCCTTCACTAATAATAGATTCGACTGTCATACGAGGATCAAGTGAATCAATAGGATCTTGGAAAATCATTTGAATTTCACGCATAATCTTATGATTATGAGTTTTAAGTTCTTTAATTTCTTCTTTAATTAGATTTTCTTCTTTTTCATATTGCTCTTTAAGAGAATTTATTTCTTCATCATTTTTAGCTTTTTTAATATTTAAATCAAAAGCATCTTTAAGAGCTTTTGATTTATTTTTTAAAGCTTCAATCTTATCACCATTAATAGTTAAATCTTCAGCATGAGTATTATCATACTTAATTTGTTTAATCTTGGCTTTTTGAACTTTGATAATATTTGATGAATATTCCTTAATAATCTTTCTAGCTTCAAGATAATAAGGTAAACCTTCATCTTTAAAAGGAGCAATTTCATTTTTATATTGCTTAATTAAAGTAAAATATTCACCTATCTTTTTGTTTTTCTTAGCTTCTTCTAATTTAAAAGCATATTTATTCATTACTTCATTAATTTTAGAATTCATTTCAACAATTTTTGAAACATTCTCTAAAATCTTTTCTTTATCAAAGTTAGAATTTTTAACATCTTTTTCAGTTAAGACATCTTGATATTCACTGGTTAATTCACCACCATTAAAAATTTTCTTAAGTACTTTTAACTTATTTCTTTCTCTAATACGAGTATATTTAATTTCTTTTTCGTTCCATCTACTTCCAGCTCCAATTCGATAGCCTTTATAGTAAATAGAACCACTTGTTATATTATATAAACGAATTATACTTCTTCCAGTCGTAGTTTTTCCACATCCAGATTCACCAACAATACCAAAACATTCTTTTTCTTTTATTTGGAAAGAAATATCATGAACTGCTTTTAATTTATATCTACTTGGCCCATGTCCAAAAAAGAAATATTGTTTTAAGTGATCAACACTTAAAACGACATTATTATCAACTAAATCTTGACGATATGTACATTTAGAGGTGATTTTAGAAATTTGCTCATCAATATTCTTACTTGAATCAATTAAATCATTAGGATTATTAGTTGTATGCTCACTAATTTCACTATCATGATTATCTAAATCGATATTTAAATTAGTTTCTTGAGCATCTTGATAAATAGAAACATCTTCTTTTATTAAGTCGATTTTTGAGGATTCAATTTTTTCTTCATTAATTTTTCTTTTAGCCATTTAGATTTCCTCCTCATTAGATTCTTTAATTTTATTTTGTTGCTCAATTAAAGCATTTTTAATACGAGTTTTAACAATTTGAGGCATTTCAACTTTTGGAGCTCCTGGATAAAGTAACCAAGTAGCTGCATAATGTGATTCACTTACTTTAAAGAAAGGTGGCTCATATTTAAAGTCAATTGCCATTGCATATTTACTTCTAAGAGCAAAAGCATCACCTTTTGGTGGATAAATCATATCAGGTGGGGTTCCTGGAATTGCTTCAAGTTTTTCTTTACTATCAATATCAGGAATTGATGATAATAAAGCCCATGTGTAAGGATGACGAGGATCAAAGAATACTTCAGTAGCTTTACCATATTCAACTATTTTTCCTGCATACATAACAGCCACTCTATCAGCCATATTTGCAACAACACCTAAATCATGAGTAATAAAGATACAGCTTAAATGTCTTTCTTTCTTTAAACGATTAATAAGTTCAAGAATTTGAGCTTGAATTGTAACATCAAGAGCAGTTGTAGGCTCATCACAAATTAAAATATCTGGATTAGCAGTTAAAGCAATTGCAATAACAATTCTTTGTCTCATACCACCGCTAAATTCAAATGGATATTGATAAAATCTTCTTTCAGGAAGAGGAATACCAACTTCTCTCATTACTTCTAAAGCCATTCTTTTAGCTTCAGCTTTAGTAATTTTAGTAAGATTAACATAACGTTGTTTTTCTTCTAAAATACTTTTTTTAATTTCTTTAATTTCTTTATCTAATAAAGCATATTTAGCATCAGGAATTTCTTTATAAGTTTCTTCGTCTTTAACAGTTTTTGAAATATTTATTTCTTTTTGAATCTTTGATTCCTTTTCTTTTTTCTTATCTAAATAATGGTTAAATAAAATAGCATCGCGAATAGCTTTTATTTTTTCTTCACTAAGTGACTTTTCATATTCATTTAATTCATTATATTTAGCTTTTAAAGATTCGTTTAAAGTATTTAGCTTATTTTCATGTTCTAATTTTATTTCATTTTTATAAGCATTTACTTCTTCTTTAGCCTTCTTTTTTGCAATATTTAAGTTGAGTTTTAAAGGCTTTTTGCATAATTTATACTCATTTTTATATGATTCAATATACTTTTTAATTTCTTCATTATGTTTTGATAATGAAGAAATTAAATCATTATCATCAAATTCATAAAATGAGTCTTCTTTTAAAACAGTTAAATGTAATTGATTTTTAATGATATTATTATCGTTAATTTCTTTTTCAAGAGGTGATTTAAATTCTTTATTTGCTTGATATTTATTAATACGATTTTGATATTTAGTAACATTACTTTCTTTAGATTTTCTTAAAGAATAGGAATAATCTTTAATATCAAGTATCATCTCTTCTCTACTTTTATTTAAAGTATTAAGTTTATCTTTTAATTCACTTAATTTAATCTCTAATTTTTCAGTTTTTTGAGACTTATTTTCAATTAAATTAATTTGTTTTAATAATTTTGCTTCTTCTTTAGCAAAATTAATAAGTTTATTAATCCAAGTTTTATTATTTTCAATTTCATTTGTTAATCTAGCAATATTATATGAAGTATTCGCTTGATTATTACGATATGATGTTAATTCTTTTGAAATAAGATCATTATATTTTCTTTTAATGATGTCTTTATTAATCATCATTGCTTCGATAATTTGCTTGCCAACCTTCATAACAGGATTAAGTGCACTTAAAGGATCTTGGAAAATCATTCCGATTTTATGTCCTCTAATACGATGAAATTCTTCTTCACTAACTCTAGTTAAATCTTCACCTTCAAAAATAATTGATCCATTTTCAATAATTGCATTATTTGCACTAATTCCCATTATTGCTTTATTAGTGACACTTTTACCACTACCACTTTCTCCAACTATACATAAAGTTTCACCTTTATATAAATCAAAGCTAACACCACGAACAGCATGAACTATTCCACGGTCAGTTTTAAAAGAAATAACAAGATCTTTAACTTCTAATACTTTTTCGTTATTTTCCATTATTTCTCTCCTCCTTTAAGTGAAGGGTTAAAGGCATCTCTAAGTCCATTTCCAAATAAGTTAAAGGAAACAAGAAGCAAAATCATAATGATTGTTGGAATTATTAATAAGAAAGTTTTATCACCTGTATAATAACTATTAGCTTCACTTAAAATAACACCAAACATAACTTGATTTTGTAAGCCTAAACCTAAATAAGCAATACTAGCTTCAGTATACATAACGCTAGGAATAATTAAAACACTGCCAGTAATAATTGTTCCAGCACTATTAGGTAAAATGTGTTTAAAAATAAGTCGACGGTCTTTAGCACCTAAGGTTCTACTTGCTAAAACATATTCTCGACCTTTAAATCGATAGAACTGTGTTCTAGTTTGTCTAGCAACACCCATCCAACCAGTTAAGAAAATCGAAATCATTAAAGCAATAACATCACTACTATTACCCCAATTAAACTGGTTTCCATACATAATAACTAATGTGATTAAGACCGTTGTTGGAAGTCCACCAAGAATATCACAAATTCTTTCCATTCCAATATCTACCCAACCACCATAATATCCAGAAATTGAACCCCAAACTAAACCAATAATGATATTAACAATACTAACACCTAAAGCGAATAATAAGGAGAATCTTAAACCAGTAAAGATTAATTTAAAGTAATCTTTACTTGAATCATTTGTACCAAATATAAAGCGAGGCATTTCATCATATCCTAAAAGTCGATATTGATAAGCTTCTGCATAAATTTGATAGCCAGTATAACCATTTGCAGGATTTAAATCATCAAGAACTGCATTACCTACTTGTGATGTAACACTAATAATAGGACATCGTTCTGGATCAACAACCTCAAAACGGGCACTTAATACTTCTGGGTCACTTGTTTCATTTGTTCCGGTTGTATCAAAATGAATAACTAATGAACCATTACTAATATATTCAGTAAGTTGACGAGGACCAAATGTAACAGTTGTTAAGCCATAAGCATCCTCATATTGATCCCAAGTAAAATCACAATATGTAGCATTAACTCCATAACCTGTTTTATTTGCTGTACTATTTGTTGACCAAACACCACTAACATCACCTGTTCTAATTAAGGCTTCATTACCATCTTTAAAGGAAATAGCGCTTAATGTTGGATTAATTTCATCATTATTAGAAGTAATATTAAAATCAGAAATTAAAATATAGTTAGGAGTATTTCGACTCTCGCTTGCAGGTAATTCAAAACGAAGATCAGCTTCTAAGGTTTTTAAATTATATTCACTAAGAACTTCATTAACATTAATTGTATTAGTTAAAGTGGTTTCATATGTATCTTTATCACCAACCAAATAGTAATTTGTTCCAAGATCAAATTCAGTATAAGAAACACTTAATGATGTAGTGATATTTTCACTATCATAAGTATAAGTAAAACTTAAACTGCTATAAGCGTCGATTGCACAATTAATTGTATTTGGATTTTCACTATCATAAGTATAAGTAAATTCATATTCCCCAAAAGTACCACTACCTTCAAGAGTTTCTTCATTTGGCTCATTAATTACAATAGTTATTTCATTATTTAAATCATCAACGCCTGTCCAAGTTCCAAATAAGCTTTCATAATTTCCCTCATTAGCTGGTTCAAAGCTATGTAAAGTAAAACTATGTTCTAAATCAAGATTACTTTCTTGATGTAAATATAATTTATAACCAGATTTAACATAATTACTATATTGTTCGCTTGATAAATTATAGGTAATTGTATATTCATTAGAAAAATCAAAATTAATTAATTCACTATAAAAGTATCCTGGATTTGAAGTTGATAAGTTATAAAAATTAACACTTCCACCATTAGCATATGGACTTGAAAAATTATTAACAACTCTATCGTAAGTAACTAAATTATAATAGGTATTTTCTTTATAACCAACTGGAGCTTCAGTTTCTTTATCGTATAAAATTCCAGTTCTTTTTATAGTTCCATCCCAAAAACCTGTTCCTGCATCGAATAATTTTGGAACCAAACCTCTTTCAATTGTTCTATCTCCACCACCATCAGGATTAACATTATAAACACCAACATCAGGTGTGCACATTGGAACAACAAGGCTGGTTAAAAATAAAATACCAACAACAATAAAACCAACTAAAGCAGGCTTTGATTTAACAAATCGACGTAATGCATCTTTAAAAAATGTAGTAGGTTTATTTTTAAATTTAACATCGTAAATCTTTTTATCATGTTGAACTAATTTAAAATCACTTTCATGAAGTTCTACTTGTCTACCAGATCCATCGATAATAGTTTTTTCTACACTCATACTATTTCTTAGCCCCCATTCTAATACGTGGATCAATAAATCCATACGACAAGTCGACTATAATACTAGCTAATAAGCCAATCGCAGTATAAAAAGCCATATCAGCCATTAAAACACTGTAATCTTTTGCATTAAAAGCTTCCATATAAAGTCTTCCAACACCATTAATTTGGTAAAGATTTTCTAAAATCATTGAACCACCTAAAATAGCAATAAATTCACTAACAACTGAAGGCAAAACAGGAACCATTGCATTTCTAAATGCATGTCTCATAATAGCTTGTCTTCTTGTTAAACCTTTTGTTCTAGCTAAAAGTAAATAATCGCTTTGAAGAACTTCACAAAGTTCAGCTCTAACAAATCTAGCATAGCCACATAAAGAACCAATTGCTAAAACAAAAACAGGAACTAAATAACTTGCTATACGTCTAGCTGGATCAGTACTTCCGCCTTGGAAATAAGGAGGTAGCCAAGAAGTATTATAGGCAAGTAAAACACAATAACTAACTAAAACGAAAGAAGGTATGGCAATAATAACCATTATTAAAACTTGAACAATATTATCAAAAATACTGTCTTTCTTTAAAGCACAAATAACACCAAGACCAATTCCTAATGGAACACTAAAGAAAACACTAATAATATTAATTGAAACGGTAGTTCCTAATCTACTAGTTAGAACTTGCATCGCAGGAATTCCATTTTCAATATAAATTGAATCTCCCCAGTCCCATCTTGTAAAAACACCAGTAAGTAAAGTTACATATCTATGAAATACAGGTGCTTGATAGAAATAATAAGTTTCATTTGTCGCCGTCAAAGTAACTACATCAAGTGGAGTTCCTAAATCTGGTCGAGCTTCATTTAAACTATAAACTAAAAAACCATTAGAAACGTAATCCATATAATAGGCATATCGTGCACCAGGTTCAGGATCCATTCTAGGTTCAATTCTTAAGCAACATAATAGTAAATACGCTATCGATAAAACGATAAAGCACGTACAAAGCGCTAAAAGAATTCTTTTAATAACGTATTTTGTCATACTTCTTCTCCTAGTCGTAAGAAATAGCCTATTTTCTAGGCTATTTCACTTTTATTATAAATTAAATTGATTATTAAATAAATTTTAAATTTAATCAATAATTTTTCCGGTTTCAGATAAAGTTATACCATCACCATTAGCGGCAAGCCATAAAGCATCAAATGACCAATATTTACCGTTATAATAAATATCAGCACTTGGTATAGTAGTATCAGCACCAAAGTTAATGGTAAATCCACTACTATTATCACTCATATAGATGTTTAATTTATTTAAAACATCATAGTTATTACCACTAATAACATATGAGGTTTGACCATCATAGATACCAGCTTGAACACCATTTGTAAGCATATCATCTTGTTGAGTAGCTGAGTTAGCAGCAATTTCATGTGTTGTTACATCTAATTTAATTAATGGAGTATCTCCACTCATCCATGGATTACTTCCATCAGCTTCACGGTGACTTGAAACGGCTAAAGCAAATGCTTGTTCCCAGTCTTCAGTAATTGCAGCAACTAAATCTCTTTCATATGTAGAATTAGTTGTAATCATTTCGAATGTAATTGTTGTAGGTCTAGTAGCAGTGCCTAATGAATAATGACCAGCAGCAAGTTCTTCTTGAATTGCTAAGTCAAAATAATCAGCAGCATTACTCATCCAGTTATTTAAGACGTCAGTATTTTCACTTAATCTAGATCCAAAAGTGGAAGAAATTGCAGTAGCATGATCTGTTGTATTGTTGTAGTTAGTTTCACTTCTAGGAGAAACTCTATCAATTGGAGCAAATAAATCAATATCAGGAGCATAGTGATATCTACTACTAACACTATTACGATCAATACCAACATATAAGCCTTTATAGAAATTATTATTGCTTAAAGCAGATTTAACTGACCATTTACCATCAGCTTCAGGGAAGCGTTCACTCCAGAATAAGTTATCCCAAGTATTAATATGGAATTGACTATTACTTTCACCCTCACTTTTATGTCTTAATTGACTATTTTCACCATTTTCATATTTTGACCAATATTCTTCAGGAATATTACTAACATCGACTTGATTGTTTTCGAAGGCAAGAATTTGCGCATTTTGATTTGTTAAAATAGAACTATCAAGTCTAAGAATGAATCCTTTCATTCTATATAATTCATGTCCATAATGAGTTGATAAGGCAGATGGCCAATTGTCATTTTTAGAATAAACGATGCTACCTAATTCACCTGAAGAACTTGAAGGTATTGATGATAAATAATATGGGCCAACACTTAAAATTGTATCAATTGGAGTTAAAGTTGTTCCATTTACAGAACCATTAGTTCCATAAATCTTAGCACCATTAATAACATTGCCTCCTCCAATTTCTCTAACGAAATCTTCATCAATTGGATTAGCCCAAGTTGAATTTAATTGATATTCAGCATAGTCTCTAGTAACTGGGGCATTAAATTCAAATGTGATACTATTATTAGCTCTATCGACAGTAATACCACCACCTAATGCTTTGATAAATTCTTCATTAGTTTGAACTTCAGTAAGATTTCTCGTATTATTAAAATATTCTGCAAAACCTTTAATTTGTCTATTAGCGGTAGATTCACCAGCTTGTTCATTACCACGGTACCAGTTAATTTTACCAGTAGCTAATAATTTAATAGGGGTAATATAATCATCTAATGTAATTGGATGATTATCATATTTTTGAGTAATTGAATTAGTTGATCCAGTTCTATAATTTAAGCCTGGTGTAACACCTGTAGCTTCATTAGCTTTTTCTCCGCCAACACGAAGTTGAACAGTCCATTTAGAACTAACACCATTTTTTGTATCTCCATCGCCATCATCAGCTTCAACAGGTAAACTACGAGCTAACACTGGAACATATTCCCAACCGTTTTCGGCTTTATTTACAAGTTGCCCATAATAACTACTTGACATATAAGAATATAAAGTAGAAATATCGGCATTATTACTATCTAAATAGTTAAATTCACTTGTATAACTTGAAGCACTTAATAAAGTATGATAATAGCGTTTATAAGCTTCATTAGTTTCAGTAGGATTATCAGCAATCATAACACCATAATCCATAATACCATAACCATAACCTGGAACATAATTTTCATTATCAAGGAATGGGGTAGATAATCTTTCACTATATAATGTATAACTACTATCATCCATATAGGCAATAGGTGACATACCATTATTTAATAAATAAGTTTCAAGAGCAGCAGCCATCTTTGTTCTTTCTTCACCACCTAATGAAGAATAATTAACTTCTCCAGTAGCAAATTCACTAGCAGGAACTACTTTAACATTAACTGCATCTCTAATTGTATTTTCATCACTTTGAGCGTAGTAATAAATTATATAGTCAGTAGCTTGAGTAACATTAGGAACAGTAATTAAGCCACCATCAGTAATAGTCCAACTATCAGTAACATCACTTCCAGTTAAGGTAGTGATTTTTACACCTTTCTTTTCATAGGTTCTAGGAACACCATAAAAATATAATTGAACTTGTTCACCAGCTTTAAGTAATGCTTCGCTTTTAGCATTAGCATATTCTTTAGATTTACCACTTCCTCTAACTAAATAGCCAGCAAAGTAAGTGGTTTCTCTATTAATTGATACATTTTCGCTATCTAAAGTTAATTCTTTTTCGAATGTATCATTAACAGGATTATACTCACCATTACCACCTGTATCATCAGGTCCACAAGAGGTAACGCCTAAACCTAAAAGAATAACACTTGTTGCAATAAGACTAATTGTTCTTTTCTTTTTTTCCATAAGATCCTCCTTATAAGTTAATAAAATATTACATCTAAACTAGCATGTACACTGTTAAATGTTATTTTATAAATAACATTTCCTAAAATTATGAAAAAGTATCTTTATTTATCCTTAATATAATTAAAATTTATTCGATTAAATCTTAAAAATACGTAAAATATAATCCTAAAAATACAAATATCGCTATTAACCCACTCAAGATATAACATAAGAAGGTAAATCTTTTTGCTCTTCGTTTTTCTTTTTTAATTTCACGATATTCATATAAACCATCGTATTTTTTAGTGCCATTCTTTTTAAATACTTCAAATAAATTAGCAAATCCAACAATAATTGAATCAAATAAACCATCATTACTTGCAATAGATAAAAAACCAATACCAATCATTATAAGACCACTAACAAATGTTGAATCAATAAAATTTAAAATGGTAAAATCAGTAATCCATAAATAAATTACATTAAATAAAATTGCTATCACTAACGATACTAAAAAATGAAC
Organism: uncultured Bacilli bacterium; assembly: GCA_944368975.1. GTDB lineage: Bacteria > Bacillota_I > Bacilli_A > RFN20 > CAG-826 > Onthovivens. The sequence goes on along the minus strand of CALVXI010000003.1, from coordinate 92,184 downwards.
AAGATTATATAAATTAAAGAAATCTCTATAAGAAATATTAATTTTTTTCATAATTTAATATAAAGCCTAGAAGCTTCCTTCTAGGCTTTTAATTATAAATTTTAAGCTACGTTCTTTTTCTTCTTTCTAAGTAAGAAATAAAGACCAACACCAACTCCACCTAAAACGACTACACCACCAATAACTGAACCAACAATAATCCAAGTTGTAGAATCAACTGGACCATTATCTCCTCCAGCACTAGTAGTTCTTACAATAAATTGATCAGAATCACTTAATAATGAGAGGAATTGACCATCTTTTGTAAAGTTAGTAATTCGTTTTAAACCAGTTGTGCTATATGAATAAACTTCAATATCACTATTTGCGTAAGCTTCATCTAATTTAATAGTAATATTTAATCCACTCCCTACTTCATCAACAGCATTACCACTAGCATTATATAAGTAAACTGTATATAGATTAGCAATACCACTATCAAATCCATTAAATTCAGAAATATCTAATTCTATTGAATAACCATTGCCAACATTACCATTCCATAATGTTGCAACACGGTCATCATCTAAACTAGTAACGCCTAATAATGTATAATAGTTATTACTTTCGACATTGAATGTAACTGAATCGTTATATTCAAGATCATCAGGCATTTGAATTGTAAATGTATCAAGTGTATCACCAACTCTGGTTGCACTAATACCATTAGCAGTTAATGTATAAATTGATGAGGTAAAACTAATATCAATTGTATTAGCATCATAGTTATATGAATAACTATCAACAGTTGGTAATGTATTATCTTTTTCTATATGTAATACATAATGTTTAGTTTGAGTAAACCTAGCGCCTAATTTAAAAGTGAAATCAAAGTTATAGGTTCCATCACTTAAACTACTTAAATCAACTTTAGTGTAACCTCTATGAGCAACTTCACCAGTAGTAAATAAATCGCTAGTAGCAAGTGTTCTTGCTAATGCTGTTCCACCAAAGGAAATTGAGTCAGATAAACTACCGGTAATTAAAGGAGTTGATGAACCTTCAGCAGTAATTGTATATGAATTACTTAAAACACTACGTTTAACGAATGTTTGAATATAAAGTTCATCAGCAATATCAGTAGCACCAGCATAAATATGGTATGTTCCATCAATTTCTTCACCATGAATTGGTAAAAGAACTTCATTTGGATCAGCAGTATTATTTAAGAAAGAACTAATTGTTGCATTTGTAATATTACTACCAACATTAATTAATGATTCAAAATTACCATTAGGTAAATTGACACCAGTAACTTCAAGGGCATTATTTAATAAAGCACTTGGATAAATCTTTCCTTCTTCTTTTTCAAAATTAAATTCTTCAATTGCTGAACCTTTACTATAATCACCTAAGAATCCTAAATATGGTAAATTAACATGAATATCTTCAGTTGTTTCACCTGTTGCACTTTCAAGAACAACAAATCCTTCAAGATAGATACCATCTTCATAATTAGTCATAATTTCATCAATAGTTTCTTGAGGAATTTGATAATTTACACTAGTTTTTTGAGTTTCTTCACCAGTTAAAGTAATAGGTTCAAGTGTAACTTTATCAACAACACTTTGATAAATTGATTGAAATTTAGTTCCTTCAAAGTCTTGGAAACTATCACCAGCTGTATCAGTAACTAATAATTCAGGTACAGTAACATATAAAGAAGCATTTAAAGTAATTCCACTTAAACCTTTTTCATTATGAATTAAATAATCAAAATCAATTAATCCATTTTGAGTAGTTGTGCCTAATTCAATTTTTCCATCATAGTAAGTTGCAGTAACTGAATTGCCACTTGTACTTTCATTAGTAACTTTTTTTGGAGTAGCTGCACTTAAATAAATAGGTGAATTAATTGCATTACTAACATCAACTTGACCAGCACCTTGTCTTCTAGTAGAAACTGGTGCTCCATTAGCATCAAATAAGACATCAGCAGTAGACATAATACGAGTTTTCATATTTTTCTTTAAAGCTAATTCATCTTCACTAGTTGTAGCATTTAAAGATGTCTTTAAATCGCTTAAAGCAACTGCATATGCTCCACTATAGTTAGGAGCAGCCATACTTGTTCCACTCATATACATATATGAATCATGAGTGATTTCTCTTTGATTAACAGGGATTTCAGTATAACCTAAACCATGATCGGTATCGTTATAACGTCCTTCTTGAACATTAATAGCACCAGCAATATTTTCTCCAGGTGCAGTAATTTCAACTTTCATTCTTAAGTCAGCTGTAGCGCCATCTGTTGAGAAATTAGCAATTTGTCTTTGACTAATTCTTAACATACCAGTGTCATAATCACCCTTTGCTTTTTCAGTTAACATAGCACCATCATCTTGACTAACATAATAAATTGGTACTTGCATTGATGCAGGCAAATCATTAAGATCCATTCTTCCAGCATCGCCGCTACCTTCATAGTTATAAATAATGACTCCAATTGCGCCTCTTTCGACTGCATTCATAACTTTTTTAGCAAAGTTAAATTCACCTCTACGAACAACAGCGATTTTACCTTTTACTGGATTAGGTGTAAGTTTATCTAATTCGGCATAGTCATTATTTAAAATTGCACTTCCTTCGCTTGGTGTTTCACCTTCTTCAGCACCTAAACCAGGAATAACAATATAAGGTAAATCAATATAGGTGTCAGTATGAGTTCCACCATATTGTTCACTTATAGCGATAGCTTCAGGATCATCTACAAAGTTAGAGAAAGGTTGTTCAACATCGTATTCACTATTATTTCCATCATTATTTTCATAAACATAGTCGATTAATTGGTCGGTACCAGATAAAGTTGAACCATAATCTAAAACATTTTCACTATTTGTTAAATCTGCTCCAGTTACATCTAAAACAGCAACACTACTTTCAACAGAATTATCACTAATTAAGTTACTAGCAGCAACAGTTGTTCCAGCTTCACTAGCTGCATAATTTCCTAAATAACCTGTTTCAATCATATCGGTTGTGTGATATTGATAAACTCCACTACTTAAGAAATTACCTTTACCACTATTACCAGCTGCAATATTTGAAGTAATTCCAGCTTCAGTGAGTAAAGTAAGTAAATAATCAATACCACTTGGTAAAAATTCACTTAAATCACTACCAAATGACATATTGATAGCATCAACACCTAATTCATAGCAATCAGTTAAAGCGCGAATAACAGCAGATTCACTAAACATTTGGGTATTGCCACTATCGCTAAATATTTTCATAAAAACAAGTTGAGCATTAGGTGCAACGCCTTTAAATTCTCCGTTAGCTGCAGCAACAGAAGAAACGTGCATTCCATGAGTACTTGTTAAAGACTCGGTGTCTTTATCATTATTAGCATAATCTCCATAATATGGAATTTTGTTATTATAATAACTTCCATAATCTAAACCTTTTTCAGCGATAAATGCATTAACATCTTCTTCTGATAATTTTGCATTTTCAGCAGCAGAGCCAGTTAAAGGTTGGAATGATTCATGAGCTGGTGAAAAAGAACTATCTAGAACTGCAATAACTGTTCCTTCACCAAGTTTAGAATCGCTACTACTAGGAACATTCATGTCGCTTATAGAATTATTAGTTAATGGATCAGTATAAACTGTATATGAATTATAATTATCAAGTTGTTCATCAACTTCGTATGTTTTATTTTCACTTGTTACAATAACAGTATTTAAACTATCAATTTCATCAAGATATTCATTATTTACTTCAAGTAAATAACCATGTCCATATAAATCACTAGTATAAGTCTCAACAACTTTATAATTAGTGGTTACACCATTTAATTCATAAAAGAAATTAAGTGGATTAGCTTCTTTTTCTAAAAATACAATGAGTTCTTTATCTCTTTCTTCATAAAGATTTTCTGATGTATTAAAGCTTAAAGAAGTTGATGCTAAAGCTGCAAAAGGTAAAACAAATAATAAATTTCTTAACTTTTTACGCATAATTCCTCCTTATAAGTTAGAGTTAGGTCACCGCAGTGACCTAACTTATTTTTATTTTTTGTATTTTTTATGCTTGTTCAGGATATTCAGGTGTAACTGGATTACCTAAAAGATAAGAATCAAAGTCAGTAGATGTTTCTCCAAAATTAGAGTATGTATAAATTTCAGAGTAATCAATTGATCCCGAAACGCCTTCTTGTAAATCAAGAACTATTACTTGAACTTCAATAGTTTCAGGTTGCTTTTCAGCATCTAATGTAACTCTAAATCCATAACCAAGATATTGATATTTAGCTTTATACATAATGCTAAATTCAAGTGGATCATAACTTCTTGTATAACCGATTGTTCCATAAAAATCTTGCATCCAATAATTATGGTCGTTATCGTTAGGGGTACCACTTAAATAATCATCGACATATTCAAAATAATTAGCGTATGCCTTTACTCCAAATTCATCTAAACTAACTGATAAACTAAAGACAGTAGCCATATAGGATAATAATTCCCAGTCAGATTCAAAGCCATAAAGCGTTTTATAGATTTCTTCACCTGACATAGTTGAACCATCTTCAAGCTTATATTCGCCAAAGACATAGTAAGCCGTTGTAGTTCCACTTGCTGATTGATTTAATAAAACTAATTTACCATTATCAAAATATAAGCCATAAAGTAAAGGTAACTCACCAGTTGCTGTTTCTTCATTTTCAGCATCAAACATTACATATTCTTGACCTTCAGTAGGATTAAAGTAAATATTACCAGTGACACTACCTACTTGATTACCTTGTTCATCACTTTGAATTAAGGTTTGATTAGCTAATGCATATGGGTGATTAGCAGTTTCAACAACATCAGTTAAGAAGCCTTCACTACCTTCAGCAATTGTTTTTCTTTCAAATGTATCTTTACTTAAAATTTCTTCAATTTGACTATTTAAAGTTTCTTCAGGATCTAAATCAACTTCAATTGTATATTCACAGTTTAAATTATTAGTACCATAAGTAAACGAATAAGTTAAATTAACAATCAATTTTGTTTCACTTACTGCACGATAACTTGCTTCACTTATATAATTTGGTAAAGATCCAGTTAAGCCGCAAAGGAAAGCCCAAACCATTGTATCATAGAAATCATCACTATAATTTTGATTACTTAAAATAAAACTATATGTTGCGGAGGTTTGAGTAGGAAGTAATCCAGAATTATATAAATCTCCTTCATCTCCTGGTAATAATAAAGCTTTATGGAAGTCACTATATCCCTCTTCATTAACACCATTTTCCATTAAATAGCCTGGAACAATTTCAATTTCTTGAGTTTGATTGTTGTAACCACCATTAAAATAAGCAGCTTTTCCGTCTTTATTAATGTAACCATTAACTTGTCCGAAACCGATGTTGTTAATTACTAACGAATTTGGTCCAACATCAACTACTCTATTAACGCTTATTGAACTATTATCAAATAAGCCCTTTTCAGTACCAGTAATAGTAACTCTATATTCTTCATCACCAACCATATTTTGCATAAAATCATATGGTGTAACTACTTCAGCAGTATCAACAGTAATTGTGATATTTGCATCAGGCATTGTGAATGTATAAGTTCCATCACCATTATTAATTAAGATAACAACACTACCATCATCACGTGTTATTTGAATTCCACCTTCACCAATTACATAACCAGCATCGAATGATATTGTAAATGTAATTGTTTCTCCGCTACTTGCTTGACTTGGTAATCCGCCGACTGTAGCATGTTCTGCTACGCTTGTAATTGTATGGACAGTATTTCTTGGTCCACAAGATACAAGACTTGTCGAAGCTAGAAAACCACCAAGTAGTAAGGCTGAAGTTAATGTCAATATATTTCTTTTTTTCATCAAATTCTCCTCCTAAACTTTGAATATTGTAAAATAAGAATAGTGAGGACTATAAGAGTTAAAACCTTCTTAAGTCCTCACTAATATATATTAAATTTTATTGATACTATCGAATAAATTATTGAATTACAGATTCATCTAAAAATTCAGTCCATAAAACAGTGCCATCACTACAAATAACACCATCTCCACTTAAAATAGATGCATAAACCATATATTCACTTTTCTTTAGAGCTCTAAACTCTTCAGTTGTCCCTTTATATTCAATAGAGATACCACCAGTAATTTGCATAAAGGCTTGAACTTGAATTTCATTAACTGATGTTGGAATAATTACTTTTGAAATAGGAACGATACAGAATGCTCTATAAGCAATTATTTTAGTTCCTTCTAAAACTTCATAAGTATCACTAATACTATTTGAATAAGGTAAAACACTATGTAAGACAGTTCCATCAGCACTATAAACAGCACCATTTACAATCTTGAAATTAGGAGTTTCTCCGCTAAAAATAAGTGTTTCTTCATTTAAACCAGGACATTCATAGAATGGATTACCTTCCAAAACTGTCACAGTTGATGGAATTGTAAGAGCTTTTAAATTATTACAATAACAAAAAGCACCATCTCCAATACTATGTAAACCTTCATTTAATGTAACTTCAGTCATGCTTTCACATTGAAAGAAAGCATTAACCCCAATATTTCTTAAACTACTTGGAGCAGTAAAACCTTTTAAAGAATTACACATTTGGAAAGCAGATGGCCCAATAGTTTCTAATTTTGAAGTTCCTTCTTTGCTAAAATAAATTCTCATTAAAGATTTATTACTTGTAAAGGCACTATCATTAATAGTAACTAATGAGTCAGGAATAGTTAAACTTAATAAAGTTGTGCAGCTTTCAAAAGCATAAGCTCCTATTTCTTCTAGTCCTTCTCCAAAATCAATTCGAAGTAATGAAGTACAATTGGCAAAAGCATTATCACCAATTTTTTTACATGTATCAGGTATTTTAATTTCAGTTAAACTAAAGATATTTTCAAAAGCATGGTTTCCAATACTAGTAATCTTTGTACCTAAATTAAATGTTTCAATACTTCTATTTTGGCAGAAAGCATAATCACCAATTGAAGTTACACTATCAATGACATTAAATGTTCCATCACAATCATAATTACGTGGAACTGAAATAATGGTAGTTTTGTCTTTATTATATAAAATTCCATTTTCAGCACTGAAAATCGGATTTTCTTCATTAACTTCGAGATAAGATAAGTTATAAGCATTAAAGAATGTTGATCCATCAATATTTGTTAAATTTTTTCCAATACGAATACTAGCTACATCACTATTTGAAAAAACATCACTTGCAATACTTGTAACAGGATATTCTTTACCATTAACGGTAGCGGTATCTGGAATAACAAGAGGATATGGATTATCACCATTAGGTGTATATGAAACTAATGTAAGTTCATTTTGAGTTTCTTCATCGAGCTCAAAAGTAAACATATCCATTGTTGTTTCAATTAATCTAATATCAATTTCTAATGTATTAGTTCCACTAACAAAAGTTAAACTATAGACGTTTGCACTAGGACGGATTATTTCACCATTAAAAGTAACTTTATTAATAACATAGCCATTATCAGCAACAACATAAACATTAACTTTATCGCCTTCGTTAAAAGTTGCATTACTAATATCTAAGCTTCCTGGGGTACCATTAACAATTCTATTAAATTTAACAGTGCAGTTACTAGGAGCAGTATAACTTAAAGTTGCACCACTAACATTTTGAGAATTAGGATCACAACTTGTTACTAAGATTGCACCACTAAAAGCTAAAACGCCAATTAAAGAAAGTAAACAAAGCTTCTTCTTTTTCATAATGCTGGGTTCTCCGTTGTTCCGATATCTTCATAAGTTAATGTAATTTCACCAACATTAACTGTACCAGTAAGTTCATCGATATATCCATATGAGAATAAGACATAATCGATTTGGTTATTTGAATTTAATCTAATACTAACAGTTGAAGAGTTAGATGCATTTGAATTTCTATATGGTGGAGTATTAACAATAAAGCAATCAGTTAAAGCACTTAGAGCAATTGCATCGCTAACATATAAATCATGTTCTCTATCATAGGTAAATAAATCTGCACTAACACCACCAATAATTGGTAAATAATCAGAATAATAGTAATAATCTTGATAAGCATCAGGAAATTCAGTTGTAGTTCCTTCTTCCCAAGAAGTGGTTTCGTCATTATAAACATAAGATACTAATCTACCGTTTTCAGTATCAGCTTTTTGAGCTAAGTAATAATCAGTTTCAGGATTTGGTTCAGCGCTTTCTCCTTCACGATAAGTATGATTATAAATAGTAGATCCATCAAAATAAAACTTTTGAATCTTTGTTTCATCAGTTTCAGTAACAGTCAAAGTAAAATTATCTTGAATCGTATTTAATGCGCTTTGAAGTTCAGTATTATTTTTAGCTTCAACAGGATTTAAAGTTGAAACTTTAGCGCTACCTGGTTCAGAAATAGTGAATGTGACAGTATTATCAATTTGATAATATTTGGTTGTATAACTAGCATTATCAAATTCAGCATAAACTCTTGGACTCATCGTTATTGTAAAAATTGTGAAATTACCTTGACTAGCAATAAAGTAAGAATTTTCAACACGGCCATAGAAACCACTATTTAAACTATAAAGAAGGTTATTAGCAATAATACTTGCTTTGCCTAAATCTAAATAGTATCTTGCAGTATTTGTTGTATCTTGAGTAAAATCACTTTCATCTAAAATTAAGAATGGATTATAAAAACCATTTGCATAAAAAGGAACTTTTCTACCAAAGCTTAATGGATAAACATTTTCAACTTGGTTTTGATAATTTAATTGTTTTTCATAGGCATAGCCTTCATCATCGCAATAGTATAAATAATCTTCCATTGTGAGTTCTACGCCTTCTAAAAGGCTTGTACTTGTTTTTTGATAGCCAATTTCATCTCCGCCTTGGAAAACAAAATTTGTTTTATATGTATTAGTTTCTGGTTCTCCACTTCCTGCAATAAAGTTTCCGTTATAATCAACACTACCTTCAATTCTTGTTTGAGTAATATTTCCTTCCATTTTAAATCCATTACTTAAAGTTTGGATATTACTTTCAACTAATGAAAGTTCTTCATTATTGTTACATCCAACTAAACCAAATATAGGAAGTATAGTTAATAATAAATATCTCTTTTTCATTGTAAAATCCTCGCAAAATTAAATATTTACAGCAAATGGGATGCTAGTACTACCAATGTTGAAATACGTTAAAGTAATTGTTCCGGTTTGTCCAACTGTATCTTCATATTTAAAGTCAATATGGTCAATAACTTTACCTGTAACACCTTCGGTTTCTAAAGCATCACGAAGGTAAATTTTACATGAAGTTGTAAAGCCATTAGCAGTATATGATGTATCACCAAATGGTGACATAAATAATTCACTTCCAACATAAGCTAAGTTGTCATTTATTGGAGAATATGAACCATCGACATTCCTATTAAATACATTTGCAGACACTTTATAATCATCAAAATCATTATTTAATAATGGTAGGGTCTCTTGATATGACATACCCATTAAAGAAGCATAACCTGTGCCAGAGAAATCATAAACTCTCTCTTCTCCTTCTCCAGTATAACTACCACCATAAACATGAGGAACTAAATAACTTCCATTAGTTGAATCTCTAGGAATCATTAAGAAATCAGCAGCAGTAGGTGCTGTAGGAACAACTCCTTCTTGATAGACATAATCGAAAACTTGATCGTAAACACGATAAGTTTCTTTATCGTAATATACCATAACACATTCTTGTTGAACTGCATCATCAGGAATTAAATGTCTTAAAAGAGTGAAATCACTAATTTGCATATTATCAATTGCTTCTTGTAGCTCAGCATTTTCTGCTTTTTCAGGCTCTGGTGCCATTAAAGTTTGAGCATTAGACTCTCCGATATTACTAATTACAAAATTAGCTGTATAAACAGTTTGAATATATTTATTTTCAGCAACAACAGTTTCAGTAGAATTATATGGTTGACTTACCATAGTAACATTAATAGTTTCATTATTTTCACCATAAGTAAAAGTACTACTAGAAACGGTATTATCACTAGTTAATTCATCAAGAGTTCCAAATAATTGATTAAAAACTAATGTTGATTGCATTGCATTTAAAGTATAGGTTCCTTCGCTAGTAGGAGTAAAATCAGTTAATTCCATTAATCTAAAAGGATTGACTAAACCGCTTGATGCAAAAGGTGTTCTATTATATTCATCTGCATAAACATAACCATCGTTATAAACTACGTTTTCATAATCAACATAGTTCATTGTGACATAACCATCATCATTATAAGTATTTTCACCTTGTAAATAGACAATAGTCCCATCACTAAGAACTTCATAATAACGACGATCAGCACCTTCATAAGTATCACTATATGAGAAAGTTAAATCATATCTAAAATTTTGATCTTTAGAAGGCATCGTTTCATCAATAAAATTATAATCACTGTTTGTAAAATATGTGATATGTGCATTTAATGTTCCACTAATAGTGACACTTGATTGTAATGCAGAAAAGTCAGTTTCTAATTGCCCATAGCTAATTTCTTTTTGGCAACTAAATAAACCTAACGATAAGACACTTACAAATAAAATATTTCTCTTCTTCATTTTTTATCCCCTCATTTATGCGTTATATTCGTTATATATGGCTTCTGGAATCTCATGAGTTCCATCTCCAAAGCTTGTAAATTCAAAAGTTCCTAAAAGAGTTTCAGAACCAAGTCCAGCAGCAAGACCATATAAACTAAATGTATAAACCTCGTTTGCAACTTCTTCTGCTGAAGTGATATTTAAAACTACTCGATTTAAAACAGTATTAAGATCAATATACCCAGCAAATTGAAGTAAAGTTTCATAAATATAATCACTTAATTGAGAACCTCTAACTACAAATTGAGTTCCTTCAACTTCAGTGTCAAAATATTCATCAGCATGAGTAAGAAAAGTTGATAATTTTGGATTTAATGAATTGTAATGTAAAAAGTCATCCATTCCTTTTTGATCATAGTTGGTTCCTTCAACAATATGTTCTTCATCTCCCTCAATTGTACTATTATACCAATAATAATTTGGGGTGTATGATAAAGTATTTCCTTCATCTAAATATATAAAACTACAATTTAAAGAAGGGAATAAAGCATTATATGTTCCTTTAATTCCACCATTTTCATCAGCATCAACAATTCCATCAGCTTCAAAACCATAGTAGTAATAACCAGTTTTTAAAGCAGCTAAAGGAGTTTTTGTATCTCCATCAACTTTATTAATAAGTAAGTCAGTTCCATATGTTTGGAAAGTCTCCATCATATGAGCAATAGCTGGGTCTTCATTATTACCAAAAATTGGATCTTCTAAGAAAGTTGCTAACTCTTCAATTTCTGTTTTTCCAATATTTGAAACAGTAGAATGAAAGGTTGGTATTTCATCATCTGTATTATAAGATTGAATTTCAAGACTTCCATCAGCTAAAGTTGTAATTTCAACATACCCATCTTCATAGAAATAGAATGGATTTAAGCAATCATATGGATCACCAACTAAACCAAAAATCCACATATGATCAAAGTCTTCAGAATCAAATGTAAATCTATAAGTCGATCCTTCAAATGGTTCAAGTGTTTGAATATATTCTAATTCTCTTTCTGCTTCAGGAGCTTGCTCAAGTCCATAGAAAATATTATAGGTACTTATTCTAGCATCATATGTATCACGACCTTCAATATAATTCCAAATGCCAGCATCATTTCCATAATTACCCATTGTATCGACAAATACTGGATTATAAGCTGTACCATTTTCATCAATACGGTATTGGAATGTTCTTCCACCATGAACTCCATAACCAAATTGGTAACTACTACCAGTAGCGATATCACCATCTTGATAAATTCCACCAGTATCACCAGTCCAACTTACGCCTTGATAATCAGTTCCATCATGAATTCTTCCTTGAATTTTATAAACTCCACCATATGCGCTTAAAGTTGTGTTAACTGTATAACTTCTAGTTTCAAGAATATTATTTATAACGTCACTTAAAAGAACTCCACTACCTCCAGTAGTAACAGTTATTGAGTAAGATGCAGATTTAATATTTTCATCATTAGAAATAACAATAACTTCAGTATCAGTTTTTTCTAAAGCATGTCCTTCTTCAATGGATAATCTATAATTAGTGGTCATTTCCCTAACTTCTTCACCATTAACAGTTGTTACTTCATAAACTAATAAATTTCTAGCGGTAAATGCTTCACCAACTAAAAATGATGTTTTTACATTCGTAGTATCGACTACAAGTCTGGTACTAGTTGTTTCAGTAACATTATTTTCAGGTTTACAACCTACTAATGTCAATGTTCCTAAACCAAGAATAAGGGCTAAACTTTTATACATAATATGTCGCTTTTTCATAAGTATTAGTATTCTCCTTTCTTAATCTTAATAATTATAGTATTAAGACATTTTTTTACAATAACATATTTCTTTGTATCTAATCATTGAAAAGAACCTTCCTATTAGAAAGGTTCTTTTAATATTTAATTTTTCTATGCAGCTTGTAAGGTAATTGTTACATTTTCACTTGGCATAGTGAAAATGTAAACACCGCCAAAATCCATATTTAATTCTAAAGGTTTACCATTAAGCAATAATGTATAGCCTGCTGCTTCTAATGCTGCTGGGTCAATACTGAAATAAACTTGATCCCCTGCTTCTGCTTCAGTTATAGCAGGTCCAGGCATACCTTGTTCATCAATTATATGGAATGTAGCTTCTAAACCTGATTCACCAGGTTCATATGCTAAGGTGTATGAACTACTTACAGTTGGATTATAGGTAATAACTAAGTCTTCGCCTGGCATTGTTAAATTAAAGTAATTGCCATATCCATCAGCAGCAATTGGATTAATTGCTTCGCCGCCATTAATTGAAATTTGAGTTATTTCAAGACTTTCAACATACAAACAAAGTTCAGTGCCTTCATTGATTAAGGAATCAAGCTCTAATGGAGCTTCTACATCAAACATGCCATCGTAATAAGCTTTTGCATATAAACGTGGTTGAACTTTAAATCCGTTATAATCAATCGACCATGATGATTGAATAATTTCTTCAGCCCATCTGATAGTTAAAGTTGTTGCTTCACTAGGCATTGTGAAACTATAAGACCAATAAGTTTCACCACTTTCAGTTCCGGTATTGGTATAGGTTAATTTTTCACCATTTAATAAAACTTCAGCATATTGTCCTTCAGGAACAGTTGTTGAAGAAACATCTAGGTTAATTGATGAACCAGCTTGAACTTCATTGCCTGAAGTAATTTCAGTCATACCCCAGTTAGTTGTCATATAATATGTTCCACCAGTAAAGTTACTTGTGTCGACAGTAAGTGCATAACTTGGAATAGCATCAATAACTAAAGTTGCATCAGCATTTGGCATTATAAATGTCCCACCCTCAACTGGCTCACCATCCAAAGTCAACGATACTTGTCCATCAGTCATAACTTGGTAAGTTACTCCTGCAGTTAGTTCAATTGTATCGCCAGTAACAGGTAAATAATCCCAAGTTGAATAATCCATTAACTCTATAGCATACTCAGTATTATTTTGAATAGTTAAGGTATGAGTAACAGGAATAGTTTCAAAAGTTACTGATAAATTAACAGGCCCAATTGGCATTACAAATTGATATGTATTCTCTTGTCCTTCAACTTCAGTAATACTTGAACTATTAATATTATAATTAATATCACTAATATATCTTACTCTTTGTCCTTCAGGAATATTAACAACTGTAAAAATAACAGTCGTTTCTGGTTTAGCTTTTAAAGTAGTGGCTCCATCAGCAAATTGAATATAACCAGTTGATCCTTCAGCGACAGTAACATCATATTCTTGATTTAATAATTCGCTTCTAAGAGTAAGATTAATTGTAATATCTTCATCCTTAGAAAATTCAACAAAGTAGACAGCTGAACCATAGTTATAAATTGTTGATTTATATGAATCATTTTCAAACTGATAAGTTACTTCATCCATTTCGTCACCTTCTGGAACTTCAGGATAAATCGCTAATCTTTGTGGAGTTCCAGTTTGAGGATCGATATATTTTGGCGAATATGTTGAAACGTGATAGGTAAGTCCTTCGCTAGCATTCACAGTAACTGTGTGATAAGTCGCATCACCTGCTGGAATATCTTTTAAAGCAACATTAACAGTAATATCACCTGCAGGCATAGTGAATTCCCATTGAGGTCTATCATCTGCTGCAGTTAGATCTTCAGAATCAATTCCATCAACTGTAACTGTATCAATTTCTTTACCTTCAGGTACATCAAAAATAAGGAATGCAATTTTTGTACCTTCTTCAGCTTCTTTAAGAGTTAAATCTTGATTAAAGACTACAGTAACTCCTTCTGGTGCATTAACATTTAAAGCATGAGTTGGTAATGGAATATCTTTTATAGTAACGGTAATAACAACTTCTTCATCGATCATCGTAAATGTGTATTGAGCATCTGTAACTTTTGTTAATGTAATTCCTCCAGTTGCAGTAATAGTGTCAACCATTTTACCTTCAGGAATTTCACTAATATCAACGGTAACTAAATCACCTGCTAAAGCTCTTGTTACTGTTTCTCCATCAACACTAAATGTTAATGTAACAGGGTTATTTGCAGCACTAGAAATTGCATGAGCTGTTAAAATAACTTCATCCTTTAAAGTTACATTAATAACAACATTTTGTGCTGGCATTTTAAATGTATAGGTTCCACTAGTAGCACCAGGAGTAAATTCACTTACTCCTTCAGCGGTAATTGTATCGACTTCTTTACCAGCTGGAGTAACAACAACTACTGAAATTGTTTCTCCTTCGCTTGCACTAGTTTTAGAAAATTGTAAGGTTGCTCCTTCTGTACTTCCACTAGTAATAGTATAAGTTTGAGTAGTTACATCAGGTCTACAAGAAGTCATTGCAACTAATGAAACACCTAAAGTTAAGATTCCGCTAAGGGAAAGTATAGCTAATCTTCTTTTTTTCATTTATTTAATCCTCCAAATAAAGAAGAACTCTTTACGAGTTTCTTCTAGTTAAAAATATTATAAGTGTCATTTTAAAAGTGAAAAATTTAGAAAAAATCGTGCTAATTTTTTACTAATATTATAATAAATTTAACGATTAAATCGCTAAATTATTAAATTTTTAAAAAAGTATTTTAAGTAGGTTTTATTTAATTTATTTAGTTAATTTTTTAAAAATATAAGTAAATTTAAGTTAAAAAGTGATTAACTTACTTTTTGAAAGCTCAATGTAGCTCCTTCACTAGTTAAAGAAGTAACATTAAAACCAAACTCAATATTGCTACCGTCATTAAATTTTGCTTCAGTGAAAAAGTTATTAAATGTTAAAGGATTAAAAGTATCATTTTCTTTAAATAAAGCGCTATTGCCACTAAATCCAGCTCCAAGAACAGGAATATTAGTGGAAGTAATAAGTTCAACTAAAGAATAATCTTCACTAATTGCGCTATAGCTAGGGGTATTACTTCCACTAACTAAAACATAATCATTTGCGGAATAATCCTTAAATTGATAGGTAGTAGGATCAATTAAATTAGCAACATAATTTAATCCATCACTAGATGTAGCATTAATTAATCTTGAGTCTATATGATATACAATAATTCCTGATTCATCATAAAGCAAAGTTCCTGTTCTATCTGGATAGCGTTGTTTACTATCTAATTCATTTAAGCCGTTAGGAGTATAATATTGAATAATTAGATATTCACCGAAAGGACCATTATAGAAAGAATCGCTAGGAATAATTATTGCATCTCCTATTTCATTAAAAGGTTTTAAGGTAATTTCAGTTTCCTCAGTAATTATTGTAGGATTAATCCAACCTAAAGAGTATTTAGAAAAAGCATCATGATCACCAATATTTAAATTCATCATCATTAAGCCACCACTAGCATCATAATATAAATCATCGTCATAGCTATAATAATCATCTAGTCCTAACATATGACCTGTTTCATGAATCATTGTATGAGAATCATAACCAAAACTTCTTGTATCACGATTAAAGAATAGTTGAGAACCATTAGCAAAAGTATTAAAAGTAGGGCTATCTAAATTAGGTTCATTTTGTAAATAATAAGTGTAAGCCCAAAAATATCCACTAAACCATACTTCGCTTTCGGTTCCACTATTATATATAAGCCATACTCCATCTACATAGCCATCTTTATCACTATCATAATCTTGATAGTTTATTTTTTGACCATCAATTGTTAATGAATCATACATATCATTAAGAAGTTTAATACTTCCATATTGCTCATTAGGCCCAAAAAATTCATGAGATATAAATTCTGTTTTAGTAACTGTTGAAGTAAAAACATCTGTTATATCAAATTCTAAATTTAAATTGTTATAACTAGCTTTTGAATAATAACTACTTACGCTTTCCCAATAACTAGTATTTTTTTCTTCTCCTTCACCATTAAAAACTGCATTCATTCTATTTAAATCATTATTTGAAAAGGCTTCATCTTCCTTAAATTCCACAGGTACTACTAACATCTTTACATCACCAGTGTTAGGAGTTAACCCTAATGTTTGTGTAGATTCATCATACTCTGAATAAGTTAATAGATTATATGGATTAATAGGGGTCTTATTAATAATTTCATCAGGACCACATCCTACTAAGAATAAACTTGTTAATAATAATATAGGAAATACATTCTTCTTCATAAGTTACCTCTAAAACAATGATATATATTATCATATAAAAAAATTTTACATAGTTTTTTTATTTAATAATTTATAAGCATTGCATACTTAAATTATTTTTAATTGATTATTAAAGTTACGTTATTTTTCTATTCAACTTAAATCAAGTAGCTATCCCTTCTTAAATATTTTAAAGTCTTTTAAACTTTTATGTTATTCTTAAGAATATTAGATAAACTAAAATCTTTTAATTTATAGAGAATAAAGGAATAAACAAATATGAAATAAAATAAATAAATTAAGAACATAATAATTGCCAAATATAATGGATAAGAATAACTTATTTTAAAAATGTTATTAACTACCTCATAAGAAAAATAATTTTCTCTAAATATAATTCCTGAAGAAATTATTAATTGAGGAAAAATAATTGAAATTATTAATAATATTTTATTTTTAATTATCTTTGTTTTCGTTAAATGAATAATGTAGATTACAAAATTATAAAGAAAGCTAAGTAAACTTAATTCAAATAAATAAAAAAATAAACTACTATTAAAATCAAAATATAGATATCCACCGCCAATATAAAAATAACTAAATAAAATGCAATTAATAGTAACGCAATATAAACTCCTTCTTAAGTAATAAATTTTTAATGAATCTTCATTCGTTACATCCATTAAAACTTTATTTATATATCTATATCTAATGAATATTGTAAATATGTAAAATATCGGAAGTATAAATAAATAAAAATATGTTAATAAAGAACCAAATACATTATAAGTATGATCAATATAGATATTTTTAATACTAAATACTAAGGCTATTGTTAATTTTAAAAAGAGAAAATAAATAACATAAATAGCGATTATATCCTTCTTTTTAAAGATATTATTTTTTATTCCATTACCGCTTATATTAATAAGCAAAAATAAGAAAAAAATTATAAAGAAAATAATATCACTTACTACAATTCCTATTTTATTAACATTAATTGCAAATTCACTATAATCTCCCATAAAAGAATAGAGTCCAATAAAAATAAAATTGGTTAAGAAAAAGACGTAGAATAAAAAATTAATCACTGAGATACTTAAAATAAATTTTTTTATTTTTAAATTATCTATATTTGTTTCTATATTAGAGTTATTTCTATTAAATTCAAACATACTTAATTTTAATCTCTTCAATTGATATAGTCTTAGTTTTTAAATTGTTAAGATATTATTTATTCATGATATATTGTCACATCGATAAATAAAATTCATAATAAACTTAATTTTATATAAGATTTAGTATTTTCTATTAAATAGACATCATAATTTAGTAAATCTTTAAAAATTTTATTAATTCTTACTATTACTCTTTTATATAAACTGCATTCATTAAATTATTGTCTTTAAAGAGCTCAATTAACTAAATTACTTTATATATGAAGCATTTAAACTTATACCATTATCACTATAACTAGTTATTAATCCAAGCTTATTAAAGGTTGCCACTTTTGTACCACTTGTTAAAGTTAAAATATCATCACTTAACGAATAAGTAGGATCACTAATTTCATAAGTATCTAAACATACATCATAATAAAGAACATCATTAATATAAGTAGTTAATAATGTATTTAAATAAGATTTAATTAATTCATCAGTTACATCACTAGCTAATTCTACATTATTTAAAATATATGCATCATTTTCTTTATAAATAGAGCTTATTAATATGTCATCAATTTGAAGTTCATAAAACATATTTGTCTCATCGCTATAGTCAATCGTTGTTTTAGTTGTAACTGTTAAATCTTCAACGGTTTCACTAACTTCTAAAGATAAATAATTTGTATCAGTTATAGCTTTTTCTTTATCAAAATTTGCTATATAGTCCTCAATCATCTTTTCGCTATCAACAATTGCCTTATTCTTAAAATAAAGGAAATATGCTAAAACTATTCCAATAATGCAAATTAAAAATAATGAAATAACTATAAAAATAAAACTATCTTTGCTACTTTCTTGATTAACTTGATTCTTTTCCATATGATTATTATACCTTATTTAGCTTTTCTTGAAAATTAATTTTAAATTTTAGTGATAAAATATCTTCTAGATTTGCCTAAATTTATTTAAAAAGCCTTTAAAACCACATTTATTTTTAAGGTTTTACTTAAATTATTCACTTAAATTTCTTTTATTAATCATTAAGATAATCTCTTTAATATTTAATAGTATGAAAAATAATATGCAACAAAATATTGTATTTTATTACAGCAAATTGCTGTAATTTATTACAGTATTTTGCGGTTAAAATGATAAATTTAACTTTTTTTGAAGGTTTTAGAGTTTTTACTTAAATTATTCACTTAAATTTCTTTTATAAATCATCAATCTTTTTAGATTTCTATTTATACATATTCCACTATAAATCGAATAAATTAAAGATAGAGGCATAAATAAGAAAAAGAAATATGCCGGATTAATATGGAGAACTAATTCACTATTTTCATTGAAAGAATAAGTTTGAGTAAAAAGAGAAAAAAATACTTCTAATAATACGATTAAAATAGGAATAATTATTAAAACTAAACATACACTCAGTTTATTAAAAGTTTTATATTTAACGCTATAATAAATTACTATTAGAATTGAATAAATAAATCCATAAACTAAGAACACTTTAACTGAATTTAAAAATACTAGAAAATTACTATCATAAATATATCCACCAAAAGTAAATATTATTCCAATAGCAAATAGATTTAAGCTAAGTAAAATAAAATTATTGTTATAATCATATAAACTACTACTATCAATCTTTAAAATATTCTCATTTTTTAATATTTTAGATTCTAATAAAGAATTTTTATCAGCTTCACTTTTAATCTTTGATATTTCAAAGAATCTTAAACGTAACTTTTTAAATAAAACTAAGTTTAAGAATCTATTATAAATAAAAAATAATAAACCAAATATAAATACTAAATATGGAAAACTTGTACTCCATATTTCGTTTAAATAATTGATCGTAATATTTTTAGATAAGACTCCAGTAACTATCGCACCTATTAAAATTACAAAATATATTAAAGCAATTAAAACACTATAAATCTTTTTAGTAAATAAATTATCTTTATTAGCTTTATAAATAAAGATCATTAAAAATATAATAAAAAATATAAAAAGAATAACTACAGCGATTAAATATAACTGACTTTGTAAAATATAAACATAATCTAATTCAGTATTTAGTAGATTAGATGTTAATCCACTAAGAACTATAATTAAAAATCCTAAAAAGAATGTAACTAACGAAAAACATAGATAAAATGTAAAACTTTTAATTTTAGTTAAATTATTAAAAGCATTATAATTAATAAACTTTTCTAATTTCATAGATGTCACCATCAATTAATACAATGGACCCTCATACCAATCCCAGTCAAACAAACTATATATTCTAAAACCAACTTGATACCCCATCTCTTGATATCCAAGCACAAACATACTAACAACAATGAAGACTATTGAAACAATCATTATTGATGCAATAACGCCAACCAATAGACCTATTGGACCAGCAGTATAAATAATACTCATTAGTGACTGAAAAATACCAGTAAAATATCCAGTTAATGCCCCAATAATTTCACCCAATACACTTACAGCTATTATGCTGCTGTATGTATTTATATAGCCAATAATTTCCAAAGCATCTGACGCATCTCCAAGAGCTTCGTTATTAAGCCAATTTGCGATAAAATTATAAAAATTAATACAAGTATCTTTAGATAAAGTTATACCTATAAAAGTATAATCTTCAAAATTTTCATTTATCCCTATAGTATAGTTTGTATTATTTGCAGAATTTCTGATTGGTAGTGACTCTGCATTCCAACCAGGTATGTCATCACCTTGATTATCAAATCCCATTCCTGGACCAACACTTGATTTTCCTACAACTCTTCCACCTCTTCCTGGACCTCTTGGATTTGAAGGATTATAATCTTCAGCAGGATTTGTTATGCCTCCATTGATTAAATAAAGTGATTCGATATTTTCAACTTTTACAAAATCAGGATCATTTGCGAGAAATTCTTTACCAGTTGCAATCATTTCACTATCGAGTATTCCCTCTTTTTCAGCATAATTTAAAATTTCTTGTTTAGCATAAGATTCCATGATATTAATTTCGGTCGTATAATTTTCAAAATTATATTTATCAATGACATCTCCTAAAGCTTCTCTAGCTTTTGCTTTAATTGCAGCAGTTTGCTGATTATTAATTGTTGATTCTCCAAAAGTTCCTACAATCGAACTCGAAAATACTAAAAATAATGATAAAATGGTCATATTTTTTCTCCTCTACTTAATTATATTTTGAAATAAAACAATTTTTTTTGTCAAATATAATTTGACTTTGCAACATAGATTACCATCTATTTTGTTATATTAATAATTCTCACATATTTTAATAGATTGTAAAGTTAGCAGTTTTATTTTTAGCAAAAAAAGATATTTACAACAAACGTTCTACTTAATTAAATTAATTTGCTATTTTTATGTTCCTTTCAATTAAGAAAATAAAATTTATCCTGGGGTTTGAAAGGTTTTTATAAAAAATTAACTTAATATTAAATGATAATGATATTAATTTCTAATTAAAATACTTTTATATAATAAATCCCAAAAATAATAATTTAATAAGAACCTCAATCAATTAAAATTGAAGTTCTTATCACCATCTAAAGTTATTTTAATCTCTTATAAATTCAATTGAACCAATACCTTCGCTATAAAAAGCAATATCTCCCCAATCATCAATTGTAATAACACAACTAACGCCATCATAAGTAAAAGTGACTGTTTCATTTTGCTCTAAAACAATATTTGTAACATTGATTCCATTTATTTGAATATCAGTTGCACTATTTATAACTAATGTGTAATTTTCAAATTTACCTGTATTTCCATTATAACGACTTCCACTATAACTACCTATATAGTCACTAAACCATTCTGCAGTTTGAGGTAATGTAAATGTATAATCAATTGTTGTAGTATTAACATCGCTGATTGTAACTTTAGTTTCAATAGGAATTGGTATAAATCCTTCAGTATAATTCAAAGTATAAGAATAGCTAACTAAAGTTTCATCGACTATTTCTAACGTTAACTTACCACTTGTACTAAATTGACTAGTAATACCAAGTCTTACTGCTTCATCGCCTTCTAAAATATAGGTTAAGGCTTCATAAGCAATAAAATCAGTTTTGGTTTCATAATGAGTTTCATCGACTTGAATAAAGACTTCTGGAGCTAAATAATCAAATATTGGACCGTAAGTATATTCAGTTCCACTTCCTAAATTCCCACTAGATAGATCTGGTGTAACAATGCCATTAACGATTTCATAATAATACCAATTGCCATCATCGAAAATAGCATATCCACTTTCGTTAGTAATTCCAAATAAGGTATCAGGTGGCGTTAAAATAGCATCTTCAGTTACTTTAATACCTTCTAAATCATAATGTTCACCATTTACGATTCTTTCTCTATCTAAAGTATAACTAGTAGCTTCAGCCATTTTGTTTAAAGCACTCTCAACGATTGGAGTATATTCTTTTCTTGTTTCAGGAGTTACAGTTAATTCTTCTTTTGAAGTAATTTCGATAGTACCATCATAAACATTAAAATAAGAATAAGCAGTAGTTTCAGTTAATGTAGATTCAGCATAAAATTTAATCGTATTTTTATTAAGAGGTAATAGATAAAAAGTAGTCATTTCTCCGCCATAATAATTGATTTGACCAATAAATAATTCCTTAGTTTCACCTGAAGTTAAATCATAACCCTCTTCAGTTTTAATAAAATCACTATTTTCTAAGCTATTAAACGGATTACCAAAAACTAAGTCATAACTAATAGGTTTATCACTAAGTGTACTTTCATAAACCTCGTTAGTTGCTCCTAATTCTTTAAGAACTAAATTACCATCTTCATCTTTATAATATTTTTCATCAATATAAACAGTTCCATCTTCTTCATTTACTTCATAGAAACTTGAGCTTGTTAAGCCAAAGAAATTAGACATATGAGTTGTAAATGTAAAGTCTTCATAACCTTCAGTTACGTAATTTGTTGTTATATCGAGCTCTACTTGAATTTGTTTATTTTGGAAATTTGTTAAAACTTCATTTATATCTATATCTTTAAAAGTAATATCAATTACAACATCTTCATTAGGCATTTCGAATGTATAAATAGTTTCATCACTTACAGTTAAATCAGTATCATTTATTTTAATAGTATCAATTTCTTGACCTTCAGGAACTGTAATAGTTATTGTAACAAATTCACCTTCCTTAGCTGAAACTTTATCTAAAGTAACATAAGATAAGTCACCTTCTTCAACACTAATAGCATGAGGTTTAACATCGTTACAACTAGTTAATAAACCAGTAACTAAACCGAATAATCCTAAAACTAAAAAATTCTTATTATGTCTTTTCATTCTTTTCCTCCTAAGCTTTTAACAAGTATAATTAAATAAATTTCTATATGAATATTTACTTAACACTTTAGGAGTAATTATTAAGGATTATAGGAATATATTAATTTATATCGTTATTGCGATAATATTAAATTAATAATATTTAAAATTATATGAATACATCGTATAAATTTTAATTTTAAATAGTCAATAATAAATTAAAAGATAGTAGGGTTAAGAAAAAATTAAAAGTATTATTAAATTTCTTTAAAATATACCAAAAACCTTGCAAAACCTGAATAAAATATAAAAATTTAAGTAATAACAAATAAATTAATGATCATTTATAATGAGTTTATTATAAAAATTAATCATATCATCAATCCATTTATCACTAATTGAATTAATACTAACTCCTAAACCATGATTTAATCCATGATATACCTTTAATTCATAATGTATATCAAATTTTTTTAAAGCTTCTACCATTTCTAAAGTATTAGAAAAATTTACACAGTTATCAGAATCTAAACTCCAAATATAAGTATTCGGATATGATTTATTTACTAAATTATTAACGCTAAAATCAACTTGTTTGGATATATTATTCTTATCTTCTTTTAAAAAGTTATCTCTTGAACCAATATGAGGATTATTAATTAATGAAATAACAGGATAAGATAAAACGACTAGTCTAGGTTTAGGAATATTTAATATATTTCTAAATTTTTCACTTACTAAACTACCAACTAAATGTCCACCAGCTGAAAAACCAATAATTCCATAATTATTAGTTTTTATATTAAATATATCTTTATTATTAATGATATATTTAATAGAGTCACTTACATCAATTAAAGGATTAATATAATGAGCTTCTTTATTAACTCGATAATTTAAAATAAAAGCATTATATCCAAGTTTATTTAAATAATGAGCAACTAAAAATCCTTCATTTAATGAACAAACTTTTTCATAACCTCCACCAGGAACTATAAAGAAAGTATCTTTATCTTTATATAAATCTAATAAATAAAAAGAACTATATTCATTAACTTTATAAATTACTTGTTCTTTCTTAATAAATTTATTAAGAAGAACATTTAAAGTTTCAATTAGAAAATCACTATCAATATTTAATAACTCTTTAGCTTCACTTAAATAATGGTCTTTAAGTATTTCATAATCATTTCCCCAAGGAAAAAATTGATCATTAAAAACTTTTAAATATTCATTATCCATAATATCTATAAACTTAGAACTTTTATTAAAATAATCCATAAATAAATATAACCTCAATCTAATTTTATTTAAATTCTTTTAACTTTTAAATAGCATCAATATATATAATTAAATATAATTACCTTATGTATAACTTTACTAAAGGAAGGATTTTTTATCATAATGAATTACATTATGGGATTATTCTTTATCAAATTAATGATAAGACAAGCATTTATTTAGTTGATAATAATAAAAGTTATTTAGTTAATTCCTCTGAATTTTATGAAAATATTAATGATAATAAATTATTATCATTAAATTTAAAAATAATTTTTAATCTTCACTTACATCTTCCTTTATTAAACTTAAAGGATATAAATGATAATTATAATGAAGAAGATATTAATATTATTTTCTTTAGTAATAATTCCTTAACTTTTTCGTATTTAAATAAAACTTATTATATTTATTTTAAGGATTATCAACTTATTCTTGATGACTTATCAATAAACACTAATAACTTATTTAAAGTAGCTATTAATAAATACTTAAAATTAAATATGATAAGTGATGATATTATTAGTGAATATAGATTCACTAAGAATAATATCGATAGTTTTATAAGTAAACATAATAAAAGCGATATATCATCTTTAACAAATGATTTTACTAATAAATTTAAAACATTATTTAAAAAGGACTATCTAGAAGGGTATCAATATTTAAAATCATTTGTTAGAGAAAATGATATAGAAACTTTATATAAAATCTTAAATAATTTAGCGCTAAATAAAAATAATTTAAGAGTTCTTAAAACTTTAGATCCTTATGATCCATTCTATTACTTAATGATGATTAATTCTTTAATTAATAAAGGAGTTAAGGTTTATAAATATAATTTTATATATGTTAGTGATTTTTTAAGATTTTTTAATTTGCGTTCTAAATCTTTTTTAGCTTTTATTTATGTAGACTTAAATAATAATTATAAATTTCTTCCTGAAATAATTAATGATATTTTGAACATTGAATTTCTACCATTTAATAAATTATCAATGAAAATATTGATTGATAATTTAAATAAATTCGATATTAATAATTTTTATAAAAATCATTTAATATCAATTTTATTATCTTTAAATAATAATGATTCTCAAAAAGTTTTTAATTATTTATTAGATAAAGATAAGCTTGAACTATATTTCCGCTTTCCTAATATTTTAACTTTAAAAAAAATTAAATATACTCCTTCTTTAAGTGATGATTTTTTAAAGAAAATCATCACTATGAAAGATTATTACTTAAAATATTCTTTATTCTTTAAGGATTATTTTAAAAAATGTTATGACTTAGGATATAAAGATGAATTATTACTTCTTTTAATCAATATTGTTAAAGGTAACTTAGATAAGTCCTTAAATGATGAACAATTTAATTATTATATAAATAATTATTTTAGCGATTATAAGTTTTTAATAGATATTAAAGAAATTGATATAAATCTAGAAAGTATTATAAATAGTGATTTAATTAGTAGTGAGATTTTAAATATCTTAAAAAGTGATCGATATAATGAATATTATTGTGTAAATGATACTTTTAATATTAGTTTTATTGAATCTATTAACATTAATGAAATTAATTTTAATGATGATTACTTTATAAGGAATAATTATGGCTATTAGCGTTAAATTAATTAAATCAATTAATAACTATAATAATACAATTAATCCATATATAAGTATGGATTATGAAGATTTTGATTTATTTAATAATAAGGTAAAAGCTTTATTTTCATTTGAGTATGACTCATTAATAGTTAATTTTGTTTTAAAAATAGATAACTCGATTAGTTTAGGAAAAATATATTTTACTAGTGACTTTTATACATTCTCTAATGTTTTTATTAATAACTTTGAAAACAAATCTTTTTCAAGTGATACTTCTATTTATGAATTAAATTCATTAAATATATTTATAATGTTAGCTAATAATAAAGAAATTAATAAAGATTATCAAAACTTTATTAATAGTTATAAAGAGGAAATAAATAAAGTTTATAATGAGGAATTTAATAATTCCTTAATTAATTTAAAAAATAATTTTAAAGACTCAACCTATATTGATAGTCTAGGCATAAAACTAAATTTAACGACTTTAGATAATGTTTTAGTTGATCTTAAAATATGTGCAACTTTTAAAGGTTTAGAATCCACTTATATAAAAGCTACCACTTTCTTAAATAAGTTTAATAAAAACGGAAATTCACTTTTAAAAATTAAAAAAGCCTCTATATCTCAATTATTTTTAGAATATTTTGAGAAAAATTATCAAAATGATATCTCTTATTTATTAGATTTATATCATAGTATTGAAGGAAATAAAGATGAAATTTATTATAAATTAATGCACTCTAAATTTATAATTAACTTTATTAATAATCATCAAGGTGAAAATATAATTTTAAATAATTCTATTTATCAGATTAGATTAAAAACAATTAATGAGAAAATAAATATAAGTGATGATTATCATATTAATGTTAATAATACGAATTACATCTTTTTAAATAATACAAATATTGTTTTTAATATAAAAGAACATACAATCGATTATTTAAGTAATGACTTAGAATATTCGAAATTATATCAATTATTAATTAATAACCCTAATCCATCAATTGAAAACTATAAAGATTATTTTAAATTTAACTTCTATTTACCTTTTATGGATAATTTTACTTGTTCAAGAAAGATTAAAATGGATTTTAATATTAATTGTTTAAAGATTGATGCTTATTTTGATTTTAATAAATCTAATGAGATTACTTTATTAACAAAATTATATGTAGGTGATAATTTAGTAAATAAAGATTCATTAAAAGGAGATAGTTATTTAGTATTTAAAGAATTTAATAAAATCATCAATGAATTAGGCTTTGATGAAAATAACATCTTAAAAGATCAATCATTAATTTTAAGTTTTTTAACTAGTGATTTAAGTAAACTTAAAAATATAGCGAATATTTATTTATCAGAAGATATTTTAAATAAAGAAGTTATTAAGTTTTCTCCTCCTACTATTCGTATTAATCAAGAATCTAATATTCTTAAAGCAGTTTATGATGAATCTAATTATACAAATGAAGAATTATATAAATTACTTCAAGCAATTCAAAATAAAAAGAAATTTATCTTACTTAGAAATAATATTATTAATTTAAATGATTCTTCTTTAGAAGAATATACAAGATTAGCTAATGAATTAGGATTAATTAATAAAAATTATGATAACTCTAAAGGTAATGAATTACCTTTATATTTTGCTTTTAAAATAAAAGATAATGAATTTATTAAATCCAAAAATGAATATATTGATAATTTATATAATGATTTTAAAAATTTTAAAGATTCTTCTTTAAATGAATTTAAGATTAATACTACTCTTAGACCATATCAAATAGAAGGTGTTAAATGGCTTAATACTTTATATAAATATAATATTGGTGGTATTTTAGCTGATGATATGGGACTAGGTAAAACTATTGAAGTTATCGCCTTTATCTTAAATCAAAATATTAATGCTCCAATCTTAATTATTTCTCCTACTTCTTTAATATATAACTGGCTTAATGAATTTAAAAAGTTTACTAATAATGAAGAAGTTATTCCAATTTATGGTCAAGCTAGTAATCGACAAGAAATAATTAAAAATATTGATTTAAATAAAAGAGTAATATATCTAACAAGTTATGATTCATTAAGAAATGATATTGATTTATATAAAGATATTAGTTTTGATACATTAATTCTTGATGAAGCTCAATTTATTAAGAATATGAAAGCCTTAAAAAGTCAAAGTGTAAAATTACTTAAAGCTAAACATAAGTTAGTATTAACTGGAACTCCAATTGAAAATAGTGTTTTAGATTTATGGTCAATATTTGATTTTCTAATGCCTAATTATTTACCTAAATTAGAGGTATTTAAATCTAATTTTGAAAGCGTTCCTGAATATAGTAAAACAATTAAAAAATATACTACTCCTTTTATCTTAAAAAGATTAAAGCAAGATGTTTTAAAAGATTTACCTGAAAAATATGAAGTGATTATTACTTCAAAAATGACAACTGAACAAAGAAAAACTTATGATGCTTTTAAATTACTAGCAAAAGATACATTAAATTCTAAAAACGGTGTTTTCAAGGTTTTACCGCAATTATTAAGAATGCGTCAAATTTGTATTACTCCAAAATTATTTATCGATAATTATACTGGAGGTAGTGGAAAACTTGATAGTTTATATCAGATTATTCTTGAAGAAATTGATAATGGTAATCGTCTATTAATCTTTTCACAATTTGTCGAAACGTTAAATATAATTGAAGAATATTTAAATAATAACTATATTGAACATTTTAAAATTATTGGAGAAACTAAAAGTGAAGATCGTTTAAAAATCACTAATGAATTTAATGCAAATACTCGCTATAAAGTTGTTTTAATTTCTTTAAAAGCTGGTGGAACAGGATTAAATTTAGTTGGTGCTAATGTTGTAATACATGTTGATCCTTGGTGGAATTATGCAGTTGAAAATCAAGCAAGTGATAGAGCTCATCGTATAGGCCAATCTAAGAATGTTAAAGTTATTAAATTAATTACCGAAGATTCAATTGAACAAAGAGTTATTGAACTTCAAGAATATAAGAAATCTTTAGTTAAAGAAATTGTCTCAACTAATGATAAAGGTATAACTAATTTAACTAAAGAAGATATAAACTTTATTTTAGATAATTAATATTAAAAATATTTAAATACATTATTTATTATTCATTTAATAGAAAAGCTAAGTTTACAAAAAAATATCTCCGACAGTTCCTTTTTCTTACATCGCTTTACACTTTTTCAAGGGAGTTTTTACTAGATTTATACACTTTTTCAAGGGAGTTTTTAAAAAATGATAAATCAGTTGCAAAATTCGCAATACTTAATAAAGTATTTTTATGTCATTTTCGCAATAGTTTGTAACTGATTTTTATGTCATTTTCGCAATAGTTTTTATATATTTTTAAAGAATTAATATTAAAGGCGCTATCTTAGCGCCTTTAACTGTCTTTTTATAAAACTAATTTATCCAACTAAAGCAACAATAATCTTTTCCTTTTTAGTGTGTCAAGCATTATAAACTAAAATAATAGTAAACGCTGTACAACAAACTATTATAAATTTAAATAATGCTAAAGAAGCAGGTTTAAATGTTCTCTATTTTTTTGTTCTAGTTTTTTTAAATAAAATTGTCTCGTTATCGATTTTAGATTTTACTTTAAAACCATTTCTTTCGTAAACATCAATAATGCTTTCATATTCGCCAAGTGTTTTTAGCGACCTTATTAGTAACTTTTGCCATAAATTCATCTTTTTCTAAAATTTTAACCTCCCAAGGTCAATGTAAAAGTTAAATAATACTAATATCATTTTCTTTTATTTATTTTTAAAAATTCATGAATTATTTTAAATAACCTTCTAAAACTCAAGTATTTTAAAAAAATAAGCACTTTACTTGTTAAATTTATAATAATAATTTACTCTTAAATAAAGGAGAAAATTATGAAGATAATTAAAACAAATGAGTCAATTAAATATTTAGAAGACAATGATACATTAATAGGAGAAATTGATTTTCCTTTAACTAACGAAAAAGAAAATACAATTACTCACACTTATGTTAATCCAGATTATCGTGGACAAGGGATTGCTAAAAAGCTTCTTGATGATGCTTTAAGTAAAATAAAAGAACAAGGTCACTTAGTTAAAGCTACTTGTTCTTATGCTCGTAAATTTATAAATTAATTTAGTTATTTATTCACAAAATCATCTATAACTTTCTTTTTTAATTCATTATATTCTTCATCTGTAAGATTTTGTTCTTCTTTTATTCGATGTAATTTTTCAAGTCTATTACTTAATTCATCAGTCGTAATTTGTTTATTACTATTATTAATTGCCTTTCTATTAAGTTCTTCATCATCAATTAATAAAATTAAAATGCCAGCGACTAGATTAGAAAAAATTAAAATAATAATTCCCCAAACTTGTAAATCTTTTTTGCTCTTTGCTGTATCAATTCTTTTTAATGCATATATTGGTAAAATAATTCCAATGCAAATAGCATAAGCAACAAAGATTAAATATAGTAATGAAGCAGGAATTCCACAAAATGATAAAATGAAATAAATAAGACCAATTAAACCAAATAATCCTATTCCAATATAAAGAAGTATTTTAGCGGCATTTTTCATATCAATTCCTCCACCACTTAAATAATATAACTAAAAATCGAAAAATAAAGAAATATCAGCTATATCTAACAAAAAAGTATCCTTTACGATACTTTTTTGTATAGATGATTAATTCATTGTTATTTTTTAATATTAATTGAATCAATTAATATTCTATTTAAAGTTTTAGCAAATGTTTCCTTATCTTTAATATCATAACCTTCAAGTAACATTGCTTCATCATAAAGAATATTAGCATAATCATTTATTTTAGATTCGTCTTTACTTAATTCTTTAATAGCTTTAAATAAATCATGATCAGGATTAATTTCTAATACTTTCTTAGATTTAACATCTTCTTCATTATCGCCTTTTGGCATCTCATTAATAACTTTTTCCATCTTAAGAGATAAACCTTCTTTAGTTGATATACAAACAGGTGAATCAACAAGTTTAGTAGAAAAACTAACTTCGTCAACTTTATCTTTTAAAGCAGTTTTCATATTATCTAATAACTCTTTATTTTCACCAATTAATGTAGTAAGTCTATCTTTTTCTTCATCACTTAATTCTTCATTTTTACTTTCTTCACTAATATTTTTAAATTGAACATTATCATAATTATTCATCGCTAATAAAGTAAATTCATCGATGTTATCGATACAAAGAAGAACATTAATTCCTTTCTTTTTAAAACTTTCAAGTTCAGGAAGAAGTTTAATTGCTTCAATATTATCTCCACAAGCATAGTAAATATACTTTTGATCTTCTTTCATTTCATCTTTATAAGCTTTTAATGTTAAATACTTACTACTATCATTTAAAGTCTTAAAGCAAAGTAAATCTTGAAGTAATTCTTTCTTTTGACCAAAGCTAGTATAGATTCCATATTTTAAATAATTTCCATATATGTCAAAGAATTTAGAGTACTTTGTAAAATCATTATCCTTCATTTCTTTAAGGTTATTAATTACTTTATTTTCAATATTATCTCTAATACGATTTAAAGTAGCACTTTCTTGAAGCATTTCACGAGAAATATTTAAATTTAAATCACTACTATCAACTAATCCTTTAATAAATTTAAGATAATCTGGAACAAGTTCTTTACATTTTTCTTTAATAAAGACACCTTTTGAATATAAAGCTAATCCTTTTTCGTAATTATCACTATATAAATCATAAGGAGCATGACCTGGAATAAAAACTAAGCCATTATAAGAAATCATTCCTTCTACATTAATAAATATAGATAAAAGAGGATCAGTACTATCATAAAAAGTAGATTTATAGAACTCATTTAAATCTTTATCAGTTACATCTTTTTTATTTTTCTTCCATAAAGGAATCATTGAGTTAAGAGTTTTATTAGTAATAGTTGTTTCATATTCATCTTTAATATCTTCACCCTTATCATCTTTTTTATTAACTTTACTTTCTTCATTTAATTTAATAGGGTAACGAATATAATCACTATATTTTTTAACTAAATCTTCGATAGTATAGTATTCAAGATATTTTGAATAATTCTCTTCATTAGTATCATCTTTTAAATGAATAATTATTGTTGTACCACTATCTTCTTTTGTAGTTTCTTCAATGGTATATGTTGATTCTCCATTACTAGTAAAACGATATGCTGTTTTACCATTATATTTTTTAGTAATTACTTCAACTTCTTTACTAACCATGAAAGCACTATAAAAACCAACACCAAATTGACCAATAATATTTAAATCTTCTTTATCTTTAGCATCTTTAAATTTCTTAATGAAGTCTTTCGAACCACTTTTAGCAATAGTCCCTAAATTATTGATAATCTCACTATGAGACATTCCGATCCCATTATCACTAATAGTTAAGGTTCTATTTTCCTTATTTACATCAAGTTGAATAACATATTCGCTTTTATTTTCATACTTTCCATCACTAGTTAATGCAATATATTTATATTTATCAATAGCATCACTAGCATTAGAAATTAATTCTCTAAGAAATATTTCTTTATTTGAATAAATTGAATTAATCATTAAATTTAATAGTTCTTTACTTTCAGCAGCAAATTCTTTTGTTTCCATATCTATTCTCCTTTTAGCAGTCTAATTAATTGATTGCTAAACAATAGTTTACTACTATTTTTAGCACTTTCAATATTAAGTTGCTAAAAAAATAAAGTTTTTTTAAGGAATTAATTTATATTATTTTATATTAAAATAAATAAAATTTTAAAAAATAACTTGATTTTTAAGGGTTTTTTGAAATTTTTAATAATTATAGAATAACTTCTAAATCATTATATGTATAAATATGATTATCTCCACTAATTTCTAAATTAATAGTTAATTCATATTCTTCATCAGTTATTTCATTTTCATATTCGATATAAAATGAATAATGTAATTCATCTATTTGACGTATATTTAAGAAGTTATATTCATGAATATTATTAAATTCATTACGGTTTACACTAATTTCTAGTTCTTCATTATGACCATTAGATTCAATCTCGTATTCCACTTTATAAAGATAGCGATCCTCATCATGAATATCATTTATGGATGAATAATAACTATAAGCATATTTGTTTTCAGTTTCATTACCTTCAGCTTCACTTTCTTTTTCAACTTTATAAACATAATTATCACTATCTAAAGGAATAAAGATTGCTTCAAGTTCACTTTCATAATCTCCATCTTGTTCTATTTCTTGATTTAAATAAACATTAAACTTATCTCCATTAGTTTCATAGTATGCTTCTAAATAACTTGTAGTTTCATCATCATCTGTAAATTTATTTAAATCATTATAATAAAATTCACCTACAATATTATTATTAATATCACTGATAGTTGTTTTAAATTTATATGTTTCGTTATTAATAACATCATTAAAATGTTCATCTTTAATATTGATATTGTTAATATTGAATATTGATTCAATACCCATAAAAACGTTATCAAATTCATTAACAATATTTTTAAAATCTTCATTAGAAATATTGTTTGAATTATTATCTCTATCTAATCTTTTCTTTAATCTTTGATATTCATTATTAACATTATTAAAACCACTAAAGGTAATTAATTCATTAGCTAATTCATTACTTTCACTTACACCAATAAATCCATTAATAGGTGGATTATCTGGACCATTAGGTTTATTAGAATTTGGTAATAAAACAATAAGTAAAATAGCTGCAGTAGCTACTAAACCACCTGAACTAAGTAAACTAACTAAAGTTATCTTTTTCTTTTCTTTTTTAGCTTCTTCTTTAACTATATCTTTTTCAATATTAAAACTATTTAAAATCTCACTAGAAGTTAACTTAATATTATAATTAGTTGTTTCTTTTACTTTTGAAACTATTTTCTTATCATCAATTAATTTCATCAGCTAACTCCTTTTGAATCTTTTTTATTGCATTATTATAAGACCAAAGAATTGTTCCAAGTGGTCGATGTTTAAGTTTAGCAATTTCTTCAAATGTATAATCATTAACAGCATGAAGAACAAATATTTCAAATTCTTTATCTTTAAGAATCCCTTTTATACGATTAAGTAATAAATCATAATCGACATTATGATGATGTTCATCTCCATGAACATCATCATCAAATTCCATTAAACGATTATTTTTCTTAAAATAATCAAGCGTTAAATTTCTAGAAATAACCATTAAATAACCACCAATTGATTTATTAACATCAATATTTGGTAGTTCTTTAAGAAATTTCATATAGGTATCTTGAAGAAGATCTTCACTAGTTTCATGATGTTTACTTAAAGCATAGATATTATAAAAAATACTTCTTTTTGTTAATTCATAGAAGTCATTGAATCTAGACATATCTCCATTTTTCATTTCCATAACGTATTCTTTAAGTAATGCTTCTTCCATACCTTCCTACCATTAATACGAATTACTTTCTTAAATTATTGGAAATTTTTTAAATTATTATATGAAAACTTGAAAAATTTATCATTTTTTAAGTTTTTCTCCACATTTTGTACAATATGTTGCGCTATTATCATTTAAATAGTGACATTTAGGACATTCATTATATAAAGGTTTTCCACAATGTTTACAAAAAGTATTACTACTTTCATTTACACCTTTACAATTACCACAAATAATGGTGCTATTTATATTATCTTGTTTTTTAAATAATTCATCTAACTTTGCATTAGGATCTCCATTTGCATCTTTTTTATTAAGTTTAGAAAACCTACTTTTGCGATAAAGAAGTTGACCAATAAAAAGAGTAACAATTCCAATAAAAGGTAAAGACATTAAAAATGGTGATATATCAAAAGCTAAATCAACATCTCCACCCATTACTATAGGTATAGTAATAACGGGAACAAAAAGCATACATAAACCAATTATCATCAAAATAAGACCAACTATTTTAAAAACTTTACTTTTATCTTTCATAATCGCTCCCTTTTAATATATTAACATTTTTATTAATTAAGATTAATAAAAAGTTAATTTACTAAATATCGATACCATCGATATTTACTTTATTTTTATTGATTCTCTTACAATCAAAAAAAGATACAAATAATTGATACTTATATTTATTAGGTCAAGTTTTACTTGATTTATTAATATGAAAGTTAAGTTTTACTTTACTTATTGATATATAAATCAAGCTTTTCTTTTACTTATAAGAATAAAAGTAAAGTAAACCTTGACAAAATATGTATTTTCAAAAGAAAAATTTGATTTTATATCTTCTTCATTTCGTATATATAAAATAATATTAAAAAATTACTTTAATGCTATCCATAATCTTTATTAGGAGAATAAATTAAAAAGTAACTAAATTAAAATAGATTAGTAAAAATATAACTAGAGCATCAACTACAAAACTAACAATCCCACTTATTAAAAGTATATTGCGATTTTTTCGATTAAATTCTCTAATTTCATCATATATAAAAAAGAAGAAAATAGGAAGGAAACCAAAATATAAACTGCATAAACCTATCTCAATAGCATTTATAGTTTTTCCTCCTTTTCTTATTGATTTAACTTGTTGAGTAAGTATTAAAAAATTAATAAGAAAACCAAATACAAGAATAATAACTAAAAGATAAAATGGCATATTTTCTCCTTAGAAAAAGGGTTAAATATACATTTAACCCTTTAAAAATTAACTATTTTTTATTTTTTCTTAAGATATTTTAAGCTATCTAAACAGACAGCAATCATAATGATTACACCTTTAAAGATATATTGCATATTTGAATCAAATCCTAAAAGTGTTAAGCAGTAAGTTAAACAGGTAAAGATAATAGTACCAATAACAGCGCCTCTAATCTTACCAATACCACCGCTAAATGAAATTCCACCAATAACACAGGCTGCAATAGCATCAAGTTCAGTTCCACTTCCTAAGTTAGTATTAGCAACACCACTTCTAATACCTTCAAAGAAGCCACCTAATCCATAAAGGACACCAGCCATAATAAATGCTGCTAAAGTTGTCCAGAAAACTGAAATACCACTAACACTAGCAGCTTCAGCATTTCCACCAACAGCATATAAATTCTTACCGAACTTTGTTCTATTCCAAATAAACCACATTATTATAACAGCAATTACGGCATAAACAATTAATAAGGATTGATTACTTCCGATGACAGTAGTTCTAATTGTTTGATCAATATTAAATGCTGGGTATCTAGTGAAGTAAATTAACATTAAGCCAAAGATTACTAATTGAGTTGATAATGTTGTAATAAATGGGTGCATCTTAAATTTAGCGCTAAAGAAACCTGCAATAGTTGAAAAGGCAGTACAGAATAATATTGATAAAACTAAAGCAATAATAATTCTACCATTAGCTCCCATTGCACTCAAATCAATCGTTCCACCAAAGAATGCTCCTTCATAAACTTGATTACCTATACACATCAAAGTAATACAAGCACCTAAAGCAGTCATTCTACCAATACTTAAATCAGTACCAGCAAGTAAAATTAAACCTGCAACACCTAGTGAATAGAATAACTTAGTGGATGTTTGAGTTAACATGTTATTAATATGAAGTAATGATAATAAATTACCATTTGTACCAATAATTGCATAAATAAAGAAAACGATAATGATAATATAAAGACCATTTCTTAATAAGAAGTCGACCGTTTTAAAATTATAACAATAGTTTTCAAATTTAGCTTTAATTGCTGTAATAGGATCGATCTTATTATCAGTAATTTTCTTTAAATTATTAAGTTGATATAGATAAGCTTCATGCTTCTCATTTTTTAAGTTCTCTTTAATTTTGCTATTTGATTGCTTTTCTTCATATAATTTATTTTTATATGACATTTTAAGGTTATATAAATCTTGTTTTTTATTTTCGATATCTTCTTTAGTAACAACACGCATGCCATATTTTTCATAAATCTTTGATTTTTCAGCTTCATATTGTTCATTTTCTAAAGCAAGTTCTTTTTCTAAAGGTTCAAATAACTTTTTAATTTCTGCATCATAAGCAATTTGTAAAGCATAAATCTTTTCATCATAATAATTTTCTTTGTCAAAATATTCATGACGATAATTAGCATTAGCAACCTTAATTTTTTCTTTATCTTTTGTTGCTTTAGCTTCATTAATAATAGTGGTATGTCTATTTTTTATTTCAGAAAGTACATTTTCTTTTTCTTTTAATAAAGAATTGTATTCTCCTCTATTAGCATTTTCAAAAGTGGAATCTAATTTATCGTTCTTATGAGAATTTTTAATACTTTCAACTTTTTCATTATGTTTAGCTTCAAGATTTTTAAGTTCTCCATTAAACTTCGCCTTTTCATCTTGTTGAAGAGTTTTTTGTTCATATTTCTTTAAAATATTTACTTTTTCTTCAGCATACCATTTTTTAATTTCTTCAATTTTAGTTTTATGAGCAATTTTTTGTTGTGCTTTCTTTTCAGCAACAGCTGCTTTCTTTTCAGCATAAATTGAAGGATAATTAGTTTTTAAAACGGTTTTTGCTTCACTAACTAAATCATCAATATCACCTTTATTTTGTCTTTGAACTCTTGCTGCTTTTTTTATTTCAACATTGTTAGTTTCAATAATTTCTTTTTTTGCTTCTTTAGTGATGTTTTTATTTTTTGAGATTTTTTCGTTCTCTGCTTTTAAATCTCTAGCCTTAAAAACACCATCAACTCTTAAAGCGTCAAGTTTTTCTTGATAACCAGTCAAAGTCGAATTTAATTCATCAAGAGTTAGATTGTTATTTTCCATATTCTATTCTCCTATAAATATTTAGCACTTAATCTTAATAATTCTTCTTGATTAGTCTTCTTTGTTTCAACAATACCCGATAAATGGTAATTTGACATAACAGCTATTCTATTAGTGACACCTAAAATTTCAGGCATTTCACTAGAAATCATAATGATTGTCTTTCCTTTTTTAGCTAAATCAATCATTAATTCATAAATTTGATATTTAGCCATAATATCTATACCTCTAGTAGGCTCATCCATCAAGAATACATCTGGATTTCTCTCAATCCACTTACCTATAACAACTTTTTGTTGATTTCCACCGCTTAATGAAGAAATTATATCTCCTTCATCTGTACATTTAACATGCATTTTTTTAATTTCTTCTTTAGCAGCTTTTTTCATTTTTGAATTAACGATAACACCAAATTTTTTATATTGATCGATGTTAGTAATACATGTGTTATATGTAAGAGTTTCAACACCAAACATTCCATTGAATTTTCTTTCTTCGGTAACTAAAGCAAAATTATGCCTCATAGCGTCTTTTGGGCTTTTAAAAAATATTCTTTTACCTTTATAAATGATTTCACCTTCAGCAATAGTTCTAATGCCAAATAAGCATTCGAGTAATTCGCTTCTTCCAGCACCGACAAGTCCATATATACCAAATATCTCACCCTTTCTAACATCAAAGGATATATTTTGTAATTTAGGATTAAATTTAGTTGATAAATTTTTAACTTGCAATATTACATCGCCAGGTTCATTTGTTAAAGGAGGGAATCTTGATTCAAGAGATCTACCGACCATTGCAGCAACAACCTCATTTAAATTAGTATCTTTAACTGGTTTATAAAGAGTAACTTCACCATCACGGAGAACTGTAATGTCATCACAGATTTCAAAAATTTCATCCATTTTGTGAGAAATGAAAACAAAACTTACTCCTCTTGCTTTTAAAAGTCTAATAATTTCAAAAAGTTTTTTAACCTCTTTTTCACTTAATGATGATGTAGGCTCATCAAGAATAATTACCTTGGCATCATAACTAACCGCTTTAGCAATTTCGACCATTTGTCTTTCACTAACAGATAAATTTTTAATAATTTCTTTTGGGTTAAAAGATAAACCTAAATCATTAAAAATTCGGTTACATTCAGATGCCATTTTTGCTTCATTAACTACACCAAATTTAGTTGGGAATCGTCCTAAAAACATGTTATCGGCAATAGTTCTTTCAAGACATTGATTTAATTCTTGGTGAACCATAGCGACACCATGTTCTAAAGCTTGCTTAGGGCTTGTAAAATCTATTTGCTTACCATCTAAAGTAATGACGCCAGAGTTTTTCTCATAAATTCCGAATAAGCATTTCATCATGGTAGACTTACCAGCACCATTTTCACCCATAAGTCCCATAACACTACTTTTGCGTACATGAAGAAAAATATTATTTAAAACTCTGTTTTTACCAAAAAACTTAGAAAGATTATCAATTGTTAATATAAATTCATTTTCTTCCATAAAAACCTCTTCTAAATTTTAAACAATAAACAAGATGGCTATCGCCATCTTGTTTCAAAATTGTTATATTTTTTTAAATTCTTGACCAAAGTGTACTAATGTTAGCAGTAATATAATCTAAGACCATTTGTCCTTGAGCTTCACCACCTTGATTAGCATCAAATCCAACATAATAGATATTAGTAAATCTTTCATCATTAATAATATCAGTATCAACTGAACCATCAGCTTTTGTTGGCTGTCTATTCCAGAAGATAATTGGTTTATCAGATGGATTAGCAGCACTTGCACCTTCTAATTGAGCAATTGTATTCAAATATTGGGAAGCAGCTGTAGGAGTAATAATGTTTAATAAATATGCATCTGAAACAGTTGTGAGATTATTTGTAATAGTTGTATCAGTATTACCATCACCACTAACAGTATATGCGGTTGATCCTGTAGCACCAGTAGTTAAATCAAACATTGGTAATAATGCTTGGAATAATGGACTCATTGTAGAATTCAAGAATGTATCGGATTGACTGTAGCAATTTAAGAAAATTCTATTATCTGTTGCAACATTACCACTTTTAATGTTTCCTTCAAATGTAGAAACTTGTTGAGCTGGTTCAAGTAACCATTGTCTAGCTTCATCTGCACTATCAACAGCAACGTTATCAGCTAAAATTGAATGATGTGTATTATTATAATTAGTAGTTTGTGTAACATATCCATATGTTGTATTTGGAGTTTCAGCACTAAATCCAGTTGCAGTTGGATTTTCAACGCCATCAATTAAGTTTCTAGTTAACATTAATAAGGAAGCAACTTGAGTAGGAGCGTTTTGTGAAACAGTTCCCATTAATTTTCCATCAATGATGGCTTGTAAAGCGTCAGCATTAGCATCATATCCGAAAACTGGAGTTCCTTTAACCCAACCATTAGCATTTATAGCAGCCATAGCCATACCATCGTTATTTGAAACAAAGATATTAATACCTTGACCTTTTGTTTCACTACCATCTTCGTTAACCCAAGTATCATTAGCATGAGCTGCTAACCAGTTAGCGGTTGTATTTGTTGCAGTTGTTGCATCCCAAGCTTGACCAGCTGTATTTCTTTGTTCTGCGTGTTCAACTTCAGTAACTGTAAGAGTTTTTCCGCCAACAGTTAATGTACCAACTACTGGATTTTCAGTATTAGCATTTGATGTAGGGTTTTCTGTTCTTGTATTTAAAGCGTCTCTAACACCACCAGTTCTAGCAGCACTATCGTTGTGGTCAATTTGGCCAATTAATAAAGCATAATTTAAATTAACGCCTACAGTATATGTTTCTGTTGGTCCACAAGCAGTAGCCATTAAAGCAACAATACCTAAAGCGCAAGCTGGAATTAATTTTCTTTTCATAAATAACCTCCGTTTAATTCCTTGAGGTAAGCACTTGGAAAAAGTTGTTACCTCTTTTTTTACAACATTAATCTTAATGTAAGCGCTTTCATTTATTAATGTAATAATCTCTATTCTTTTTAGAAATTTTTACACAGTGCATTATGAAAAATTTTTAATTCTTTTACTCAATTAAGGTGCTTTGAGTAACAATTTTCCCATTAGTTCTTATAAATTTCCCATCTTCAAAAGTTAAATCTAAATTATTAATATCTTTATTGTTTAACAAAGCATCAGAAATTTTATAAATTGCTTCAGCTTGCATTTCACTATCATTTATGACACTTCCATATAAATAGCCATTTCTTATCGCTTCAAGTCCATTATTACTAGCATCAACTCCAATAATTGGAAAATATTGATCAGTAATTGATAATTCTTCATTATAACTATCTAATGTTAATAAATAATTTATACAACCTACTGCCATTTCATCGTTATTACAAAGTAATAATTCAATTTCACTATTAAAATTTTCATCAAGAAAGTCATTATAAATATTTCTAAATTCATTATATGCACTATTAATTGTCCAATCACAAAAAACACTACTAAGTAAATCAACTTGATATCCTAAGTTATTTAATTTATTTAAGGAATAATAACTTCTACTTTCAGTATCTTGGTGTCCTTGTTCGCCTTTAATTTGAACTACTTGTAACTTACCATCTTTATTTTTATCATATTTTGAATTTATAAAATTTTGATATCCTCCAAATAGATTATCAGCAATTGTTGCTTGTAATTCTCCTTCATAAGTAGGATTAGTTCCAACATAATAAACTTTATCATAAGTTAACATATCTTCTAATAAAGGTTCTCTATTAATAAAGATAATAGGTGTATTTGTTGTAGCTGCTTTTTCAATAATTGATTTAGAACTAAGTCTATCAACGATATTTACAATCATTAAATTTGATAAATTGCTATCGATAACTGAAGAAATTTGACGATTTTGAATAGATTGTCTTCTATTTGCTGAGAAAATCTCTAAATCATAATCACCAGCAAATGATTGATTTATTGCTAAAGTTAATTCATTAATAAATTCATCATCAGCAGCATATAAAAATAAAGAAATATTATTATTTTCTTGTTTACAAGAAGTTAACAATAGTAAAGGTAATAATAAAAATAATTTAAGCTTATTTTTCTTCATTTTTAAGTGCCTCACTAATTGGAATATAAATTATGATTGTTGTTCCAATATCTAAATCTGAAATAATCTTTAAATCAGCTTTCTCTCCATAATATATTTTTAATCTTTGATAAACATTTTTTAAACCGACACTACTATTTTTAGTTTTATCTTTCATATTTTCATAAATTTCATTAAGTTTAGAAGGTAATATTCCAAATCCATTATCACTTATTGAAATTTTTATTAGATCATCTTCCTTATCAACTTCGATATTAATTTTTCCATTACCTTCAAGTTCTTTTAAGCCATGGATTATTGCATTTTCAACTAAAGGTTGAAGAATTAATTTAATTGTATAATACTTAGAAATGTCAATTTTAATGTCAATGTTATAGCTAAAACTTTTACCAAATCTAATCTTTTGAATGAGTAAATAATACTTAACGTGTTCTATTTCTTTTTCTAAAGGAATGATCGTTCTTCCTTTAGAAATAGAAATTCTAAAAAACTTACTTAAAGCGATAATC
Source organism: uncultured Bacilli bacterium (assembly GCA_944368975.1). Classification (GTDB taxonomy): domain Bacteria; phylum Bacillota_I; class Bacilli_A; order RFN20; family CAG-826; genus Onthovivens. Next base: position 49,541 of record CALVXI010000003.1, on the reverse strand, counting down.
ATTTCTTCAGCTTTTTCATTATCTTTTTTCTCAATTAAGTAAACAATAGAGTCTAGTGTATTATATAAAAAATGAGGATTTATTTGATTTTGGAGGGCTTTTAGTTCAGATTTACGCTTTTCTTCTTCCTCTTCAATATTCTTTTTAGCAAGTTCATCAATACGTTTCATCATTTGATTAAATGATTTACTTAATTCAATAACTTCTTTATTTCCTTTAATTAAAAGTAAATCATTTGGGTTAAATTTTAAGCTTTCAACATTACTCATCTCACGCTTAAGTAAACGAATTGGATTAGTAATTCCTGTACTAACAAAATATAAGATTCCTCCTTCAACAACTATAATTACAATCGTCAATATAATAAGAATAATTAAGAAATTACTAAGTGTCGAAGAGATACTTTCATAGTTAGTAAAAATAGCAACTTTCCATCTAGTATTGGACAATGTTGATATATACATATTGTATTCAACATTGTCTAATCTAACGATTTTACTTCCTAAAACTACATCTTGAACTAATTCAGTTTCTTTTTGATTAAATATCCCTGAACAATATACAACATTATAATTATTATCATAAATTGTAATATGTCCTCCATTACCAAGATCAGTTTCGGAAATTAAATTAATAACATTTGTAAAATCAAAATCTAATTTTAATATACCACCTTCTTGTTCAGTATTATAAGTAACATACTTCGATAAAGTAAATCCATATAGCCCATCTAAATAATCGATGCTACTAAAAAAATTAAGTAAACGATTATTATTAGCATTAATAAACCAATCAGTTGTAGTAGCATTAGTAACACTTTCATAATTTAAATTAGAAGCAATAACTTCTCCTTCTAAAGAGTAAATTGCTGCATTAGATAATTCACTTTGTAAACTTAATAAATCATCAAGATAGGTCGTTATTTCATCTTGATGATTTATTAAATCCATGTTTGAAACTTTTCTTTCTATACTATTACTAGTATCGATAACGCTATTAAAAAAGGTTTCATAATTATTTAAGCATTGGTAACTTGACTGTTCTATCTGATTATTGGTATATGATCTTGTATTCGTATAAAATAATGAATAACTTACAATAGATACGATTAAAGTAAAAATAAAAAAGATTGGTAATAATGTAACAAGTAATTGGATTTTTAAAGTTAAAGGTTTTTTCATTTATTACGATATTCTAATGGGCTTGTTCCAAAATATTTCTTAAAACAATGTGAAAAATAATAAGGGTCTTCATATCCTACTTCATTAGCAATCGTAATTAATTTTTCATTAGATTTAGCAAGTAAAGGTAAAGAAGCATTCATTCTAATATCCGTTAAATATTTAGTAAATGAGGTATTATTTTTCTTTAAAATCGCACTAATATAACTAACACTATACCCTAATTCATTAGCAACATCTTCAAGGGATAATAAAGGATTTTTATAATTATTCTCAATAAATAATTTAATTTGATTAAAGCTTGATTCAATCTTACTCATACGAAATCTTTTATTGATATCATCTATCTTGTTTATTAATTCATCAAGGATTTGTAAGGTTGCTTCATTTGTTTTGGAGTCAAAAACACGATGAATAATCTCAATATGAGTTAAGTATTCATTATATAAAGCACTTAAATTTACACATGAATTTAAAATAGCATCCAAAATATTATTTAAAACAAAGTAATATGTGTCTTTGAAATTTTCTAAGGTAACACGGTTAATAATACTAGATACTATTTTCTTAGCTTCATTTAAATGACCATAAAGAATTTCAAAGCCGATTGATTTATATTCATTTTCATCAACTTTTCCAGTTTGTGTTTTAGCTTGATCAATATCTTCAAAAAATAAAATTAAAGAGCCTCCCATAATTGTGCGATATTCAAGTGTTCTTTTAGCATGACGATGAAGCATTCTAAAACTTATTGATAAATATTTATCTTTATATTTAGAAGTATCAATAATATCGCTTAAACCACAACTAATTGAGGTACCACAAGTTTTATTTATTTTACTAACAACTCTAGCTAAACATTCTTGTACTTTTTCTTTATCAAAAGAATCATTAGTTAAAATTAAAATATTAGTTTCACTTGAATTATTAAATGTTAAAAAATTAATATTAAGACCTTCAAATTCATCTTTTATAAAGCTTTCTAAATAGAAATTAACAAGTTCATCTTGTTCAAAAGTAATCGAATCATTCTCTTCATCAAAATCAAAACACCCTAAAACTATATAGCGATAATTTAAATCAATTTTATCGCCAATTAATTTTTCGTTGAAGTTTTGCGGGATTTTTTTCATAGAAACGAGTTTATTTAAATCGCTTTCTTGAAGTAATTTAAGTGCTGAGTCAACTTTTCTTTGTAAATTTTGAATATTTTTATCGACATTTAATTTTTTATCTAGTTCATTTTTTGCTTTAATCATTGCTTCGCTTAAATCTTCAAAATTTATAGGTTTAGTAATATAACTTATAACCCCTAAAGAGATAGCTTGTTTAGCATAATCAAAACTATCATATCCTGAGATAATTATTGATTGTAATAATGGCAATTCTAACTTCGCTCTTTTAATTAATTCAATACCATCAATATAAGGCATTTTAATGTCAGTAATAATTAAATCAGGTTGAAGTGTAACACCACTCACTAAAGCATCATATCCATTTTGAAAAGAACCAATAACCTCAAAATCATCTTTCATTCTTTCTAATAATGTTAATAAGCGCTCTCTAATTGACTCTTCGTTATCTACGATAATGACTTTATACATATTTAAATTGTATCATAAAAACGCTTTGCGCGTAAAAAGTAATTCTTCAGTATTATTTCAAACGCTTTTTAATTTTATTTCCTTCACTCTTAAAATCTTTAAAATGTGGATTTTCATTTTAATAAATCCATAACTTATTAATATCGAATTTATGTTTTTCTAATGTAGAAAAAACATTTTTACACTTTATAAAATCGCCTTTAAAATCACTATCGTCTAAACTTTTAAATAGATCTTTGATTCTTTTAATATCAGTACTTCTTATAATTTCATCTTCAAAATTTTTATCTTGTAAAATGAAAATATATTTAGATTTATATGAATTTAATTTCTTAATATTTCTTTTTAAAATAGTTAAGTCAATATTTATATCAGTATCAAAAATAAAAACAAGCAACGTATTATCTTTAATTGTTCTAAGTTTTGTATCGGTTATTAATTTATTAAGAATATTAAATGTTTCAACCCTTCCACTAAAAAATATTGATTTTTTAGTTGTTGGTTTTGCCTTATTAAATGTTTTTCACAATCGCCTTCTACAAAATAATTATAAAATCTATAATTCATAAATTAATCCGCAATCTGGGAGATTTTCAAATCTATCATTTTCATAACTATTTCTTACCGAGACATTATTCTTAATGATACGCTCGCTTGCATTTATCATTCTAATTTTTTTGCCATTTTCTAAAAAATTAAATGTATGTTTAGGAAATTTCATTTCTAAAACATCAAGATTATGTGTTGTGAAAAACAATTGTGAGCAATCCTTTAATAAATCAACCATTTTTGATAATAAACTAATTTCAATATCGCTATTAATATAACTGAATTGTTCATCAACATAATTAAGATTAAAACGATTAAACTTTAGTCCTGCAACAAGATCAGCAAGTATTAATCCATACTTTGTTCCACTTGATAAATATTGAATATCTCTAATTAATCTCAGATGTTCAATTGGTATTGCTCTATTTTTCATATTAATAATTATACAACGATCAATTTCTTTAGACTTCGTGACACTAATTATTGATGGATCTAACGTTTTCAAAATTCTATTGAGTATTTCTAAGTAATCATCTTCATTAAAGTCAAGCAACGATAAATCAACTGTTTGTAAATTGTTATCAGTAAAAGGAAATTCAAAATGCCAGCTAAATGCAAAATCATTATCTAACTCTAAATAAGATATAAAATTAGTTTTATCAATTTTTTCATCAATTCTTCCTTTAACGGATTTATAAGAATCAGTAGGTTTAATTTCTTCTTTAATTAATTTGATATTTATATCTTTTTCATTCTTAATTATTCCTTCTACATAATAAAAAATATAATTATCATCAACTATTTCGATGATAAAGTGTGCATCTTTACCTTTATCATTAACCATCATTTGGTAGTTAAGTTGTTTCTTTTTTAAAATAATTAATACATCTAATAAAGATTTACCAAAACTAGTTTTACCACTAGCATTACTTCCAATTAAGATATTTACTTTACGATATTTAAAATTAGGAGCTTTTTCTAAATACTCTTTTTCGATTGATGAATTAACTATTTTCTTAGGATAAATAAAGTCATAACTAAAATCATCAAAACAATATATGTTATCTAAATAAGTTTTACAAATAATCATTTTAGTTCACACTCCTTGAACTAAATGATATGTTAAATAAAAAGAAAATGCAAGCCAAATCGACTTGCAAATTATTCAAAAACTATGAAATTTATATCAAAAGCCTTGCAAAACCCAACTATTTTATATCTTTATGATATTACAAATCTTATAAAATAATGTGTAATAATAACTATAACTCTTATCTTCTTCAATAGTAAAAATTATCTTTTCTTCACCTAAATAAATATTTGTTTCTTCAATTAAGTAATTAATAGATTCTTCTTTAACTCCACTTCCACCATTAAAGTTATTAAAGATTTTTGAGAAATATCCTTCTTTTTTAACTTTCTCATTTTTCTTATTTAAAAATTCGATAGTATAAAGTAAAGATGATATAAATGTATTACTAACTTCATAACTAGAAATAATTAAATTAGGATTTACATTAACTATATCAATTGGTGAAATAATTCCTTTATATTTATCATCTTCTTTATGATTATTATTAAATTCTTCTCCTTCTAAGGAGTAAGAATTTAATAATGCATAAGTATATTCTTCTTTATATAAATTAGAGTTTTTAAATTTATTTAAAATATCTTCAAAAGAATCTTTTGTATTATTTAAATTACCTAAATAAATTACATTATCTTTTGCTTTAAGTAATTTTAAAGAAATTAAATTATCTAACTTTAAGTCATCATGACTTAAAGTTATTAAATAATCACATTCTTTTAAAGGATTATAAATAACTTTTAAGTTATTAGTATCACTAAAAGTATTAGATAAATTTTCAAGTACTAAAACATCAAAATCAATGTTTTTTAAGGTAGTTGCTAATACTTTTATCGCTTGAGAAATATTACTTAAATCTTTAACATTTCTTAAATCAAATTGAACTTTCATATTAGTGGAATCTTGTATATTTGTCCTTAATCTTTTCATGAGATTCATGTGATTTAATAACATCAGCAATCATCTCACTAATAGAAACTACTTTAACTTTTTTACTAGTAAAGAACTCAGGATGTTCAATTGTATCAGTAACGACAACTTCATTAACAAAATCAGCATTTTCAAATTTATCTAAAGCATTATGAGAGAATAAAGCATGACTTACACAAATATAAACTTCTTTAGCTCCTCTTTCTTTTAAACATTTTGCTCCAGCTAAAATAGTTCCACCGGTATCAATAATATCATCAATCATAATACAAACTTTATCTTGGATATCTCCAATAACATTGGTGATTTCAGCAACATTTGGACGAGGTCTACGTTTATCAATAATAACAATACTTGAATTAGGAATTGCATTTGATAAATCTCTAGCTCGATACATAGCTCCATGATCAGGAGCAACGATTGCTACATCATTTAAGCTATAATTAAGAGTTTTAAATTTATTTAATAAATATTTAGCAAAGATTGAAGTTGGTGTTAAATTATCTAAAGGAACACTAAAGAAACCTTGAATTTGAGGTGTATGAAGTTCCATTGTTAAAACTCTTTTAACACCAGCATTAGAGAATAAATCAGCAACCATTCTTGCACTAATTGGTTCATTCATATGAGCAATACGGTCTTGTCTAGCATATCCATAATATGGAATAATCAAAGTAATTTCTCGACAATTAGCTCTTTTAACTCCGTCAATAAAAATCAATAACTCCATGATACGATCATTAACTGGACTACAAGTTGATTGAATGATATAAACTTTCTTTCCACGAACATCAACTTTACTTGTAGCTAAACATTCACCATCAGCGAAATGAAGAACTTCAGCTTCGCTTCTTTCAATACCTAATAAATCACATACTTTGTTAGTCAAGTCTGTGTTACTCGATAAACTGAATACCAAAATATCTTTAATCATACCCTACCCCTAAAACACGATTATTTTATCAAATTTTTTTAAATGTTTATATATCTAAAATTGATGTTATTTTCTTTATCTTTATTAAATATTTACATTTTTAAAGAAAAATTAGTGTTCTTCATTAAATAATGAATTTTTTTGTTCATATTTATGAGGTTTAAAAGAAAGATATTCAAGACCAAAATAATGAATAATCTTACTAAAATTACTCACTTTATCTTTAATTAAATTATAGTATTCTAAATAAGTATATTTCTTTCTATTCTTATTAATTAAAGATAAATCTAAATGATAACCATTAAATCCCATGATTAAATTATTATCTTTAAAAATTAAGCTAATACCGCCTTTAATCTCTTTATCAAGTTTAATTAATCCATCAATAATACGTGGAGTTAATACATAAAATACATCTTCTTTTTTCCCATAAGCATTAAAATATTTATTAAATAACATACTTTCAGTTTCAACTTTATCTTTAGAAGAATATAAATAAGTATCAGGAGAATTTTCTTTTTTAGATCTAATTTCTACTGTATTTTCGATAACTTTATTAATTGAACTAGTGACAAATATTAATCCATTAAACTTTCGATTAATTGTTTCTTTATTTTTAATCATGTCAACACTAACTGCTAGTATTCCTAAAGGAGCTAAAGCTCCAAGTTCGAATACACTTCCAATTAAAGTAGCTCCACTTTCTTTAAGAGGATCAACACTTTCAATATCAAATATTGCACTTTTAACTTTATCTAAGGTGAAGATAATTTTATCTTTTGAATTATTAATTAATAAAGGTGATACATTAGTTTCATTTAAAAACTTTTTATCAATTAAAGGTTTTGCTTCATATGTAATTTGACTTGATAAGCCTTCTTTTAAGGCTTGATAAAATAATTTATCAAATAGTTTTTTATTAATTACTTTTTCTTTTTTAAACATTAAAGGTAATAATAATGATGTAATAAAAAACATTGTACTAAAGGTAATTAAGATAACTCCTCCAGGTAGATTATCTTCATTATCAATAATTAAATAAATTCCTAATCCAATTAAAGATAGAAAAATTAAAGGTAATAATATAAAAATAATTATTAAAAATATTTTTTTATAATTAGTTTTTTTAATAGAAATTTCTTCAATTTCTTTAATAGTTAAATTTCTATCAAGTAAAGAATATTCTTTTTCTTTATTCATATAAACTATTTATAAATTCTTTTAATGAAGAATATAATTCATTAAAAGTTTCAGCTTTTTCTAAATATCTTTTACCAGGATAAATCTCTTTATAATCAATAAAACTAGGTTTAGCATGATAATTATATAATTCAATAACAATTGAATTTTTCTTAAAAACCACGCAAATCCCTAATGGAAATTTATTTTTTAACTTTTTAATCTCTTCAATTACTTTCTTATTTAAGATCTTTTTACTAGCTTCAAGATTATCACTATAAACATCAAAATCATCACTTAATCCATCGATATTTATTAAAGCATTATTATTATAAAAATAAGATTTAGAAATACTATCTTTAATTTCTCTAACTTCAATTTGATTCATTAAATCAAAATTGAAGTTATTTAAAACAATAACTGTTCCGATAAATGGGATATATTCATTACTTCTAGTTTTTGTATAACCTAAACCTTCATTATTACTATTACTTGTTAAAGCCTTATTAATTGTGTCTAAAGTAGATTCTTTATAAACTGATTTACTTTTTTTAATATCGGTAATCGAACTAGGTTTATCCAAAACGTTTAAAAAAATACTTCCTTCAATTAATTCAACACTTACATTATCTGTTTTTAATTCTTTTAAAGTTAATTTTGAATATACTTTAGAACGATCTTCTACTTTAATAGCTTTAAAAGTTTCTTTAAATAATTGTTCATTTAAAAAGTCTATTGTTTCCTTTTTATAAGTCTTTTTCCAAACTGCTAAGATAATTCCAATTACACCAACAATAAAGAAAGAAATTGCTAAATATAAATATGTATAATTAATTTCTTCATCACTAAAAGTTAAGATAATAAAAATAATACCGGCAAAAGTTAAAAAGAACCCTAAACAAACAAATAAAGGCCAAAATCTAGTAACAAATTTGCCTTTAGACATTCTTTTAATATCTTTTTCGCTAAATTTATTCTTCATAGAAATCTTTTATATTTTCAAATACTTCATCATTATTTTTTTCATTAATAATTTCATGACGCATATTCTCATAAATTATTAATCTAGAATTAATACCATATTTACGATATTCATTATTTAATGAAATTAATCCTTTTGAAAAATTAGAAACTGGATCTTTACTTCCACCTATAATTAAAACTTTTAAATTAGGATTAACATTCTTTAAAAGTTTTTTATTATGTAAGGACTTTAAACCTTTAAAAAATTCACGATAAAAACCATTAGTTGGTCGATATGAACAATATGGATCTTTACTATAATTTGTGACATTGGTATCATTCACACTAAGCCAAGCATTCTTTCCTTCTTTTTTAAACTTTCCTTCATAGCTACCAATTGATAAATTATGTAATAAAGTTGCTTTTTTATCATAGTTTCTTTTATTAACATAGATTGAACTTACAAAATTAGCAATTTTAAATAAAAAAGTTTTTCCATTACTTCCACATAAAATAATCTTATTGAAGTTATAACTATATTTTTCAATCAGCCCTTGAGTAACAAAACTACCCATAGAGTGAGCAAATATATAAATAGGAAGATGAGTTTCTTCTTTTAACTTAATAGCAAGTTCATTAATAGTTTCAATCATTTTAAAGAAATAATCTTTACCAGGTTTACCAAGTTCACCATTTTTCCCTTGCCCATAATGATCTAAAGAATAAACATTAAAATTATGACCATTTAGATATGTCGCAAATTTATCATATCTTAATGAATATTCACACATTCCAGTAACTAAAATAATGTTGGCTTTAGGGAAAATAACTTCCCACTTATTGCCAACTAAAATATCATTAAAACTATTTTTAAAACTAAATTCATTCACCATATTGATTAGCCCATTCTTTAATTAATACATTTAATTCGTCAATTGATTTATTTAAACTTAAAGATAATTCTTCAGTTAACATTAAATTCGCTGCTTTTAAAACCTTAGTTTCTATCGTTGATAAACCTTGTTTCTTTTTACTTTTAAGAACTTGATAACGAAGTAAAGCAATATTTAAATAAGCTAAATCATATAAATTACCATTATATAGTTTTTCATATAATTCAGTTCTTTGTTTCTTAGTAGGTTCAATTTTTGTCCCTTTAAGATTTTTCATATAATCTAAGATTTTATTAGCTTCATCAAAACTAACTACATCTCTAAAAAATAAATCTTTCTTATTTTTTGGACAATAAATAACTAAAGAAGTGTTGTCTATTGCAGAAGCCTTAAGAAAGTCTTCTCCATTAATAACTAATTCTTCAGTGATTTTACAAATACCGTGCACTTTATGTACTAATATTTTGTCATCCATCTTATTTTTATTTTATCAAGTAATTTAAAAAAATGATAGTGAAACTTTATAAGAAAATTTTTAAAAATAATGATTATTTCTAAACTTTTTAATAATTTAATTTGTTAATTTTATTTCTTTGATGTATTAAAAATATTAAGTTAAGTAAATAAGATTTTATCAGTCTAAGACTCATATTTTTAAATATACTTTTTTAAAATCCTATTTTAATTTGAAATTATAATAAATAAAAATATTGCCTTTTTTAACATCATTAACCAAAGTAATTTTTATAATTTGTGGTATTTTATTTTTATAATTTGTGATTTTCTACTTTTCTTTTTTCTAAAATTTGTATTTAAATTAAATAGATTAAGTAATCAATTTTACCTTAATCAATAGAATTACTAATTAAAAGTCCGATTCCTCGGACCAAATAATTATATTAATAAAAATAATTTTGTCTTTGTGCCATCGTTTTGATACAAAACGACACCCCTACTAGCAAAATGATACGACTACTAGAAAAACGATACCGATGAAGGTATTAGTAAACATTTAATGATCAATTATAGAATGGTTTATTTTTAAAAATGTTTGGATAGTGTCGCAATCATTGTATTTCTTACATTGAGTGCAATTGTCAGCAGAATGCTTTATAGCACATTTTCTTATAGGACATAAATTAGAACAAAATATCGTTTTTGCACCGTCTTTTCTGCATCCGTTACAATTAATGTGCTTAGGAAGAATTGTTGCGTTGTTTAGTTTAGACCAATCTTTTGCTGTTTTTGTCTTTAACTCACTATCATTCGTAATTGTAGCGATATAAGCATCGCATTTGCTGCAATCTATACCACAATATGCAATCATTTTGGACATTATTGTTTAATAACCTCCCAATAACCATTTTTATTTTCACCAATACGCTTTATATATCCGTTATTTCTTAAATATCTAATGTTGTTATCGATTGCTGTATCACTGATTCCAATTAAAATGACCAGTTCAGACTTGGTAATGTTAGGATTATGTCTCATTTCAGAAAGTATTCTTTCTCTAGTCAAATTTAATCCATGCTTTCTTGTAATGACAGGTTTATCACCAATGTTATTACCAATTTTATCACCAACTTTTTTAATCGAATTGAAAGGAATTGTTACTACAATCGAATTATCTCTAAACTGAAAAGCATTTCTAGTGTAGGTTTCAACGATTTTTGGCACACCTCTACCAGATTTATCGCTTATCCTCAACTGGGCAAAAATCTCGGAAAGTTTTTCGTTTACTGGTACTGATTCTCCTAAATAAAACCCTTCAAGCGTTTGAGCTGGAGCAATAGTTCCTCTCGATAATATTTCAATTCGATCAGAAAAAACGGTAATCATAGGTTCATTGCCTTCAACCCACTTGTTATGAAGGACAGCGTTCACTATCGCCTCATTGTAAGATTTAATGTCGAACAAAGGGATTTCTTTTCTTTCTTCTTTTCTATTTGTTTCATCAGATTGGATGACATTTAAAACATCACCGTAATCGAGAAGGTTTTTTAAAGAATAGAGAATACAGTCAAACCCAAATTCTTTGATCGAATAAAGATTCGATCCCTTGGTAGTGCCTTCAAAAATAGAGACTCTAAGAGGTAAGTGCGAGTTATCAGAAAGGAGTTGAGCAAGAATATTATAAGAACCGTCTTTTGTTAATAAACATAAATTTTTCTTGAATGTTTCTTTTCTCAGCAATATCCCCTTTGAACCATAATACATAAAAAGCTTATTAAAAGTTAAATCATTATACTGAGATTTTGTATTCACTATCGTTGGATATCCATGTTCTAAAATTCTAAATAATTCTTTCTCAATCCTTGGATTTTTTTCCATTGTGTCTTTCGAAGAACCAATACGAATATATCTGACTCTATTAAATGCTGTTGGAATATCTTTGGCAGATTCAATTCTTAAAACAACTATTCTCTTACCATTGATATTATCTTCGAAAAAATCGATTTTGACTCTTGGGTTTAAATTCCTGTTTAGAAAATTGATATATGGTTCATTCTTATAATCTTGGTATTGGTCGAAATCAGTACCTACCAAGGCATGTTCTTTGTCGGAAACACCCCAAACGAAATAAGCAAATTCTTTTCCTACCAACGCTGCAGCATTTGAAAGCGCAGAAACATATTCACCAAGTGCAATTGGTTCAAACCAATTTTCTTTAAATTCAAACCATTCTCTTTCTTTTGAAAATTGTAATAATTCAGACAATAACTCTTTAATATTCATATTTATTACCAACTTTTATTACCAATGTAATTTTATCAAATAGTTGGTAATAAATCAAATTGAACTTGTACAAACATTATTTTTCATAACGCAGGTGTCATTTTTCTAGTAGGGTATCATTTTTCTAGTAGAACCAAAATTCTAAAATCCGTAGATTCAAATCAATTTTTTTCTACTAGCAAAACGCTTGAAATGAAAAAAGCCCGATTTCTCGAGCAAATATCGTTCATTTTGAGACCTTACTTTGTATCAAAATGTTAGTTATAAGATGGCAGGAAGTAAGCGAATCGAACGCTTATTTATAGCTTCGGAAACTATTGTTCTACCATTAAACTAACTTCCTATTAATTATTTTATTTATCTTCCTCTTCTACTAAATTAGTGTTTTCTAATTTAACTTCATCATGATCAACAAATAAAGTTAATTCTTTATCTAAACAAACTGTCACTAAATCAACAATACTAAAAAATATACCAATAAAAGGAACAATTAAACATATCCCAACTATTAAAGTCGTAATATCTTTTTTATATTTAATATAACTAGCAATACGATAAATAGCGCTCACTAAAAATCCCCAAAAAGGAATAAATAAAATTATTTTTGTAATTTTTGATTGTCTATCAAGCCACATTTTCTTTCTCCTTGTTATTATTATGAACGAATAAATACTTAATGTCACATGTTTCATTAACTTCTCGATATTTCATATTAACAACAGCAATGAGGAAAAATCCCATCATTCCTCCACCAAATACATTAAATAAAGGAACAAAAGCTTCTCCAAATTGATAAAGTAAATAAGGAACTAAACTAACAAAATAAAACATTGTATATTTAGGATAATGTTTATGTAATTTAATTGCTTTATAAGTAATATAAGAAAATAATCCAAGATAAACTAGACAAAGGAATATTCCACCTGTTGTTAAAATTTCAATATAACCATTATGGAAATTAAAGAAGCTTGAATCAATTTGACGACAAACTTGGTCATTTAAGTTATAACCAACCCCTAAAAGAACATTGCTTAAACTAAAGATTTGTTCAAATGAACTATTAAATATATGGAATCGACCAGCTAAAGAAACAAATAATTCCTCAAAGATTTCAAGTAAAGTATATTCTTTATCGATATAACTTCCATCTTCTTGAAGAATACTTTCCGTAATTGTTAAATTTTTAAATAAAAATACTTCAAGTAAAAAAGTAATAATTACAAATAAAAATATAATAGCTAAAACATAAAAATAAATTCTTCTTCTTTTATATAGATGTAATAAATAATAAATAGCATAAACTACACAAAGTGTAATAAAACCTAAAAAAGCTGTTCTTGATCCACTAAATAAAACAAAAAGTGCTAAAACAAAATTAAACAAAAAGATAAAACGATGTTTAAAACTAACGCTTAATAAAGTAAAAACAAGCATACACAAAAATAAAACATGTCCATAAACATTTCCATAAAAAAAGAAACTTTTACATGTTGCTTGCCCGCTATAATTTTTATTAAAGAAACTTGGATGTTCGATAAATGTCTTAATTTTATCCATTTCAGTCGATAAAGAATAAATAATCATTACTGCTGTAAAACTAATAAATAAGAAAGAAAAAATTCTTATAGCTAAATCTTTTTCTTTAAATGATGGTATTAAGAAAAAGAAACTAAATCCCATCAATATGCATAAACTTGTATCAAGTATAGATTTAAAACGATATAAATCAGTAAATATATTTGGATTATTAGAAATATTTAAACTTTGATAATCAGTTAAACTAACAACCATTATCATATAAAAAATTATAGTTATACTAATAATGACAAAGCTTATTAATCCTTTATTAACTTTTAATATATTATTTCTAATTGCAATATAAAAACTTAAAGAATAAACCGCTAATATAGCTAAATAAAATAAGATAGTTTCCCATAAGTTAAATGGTGTACCAAAAGCATTAGGAGCATTATTAACTTCACCAAAAAATAAAGATAATAAAATTGCTAAAAATAAAATAAGAATATATGCAATATTTCTTAAGTTTGTGTTTTGTCTTAATCTTTTTAATGGTTCTAAAATATTTGTCAAAATAAAACTCCAAAAAAGTCGCGTGTCTTATTATAACGATTTTAAGATTATTAAGCAAATTTTATTGCCATTCAAAACTATTTAAAACTTGAATATTTTTATAAAAACACTGCAAATCTAAGGTATTTTTTAATTAAATTTTTTTAAAATTAACTGCTTTTTTGCTTATAGTGACTTTAAAATATCTATCACTTTCATATTTATTTTTTAAATATTCATCAAATTCTTTAGTAAAATCATTTTTAATGAAAGCTAAAACTGTCCCTTTAAAACCACCACCATGAATTCTAATCGCTCCATTATTTAAAATAAATTTATTAGCATCATCAATAATTTCTTGAGGTGAACCAATGTATTCTCCTTTAACGTAAGTATTCTCTATATTTTTAAAACTACTTTCTTGGCTATCTCTTATCGCTTTAAAAAATTCTTCTAAATTATTTGTTAAAATAGCTTCTTTTGCATGCTTTACATTTTCATTTTCAATAAAGAAATGTTTAGCTTTTCTTTTAGTAGCTTCATCAATATCAAGATTATCAATTTTATTAAAAATATCAAAATCATTAACATCACGTAAATATTTTTTATTTTCTAATAAATTACTAACTTTATACATTCCATCAGGAATAGCAGCATAAAGTGGAGTTAGATTAGAGTGATTTCCTAATGATTTAATTAAATATAAAGTAACTGGTAAATTAAAAGGTAATGTTTCAATAATTGGATTATCAATATCTTTAAAATCAATAAAGTTACTAGAGTCAAAACTAGTCCCCACTTGATCAAGAAGTCCACATGGTTTAGAGAAATAATTATTTTCACTAAATTGTCCAACTTTCGCGATCGTTAATGGATTAATTTTTCCTTCATTATATAAATAAGAAATAATATAACCAAATAATGATTCCATAGCAGCACTTGAACTTACCCCACTTCCATCAGGTATTTCACTTTCAATATATGCTCTAAATCCACCAATCTTATAACCTAATTCTTTAAGTTTAAATAAAATTCCCTTATTTAAACTTAAAGTTGTATGCTTTTCTTTTTCTTTTTTACTTAAATCATCTAAAGAAAAAGTATATTTTGAATATCCTTTTGATAATACTTCTACTTTATTATCAAGTTTACTAATCGCGGCTTTTACTCTTAAAGAACAATTAGCAACTAAGCATAAACCATGATTATGATCAGTATGATTTCCACAAATCTCAAATCGACCACCAGTATCAATTAAATATTCTGGTTCAATATTAAATACTTCTTTAAAACCTTTAATTACATCAATTTCTTTAACCATAATACTCTCCTTAATCTAACTTTTTAAACTTGTAAGTGATAAAGTGATCATATTTTTCACCTTTATTTAAAATTAAACTATTAAAATCATAATTAAAAAGTTGAGGTTCTAACGCTATTCCTCTTCTTAAACTAAAATCATCACGATTAATAAATTTAACTGGAGTTAATGAATTATCTAAATAAATATTCATACTAGGATAATCAGTATATAAATCGAGTCTAATATGTTTATTTTTTAAACTAACTTGAGGTTTTTTCTTATTAACTTCATTAAAAATAAAGGTATTATCAATTGTTTTTAATAAACTTGATTCAATAGCTTTTAATCGAGGTTTAATTTTAGACATTTTATTAAAATCTAAATATGGAGGTACATCTTTAGTATCAATTATAAAAACATTTTCATCAGTAACACCATATTTTGAGGCATTCATTTTAAAATAATAATCTAATAAATCATAATCATTATTAAAATTAAAATACATATGATTAGATAAATTCATTAGTGTATCTTTATTTGCTTTTCCTTTAAATCTTATTTTTAAAATAGGTTTAATATTACTAAATTCATAAATAACATTTATCCTAGCTTTGCCTGGAAATCCATTAGAGAAATCTTTATCAACAATTCTAAAAATAACTTTAATACTATTTTTACTTTCTTTAATTACATAAGTAAAGTTTTTAAAAGATAATGAATTTAAATCTCCTCCATGAAGCGTATAATCATAATTTAAAGTTGGAGGTAATGAATAAGTATTATCATTGATATAACCTTTAGATTTAATTCTTCCACACACTCTTCCTAAAGTTTTTCCAAAATATTGAGGACAATTTAAAAATTCCTCGGTATCTTTTAAAGATAAAATAACATTTTCATTAAATACTTTTAAGCTATAAACACTTGCTCCAAAAGTGCATAGTCTAGCTTCAATATTACTATCAGTTTTAATATCAATCCAATCGATATTTTCTTTATAATTTGTAATTTTATATTCCATAAGAAAAGCCCCTTATTACAATTATTATATATTGTTTAAGAGGCTTAAAAAATAAATAAAAATAAAGTAAATCAGTAAAAATCTCTACTTATTTAATTCTTCTAAAATAATCTTATTAGCTAAAACAGGATTAGCTTTACCTTTAAGTTCCTTCATAACTTGTCCCATTATAAAGCCTTGAACTCTTGTTTTACCATTTTTAAAGCTAGTTACTAAAGAAGAATCTTTATTAATAATACCAGTAACAATATTTCTAATTACTGAATCATCACTAATAACAGTAAATCCTAATTCTTCTTTAATCTTAATAGGACTACGGTTCTCTTTTATTAAATGATTAAATATCTCTTTACCTTGACTTGAATTTACTTCTTTATTTTGAAGTAAATCAATAAGTTCTGCGATATATTTAGGTTCAACATTAAAATCTTTAATTTCTAAATTAGATTTATTTAAGTACCCTAAAATATCAGTAATTACAAACTTACTAATTGAGATATAATACTTGGAATATTTACAAATTTCTTCAAAAAAGTCTGCTAAACTTACATTATTTAATAAAATTTCAGCATCAACTCTCTCTAATTTATAATCATTTAAGAATCGATTTAATTTTGAATCATATAATTCTGGACAACTATTTATAGCGTCAATTATAAATTCTTTACTTAATTTAATTGGAGTAATATTTGGCTCAGTAAAATATTTATAATCAACAGCATCAGTTTTAACTCTCATTAAAATAGTTTCTTTTTTAGCCTCATCAAAACGTCTAGTTTCTTGAATAATATCTTCGCCTTTAAATAATAAACGAGATTGTCTAAGAATTTCATAATCAATTGCTTTTTCAATATTAGCGATACTATTTAAATTCTTAATTTCGACTTTTGTTCCAAATTTCTCACTTCCGTATGGTCTAAGAGAAATATTAACATCGCATCTTAAACTTCCTTCTTCCATCTTTCCATCACTAACACCACTAAAAGTAACAAATTCTCTAATCTTCTCAACATATTTTCTTGCTTCTAAACCAGTATGCATAACAGGCAAAGAAACAATTTCAATTAATGGAATTCCTGCACGATTATAATCAAGTAAAGTATAATCATTAAAATGAGTTTGTTTACATGTATCTTCTTCCATATGAAGTCTTTCGATACCAATTTTTCTTTTTTCTCCATCAATTTCAATTTCTAAATATCCATTTTTTCCAATTGGTCTAGCTTGTTGAGTAATTTGATAGCCTTTAGGTAAATCGCTATAAAAATAATTTTTACGATCAAACCAAAGTTCATCATCTATTTCCATATGTAAAGCATTGCACATTTGAATAGCTTTTCTTACAGCTTCTTTATTTACTACTGGCATTGTTCCAGGAAAAGCAAAATCTAAATAAGTAGTATCAGTATTTGGTTCATCACTAAAATTAATTGGAGCACTTGAAAACATCTTTGATTTTGTTTTCATCTCAACATGAATTTCAAGTCCAATAACAGCTTCAAAATTCATATTATTTATCCTCCCTTTTATAAGTTTTGGTCGATAGATTTCTTAATCCTGTTAATTCTTCAATTTCACTAACGACACTTAATAATTTTCTTTCACTAAATATTTTACTAGTAATATTTACTCCAAATGGTAAATCATCTTTAAACCCTAAAGGAATAGTAATAGAAGGTTCTCCTCCAAAATTAGCCATTGCTAAATAATTATCAGCAATTAAATAAGTCTCAGATAATTTATCACTACTTTCATTAATTTTTGGAGCCACAGATGGACTAGCTAAAGCAATAACAAAATCACATTCTTCTAAAATTTCATTAAGTCTATTTACAATTAGTCGACGAACTTTTTGTGCTCTTAAGAACGTCTCTTGTTGATTTTCTCGCATTAAAGAATAACTTCCAATAACAAAACGACGCTTAATTAAATTTGAAAACCCGTTAGTTCTTGCATTAAACATTACTTCTTGATAAGTATTACCACCATAATTAGGACCAAATTTAATTCCATCTAAATTAGCATTATTACTAGTTGCTTCACTACTTGAAATAACTATATAACTAGGATAGATTGCGTTAAGAAGTTTTGTATCAAAATTAACTTCTTTAATAATTCCACCTTTTTCTTTAATTTTATTAATTAATTCATTAAATTTATTTGTTAAAACTTCATCTTTAATAGATTCATTAATTTCTTTAATTAAAGCAAAAGTTTTACCTTTAATCTTTTCATCAAAATGAGTGTAATCTTCAACTTCTTTAAATGAGCTAGTTGAGTCATGTTCATCTCTTCCAGCTAAAGTATTGAGTAAAATAGCAGCATCAAAACTACTTCTAGTAAAGTAAGCAACATGATCTAAACTAGGAGCAAAAGGAAATAAACCAAATCGAGAAATTCTTCCCCAAGTAGGTTTAAAACCAACAAGTCCAGCATTACTTGCAGGTTTTCTAACACTATCTCCTGTATCACTTCCAATACTAAAAGGAGTTATTGCATCACTAACACTTACTGCACTTCCTGAACTACTTCCACCAATTAAATGTGTATGAGTTTTATCATATGGATTAAATGTAATTCCTTTATGACCACTTGTTCCAGTTCCACCCATTGCTAATTCATCTAAGGTTGTTTTACCAATTAAAATAGCTTTTTTATCAAGTAATTTATTAACAACAGTTGCATTAAATAGAGGAATATAACCATTTAAAATATTACTACTAGCGGTTGTTTCAATATCTTTAGTTGAAAAATTATCTTTTAAAGCAAAAGGTATGCCAAATAAATAATTATCTTTTTCAACTTCAAGTTTATCTAATTCATAAGCTTTCTTTAATGCTTCTTCTTCAAGAATAATTTCAAAAGCATTATCTTTATTATTTTTAGCACGTTCTAAAGATTCTTTTACTAAATCACTTACTTTAATTTCTTTATTAACTAAAGCTTCATGAATTTCTTTAATTGTTAAATCTAATATACTCATAATTATTAAACCACCTTTGGAAGCTTGATTTGTCCATCTTTAACATTTTTTGCATTTTTAAGTGCTTCTTCTTTAGATATTACTTCTTTAGGAGAATCTTCTCTAAGATAAGAAACTTCAACTTCATAAGGAAAAGTCATAGGTTCTACATCGTCAACACCTTCGATATGTCCCATTAAATCCATTTGTTTTTTAATTATTTCAAATTCTTCAAGTAATAAATTAAATTCACTATCACTCATTGTAAAAAGTAATCTATTACTTGCATCAATTAAGACTTCTTTAGTTACTTCTTTCATTTGCTTCCTCCAATATTTTCATAAATTCTTCTTCATCCATTGTACGAACTTTAAATCGTATGGCTTTATCTAATTTACTTCCAGCCTCACTTCCATAAATTACAATGTCTGTTACTTTACTAACTGAGCTAGAAACATGTGCTCCTAGGTTTTCTAATATTTCAGTTGCTTCTTTTCTTCCATAATTTTCTAGTGTTCCAGTTAGAACTACTTTTTTATTAAAGAAGAAATTATTTTCATCAACTTTATTAACTCCTAAATAAGTCATGTTTAATCCTAACTCTTTAAGTTCATTAATCATCTTGATATTTTCTAAATCGTTAAAGTATTCATATATTGATAATGCACTTACTGTTCCAACATCACTTATATTAAGTAATTCTTCTTTAGTAGCATTAATTAATTTATCGATATTCCCATAAAGTTTAGCTAAAGTTTTAGCTAACTTTTGACCTACTTCTTTAATTCCTAAACCAAATAATAATCTTTCTAATGAATTATTTTTTGATCTTTCAATACCCTCTAATACTCCATCTATCTTTTTTTGTTGCCAGCCATCTAAAGCAATTATTTCATCTTTATATTGACTTAAATGATAAATATCAGGGATTCTTCTTATAAACTTCTCTGCAAAAAATTGTTCAATAACTTTTTCACCAATTCCTTCAATATCCATTGCATCTTTACTAGCAAAATGAATTAAAGATTCAATATTTCTACTAGGGCAATCTTTATTAACACAATAATGCATTGCTTCAATTTTTATTAAATTTTGTCCACAATCTGGACACTTTTCGATCATTTTAAAAGGAATTTCCGTTCCATCTCTTCTAGAATAAACTGGACTAACAACTTCAGGAATTATATCTCCAGCTTTTCTTAAAATTACATAATCTCCAATCATTAATCCTTTTTCATTAATAAAGTCTTCATTATGTAAAGTAGCTCTTTGAACCATTGATCCACTAACCATAACAGGTTCAAGAACAGCATTAGGGGTAATTTTTCCAGTTCGACCAACTGTAAAAATAATATCTTTTAATTTGGTAATAACTTCTTCAGCAGGAAATTTATAAGCAATTGCCCATTTAGGAGTTTTAGCAGTATAACCAATTTCTTTATATAAACTTAAATCGTTAACTTTTAAAACAATACCATCAATATCATAATCTAATTCATCTCTTTTCTTAGTATATTCATTAATATATTCTTCGATTTCTTTAAAATTATTAACAACTCTTCTTTCTTTATTAACTTTAAAACCTAAATTAGATATAAAATCAAGAGCTTCACTATGAGTTTTAATCCCAAATTTATCGGCATCTTGAAGATAATACCACCAAGCATCTAGCTTACGAGATTTAGCGATATTTGTATCTAAATTTCTTATAGTTCCAGCAGCAGCATTTCTAGCATTAGCAAAAAGTGGTTCGTTATTTAACTTTCTTTCATTATTTAAAGCTAAAAGACTTTTTTTAGGCATATAAACTTCGCCTCTAATTTCAACTCGATCTTTAATAGGAATATGTGTTGGAATTGAAGGAATTGTTAAAACATTACTTGTAACATCTTCTCCTACAATACCATCTCCTCTAGTAGCACAATATTTTAATTCACCATTTTCATAAACTAAACTCATTGCTAAACCATCAATTTTAAGTTCAGCATTATAACTTACATTTAAAACATTTAGTCCTTCACATAATTTACGGTCCCAAATACGAAGTTCCTCTAAATTAAAAACATCACCTAAAGATAACATTCTTTCAGCATGAGTAATTTTACTAAAACCAGTTAAAACTTTTCCGATAATTCTTTGAGTAGGAGAATTTCTTGTGATTAAAGAAGGAAACTCATTTTCAAGTTCTTCAAGTTCACTCATTTTTGAATCATATTCTTCATCGGTGACACTTGGATTATCTAAAACATAATATTCATAAGCATATTTTTCGATAATTTTTGTTAATTCTTCATGACGTTTTTTAGCTTCTAAAAATTCCATAAGTTACTCCTTTTTACTTAAGCGTGGGTGTCTAGCTAAAATAGTTTTAACTCCAAAATCAACAAAGTCGATAAGTAAATATTCTCCATCAACTTTAATAACTTTTCCATCTCCAAATACTTCATGATGGCAATCATCTCCATCATTCCATACTATGTTATTACTTTTAGAAAGATCAATTACATGAGAATTTTGACTACTTCTATTTTTTAAATTAAATGGATCTTTAAAATCAAAACGATAAATATTTGTTTTTTCTTCTTTCTTTTTAACTTCAACAAAATCTGGAGTAATATTTGCTTCTTTAATAAATCTAGAAGGAATATTATTTGTCCCATTACGATAATTATATTCACGGTTCATCGTAACAAATAACTTCTTTTTAGCACGAGTAAAAGCAACATAAGCTAAACGTCTTTCTTCTTCAATTCCGTCTTCATTTCTTTCAAGTAATGCTCTTTGATTAGGGAAAATATTTTCATTAAAGCCAATAATGAATACATAATTAAACTCTAATCCTTTAGCAGTATGAACAGTCATTAAACTAACATTATCTTCCTCATTAATTTCATCTTGAGAAGTAATTAAAGTAACATTTTGGAGATATTCTAAAAGACTACTCTCAGGATTTCTTTTTATAAAAGCACGAATATCATCGATTAATGCCTTAATATTTTCAACTTTATCTTTAGTTTCATCTTTACTTTCAAGAAAATCTTTATAACCAATTTTAGTTAAAAATTCATCAAAAATATCACTGCCAATTTCTAAATTTAAATCTAATCTTTTCTTATATTCACGAATAGAGTCAATTAAATCATTTAAAATAGTTATAACTTTAGCTTTTAAATTAGTTTCATAATGATGAATATTTTTAATATATTCAATCATCGATAAACCTTCTTTATTTGCTTCAACTTTTAAAGTCAATAAAGAAGTTTCTCCAATTCCTCTACGTGGCTTATTAATAATTCTTTCAAAGGCTACATCATCATCTTCATTAAAAAATAATCTTAAATAGGCTAAAGAATCTTTAATTTCACTACGTGAATAGAACTTTAATCCTCCATATACTTTATAAGGTATACGATAAGCAATTAAAGCATTTTCAACTTTAAGAGATAAGTAACTTGATCGATATAAAATAGCAAAATCTTTATATGAAAGATTAGGATTTTTCTTTTTTATTTCAATGATTTGTCTAGCGATATACATCCCTTCTTCAATTGAATTTTCAAAAGATTTAAGACAAACTTTGTCACCTTGGTCATTATTTGTATATAAATCTTTTTTAACTCTTTTTTTATTAAAACTAATTAAATTATTCGCAGAATTTAATATTGAAGAAGTTGAACGATAATTTTCATTCAAAATTATCGTTTCAAGATTAGAAAAATCATTTACTAGATCTAAAATAATATTTTGATTAGCACCTCGCCAAGTATATATTGTTTGATCTGGATCACCAACAACATATAAAGAAGTATCACTTCTTAATAAATATTTAAGTAAAAGATATTGAGTATCATTCGTATCTTGAAATTCATCAATTAAAATATGTTTAAAACGATATTGATATTTACTTCTTATATCACTAAATTGTTGAAGTATTTTAATCGTATAAATTAATAAATCATCAAAATCTAAAGCTTTCATCTCAGCTTTTCTTTTTTCATATTCTACAAAGAAGTTATATAACTTTCTTTTTTCGTAAGGCAATTTTTCAACAACTATATCACTTGGTAATTCATTATATGTTTTATGATATCCAATAAAAGATTTAGCTTCATCAACAATATCATCAGTTTTTTTATATCCATAACTTTGAGCAATATTTTTAATTAAATTAGTTTGATCTTCTTCATCAAAAATAACAAAGTTATTAGTAAAATCTAATACTTCAATTTCTCGACGAAGAAATTTAGCACAAAATGAATGGAAAGTAGAAATTTCTAAATATCTTAAATCATAATCAAGAAGTAAATTAGCTGTTCTTTCTTTCATTTCTTTAGCAACTTTATTAGTAAAAGTAATTGCTAAAATATTATATGGATTAACCTTCATTTCACTAATTAAATATGCGATACGATAAGTTAATACACGTGTTTTACCACTACCTGCTCCAGCAATAATTCTTAAATTTTGACTAGTACTAGTTACTGCTTCATATTGTTTTTCATTAAGTTCTTTTTTAAAATCCATAGCCTAGATATATTAGCATTTTTTAAGGCTCTTTTATATAAGAAAAATATTATTTTTGAGTTAATAAAATTTATTTTATTAACTATTAAATGTCTCTATTTTATAATTTTAAATATGAAAAAAATATTAACTAAAAAAGAAAATTTAAAAGATAGTATTCCTTTAATGAGTTTACTTACTAGTTTAAATTTAATTTTAGTTAGTTTTATTACTTATTTACCTTTTACAAATTTATTTATATTTTTTATTTTACCAATTCCGAGTTTATTATGTGCCTTATTCATTAATAAGAAGTACTATTGGATCTATTTTATAATCAATTTATCTTTAGGACTACTAGTTAGTATTGGCGATATTTCTTTTTGTTTACTTAACTTAGTTCCTTCTTTAATTATTCCTTTTGCTATCTCTTTATTAATTAAATTAGGAGCTAATAAATATTTTATATTTTTTATTTCTTCAATTTTTATATTTTTAATTAATTTATTATCAATTTATATAATTTTTTATTTATTTAAATTTAGTATTATTGATTTTCTTATTAATTTATTAAATATAACTTATAATTCCACTTTAGATTTATTATTACTTCCTTTAATTTATTTATTCTCTATTTTTGAAACATTAATTTTATATTTAATTATTTATTATGAAACTAAATCTTTAATAGATTTAAATATTGTAAATAGCAATGATTCATATTTTATTTATTTAAATTTATTATTAACTTTTATAAGTGTATTTGTATTTCATTTTCATATTAAAATATGTTATTTACTTTTATTTATATCTCTATCTGGGACATTTATTTTATTATTAAATTATATAAAAACCTTGCAAAACCTAATTATTTTCATTATTTTATTTATTTTTACTTGGATTATTTATATTTGTTTTTATAACTATTATTCTCTTAGACATAGTTTTATTTTATTACTTAGTTTTTCTTTATTATCTTCATTATATGAGTTAATGCTCTATTTAAATAAATTAGATACTCCAAAATATTTATTAAAATTAAATAATGAAAATTAAAGAAAATTATGACTTCTATTTTAAAAATTAGTTAAATTAAAGTATCATACTTACATGGAAAAAATTGAATTATTATCTCCTTGTGGAGATTATGAAAGACTTATAACTGCTATACATTTTGGAGCGAATGCTGTTTATTTTGCTGGTAAGCGATTTGGATTAAGAGCTTTTTCAAATAACTTTGATGAAATAGAAATAATTAAAGCAATAAATTATGCTCACGCTCATAATGTTAAAGTTTATATTACTGTTAATATTGTCGCTCATAATGATGATTTTAATGGCTTAATTGAGTATCTTAAATTTTTAGAAGTTAACCACGTTGATGGGGTAATTGTTAGTGATCTAGGAATTGCTAGTTTAGTTAAAGAATATACTTCTTTAGAATTACATGTATCAACACAAGCTAATATCACAAATATATATTCAGCAAAAATGTGGGTTAAACTTGGTGCTAAAAGATTAGTTCTTGCTAGAGAATTATCTTTAAAAGAAATTAAAGAAATTAAAGAAGCAGTTGGAAAAGATATTGACATTGAATGTTTTATTCATGGAGCAATGTGTATTTCTTATAGTGGAAGATGCTTATTATCTAATTATTTAACCGGTCGAGATTCAAATAAAGGAGCTTGTGCTCAACCTTGTAGATGGAATTATGCTATTGGAGTAAAAGATTTAGAAGATAAAGATAATTTAACTTATTATCCAATTTTAGAAGATTCAAGAGGAACTTATATTTTAAATAGTAAAGATTTATGTATGATTGAACATCTAAAAGAATTAATTAATGCTGGTATAACTAGTTTTAAAATTGAAGGAAGAATGAAATCAAATTATTATGTTGCAACAGTTACAAATGCATATCGTCGAGCTATTGATGAAATAAATTCTAATACTCCTTCTTTTAATTATTTAGAAGAATTACGTAAAACTTCGAATCGAAGTTTTACTACTGGATTTTATTTTAATAGTGAAGAAAAAACTAATATAGTTTCTAGTAAACTTACTGAAACTCATATGTATGTAGCAGTAGTTATTGAAGATAGTAATGATAATCATTGTTTAGTTGAACACCGAAATAAATTTAAGATTGGTGATGAAGTAGAAATTCTTTCAAGAAATGATAGTTTTAATAAATCTTTTAAAATAACTGAAATTTTTGATTTAGAGAATAATCCATTAACAGAGGTTAAAAAAATAAAACAAAGAGTTTATATAAATTGTCCTTATAAACTAGAAAAATACGATATTTTAAGAATAAGAAAAAATGAAGACTAAACTTAAAGATAACATAATTTTTCGATCAATTATAATTCCACTATGCTTTATTTTATGTTTATGTGGGCAATTTATTCCTAGTGTTAATGGATTAAGTAGTGAAGCTTTTGGTGTTATTTTTATCTTTTTAGGAACTTTAATTTTACGGTTAACTATTGGAATAGATTGGCCTAGTTTATTATGTTTATTTTCTTTAGGATTTATTAAACCTTTAGGATTTAATAGTGTATTTCAAACAAGTTTTGGTAATTCAACATTTATATTTTTACTTTTTACCTTTATTTGTACTTACGCTTTAAGTAAAACATCTTTAATAAAAAAGATAGCTATATCATTTATTAATTTAAAAATAGCAAGAAAAAATGGTTATCTATTTATCTTCTTCTTTTTGCTTGCAACTTTAATACTTGGATTATTTATATCTCCTAGTGTTTTATTTGTAATTCTTTTACCAATATTAAATGAAATATTAGATATATTAAAAATAGATAAAAAAGATAAAATAGCAAAGGTTTTGATGCTAGGACTTGGGTTTAGTGTTTCTATTAGTAGTGGGATGACACCTATTGCTCATGTTTTTCCAGTTTTAGCGATTAATGCTGCTAATTTAGAAATATCAACATTTGAATATATCGGAGTTGCTTTTCCTACAGGTTTAATCCTCTTTTTATTAATGTATATTATTTTAATTTTATTTATAAAACCGGATATAAATAAAATTAAATATGATGAAGTAACTAAACTTAAAGAAGAATTACCTAAATTAAATAAAAAAGATATTATAACTTTAGTTATTTTTATAGTTGTCTTAGTTTTATGGATTGTTCCTTCAATTTTTGAATATATCTATCCTCCAATTTATGAATATTTTAATAATTTAACAACTATGATGCCTCCTTTATTAGGAACATTACTTTTATGTGTAATTCAAATTGATCATCAACCTTTAGTAAAGATTGATGATGCTTTTAAAAATGGTGTTCCTTGGGGAAGTTTAATAATGTGTGCTGCTACTTTAGCTTTAGGAGAAGCTATTAAAAATGATAATATTGGAATTATTAGTTTTCTTCAAAATAGTGTTGGTGGATATTTAATTAATCTACCTTCGATATTACTTCTTATTATCTTTGCTTTATGGGCAGCAATTCAAACTAATTTATCTTCAAATATGGTAACAGCGACTTTAGTTGCTACAGTTGCTAGTACAATATTAGTTTCTTCAAATAGTTCAC
This sequence comes from uncultured Bacilli bacterium, assembly GCA_944368975.1. Taxonomy (GTDB): domain Bacteria; phylum Bacillota_I; class Bacilli_A; order RFN20; family CAG-826; genus Onthovivens. The sequence goes on along the minus strand of CALVXI010000003.1, from coordinate 22,057 downwards.
TTAATTTAAGTGCCACTATTTGTATAATTGGAATGCTTGCTAGTTTTGCTTTTGCTACTCCTCCTTCTATGCCTCATATTGCTATTATTTCTAGTAGTGAATCATGTTCAACTAAAGACGTTTTTATATATGGAAGTATATTAATGACTATTTCAGTCATTATTTCATTATTAGTTTCTTATCCTTTAGGATTAGCGATATTTTAGGAGAATTTTATGAAAAGACTTGAGAATTGCAGGGTTTTAATTGATAATATCGATAATTTAATTATCGAATTATATGAAAAAAGAATGGATGTTGTTAAAGAAGTTATTAAATATAAAATAGAAAATAATATTCCAATTACTGATTCTAATAGAGAATTAAGTATGTTGGAAAATAACCTTAAGAAAATAAAAAATGAAGAATATAAAAAATATTACAAAGATGTTTTAGAAGGATTTTTAAAAGCTAGTAAAAGAATGCAAGAAGATATTCAAAATAATAAATAAATTTAATTATATTTTTCATAGAGTCTTAAAATATCTTTCAGTCTTAAAAGATACTTAATCTTCAACCGCCTAACTCGGGTTCGAAACTTTTCACCGTTACTTTCTAATAAAAAAACCTGACTATTTCTAATCAGGCCTACATTTCAATTTGGTGCCTCAACGCAGAATCGAACTACGAATAGATCCTTACCATGGATCCGTTATACCACTTAACTATTGAGGCATAGCACCAACGTGCTTAAATATAATAACATAATCTTTATGAAGCTTAAATATTTTTTTAATTTAAACGAACTTAAAGAGTGAAGATTTAGAAAAAACACTATTAAATTAATTTTAATAATATATAATCAATAGAGTATTTTTATTAAGGTGATTCTATGGATGAGCGTTTAACAAAAATTTATAAGGGTACTTCTAGACAAATATATGAAGAACTCAAAACAAGTGCACATGGTTTAAGTGACGAAGAAGCAAAAAATAGACTCGCACAATATGGAAAAAATGAAATAGAAAAGAAAAAGAAACAATCTAATGTAAAACTCTTTTTTAAGAATTTTATTTCCACTATGGCAATTCTTCTTTGGATTGCTGGAACTATTTCAATTATTTCATGTTTTATTGCTAGTGAAAGTCCAAGTAGTATTGGGATTTTAAAAGATCCTGGGATGCTTTATTTAGGTATTGCAATCTATTTAGTAAACATCATTAATGGTGTTTTTTCTTTTATTCAACAATTTAAAGCTAATAAATCGACTGAAGCTTTATCTAAAATGCTACCAACTTATGCTAGAGTTATTAGAAATGGTGAAGAAAAGCAAATCGAAGCTTGGGAACTTGTTCCAGGTGATTTAGTTATTCTTCAAGAAGGCGATAAAATTTCGGCTGACGCTAGAATTATTAACTGTAATGATTTAACTTGTAATCAAAGTGCTTTAGATGGAGAGGCTACTCCAAGTCGTAAACAATTTGAAGGTTTAAAGGAATTACCAGAAAATTCAGTTCGCGCTAAAAATATTGTTTATGCAGGTACTAGTGTTTCAACAGGTACTGCTAGATGTATTGTTATTTCTACAGGAATGAATACTGAATTTGGTAAAATTGCATCTTTAACTCAAGAAATCGAAAATAAACAATCTCCTTTAGAAAAAGAGATTGAAAAGATGACTAAAACTATCGCTTTAATTGCTTTATCAATAGGTGCAGTTATTTTAGTCTTAGGATTAATTGTTACAGGTGTTACTAATCCAGATGAATTTAGTAATCCTACAATGTATTTAAATCAATTTGTTACTGCTTTAGGAATGGTTGTTGCTTTTATTCCTGAAGGTTTAAGTCCAACAGTTAGTTTATCTTTAGCTAAAGCTGTACAGCGTTTAGCTAAAGAAGGTGCTTTAATTAAAAACTTATCAAGTGCCGAAACTTTAGGTTCTACTACTGTTATATGTAGTGATAAAACTGGTACTTTAACTAAAAATGAAATGACTGTTAAGTATCTTTATTTAATTAATAAAGAATATAATGTTACTGGAGATGGCTATAGTTTTAAAGGTGAAATATTAGATAAAAATAAAGTAAAACAAACTTCTTTAAATAATCCTGATTTAAAGAAGTTATTAATGTGCGGTGCATTATGTTCTAATGCTAAAATTACTACTAATGAACATAATCAATTTGTTGTTTTAGGTGATCCAACCGAAGCTTGTTTAGGTGTTGTTAGTGAAAAAGGATTACTAAATCCTGAAAATCAATTAAGAATTACACCTCGAATTAGAGAATTACCTTTTGATAGTACTCGTAAAATGATGACTACAATTCATCAGTTAGAAAAAGAATATAACGGTGCTCAAAGATTAGCACTAACAAAAGGTTCACCAAATGATTTAATTACTAAATGTAAATACATTGTTGATAATGGTAAAGTTAGAGAAATTACTAAAGAAGATATCGATAAAATTACTAAACAAAATGATAAGTATGCTAAAGATGGTTTAAGAGTTTTAGCAATGGCTTATCGATTAATTAGTAAAGAAGATAAAACAATTCCAATTGCTTTAAGTGCTTATACTCCTGAATTAATTGAAAAGAATTTAACTTTTATTGGTTTAGAAGCAATGCAAGATCCACCTCGAGAAGGAATTAAAGAAGCCATAAACGTTTGTCATCGTGCTGGTATAAAAATTATTATGATTACCGGTGATTATTCTCTTACTGCTTTAGCAATTGCTAAAAAAATAGGTATTGTTACTAAAGAAGATCCAAAAATTATTTCTGGAAGTGAACTTGCTGAGCTTGATGATAATACACTTAAAGAATATTTAAAAGGTGAAGTTATATTCGCTAGAATGGCACCTGAACAAAAATATCGTGTCGTTAATGCTTTACAAGAATTAGGAGAAATTGTTGCAGTTACTGGAGATGGTGTTAATGATGCTCCTGCTTTAAAGAAAGCAGATATTGGTATTGCAATGGGAATTACTGGTACTGATGTAGCTAAAGAAGCCGCTGATATGATTTTAACTGACGATAACTTCGTTTCAATTGTTAAAGCAATTGAGGAAGGTCGAGCAATTTTTGCTAATATTAGAAAGTTTACTACATACATCTTTAACTCAAATATCCCAGAAGCCGTTCCTTTCTTAATTCCAATTTTAACATTAAATACTATTCCACCAATGCTTACTATTTTAGAAATCTTATTAATTGATATTGGAACTGATATGTTACCTGCTTTAGGTTTAGGAAGTGAAAAACCTCAAGCTGGTGTAATGGATAGATCTCCTAGAAAACTTAATGAACATCTTATTAATAAAAAACTTTATGCAAATGCCTTCTTCTATGGCATTCAAACATCAATTCTTTGTTGTTTAGCTTTCTTCTTATTTAATTATTTCCAAACATTAAATCTTGGTATTCCATTCGATTTTAGTAATTTATTCAGTCAAACAAATAATCCTGAAATTTGGATGAGCGCTACTAGTGTTACCTTTATTTCAATAGTATTTTGTCAAATTGGTATTGTCTTTAATTGTCGTACTACTAAAGAAAGTGTATTTAAAATTGGTATCTTTTCAAATAAAGAGATTAACTATGGGGTCATTTTTGAGATATTATTATTAGTAGTAGTAATATTTGTTCCATTCTTAAATACCAAAGTATTAGAAACAAACATGGTAACAGATTATCGAATTTGGTTAATTATCTTAACATTCCCATTTATCTTAATTGGTACAGATGAACTTCGAAAATATATTTACCGTAAAAAAGACTTAAAGGAGGCCCAATAATATGAAAATTCTTATTGTCGGATGTGGAAAATTAGGCGCAGGTTTAGCTCTTGAACTTTATAAAAGGGGGCACACCATTTCTATTATTGATAAAGATGAAGATAGTTTTTATCGATTAGGTGCTGATTTTAATGGCACACTTGTTGTGGGAAATGGCTATGATCAAAAAGTTCTTGAAGAAGCTGAAATTGAATACGCCGATGCTATGGTTTGTGCAACTGGAAATGATGAAATCAATGCTGTTGCTGCTAAAATCGGAAAAGACAAATATTATGTAAAATATGTTATTGCTAGATTATATAATCCACGTAAGGCTAAAGTATATGAAGCATTAGGGATTAAAGCTGTTTCTACTACAGGTTTTAGTATTAATAGAGCCATCGAACTTCTTTCTTACAATATGATGGATAGTTTAGCTTTACTTGGAAATGATGCTAGTAGTGAAATTGTCCGTATTAGAGCTACTCCTAATATTGATGGAATGCTTGTTAAAGAAATTAATGACGAAAAATTTAAGCTATTCTCAATTGTTCGTGGTGAATCTTCATTTTTACCAAAAGATGATGATGTAATTGAAACAAATGACATTCTCTATTTTATTATTAAAACAGAGGCTAAAAGAAAACTTAAAATTTTATTAGGAATCTAACGGAGGAATAAATATGTACGTTGTAATTATAGGTGGCGGACAAATTGGTTCATATATGGCTGATTTACTTCGTAAAAATAAATGTGATTTTGTAATTATCGATAACAATCGTTCAACTATTTCAAAGTTAGTGAAAGAATTTGGTGATGAACATATTTGTTTTGGTGATGCTACTGATCCTAATATTTTAGCTGCTAATAAGGTCGAAACTGCTGATGTTGTTGCTTGTATTACTGGTAGAGATGAAGTTAATTTAGTTTGTTCTACTATTGCTAAATTTGAATTTCAATCACCTAGAGTCGTTGCTAAAGTTAATAATCCAAAAAATTCTTGGTTATTTAATATAAGTAATGGAGTTGATGCTGCAATTAACCAAGCTGATATTATTGGTCATATTGTTGTAGAAGAAATGTCAATGAAGAATTTTATGACACTTATGAAATTATCAAAAGGAGATCACTCTATTATTCAATTTTTAGTTAGTGATACTTCTATTGCTGCTGGTAAGAAATTAAAAGATTTAACTTTACCTAAAGATACATTATTAATTGCTATATATCATGGTGATAACTTAATTGTTCCTAACGGTGAAACAACTATTTTCCCTGGAGATAGAATTACATTATTTTCTAGTGAAAAGGTTTATTCTGAATTAGAAAAATTCTTTAATTAATTTTTATTTTTTTAAAAAATAATTGAGTTTTAAGATGTTTTTGAAATAAAAACATCTTTTTTATTGTTATAAAAAAGTATCTCTTCAAATTGAAGAGATACTTAAAAACTCAATTATTATATTAATTATAACTTAAGCATTAGGAGCAACTAATGACCATTCTTTAGTATTAGGATCTCTAACTAAGGTATAGTTATAATAATCACTGCTTGAATTATAGATTGTGCTAGTACCAGAATTTGTGGCAACTATAGTAATTGAAAATAATCTTCCATTTACATATACATAATATGAATAACTACCTAATTTATAACAATTTTTATCAGCGTCATAACTTAAAGTTCCGTTATTTTCATTAAGTATATCGAAGCATCCATTAGCTACATAAGCTGATGTATCAATAAATCCACCGATTAATTCATAAGTATTATCTCCACTAACATATGTGCAATTATAAAATCCATCATATTGAGAACTCTTCTTAACTAACACGTATCCTTTAAGAGTTCTATATGAACCACTAACCAAAATACTTTTATTTACAAAAGCGTATTGATTTCCATCACTTCCTGTATATAATCCATTATTTTTACTTACTAATGTAGTTTTTTGATTATTATAAATAATTACATTTTCTTCAATAACACTATATGTATTAATTGTTATACCAAGTTCTTCAATTGTGATAGTTTCACTATTTTTCTTACATACAGTATAAGCTCCACTATCATTTAAGTTATAAATATTGATGTTATCTCCATCAGTAACAAAATCAGAATATTTGGTTTTTGTATAAAGATTATATTTATCACCAGTTAAATAAACTCTAGCTTGAGAAGTATAAGTACTACTAGCATTAGGTTGAATGTAATAAACTATTTCATTATTTATAACACTAGCCATGAACCAACGATTATCAATATCTCCTCTAATTGCAAAATTTGAAACATGGGCTCCATCAGTAGTTTCCTTACTAAACTTAAATAAGGTCATACCGTTTAAACTTGTAACTTCTTCTCCTTTAACTAAACCTAATTCACCAACTGCAATAGGAATATATGTATTATTTTCGCCATTAATAGTGACAGTATAAATTAAACTATCTTCATCTAAAGTAAAGTTTTCTTCACTAATAAAGCCTTCTAATTCGTTCATATAAACATATTTTTTACCATCTTTTCCACTTATATCATATTTAACATTTGAAGGGTAATTAGATGCACCACCTATTTCAATCATATTGGAATTAATATCAAAGAAATAGTATTTACTATTATATTTAAATGTGTGTCTATTATAATTTGAATTAGTTACATTAGTTCCATTTGATAAATGTTCAGTTTCAATATAACTATTAGTAGTTTTATCATAAAAATAACAATGATTAAGCATGGTACTTGTTGGACTATTAGGATTATCCATTCTAACGATAATATTACCATTTTCATAAAGTGTAACTTCTAACCATCCAAGTGTAGAATCTATATAAAAATAATATTTATCATCACTAGTTTTAAATAAATTACGTTCATTTAAATTACCTTGGATAGCTTCATCATTAACTTCGATAAAGTAATTTGATCCATCATAATAAAGTTTAGTTTCTTCATCGTAATCTAATTCACTAAAATAGCCATTTAAATAAGAATACATATTACCTTCATTATCAATAACTTGATTAAGTAAACGATTTTCTTTTAAATCTATTGTTATATCAGTATCATTTACTTTTATGGTCCAACTATTATTAATGTAATTAGCAATTACTTCATTATTAGTATTTAATGCACTTAATTCATTACTTGAATGATTTAAAATATAACTAAATGAACCATTTTTAAATGTTGTTTCAATCTTATTTTCATCTATTAAATAACTTGCACTAGCTTCTTTAGTATAACTTTTAATTAAGTGGTATACATAAGAATCTCCATCTTTATGATAGCCATATCCTTCAGTGGAAGTTAATGGACTAGTAAATTTGGTATTACTAATAATACTTAATTTAACTTCTTCATAAATATCTTTATTAGTAAAATTAAGTTCACCACCTAAACCTGTATTAACATCCTTATTGATTAATAATGTTGAATTATCATAAAAATTAACTTTAGCTTCTTCAATTTCTAAATCTCCATAATAATCAGGGTATTGAGCTATTCCTACTAAATCTTCTTTTTTAGGAAGTTCACTAGCGATAAATAATTCATTACTTAAAATTAATGTTGCCTCGTTATATAGATTAATATTACTTCCTGGAAGTAATTTAATCTTATTAGTAATTTCAAATGAACCATTATAAACATCAATATCAAAATATTTAGGAATAGGGAAATAAACTCTTTCAGTGCTTACAGTAATAAACCCTAAATTTAAACTCATTACATTAGTTTTAACATTTCCATAAATTTTAAGATGATGTTTAAAATTATTTTCTTCATTTGAAGTTTCTAAAACAATATTTGATTCATTATCTTTTATTTCAAATAAACCATCTTTTCCAATAACAGTTTGTGTAGTTGAATTAAAAGTACTTAAAGCATATAAAACACAATGAGCATTAAGATTAGCTCCATATCTAATTGTAATATCAGTCTTTAAATAAGGTAATTTATATAACATAAATGGTGTTTCATTACTAAAATATTTATTAGCAGTATTTGTTCCACCATAATAATCATTAATAACAAAATTTGTAATTAATGTTCCACCTTCTTTAACTTCAATTCCACCGTTTCCTAAAGAATCATAAATTAAACCATTAGAATCAAGTAATCCACCATTTTCAATTGTTATTTTATGACCATTTAAGTCAATCGAAGCATAATCTCCACTTATAAATCCTTGATTAGGATGACTACTAGTAGAAACTACTCCTCCAATATAAACATCTCCATAAATTGTTAAATCATTAGTTAACTTTAATGTAATAGTATTTTTATAATTTTCTATATCTTCATTAGTTATACTTAATGGATTATATTCACGGATAGTATCTTTATAAAGAAGACTATTATTTAAATCTACTAAGTTATGAGCTAAAAATAATGTTTGATTCTCATTAATTATTTCTAAATTATCATCGCTAATAACATCAGTATCATTTAATTCAACTTGTGCTAAAGGATTAATAACATTTTCCTTATTAAATCCTTCACTTATTGAATCATATTTTCTTAAATTAACTCCAAAAGTGATATATGGTTCAATGTAATTCACTAAATCATTATAAGGAAATGTATTAAAGTTATTTGTTAAATAACTTTTAAATCCTAAATTTAAGATTAAAGAATCTTTAAATGAATTAGTCATAAAATTTAATGGATTATCACTTATAATTAATCGATAAATTGTCGTATTTTCAAAAGCACTTTCTCCAATATAAGTTAAAGATTCAGGTAAAATTAATTCCGAATTAATTATAAAATCTTTAAAACTACCTTCATTAATAATACTTATTCCTTCCTCTATAGTGATACTAATATTTAAGTTAGTATCACTTATATAAGTTTTATATTGAGTCGAAATATCACTTATTTCTTTAACTTCATGATTATTAAAAGTAGATTTAAAATCTAAATTACGATATAAAGAATATAAATCATAACCATAAAGATTTTGATAATTAGTCATTAATTTATCTTTATAATCACTATAAAATTCATAGCTTTTGAATTTTAAATTAATGACATATTCTCCAGCATTATTTTCGGTGTAGTAAAATAATTTATCATAATTATTTGAATTACTTAACTCACTAACGTAACTTAAATCATTTTCATAAATTAATTTACTATAAATGGTGTTATTAGTTTTATTAATAATAACTTTATCAGCATTTAGAAAACTAGCATCTTTATCTAATTCACTACTAACTAAATCAAAATAATAATTAGTATCATCAAAACTAAAATTATCTAAATTAAAATCTCCTATAAAAGTAAATGTATTATTATCAATAATCCAATATCCTTCATTAACTTCATCATAATAATATAGATCATCTACTTTCGTAGATAAATTGTTGTAAGCTTCCTTAACATTACTATCATCAACTTGATTTATTGGATCATCTTCATCAACTAATACTTCATCAAATAATGTACAACTTGTTAATGTAGATACTAATGATAAACTTAAAATAAATAATATATTTTTCTTCTTTTTCATATAAAACTCCTTTCAAAAATCAAAAAATAGTTGAGATTTGAAGGGTTTTTAACAATTTAAGACCATCATTGTAAAACAATGTTTTCTTTTAATATAAATAAAATTATCTTTAATTCTAACTAAATGTTCTTTAAATTTATTTAAATAAATTTTTAAATTTATATTAATTAAATTTATAAGTAAATTGATTGTTATTATTCTATTTATAAATGTAGATATATTAATTGCTAATCCTAAAATAAATAATGAATTTATTAGTTTTTCTATTAAATAATAAAATCCTATTAATGATGAATCTAACTTCTCTAACACAGTTAGCATATTAAAAATTAAACTTCTAATAATTAAATAAAACTCTAGTATAGAAAATTTATATTTATAAATAATTAAAAAGAAATCAATAAATATGAAAATTGATGCATAAAATATAATAAATGCTTTTATTCTATTTTTATTAGTTTTAAATAAGAAAACTATTATTAATGATAAGATTAATAAAATAAATATATAATCATTAAAAGCATCAATTACTCTTCTTAACATTACTCGTATTATAATGTTTTTAACTTAATGTTTCTAGTTAAAGATAAAATATAGAAATAGTATCTATAGAATGAGTTTATAGTTTTAGTTTTCATTTATGATAAATTTATTAAATTAAAAAATATTTATAAAAATCCATAATTATTAAAAGTTTTTTCGAATAGATAAAGCTAAAATTCTAGTTTTATACCAATTTCTTAAAACCATCGGTATAAATCCTATAATAGAAAGTGCTATATGCGCTTTCTATTATATTCTTCTCGAGACACTCAATACATTTTTGTATAAATTGCTTTTAATAATTTTTATATTAAAAACCCCTTTACTTGAGCTATTGTCACTAAAATAGAATGAATATGCAACTACAGCAGACATATTGTAAAATTCTTATTTTCTTGTCTTACCATCAAACTCCTTAATAGATCTTAGATTAATATTTAACATATCAATCATTTGATGAAGCTTCATATCAGTTAATCTTCTAGGAACTTCATAGTAGGCAAATACTCTAAAAGAAAAAGGAATGTATTCACTTCTATTGACTTCCTTTAATCTTTTATTAACATTATCTGCATATCCTATTTTTACATAATCGGAAAATGATGGCTTTGTAAGAATATAAGTTGCGCAATGTTATTTTCTATTATTATTTATTCATTTATAAATCATTATCTTCAATAACGTTTGAGGTATAGTTCTCAACTTGTTCCATAACTTTGCTAAATACCTCAGGGCTATATTGAGGAGGATAGCCATTCTTGACCAAACAAATCTTAATATCGAACTTGAGTTGTTCCCTGACATTTCTATTATTGAGCCAATCGGCAAATGATGATTTGGTATCAATAACTTCTTTTACTTTTTTTGCTAATATACGGCACTTTTCATTAATAACAACGCCCTCAACATTTTTATCTTCACCATACTCAAAATTATAGTGATCTCTCAATTCAATCAAAATATCATAAAAAGCTTTTTCTTCAAAAGTTAGACCGATTTTTCTAAAGCTTTCTTTATCTTCTTTTAATTCATTAAGAATCTTAATTGCTTGTTCAGTTGCATTTTTAATAATTTCTTCAGATGCATGTTCTTGGGCTACACCGGCTTCTTCTTCAGTTAAGTTCTTTCTCCTTTCATGATATTCTTGAATTGTTTTTTCTAACATTTCTTGAAATTTCTTCGAGGAAACTTGATTGATTTTCCCATATTCCTTAATTTTCTTTTTGAGGGATTTGATTAAAACTTCAAGCTTAGTCGCAGGCATTTTTATACCATTTAATTTTTCAAAATATTCAGGGCTAAAAATATCTTCCTGCTCTTCAGTATCAAGAATACTTTCAACATTGCTATATTTGAGCGCTTCCTCCACCATTTTTGATACATTTTTATTCATAGTTTCTATATCAACTTGAGTAGTGCCACTCATCTTTCTAACGAATCCAGCAATTGCCATAAAGCATTGAGCTAAAGCAGATTCTTCTTCACTTAAAACACCTGAAGGTTGACAAATATCGTAAGCCCTTCTCATTATTGTTACCATTTTTAAGAAATATGTTTTGAAAGATACTTTCGTACTATTTGCTTGATTTTCACCTACAAAATTTAAATTTTGTGATGATATAAAAACTTGTTCAGCCGTTTTAGAAAGTAATTCATATCTTCTAGTTGGTTCGCAATTAACATCTATAAAAGGACTCAAATCATATTCTTTAAATAAATCCTTTAATATTTCTAGCTGCTCTCTAAAGATTTCAGTAGCCTGTTCTACATCATCAGCGGTTGGAGCAATTGAAGTATCACCACCATAAATTTTCATTGCTTCTCTCATATTGTCCCTAATGCCAATGTAGTCGATAATAAAGCCATATTCCTTACCAGGATATTTACGATTAACACGAGAAATGGTTTGAATAAGCATATGCTTCTTAAGTGGCTTATCATTATATAAATAAGTTAAGGTTGGTACATCAAATCCCGTAATCCACATATCTACAACAATCGCTATTGAGAAATTAGATTTATCTTGCTTAAAAGAGGCATCTAAATCATCAGAACGTTTATTATTATTCGCTCCACCTAAATAGTTATACATTTCAGTCTCATCATCCTTACCAACACTAGAAACCATTGCAATAAATGGGCGAGGAGTAAGTTCATTTAATTCTTCTTTACTAGCTTCTACTCCATCTGGAACTTTCTTTTCAATGAACCATTCAGGGTATTTTTCTTTAAATTTATTTAGTAGAGTATAAGCGATAGAACGATTAGCGCATGTAATAAGTGCTTTTTGAATTCTTGTCGGATCTTGGGCTATTGCATTTATATAGTGATCATGAATATCACTAGCTAGTTTTTCCAGTCTACAAGGCTCACCTAATATAATCTCCATCGAACTCATAGCTTTTTTGCTTGCTTCAATATCTTCTTTAGTGGCGCCATCATCCGCACATTTTTTATAGTATTCTTCAATTTCTTTAGCTTTCGAAGTATCTAGAAAAACTTTTGCAATTCTAGGATGATATTTAATAGGAACAGTAATACCGTCTGCAACAGCTTGATCCATTGTGTATCTATCTATTTCATCACCAAAAGTCTGATAAGTTTCATCGATTGGAGTACCTGTAAAACCAACAAAAGTAGCATTAGGAAAAGCCTCTCTTAATACCTTGGCGTAAGGCTTCGATAGTAAGGCTTTCATATTAGAATCAGCATCTTCACTAAATTTAATACGTTTAGAATGCTCAAGCTGAGTTCTATGAGCTTCATCAGAAAAACAAATAATGTTTCTTCTACTATTAATTAAACCTATCTTATCGGCAACTCTATCGCAGAATTTTTGTATAGTACAAATATAGAAGCCGCCACTTTCTCTAGATCCAAGTTCTTCTCTTAACACTTTTCTATTTGGAACAACAGAGACAGCACCAATATTTAAAAATTCGGTGCTCTTAGTAAATAGTTTTGCCCCTTGCTTTTGAAGCTCATCTCTATCAACAATCATAACAATTGTAGGTGAGCCAATGGCTGGAACGTCGCTACATCTTAATGAAAGCTGACGAGCTAAAAATGCCATTGTGTAGGTTTTACCACAGCCGGTAGCACCAAAATAAGTACCACCTTTGCCACTTTTTGTTTCTACAGATTTAATAATACTTTTCTTTAATAATCTGGTTGCAAAAAACTGAGGATAACGACATATAATCTCTTTTTCTTCTTTATCATACTGTTCATCTTGAAAATAGATATAATCTCTAAAGATTTCTAAAAACCTTTGAGGCTCATAAACACCTTTAATCATGGTTTTAAGTTCGTCAAAAGCGAGTGTAGACACTTTATCATCATTATTAACTCTTCTCCAGGCATAGAAATGCTCATATGGAGTCCTTACAGTTCCAAGTCTAGTCTTAACGCCATCCGAGATGCACGCTAATGGACAATAATGAAGCAAATGAGGAATATCTCTCCAATAACGAATGTTTATTTGCTTCCACGCATCATAAATAGTTGCGTTTGCATTAGTAGGATTTTTAAGTTCAATAACACACAAAGGGATGCCATTAACATATAAAAGTACATCAGGGCGTCTATTCTCATTGTTCCCATTATTTGTATATTCAACAGTTAATTGATTAACAACTTTAAATTTATTATTTTCATAATTATCAAAGTCTATCAGTTTTATGCTTTTAGATTTTCCACCTGTTGACTTAAAGATATATCCATTAACAAGCCATTTGTAGACTTTATGAAGAGTAGCAAAATCTGAAACATCACCTACAAATGTGATATTATCAACAATTTGATTAATCTCATCTTCTTTTAACTCTTCATAGGCATTACTTAAATAAGTAGCCAAATCATCGCGGTAAATGACACTCCTTTTATTTTCTCTAGGTAAATCATTACCATATAGATAAATCCAGCCTTCATTAACTAAATATTCAATGAAGGCATTTTCATAATTAGATTCATAAAATATAGAAGGCATATGTTACCTCGCATATGCAAAACTTTGTGGAGCACTTTTTAGTCCAAAAAGTTTTATGTCTAATGGGTCCGTGAAAATATTAATCTTACCTAATTTATAAGCATAAGCAATTTTTCTATTTTTAAAATATTTATCGTAATCCTTTTTAGAAATACCACCAATTTCATGGGTCAAATCCCATAATTTATCAGGGCTTAAAGCAATAATATCTAAAACTTCTACTTCAGCAACTACTTTTTTAACAGGATAAGTTTCATATATAATTAAAGAATTGATATCTTCTTTGCTAACTCTTGTTCGATATTCGACCTTCTTAGTACCATTAAGTATACTTTTAACATAAATTGGGTTAATGCTTATAATAATTTTTTTCATATTCGCTCTCCATTTTCTTTAAGTTAAAGCTCTGATTCTTTAATAATCATATTATATTCATTTTCACTTATTTTATCTAAAATTCTTGCACCCTCATTTTTCCCAATAATTCCTTTTTCACGTAATGTATTAAGGGTCACTTTTTTGTTAAGTGGTTTTATATAAATCAAAGTAATAATCGTTCTATAATTATTATTGAAAAAATCTTTTACTTCCGATTCATTAAAAACACTTTTGTTTTTAACATGTGTAAGCATCTCATCAATTGTATTACATCTTATAATGTTATTAAGTACAGCTATTCCTGTTACACAAGAAGTATATTTTTTAATCCTATCTTCTTCACCCATTCTATAAATTAATAATACATCTCCTGTATTCCAACTTACGGATTCATTAAATCTTGTTATATACTTCTTTTCTAATGCATAATTACATGCCATTTCTTTATTTTCGTTGTTTTCAATTTTAAGTTTTAGATCTGGAAATAAGTCTGTATGATATGAAGGCTTTATAGGAAGAAAAAAGTAATTTGGATTATTGCGATGCAAAGGATAGTTAGCTTTTATTGATTTTGAATCATCAAAAGTATTAATTTTCTTTACAAGAACCAATTCTCCATTTGCCTTATGAGTAAATTCTTCAAAGCCCCAGTTTATAAGTAATTCTTTTAATTGTGAGACTTCTTCTCGCTTATTTTCAAATAATGTTACATATATTTCATCAAGTTGCCTACTTAAATAATTATCAACAATTATTTGAATAAATCTCTCACCAAGTCTTAGACCTGTTGAGATGATTTTAAAAGTCCCTACCTTTAATCTCTTTTTCTTTTCAAGAAATGGCTTTTCAAAATCACTATAATCCTCATTCTCGTCTTCAACTTTTAAATACAAGAAACCTTTTATTCCATCATCTTTTTCATAAACATAACAATATTCATTAGCTTTTCTTTTAAACCATTGTTCAAATTGCGGATAATCTTTCTTCAAACTATCAAAAAAAACATCATTTAGATTTACATCTTTAAAATGAACAAGGTTTATAAAAGAAGATTTATATTCTTTAAATAGATTATTAGATTCATTTATTTTAGAAATTATTTTATTTGATGTAAGAATTCTATTATCTAAATATAGCCTTTTTGCCTTATTTAATATTCCTAAATCTTCTGTATATAAGTAATCACAGCGATCATTATAAAGTTGAAATAGTAGCCAATTATCAACTGAGTTATTACTATTATCGCTAAAATCTTTTAAACATTTTTTAAAAAAATCATCATATTCACGCTTAGTTTCATGCAACTTGCTATAACTATTATCTAATTTAGCTAAAACTGAATCTCTAATTTCTTTCTTTCTAAATTTTGATATTTCCTCAATTGACCTATCAGAATAAAAGAAATCACATCCTAAATCGCTCAACCACTTTAATGAAAGCATAACTTTATTAGCAACATTATCTTTTTCGCTTACTAAACTTTCACGTTCAATAATTATGTTTGTATCTAGCAAAACTTTACTTTCTTTAAGCTGATATTTCATTGGTACAATGCTAAAAACAACAATTCCATATTTTTCTACATCTTTTAGATCGTAAAATTTATTGCATTCTTTAATTGCGAAATTTAAATTACTGTAAATACCTTTAAAATCCTGCTCCCAATATTTTTCTAAAGCTTCTTCCCATGACTTATAAACTTCAATGTTACTAACACGTACATCTATATAATTAGAAGGATTAGATTTACTAATTAAAACTAATCGATCGTTACGCTTTATTTTTTTTCTTTCATTATCGTTTAAACGATATTCATGCGTCTTTTCACCAGTTGAAATCGAATTAATAAACTTTTCTTTTATTTTCATTAAATAAGTATTCACTTGCTTATTTTCTCCCCTCTAATATCGCTCCTCTAACAAGTATAGGACATATATCTTTAATCATATTTTTAAGTCTATTTACATATTCTTTACGTTTATTATAAACATTAAATACTTCTACTATTGAGTTTTGGATTTCGATTGGTGTTATAGGAATTTTGGTAGTCGATAACGCCTCAAAACTATAGACCTCTGTTGAGCTTCCCCAAGAATCAAATCTTACTTTTCTATCCCATTCGTGACGACAGAAAAAAATAAACAGATAATCCGGTAGCAAATCATTACTTTCAACTATAAAAGATGTGTTATTAAAGCTAATTAATTTATCTTTTTTGCATTTATTCAAACCGATTGCAACACCATTCCTTGGGTTATAAATAAAATCATTAAATTTCACAATCGTAAACTTAGGCAAATCTGAAATAGATACGTTAGATTTAGTAGGAACAATAGTTTTTTCATTTGACACACCTAGAATATCCTCAATGCCTAATAGCTGATTGTCGTTATTTCTGCTTATTAACTTAATATAGTTTTTGATTTCCTTAAGTGGATATTTCTTCCTTAAATCTTCAATATATCCATCGCAAACAAGTTTTAATTCTTCTAGTTTATTTTCATATGAATGAAGATTCGCTAATAAGCCTTCATAAATAGCGACATATTTTCTTTGGATTTCAATAGAAGGAAGATCAAGTTCGATATCACAAAAAGCGCTCCAATCCATTCCATCTCTAACAGACGAGTCACAGTGAAACCAGAAAAACCTATCTTTTTCATCAGATTTTAAAAGCATAAACAAAAACTTGGATAATAACGCATCTTCCGTTTTTAATTTAAAAATTGTATATGCAGGGCTTAAAACTTTTGTTTTTTCAGTAGTATTTAAGGCAATAGGCAAGACTACGTCACGCCCTACGTGCATTAAATTACATGCAAAATATCCAGGTGGAACGTATTTATAATTTGAAGTATCTTCTCCTACTTGACGCGATGGCTCAAAAAATTCTTTATCTCTGTTAATCCCTGAAATATCATCAGCTGATAAATTCGGGATATTACACTTTTTAGATAAAAGTTCAATGTGGTCACCAAATCTAATCAATGCCATAGCCAATACCTCGCATAGCATCTTTTAACTTCTTTTGAGATTCAATTTCATCATCGATTAATTCCTTTAATTCTTTTTGAATTCTCGCCATTTCTTTTGGAAAATCGATATCTAAATCACGATCAATAAATTCGATATATTTTGAAGGTACTAACGACGAATCTATTATTTGACTTTTATTTACACTTCGGTAAAGTTCTGGAACAGCATAGTTATTTCCGTCTGTTCCTTCCGTTTGCCATGTATGATAAATATCAGCTACTTTCTGAATTTGTTCAGTGCTAAGTCTAACTTTCTTTTTATTTTCGTTTTTGACAGGATTATCACGCCAAGTTCTTAAATCAACAAAAAGGATTTCGCTCTCCCTATTTCTTAATTTTCTTCCGTGATACATGCCACCTTTTTTATTTTGATTTAGTATCCAAAGAGTAACTGAAATGTCAGTAGTTATAAATAATTCTCTAGGTAAGATAATAATTGCTTCTACTTTGTCATTATCAATTAATTTTTGTCTTATGGATTTTGTGTCGCTATCTCCTAAAGCACCGTTAGCCAGTAAGAAACCTGCAACACCTTTATTAGATTTAAGATGAGAAAGCATATGCAAAATCCACGCATAGTTAGCGTTGCTTTCAGGTGGAAGTCCATATCCTGTCCATCTTGAATCATTTTTAAGATTTGAATCATACCAACTCTTTAAATTAAAAGGTGGATTAGCCATGATGTAGTCAAAATATAGGCCTTTATGTAAATCATTAGTAAAAGATGAATCATAAGTTTTTCCTAAATTATGAGAAATACCGCGTAAGGCAAGATTCATCTTGGCAAGACGCCAGGTAGCAGCATCCTTTTCTTGACCATAAACATTTATTTTGTTGATATCGCCTTGTTTTGATTTGACAAGTTCAGCACTTTGAATAAACATACCGCCGCTTCCACAAGCTGGGTCATATAATGTACCATCATATGGTTCTATAAGTGTCGCAATTAATTGAACGACATCGTGAGGAGTATAGAACTCCCCCTCTTCTTTTGTTGCATTAACAGCAAATTCTTTTAAAAAATATTCATAAACCCTGCCAATCAAATCTTTTTCTTCACCAAACTTCTTATGACTAATCTTATTTACTTCATCAACAATCTTTTTAATATCATTTGGTCCCAAATTTCTTGATGTAAAAGTTCCTTCAACAAAGCACCCTTTTAAGTCTCCAGATGAATCCCCAATTGCCTTAAGCGCTTTGTCAAGAGCAGAATTTAAATTCGTAGCTGGTGTATTGATGATAGTTTCCCATCTAGCTTCTTTAGGCAAATAAAAAGTACCATCGGTAAATGTAGGATCGTCAATAAACGCTTTTTTAATTTCAAGATCTTCAGGGTCTAATCCCTGTTTTCTTAAGTTATCTTTTAAGTTTTCAACACCATCTTCATATTTTTCACCAATGAATCTTAAAAAAACTAAGGTAAGCATCATGTCACGTTTTTCAAAGAAAGAGCCTGAGTTTCTTGCGGCTCTTAAGTAATCTCTACAGTTAAATAAAATAGTATCAAGATTTAAATTAACATTGTTCGTTTTCTTAGCCATTCTCTTCACCTCGTTATTAATCATCTAATTTCATGCCTATCTCATCAAAGAGAGCGACAAGTTTTTTTCTTGGTATCCATAGTTGGTTCAAATCTGCCAGTTTCCCATCTACAAACAGAAACATAACTAACATTTAATATTTTAGCTAATTCATACTGTGTTAAGAATTTTCTTTCACGGTATTCTTTAATTTTCTTTGGATAATTAAACATATGGCCACCTTAAATCATTATCAGTATTTTAACATAAACTAGGTTTAATTTCGATATTTTCATATAACTTTAGCAAGTTTTTTCTCAAAAATAGATTAAAAGTTTTGAAAATAAATCAATACAAAACTTCAAAAAACAATAAATAGGATGCTAAATATACTATGATAAATTTATGTGAAATTTATGTTAATTTTACTAATTAAAATACAAAAAAAGGTTTGATATACCCAATTTAGTAATCAAACCATAATCTTCAGTCTGGGGCGAAATACCGGATTCGAACCGGTGAATGCCTGGTTCACAGCCAGGTGAGTTAGGCCTCTTCTCCAATTTCGCCATCTCGTTAAGCTTTAATAATATACACTATTAAGACCAACTTGTAAAGAGAAGTTTTATTCTTCATCTTCATCATTATCTTCTTTTATTTTCTTAACTAATAACTTCTCAATAGCTCCAAATTTATCTAATGCTAAAACTTTAATTTCAAGATTTTTATAATGCATTATATCACCAACTTTTGCAAATTTATCATCTAATAATTCATAGCAAAAACCACCAATTGTGACATATTCTGTTTCAATTTCATCATAATCTAAGCCAAATTCTTTACAAAAATCTTCTAAATTAACTTGTCCATCAACAATATAACTTCCATCATTTCTTTCTAAGATAATAGTCTCAACATCATCTTTTTCATCCCAAATTTCACCAACTAATTCTTCTAAGATATCTTCCATAGTTAAAATACCTTCAACGCCACCATATTCATCCATAATTAAGGCAAAATGTTGCTTCTCTTTTTTAAATACTTTTAAAATATCATTTATTTCAGTTGATCGAGGAAATCTTAAAGGTTTATTTAAAAGTTCTTTAAGATTAATACTTTTATTATTCATTTTATAAGTAATAAGTGTTCTAGTTTTAACATAACCAATGATATTATCAATAGTATTTTCATAAACTGGAACTCTCGTATATTTATATAAATTTGAATCCTCGATAACTTCATCAATATCATCTTCAATATCAATAGCATATAAACTTACTCGAGGAGTCATAATCTCATAAGCTTCAGTATGAGTATATGTAATAGTATCATGAAGTAAATTAGCTTTTTCTTCAGTAACTACTCCACTTTCTTCAATATCATCAACCATCTCATGAAGATCATCTTCATTTAATTTAATATCAGTTACACCTTTTCTAATCGGATAAGTTATAAAAGCTCCAAAATTACTAACTAAATAAGTAATAGGTAAACATATATAATTTAAAATTCGAATAACTTTACTATATAAAATAGTAAGTTTAAAGTTATATATTTTACCTATTGATTTAGCGATAATTTCACCAAATATAATCTTAATAAGTAAGGCTATGATACTGGCAATAAAACCAAAATTTTCTGCTAAGGCACTACTAGGATTAGTTATAATAATGTAACATAAATTAACACCTAATAAGGTTGAAATAGAATCTAAACCAGCATTTACAGTATCATTAAGTAATAAAATAGTTGATATTGTTTTATCATAGTTTTTTGTTAAAAAGTATGCATATCTCACACTTTTTTTATTATTTTTATTCATTTCACTTTCTAAATGTAAGATATCAACACTTCCATAAGCCATATCACTACTAGAAAAATAAAAGCTTAATAAAAAGAAGATAATTAAGATAACACTATATATAATAACTAAATATTCTCTATCCATGGATGTTCACCTTATTTGTTTGAGGAATTTCATCAATATCTTCAACAAGTTCTTCTAAGATATCTTCCATTGAGATAATTCCAATCATCTTATTATCTTTTGTAACAATTCCTAAATGTGTTTTCTCTTTATTAAGTTCTTTAAAAACATCATCTATATTATCATTAATATCAACATATATTGGTTTAAGTAAAATACTTCTAATATCTAAATGAGGGTCTTTTATGTATTCTTCAAAATATGTTTTAACTACTAAAATTCCAATTATATTATCATCGACTTCATCATAAATTGGAATTCTACTAAAAGTAGTATTACTTATTACTTTATTTAATTTCTCGATTGTTAAAGTTGATATATCTAATGATAAAACTTTATCATTAGGAGTATAAACATTTTCAACTTTCAATGTATCAAAAACAAAGATATTATCGACAATTTCTTTTTCATCATTTTCAAATAATTGTTCTTCTTTTTCATCAACATTATTTGTTTCATCATTAATTGCAACACTCATTGAATTAATTAAATCTTCTTTTGATAATAAATTCGTATCTTTAACTTTAAATAATTTATGAACACACCATAAAATACCTTTAAAAATCATTATTATTGGATAAAGTAAAAAATAAACAAATGTTACTGGATAAGCTAGTATTACAGCCATTCTATTAGGAATAGCTTTTGATAATATCTTAGGACAGGTATCACTAACGATATAAACTAAAAAAGCCATAACAACAGTTGATAAAATAGCTTCAACACCACTTCCTAGTCCATACTTAGCGCATAAATTATAAAAAAGTAAAGCACTTAAAAAGGACATTAATGTTTGAACAATATTATTACCAACTAAAACAGTGATTAATGTATTATCAAAACCATCAATTAAGCGAGTAACCAATTTTGCAGTTACATTTCCTTTACTTGCTAAGCTTTTAAAATGATATTTATTGCAATTACTATAAGCGTTTTCACTAGCGCTAAATAATCCACTTACTAATAATAAAATAGCGATAATTAACCAACATACCCAACTAGGCATTCCCCAAACTATATCATAGTTTGTTTCTAGGTTAACATCACTCAATGAGGGTAAATATGACGGGTCCACTTCTTTAAATCTCCAAAATCAATATAATTATTATATATAAATGTCTAAAGTATTCAATATGATTTTAAATTGTAATAGTTTATAAATTTTACATTTATAAAATTAACTTACTAAAATGAAAAATTGTTTATATTACGCTTTAATAGCTTATAAGCAAATACTTAAATTCCAATTCTTAACATTTGTCCATGTCAAGAGCAAAATGTAGGAAATCGCCAAATTAAAATGTAGGTTAGCTTTCTAATGTATCATCATAAA
>CALVXI010000002.1 GCA_944368975.1 uncultured Bacilli bacterium | reverse complement strand
TATTCACCATTTTTATACTTGTCGACGCATTCAAGTTTGAATTCCCATGAATATTTCATAAAAAAGTACCCCTTTCCAAATGTCTAGGATTTGGGGTACCTCTCATTTATTTACGGATCGTTTTATTTTTATTTCTTATATTTCTTATGATAATCTTTAACTAGTTTATTTCCTTTATTTGCACAACATCCACAATCGCCAATTGGCTCTTTTTTAAATTTCTTATAAATAAAATAAGAGATTATTAGTAAAACTATTAATATTCCAACTATTAAAATAATAATATCAATTAACCCCATCTTATTTTAGAACCTTTGAATCTTTATATTTATTAAAGAAATAAATAAAAATAATTGCTAAAGCTAATACAACTAGCCAAATGAACAATGTCCACCACCATTCACCAATGGTATAAATTGCACTACTTACGATATAACTAGTAACAAGCCAGAATAATAACGTCCACTTAAGAGTACCTTTTCTAAGTTCACCTTTAGCAGTTGCTACAGCCGCAAAACAAGGAATAGTTAACATGTTAAAAGCAATAAATGAAATTGCTCCAGCAGTAGATAACCCACTTTCATTAATTAAAAATTGCATAGCATCAACACCGTCACCGTCAATACTTACAGCGGTTGCACCTAAACTAACAGCTAAAACAGAAATTGTTCCTATACAATTTTCTTTTGCTACTAAGCCAGTGATTGCCGCAACAGCAAATACCCATCCAACTGAAACACCTAGTTGTGAACCAAAACCTAAAGGAGTGAATATTGGTTGAATAAATTTACCTAAAGAAGCGAGAATTGATTGTCCAATTAGTTGATTGCCACCTTCAGCAATGTCTTCCCAGTTTTCAATAAATTGCCAATCCCAAGTTAAATGTTGGAAAAGCCAAATTATAATCGTTGAAAGTAAAATAATAGTAAATGCTTTCTTAACAAAATGTTTAGTTTTATCCCATAAGTGAATCATTAATGCTTTAAATTGTGGTAAGTGATATGTAGGTAATT
This sequence comes from uncultured Bacilli bacterium, assembly GCA_944368975.1. GTDB lineage: Bacteria > Bacillota_I > Bacilli_A > RFN20 > CAG-826 > Onthovivens. Next base: position 181,867 of record CALVXI010000002.1, on the reverse strand, counting down.
CCATAATAAAAGGTGGAACTTCTCCTCTCATTGTGGTATTACGCATAATAATTAAAGAGCCAATTGCTACAGCCATACCAAGAACATACATTCCAACAGTTATTAAATCAGCATAACCGATTCCTAAAACATTAGCTAACCCACCAGCAACTGCAGTTAAAATTGGTAATTTTGCACCGCATGAAAAGAAAGGAATAACACGAATTGTAGCAACTCTTTCTTTTTCATCTGCTAATGTTCTAGTATTAATCATTGCAGGAACACTACATCCAAAACCCATTATCATAGGCATAAATGCTCTTCCAGAAACACCAAATCTTCTAAAAATTCTATCTAAAATGAAAGCTACACGGGCCATATAACCAGTATCTTCAAGAATAGAAAAGAATAAAAATAACATCAAAATTTGAGGTAAAAATCCTAAAATAGCAAAAAGACCACCTAAAACGCCATCACAAATAAAACTTTGAGCCCACGCTTCAGCCTTAGCTAATTCCAAACCTTGACCAACCAATCCATTAATCCAGTCTAAACAACCAACAAATAAATTAGTAATCATAACACCAGGCGACATTATTGCACCTTCGTTTACAAATGCCCCAGCAAATGGAGTACCAGCAAAAGTAGTATATCCATTACCTACATTTAAGCCCATTGCATTCATATAAAATAGATCTTCACCAAAAATTAAATGGAAGAAAATTAAAAGAATAACCAAAAAGATAGGAATACCTGCCCATTTATTAGTTAACACACGATCAATTTTATCGCTTAAAGAAAGTCTTTTTGACTTTCCAGATTCGTTTTTTCTAGTCAATGCAATTGCGAAGTTTTTCGAAATGTATTTATATCGGGCATCAGCTACTAAAGCTTCAAAATCATCTCCAAATACATCATCTTTAAAGCTTTCCTTATAATCATTAACTATTTTAACTAAATCAGGGTGATCTTTAACCTCTAATTCATCATTTTCAACTAATTTTATTGCGTGGAATAAAGGATTTTCTACTTCTTTACCTTTAAAAGCAATCTCAACATCTTTAATTAAGTGAATTAGATTTGAATCTTCTAAGACAGTATTTCCTTTTCTCTTCTTTTCGCTAAATTTAATAGCCGCACTCATTAGTTCGTTAAGATTAGTTTCTTTTAATGCACTAATACTTATAACCGGTACACCAAGTCTTTTTTCAAGAATTTTTGCGTCAATTTTATCACCATTTTTCTCGACTATATCCATCATATTTAACGCAACAATGACTGGAACATCCATTTCAAGAATTTGTGTAGTTAAATATAAATTTCTCTCTAAATTAGTAGCATCTATAATATTAATAACACAATCAGGTTTTTCATCTAGAATGTAATTTCTTGAAATAACTTCTTCAGGAGTATATGGTGATAAAGAATAAATACCAGGTAAATCAACAATATATACTTTTTCTTCACCTTTTTTATAAATTCCTTCTCTTTTATCAACAGTTACACCTGGCCAATTACCAACATGAGCTGTTGAACCCGTCAAAGAATTGAATAAAGTAGTTTTTCCACAATTAGGATTACCAGCAAGAGCAAATCTTTTCATATTATTTACTCTCCTTTGAATTTACTTCTAATTCTACAAAAATTGCTTCATCTTTCCTTAAAGTTAAATCGTATCCTCTAATTTTAACTTCAAGTGGATCACCAAGTGGTGCCTTTTTAATTAAAACCACTTCTGCACCAGGAGTGACGCCCATATCAAATAAACGTCTCCTAATTCGTCCTTCACCTTTTACCATTTTTATTAGGCCAGTCTCGCCAATGGTAAAGTCACTTAATCTCTTCAACATTGTTTTATCCTCCCTTCCTAACGAACTAAAATCTTCGTTGCAATGTTTTTATCAAGAGCAAGTCTTCCATCTTTTACCATAATTACAACATTACCACCAACGTTATCTAATAAAGTAATTTTCGAATCAATTGTAATTCCTAAACTTTCTAAATGTTTTTTCGTTTTATCATCAAGAAGAATTTTTACAATAGTAAGAACTACGTTTAATGGAGCAATAATTAATGGCATAAAGAAAACCTCCTTTGGTTTACTTTATTATTATATAGCCATTAAAAAGTTATTCAATAAAAAAGTTAAACAAGGTTAACATTTTAATAAAGGCAAATTTTGAAATATTTAAATAACTTTATTTACATTAGAAATTCTAAAAAACCTGTAAAAGTTAAATCTTTTTTAAATTCTGAGCAAAAAATGCTTAACAATTAAATGATTAAAAAGTATAAAATCTTTTAGAAAATTAAGGTAATGGATTCTTTGATGCTTTATATAAACTATACCATTCTTCTTTAGTTAAAGAAATCGATAGTGCCTTAGATGAATCTTTTAAGTGGTCAATATTCGTTGTTCCTATAATTACTTTAATATTATCACTAATCATCAGTAAGTATCTAATAGCAATTGCATTAACACTTACTCCATATTTTAGTGAAAGTTTATCTAATAAATCATTTAATTCAGGAAATTTTTCTTTATTAAAAATAGATCCTTCAAACATCCCATATTGAAAAGGTGACCAGCATTGTAAACTAATGTTATTTCTTTTCATATAAAAGAATAAACCATCATCGCTTTCTAATCCTTCCTTATTATTAGTATTTAAATTAATTTCACGATTAATAAGATTTTGATGACCTAATCCAAATTGTAATTGATTTACTTTAATATCGATATCTTTAAGATATTTAAGTATTTCTTTTGAAAAATTACTAACGCCAAAATTTAAAAACTTTGAGTTAATGTTTTCATTATAAAATTTAAGAATCTCTTCTTTATCAATAAATATATCTGGGCGATGTATTAAATAATAATCTATATAATCTAAATTTAATCTATTAAGAGAATTATTTAATGCCTTATTTAAATATTGATAACTATTATCATAATAAGTATTTCCATTATTTAAATTGATTCCACCTTTTGTTTGAATAATCATTCTTTTTCTTAAAGTTGGATTATTTTTTAGAACTTCTCCTAGTTTCTTTTCAGCTTCGCCATTACAATATATATCACTAATATCAAAGAAATTAATGCCAAGATTCAACGCTTCCGTTATTAATTTCTCTATTTCACTACAAGTTTTATTTTGAACTCTCATTAAGCCAAGAATAATTTTACTTTCAATCATAAATTTTCCTCCAAATTTCTTAAATCATTTTATCAAAATTATTTTATAATATTAATAAGAGGATAAGGAAATGAAAGTTTTATGTGTTTTAACAAATAACTTTGAAGAAATTGAAGCAATAGGAACTTTTGCAATTCTTAGAAGAGGTGGAGTCGATATTGATATAGTTTCTTTGCATGATAATGAAATAACTGGTAAATACGGTCTAACAATTAAGATCAAACAAACAATTGATGAAATTGATCATCATCAATATGATGCTTTATTTATTGCTGGTGGTAGTCAATATATCGAATTAGAACATAATGAAAAATTTAAGCATATTATTAGACATTGTATTCGAAATAATAAAATTATCGGGGCAATCTGTGCTGGTCCAACAATTTTAGGTCACATGGGTTTACTTAAAGATAAAAATTACACATGCTTTAATTCAATGAATGAAAATTTTGGTGGAACTTTTATCGATAAATATGCAGTAAGAGATAGTAATCTAATCACTGGTAAAAGTGCAGCTGCGACTATTGATTTTGCTTTTCTTTTATTAGAGGCTTTAACTAGTAAAGAAAACGCTGAAAATACAAAAGAAAGAATTTATTATTATCATAATTAATAAACATTATAAAATAAGTAGCCAAATGGCTACTTATTTTTATGCTCTATTTATTAAATCAGATAGATTAGGATCCATACATCCATCACTATCTGTTGGACTATAATAATCTATTAATGTAGGATCACCAGAATATTCACTTGGATAATAAATATTAAATTTAAATGGATTAAATCCACTAGCAAAAGGAATACATGCTCTAATTAATTGAAGAATTTGTGAATCATTACCACTAGCAGTATGTAAGGCAAAATATTCAGCTAAATCAGCATAAATTTCCCCATTTTTTAAGACACCATTATCATTATATTGGAATAAAGCTTTATTATTTAAATTTGAAATATCAATAGAAGAGAAATTAAATCCTCCACCATAATAAGCAATAGCTCCATTAACAAATGTTCTTCCATCACCTCTTGTATATCCAATATCACTATTTTCACTAATATAATTACTTATAATATCTTTTAAAGGGAAGAAATCATCAGTAGAAACACCATTATATCCACCACCAGAAATTAATGAACTAGCATTAATAGATTCAACATCTTTCCAATCATAAAATCTAGTATCTCCACTTAAAGTTAATTTAGAAGGGTAACTAGTTCCTCCAATATCAGGTAAAAAGGCATTCATACCTCTTAGTTGCTCAATAATATATGAAGGTTGACGACCATATAAAACTGTTCCTTGGAACATTGTATCCATAGAAATTGAAAATAATCCAGCTTTATAAAAATAGGTATCATTAACTGTTATATTACCTGCGTAAATTAAATTACCATTTTCATCACTAACTTTTGGACTTCCAAGATATTCACTTGTATCTTCTAAATTAATATCAAAATCACCATCATAAATTTTTTGAACATTAGTAGCAGTCTCAATTAAAGAAAGGACTTCACTTTCACTCGTGTTACCATTACGAATAGCATTAAATAAATTAGTTAATGCTGTGTTCATACTATTTCTCTTACTTAATGAAATACGATTGTATTCACTATTAGTTAATTTTTCATAGCTATTACTGCCTACTTTTAATAAAAATTCACGTGAATTTTGAAGTAAGCAATTATCAATTAAAATGTTTTCATTAGTCGATGTGTTATTAGCTTTATTGTAAGTTGAAAAATCACGTACAACATTTCTTCCATTACCTAAAATTGAGTTTTCAATAGTAATATTACTACCATTAAGTTCCATAACAGTTCCAACATAATTATAATTATTTAAAACAGTTTGGTTATCTACATTATAAAACTCAACATCATTAATAGTTATATCATCACCATCAACATAAAAACCAATGTTATCTTGGCCAAAAACTTGTACAAGAGTATTATTTCCGTTTAAATTTATAGCATAATATGTTAATGGTCCTTTAAAGTAATCATTTCTAGCAGGCGTATAAATGCTTGTGCCTTCCATTTCAACTATATTTGTAGGTTTAGTTAAATCTTGTAAATTAATACTAAATCCGTTTCCATAAAAATCTTTTTGAATATGAACACCAACTAACACTTCGCTTGTTAATAAAGTAGCGTTTGGATTATTTTTAAATTCTTTATTGAAAGTATCTATATAATCTCTATTAAATGTTGTTTCAAATGTATATAAATATTCATCATAATCTAATCTTTGCTTTTCAGATCCATTATCTTTAGTTTTATTAACATCACCAAATAAATGATAAATATCAGGTTCATTATTAATAGCAGCTTGGTTCTCCTCACTATTTAAAAAATCTTGATTAACAAAATTTGTTTTTAAAACACAAATTTCACCTTCTTTGCTTAAATTTGTTGCATGCATTAAATCTTCAAAGTCATAAATATTAACGCCATCGTTAACAACATTAAATGTATAATCTTCACTTAATTCGCTTTCAACAATATTTACTCTTACAGTAACTTCACCACCGCCAATAAAACTAATTTCGTTATTATTAGAAATAGAAACTTTATAGTTATCTTCAATAGTAGCAGGTTCAATAATATAATTATAATTATCATGGGTTCCTCCAATAACTTCAACATTTAACGAGGTTTTTGCAGGGATTTTATTAAAATCACTATCATAATCATATTGACCATAATAATTTATTCCACTAATACTACCACCAATATTACTAGGTGTATTATCATTAATTAAAATTGTTGGTCCATCAACGACCATTAAATTAAAAGATCTACTAACATTACCTTTTTGATTGCTACAAGTAATAATAGATTCTCCAACATCAATACCTTTTACATAATAAATTCCATCGCTTTCACTAATTGAAGCAATCTCTTCATTACTGCTCGTCCAAACTAATTCATTGCCTTCACTAGGAAGATATCCACTAGGAAAAATAGGTTCAGCCTTAAGTTCCATACTTTCACTAACAGCAATACCTTCATTTTGCCTATAAGTCCAACTAATCATTGAAATATCAGCATCAACATAATTAATTAAAACATTTGTAGATAAAAATACTATAAAGACGATTGCAAATGGAATAATAAGTAGCAACAATAAAATCTTATTTTTCATAAAATTATACCTCTATTTTTTGATAATAAGTGTTGGCTTTACGCTTAATATGTAATATTGAACCTACAAAGATAAAAAATACAATTATCGAATCAATAATAACGCATAAGTTAAATAAATATGACGAATCAATTTGATTAAAATAATAAATAAAAATAATAATTAAATTAATGAAAAATAAGATAAATGGAAAAATTAATGACCATAAAATTCCGCTAACCAAATTATTATTAATTGAATCTTTAAAATTTGGCTTCTTTAAATCACGATATATCGAGAAAATTGAATTTGATAAAATTAAAAATAATGAAATGAAAAAGCTAATTAAAAAACTTTCTAAATCTATAGCTTTGCTAAAATATAAAACTAAACAAGTAATTAATAATGATAAAGTTGACATAAAGAATGGAACACATAGTTTAGCAAGAACTTGTTTAAAATAACTTATAGGAAGAACTTTATTAATTCGAATCATCATTTTTTCATTTGAAATCAGTGTTGAAGCACTACTATTAATAACCCCAGTAAATAAAACAATAATAAATATATCAAAGATACCAACAATACCAGGTAATAAACTAGCAAACGCACCCATATTTCCAACAGTAAATAAATTATTAATTGCAACGATGATAATATAAATTAAATAAGGTCCAGCAACTAATAAAGCAATATAATTTAATATATAATTTGTATCTCTAAAAAATAAATTAATTTCCTTTTTGATTAAGGCATTAAATGGAGAATTAATAACTTTATTTGAACTATAATAACGAGTTTTTGAAAAGCTACTTCTTCTAATTAATAAATAGAAAGCACTAGCAATTAATACACCAAAAATAAAGGATAAAATTAAAATTAATGCACTATATAAAATATTTTGACCAAGATCAATATTTAAAAAAGCGTTAATCATATAGTTAGTTGGCCCTAAATAGATACTAGCATTTTTCATTGCGTTTATATTTTCTGTATTAAAGAAATTAATTAATTCATTAGAATCACCACTAGTGACCAAACTAGTAACAAAATTTAAAACAATTCCGTAAAAATAACAAATAACAATAAAAAATGCGATTCCTAAGATTATTTGCAAAAAGTTATGATTAGCCAAAAATGATGAAATATAATAATAAAAAATCGATAAAACTAACCCTACACCAATAATAAATAAAGGTATAAGAACTATATATAGTAAACTAATGAAATAAAAACTAAGCGCTAAGTTAGAACAAATCCCATAAGAAATAAATATTGGATAAATTATAAAGAAAACTGATATTACTTCTCTTATGTAAATATTGATAAGTTTACTTAAAATAATTGAACTACTTCGTATAGGTCTAACAAGCATTATAATATTGTCATTTTTATCATACAAAGATTTAGAAATTTTTCTTGTACATAAAATAAGTTCCAAAATAGTTAATCCATACACGAATATAATAAAGAATGCTTCAGCCCCATCGCCATAAAAAACAAATCTTGATGTTACGCCAACAAATAATGTAATTTCTAAGGCCATTAAAATTAAACTAATAACTAAAGAAAAAATATTCATCCAGATATTCTGACGATTAATTATATTTTTATTGGCATTAAATTCTTTTTTTAATAAAGTAAATACCATAATTTTTACCTATAATCTTTGTTTTCAACATTGATTGTATGTGTTTGGGTCTTACCTACTTTTTCTTCTTTCATGTCGCTTGAGTAAACACTCAAAAAAATCTCTTCTAAATGTTCACGGTATTGAGGTTTATTTTTTAAGTCAAGTAAGTAAATTACTTTACCATTATTTATAATAGCCACGCGATCACAAATTCGTTTAACAAAATCAATATTATGTGAAGTGACGAAAACAGTTTTACCATTTTTACGATATTCTTCTATAATTTTGAATAAGCTTTGACTAACCATTACATCGAGTCCGACAGTAGGTTCATCTAAAATTAAAATTTTTGGGTTATAAATTAAACTTGAAATTAAACTTATCTTTTGTTTCATACCATGTGAATATTGAGAAATCAAACGATCTAAATCATTTAAAATATCAAATTCAGTTGCTAATTCATATAATCTTTTTTCAAAATCCTTCTCACGGACTTTATAAATCGAAGCAATAAATCGGATATATTCACGGCCTGTCATAGTTTCATAACATAATGGTTCACTATTAACATAGCCGAATGTTTTCTTGGCTTTGATAGCATCCTTTTTAATAGAAAAACCATCTAAATAGATTTCACCACTATTAAAAGGTTTAATTCCAACCATGCAATCTATAGTAGTTGATTTACCAACACCGTTTTTACCAATAAAACCGAATACTTCACCTTGATAAATATCTAAAGATATTCCTTTAATAACCTCTTTTTCACCATAAGATTTGTAAAGATTATTAATTTTTATAATTTCATCCATAAATTACCCTCAATTTGTTTAATTATATAACAATTTGTTAAGTATTTATACTTAAAATTAACTTTTAAGCTGTATGTCAACTATATTTAGGCCATTATTTATAATTTTAATATTTTATGATCATTTACATAAAATTTAAAAAAATCGATAAATCATTTTTTTAAGATTAAAATATAAAAAAAGTTTGAATAACTTCTGTTATCAAACTTTAATTTCGTAACGTGGTGGTCCAACCCAGACTTGAACTGGGGACACGAGGATTTTCAGTCCTCTGCTCTACCGACTGAGCTATCGGACCATTTTAGGCTGGCGGACCAGACGAGAGTCGAACTCGCGATCTTCACTGTGACAGAGTGACATGTTAACCACTACACCACTGGTCCGTTGCGCTCTAATATAATAACAAACAAAATATACTTTTGTAAAGAACTTTTTTTAAAAAAATAAAATTAAATTTTTAGGAGTTATTTGTCAAAAACCCTGCAAAACTAGATTATTTTTCTTTTTTTGCTTTAAAAATATAAATTATAACAAAACTGCTTGGCCAATAGACCAAGCAGTATTATTAATAATTAATTATTATCTTTAAAATCCTCAGGATTTGCGTATTGTTCTTCAATGGTAATATTATTCAACTCAACATCAGAATTATCATAATTTTTATCATGACTTCCTAAGTATTGTTTCTTAATTTCTTTCATTGCTTCTAATACGTTGAATTTAGACAATAAAGCTTTTTCTTCACTATTACTAAGTAATCCTCTTCCTGCTGGAATTAGTTTACCAGTAATAACATTTTCTTTTAAACCATGTAAAGTATCGGTCTTTCCTTTAATTGCAGCATCAGTTAAAACTCTTGTAGTTTCTTGGAAACTTGCAGCGCTTAAGAAACTTTCAGTCTCAAGAGCAGCTTTTGTGATACCTAAAACAAGTGGTCTACAAACGGCTGGACGTTTTCCTTGTAATAAAGCTTCATTATTAAGTCTAGTAAACTCAGTTAAGCTAACTCTTGTACCAGGGATCATCTCAGTATCACCGCCATCGATAACATAAACTTTTCTAAGCATTTGTCTAACGATAACCTCGATATGTTTATCGCTAATACCGATACCTTGTGAGCGGTAAACCTTTTGAACTTCTTTAATGATATAACGTTGTACACTACCAACATCTGCAACCTCGAGTAAACGTTTTGGTGAAATAGCACCTTCAGTAATCTTACCGCCATTTTTAATGTGATCACCTTTACTAACTCTTAATTTTGCACCAAAATTGGTCTTATATTCTTTTTGTTCGAGTTCATTAGTAACAGTAACAGTGTAAATACCATTATCTTCAGTAATATCAGTAACAACACCACTAATTTCACTAATTGTAGATTCACCTTTTGGATTACGAGCTTCAAAAAGTTCTTGAACTCTAGGTAAACCTTGAGTAATATCGCCACCAGCAACACCACCTGAGTGGAATGTTCTCATGGTTAATTGGGTACCAGGTTCACCAATTGATTGAGCAGCCATAATACCAACTGCTTCACCAACATGAACTAATTCACCTGTAGCTAAGTTACGACCATAGCAATGGACACAAACACCATCTTTAGTTTCACAGCCAAATAAACTACGGATTTCAACTTGCTTAATACCAGCATTAACAATTTCTTTAGCTTTAGCTTCATCAATTAAGGTATTAGCACTAACAATAACTTCATTAGTATTAGGATTAATAATATCGTGGCAAGAAAATCTTCCAACTAATCGATCTTCAAGTTTAACAATGACAACTTGTTTAGCAGTATCAATAATATCACTAACAATACTACCATGATCAGTGTGGCAATCTTCTTCTCTAATAATTACATCTTGTGAAACATCAACAAGTCTTCTAGTTAAATAACCAGAGTCAGCAGTTTTTAAAGCGGTATCAGCACCACCTTTACGTGCACCATGAGTTCCAGTAAAGAATTCAGCAACGTTAAGACCTTCTCTAAAGCAGGATTTAACAGGTAATTCAATAGTTTCACCACTTGTTGAACCCATAAGACCTCTCATACCCATAAGTTGTGCGAAGTTAGAATCACTTCCTCTAGCACCACTATCTTTCATGATAAATAATGGATTACGGTTGTCTTTCTTTAAAGCACCACTAACTTCTTTTGAAACATTATTTGTAATCTCAGTCCAAACAGAAACGACTTTATTATATCTTTCTTTATCAGTTAAGAAACCTCTTTCATAAAGTTTTTGAATCTTTTCGACTTTTTTATCACCGACAGAAATTTCATCATTTTTACTTTCAAGAACATTAATATCACTAATAGCAATAGTTAAACCACTAATAGTTGAGAATTTAAATCCTTGATCTTTAATCTTATCCAAGATTGTACTAGTTTTTATTGAACCATATTTATGGAAAACATGGTCAATAATATTAGTAATATCGCCTTTTTTAATTGGGTCATGAATTGGTAAGTTAGCAATATATTCAGGAATATTAGTTCCTTTTGGAACAATATAATTAGAAATATCGCTAAATAAATGTGAGCCACCTTCATTAATGTAAGGGAAATCACTTGGGAAAACTAAATTAAAAATCATTTTACCAACAGTTGTGATAATATAACCATCTAAATTTTCTGTAAATGTTTTCTTTAATGATTTTACAGGTAAAGCAATACGATTGTGTAAATGAATATTTTTTGTTAAATAAGCTTTGTAACATTCATCAATATCCTTAAACACTTTACCTTCTAATTTAGAATATTCAACATATTTATTAGCTTCTTCTAAATCGCCAGCAACTTCATATTTTTTGGCTTTATCTAAAAAGTTTTGAATTGTATTTTCTAAACTTAAATAGTAATTACCAATTAACATATCTTGAGATGGTGTAACGATTGGTTTTCCATCTTTTGGCGCAAGAATATTATTGCTTGCTAACATTAAATTAATTGCTTCTTCTTGAGCTGCTTTTCCAAGTGGAACGTGAACTGCCATTTGGTCACCATCGAAGTCAGCATTAAATCCAGTACAAACAAGTGGGTGTAATCTAATTGCACGGCCATCAACTAATACTGGTTGGAAAGCTTGTATACCAAGACGGTGAAGAGTTGGAGCACGGTTTAATAACACTGGGTGTTCGGAAATAATTCTTTCAACAACATTTAAAACATCTTCATCACGTGCATCAATTTTACGATCAGCTTGTTTATGTAATAAACATTTACCTTCTCTAATTAAAACACTTGCAATAAATGGTCTAAGTAAACTAATAGCCATTTCACGTGGTAAACCACATTGATACATTTTTAAACTTGGTCCAACAGCAATAACACTACGGCCACTATAATCAACACGTTTACCAAGTAAATTTTGTCTGAATCTACCTTGTTTACCTTTTAATGCACCACTAAGAGATTTTAAAGGACGATTATTTACACCAGTAACAGGTTTACCATTTCTTCTACCATTATCAAATAAAGCATCAACTGCTTCTTGAAGACTTCTTTTTTCATTAACTAAACAAGTATATGGAGCATCATCTTCAATCATTCTTTTTAAACGATTATTACGAGTAATAACACGACGATATAAATCGTTTAAATCACTTGTTGCATAACGTCCACCATCAAGTTGAAGCATTGGACGAAGATCTGGAGGTATAACTGGTAATGTATCAAGAATCATCCATTCTGGTTTATTACCACTTTTTCTAAAAGCATTAATAACTTCAAGTCTTTTTGTTAATTTAGTTAATTTTTGGCCTTGAGCTTCTTTAATTTGTAAAGAAATATTTTCAAATTCAGCATCAAGATCAACTTCTTTTAATAATCTTTTAATTGCTTGGGCACCTTCACCGAATTCAGCTCCGGTAAATTCATGAATATAATCAGCACATCCAAAGTAATCAAAAGTTTCATTAGGATTTTCAAGTTTATTGATAAGAGCTAAGCCTCTTTCTTTACCATAACTTTTATCTTCTAATCCTAAACATATATCTTTAATTGCAGAAATAAATAATTCTCTTCCGCTATAACTATCGATAAATTCTTTATAGTGAAGAACCTTACTATTTCCTGGATTTAAACAAATATGGGAAATAAAATAAATTACTTCTTCTAAGTTTTTAGGGGAAATATCAAGAACAAGACCCATTCTTGATGGAATACCCTTTAAATACCAAATATGGGAACATGGACTAGCAAGTTCGATATGACCCATTCTTTCTCTACGAACTTCTTTTGTGATAACTTCGACGCCACATTTTTCACAAACAACGCCAGCGTAACGAATTTTCTTGTATTTACCACAATGACATTCATAATCCTTGCTAGGACCAAAGATTTTTTCGCAGAAAAGACCATCCATTTCAGGTTTTTGACTACGATAATTAATGGTTTCAGGTTTAGTAACTTCACCATGAGACCATTCTCTAATTTTTTCAGGGGAGGCAAGACCTACCTTAATACTACTTAATTCATTAACATCAAACATCTTCAGTCCTCCAACTAGTTAAGTAATTCATTAGCTGTTTCTTGATCAGCATCAGTTACTTCATTCATATGGTCCATGCCATAATTTTTAGCAGCATGCATTGACTTTTGTTCTTCTTTTTGAGTTTGTCTAGCTAAAGCATCCATATCAATCGTACGACCTTCTTTATCGTGAAGTTCAACATCGATTCCTAAAGCCATAAGTTCTTTAGTTAAAACTTTAAATGCTTCTGGGATTGATGGACGTGAAATTGGCTTGTTCTTAATAAGAGCTTCATAAGTCTTACGTCTACCAACGCGATCATCGCTCTTAATAGTTAACATTTCTTGAAGAGTATGTGCAGCACCATAAGCTTCTAATGCCCAAACTTCCATTTCACCAAATCTTTGACCACCGTTTTGTGCTTTACCACCTAATGGTTGTTGAGTAACCATTGAATAAGGTCCAGTAGCACGAGCGTGTAATTTATCATCAACCATATGAACAAGTTTAATCATATACATGACACCGACATTAATTCGATCGTCAAACTTTTCACCAGTACGGCCATCATATAAAGTATATTTGCCATCGCTTGGACATTTTGCTTCCTTCATAAATTCCATAATTTCTTCATTTGAAATTCCATCAAAAACAGGGGTAGCAATCTTAACATTTCCAAGTTTTTTCAAAGCCATACCTAAGTGAACTTCAAGAACTTGTCCGATATTCATACGAGAAGGGACACCTTGAGGATTTAACATAATATCGACTGGGGTACCATCAGGTAAATAAGGCATATCTTCAACAGGTAATATACGAGAAATGACACCTTTATTACCATGACGTCCACTCATCTTATCGCCTTCGCTAATTTTACGTTTTTGTACAACGTAAACTCTAACTTTCTTTTTAACGCCAGGCGCAAGTTCGTCGCCATTTTCACGTGTAAAGACACGAACATCTAAAACAGTTCCAGCTCCACCATGAGGAACTCTTAAACTGCTGTCCTTATTATCTTTAGATTTATCACCAAAGATAGCATCTAATAATTTAGTTTCAGGTGAAGGTTCACTGCTTCCTTTTGGAGTGGTTTTACCAACCAAAATATCTCCTTCTCTAACTTCTGTTCCAACGATAACAATTCCATCTTTATCAAGATGAGCTTTGCTTTCCATTGAAATATTTGGAACATCAGGAGTAATCATTTCTTCACCGTTTTTAGTATCACGGCATTCAATTTCATAGCTTTCAATGTGAATAGTTGTGTAAACGTCATCTTTAACAAGTCTTTCACTCATAATGACAGCGTCTTCATAGTTATAACCTTCCCAAGTCATGAAAGCAATTGTAACATTTTGTCCTAAAGCGAGATCACCTTGATCCATACTTGGACCATCAGCGATAATTTGTCCCTTAGTAACTTTATCACCTTTTTTAACAATAGAAGTTTGATTAATACAAGTTCCATTGTTACTTCTTTCAAATTTACGAAGTGTGTAAATTCTTTCGCCTTCTTCTTCTAATACATGAATTGTTCTACTATCTGAATAAGTTACAACGCCATCATTAATAGCAACAACAGCTAAACCACAATCGGTAGCAATTTTATGTTCAAGACCAGTTCCAACAAGAGGAGCGTGTGGTCTAAGTAAAGGTAAGGCTTGTCTTTGCATGTTAGCACCCATTAAAGCACGAGTATTATCATCGTGTTCAAGGAAAGGAATACATGCAGCAGCAACACTAACAATTTGAATTGGTGATTCATCAACAAAATCAACTTTTTTACGATCTGCTAAGACATTTTCACCATTAAATCTAGAAACAACCTTTTCTTTAATTAATTGACCTTCATGAATATCGCTTGTAGCTTGAGCAATAACATGATCATTTTCTTCATCGGCTGTTAAATATACAGCATCTTCTAAAATACGATTATTTTCAGCATCATATTTACGGTAAGGTGTTTCAATAAACCCATATTTATCAACTTTAGCATAAGTTGCTAAATTGTTAATTAAACCAATGTTTTGACCTTCAGGTGTTTCAATAGGACAAATACGACCATAATGTGTAAAGTGAACATCACGGACTTCCATACTAGCTCTATCACGAGTTAAACCACCAGGTCCTAAAGCACTAATTCTTCTTTTATTTGCAAGTTCAGCAAGAGGATTAATTTGATCCATAAATTGTGATAATTGTGAACTAGCAAAGAAATCTTTAATAGCGCCTCCTAAAGGACGAACATTTATTAATGTTTGAGGAGTTAAGTCTTTATCATCACTTGCTCCAGTAGTTGACATTTTATTAACTACGTTTTTAGCCATTTTGGTAAGGCCAATTCTAAATTGAGTTTGAATTAATTCACCAACTCTTCTAATTCTTCTATTTGAAAGATGATCAATATCATCATTAGAACCAAAACCATCCATTAAATTCATAAATGAGCTAAAAATAGCGACCATGTCACTAATAGTAACTCTACTTAAAGTTAAATTTAAATCGGTTCCAATAATATTTGAAATAACATCTTTTTTATCATTAGCGTAAACTTTAACAATGTTAACAACGCTATTTGTATCTAAACGTTTATTGCAATCAAGTTCGTATCTATGAGCACCTTTTTCAAAGAACTCTTCTTCGACTAAACCATCAACTAATTCTTTAGTTAATAAAGTACCTTTACGGTATTTTAATTCACCATCAGCATCGATTAAGTCTTCAGCTAAAATACGATCAACTAAACGATTATAGATACCAAGTTTTTGTCTAAATTTAAATCTACCAGCGCGCCCTAAATCATATCTTTTTTCATCAAAGAATTTTTGAACTAAAAAGTTATGAACACCATCATCAGTTATAGGTTCGCCAGGTTTAAGTTTACTGAAAATTTGTTTTAAGGCTTTTAATGATGATGAATTCTCTTTATCTTTTTCTAAAGTGAGATTTAAGCTTTCTCTATCTCCAAAAAGATTACGAATATCTTCATCTTTTTCAAAGCCTAAAGCCTTTAATAAAATAGTTGCAGGCATTTTTCTTTGACGATCAATTCTTACCCATAAGTAATTTTTAACATCACTTTCAAACTCGAGCCAAGTTCCACGAGTAGGAATTAAATCAGCGTGATATGTATTACGACCTAATTTATTATCGAATTCAACCTTTAAATATGCTCCAGGAGAACGAACGATTTGACTAACAATAACTCTTTCAGCTCCATTTATAATAAAAGTTCCACTTTCAGTCATAAGAGGAATTTCACCCATAAATACTTCGCTTTCTTTAAGTTCGCCTGTTACTTTATCATTTAAGTATAATTTAACACGTAATGAACTTGAGTAAGTTAAATCCTTATCTTTACATTCTAAAGGAGTATGTTTTGGTGGTTCTAAACGATATCCACCATTACGGTATTCAATCGATAAATTTTTAGAGTAACTTTCAATTGGAAAAATTTCGTTTAAAACTTCATTAATACCGGTTTCAAGAAAACTTTTATAAGATTCAGTTTGAATCTCAACTAAATAAGGTAATTCTAAATTACCACTAATTTTGCTGAAGTTTATACGATCATTATTTAATTTTGGATAATCTTTATAAGATTTCATAGTTGGCTCCTTTTTTATTTAACCATTTTTAAGATGTAATATCCTTTGTCTTTACTTAGAATACTTACCTCTTTAAATAAGGTTTCAAGATATGCTTTATGTGAAGACATACCTTTATCTTTACGAATTACGATATAAAATTCTTGATTTTCTTTTAATAATCGATAACTATTAATATACATAGAATAAATATTCTTTTTACCAGTTCTAATTGGCGGATTCAAAAAAATATAATCAAATATTTTTTCATTTAAATTATTAATTTCTTGATCACTTATAATATTTCCTTCTAAATTATATTTTTCTAAGTTTCGTCTTGTTAATTTTAAACATTCAGGATTAATATCACAGTATGTAACTTTAACATTTTTATTAAACAAATTAGTTATTATTCCAATTACGCCATTACCACAGCCATAATCAAGAATTTTACCATCAAGTGGGAGTTTTATTATCTCATTAAGCAAGAAATAACTTCCATAATCGAGTTTGTTTTTTGAAAATATTCCATTAGATGAATATAAAGAGAAATCTTTATCATGAAACTTAAATTCAATAAGTTTTGCTTCGTAATTTAATGTTTTATCTTCAATAAAATAGTGACTCATTTAATTTCTAAAATAGGCAAAAACCTGCCCCTAAGAATAAGAAGCAGGTTTAAAATAGATTGCTTACTTAATTTCGACTTCAGCACCAGCTGCAACAAGAGCTTTCTTGTGTTCTTCAGCTTCAACTGGTGAAATGTGTTCTTTAATTGGACTTGGAGCAGCATCAACTAATTTCTTAGCATCCATTAATCCTAAACCAGTGATAGCTTGAACAGCTTTAATACAAGCAACTTTATTAGCACCACAAGCTTTTAAGATTAAGCTAACTTCGCTTGGTCCTTTCTTTTCTTCTTCTTCAGCTGGAGCAGCAGCTGCAACAGGAGCAGCAGCAGTAACACCAAATTCTTCTTCGATAGCTTTGACTAATTCATTTAATTCAACAACTGTCATTTCTTTAACAGCAGCAATAATTTCTTCATTTGTTAATTTTGCCATAAATTTTTATCCTCCTAATAACAAATTATTTCTTTTCGCTAACTTGACTAAGTGAATAAGCCAAATTGCGCATTGGTGCTTGTAATACGCTAAGAAGCATAGAGACAAGACCTTCTTTTGATGGTAATGCGGCGATTGTTGTAACATAAGCTTTGTCAGTTACTTTTCCGTCAATAATTCCACCTTTGATTTTAAGTTCTTCATTTTTCTTAGCAAACTTTGTAAGAATTTTTAAGCTTCCATCTGTAGCATCACTAGCAAATATAAAAGCGTTTGGTCCACTTAAATATTCATCAATTCCTTCATGTGATTCTCCAAGAGCTCTACTAACTAAAGAGTTCTTATAAACATAAAGTGATGCTCCTTTTTCACGAAGCGACTTACGGAGTTCACTAATCTTACTAACTGTTAATCCACGATATTCGCAAATAACCATTGCGCCATGAGAATTAATTTGTTCAGTAATCTTTGAAACAACTTCTTTTTTTGAACTTAAGACGTTTTGATTCATTGTTTACCTCCTACTAAGTTTTTTATTATGAGGCGTATATACAAGTGAGGACTACCTCGGTAACATTATTAAGATTTCTCCGTTACGGTCTTAGGTATATAAGCCAAATAAACTAATTTAATTAAATAATACTTAATTTAATGGAAGGACCCATAGTTGTTGATAAGAAGCATGATTTAACATAAACTCCTTTAACAGCACTTGGTCTAACCTTTAAAATTTGATTAACAATTGTATTAACATTTTCAGTTAATTTTTCAGCATCAAAAGAAACTTTTCCAACTGCTAAATTAACATTTCCATCTTTATCAGCACGGTATTCAACTTTACCAGCTTTTAATTCGTTAACCATTTTGATAACATCCATACCAACAGTTCCAGTTTTTGGGTTTGGCATTAAGCCTTTAGGTCCTAAAATACGACCAGCTTTACCGATTTCACCCATCATATCTGGTGTTGCACAAATTACATCAAAATCAAACCATTTATCATTAATAATTTTTTCTAATAATTCTTTTCCGCCAAAATAATCAGCTCCAGAATTTTTAGCATCTTCAAGTTTAGTATTTGTTAAAACGAGAACTTTTTTAGTTTTACCTGTTCCATTTGGTAAAATAACTGTTCCTCTAATTTGTTGATCAGCTTTCTTTGTATTAACATTTAAGCTAAATGAAATACCAACACTTGAATCAAACTTAGTTGTACTTGTCTTTTTAATTAATTCACAAGCTTCACTAATTGAATAAGTTTTTGTTTTATCGATTAATTTAATAGCTTCATTATATTTTTTTCCATGTTTCATAAAATTACCTCACTATAAATTAATCAACAACTTTAATACCCATATTACGAGCACTACCTTCAATAATACGCATTGCAGATTCTAAATCATTGGCATTTAAATCTGGCATTTTATATTCAGCAATCTCTTTAATTTGAGCTTTAGTTACTGTTCCAACTGTAGTTGTTTTACTATTAGCACTACCTTTTTGAATTTTAGCAGCTTTTAATAATAAACCTGTTACAGGACTTGTTTTACAAACAAATTCGAAGGTTTTATCTTCGAAAGCAGTAATAACAACTGGAACAATCTCACCTTTACGATCAGCAGTTCTTGCGTTAAATTCAGTACAGAATTTAGGCATAACTACACCAGCACTTGCAAGTTTTGGTCCTGGTTTTGCTTCACCACCAGGAAGTTCCATCTTGACAACTTTTGCGATTTTTTTACCCATTGTCAATTCTCCTTTCAATAAGTATTGTAGTCAGAAGTATCGCTCTTCTCCCACATAAAACACACCGCTAATAGCGATATGCCATAAAAGTATAATAAAAAAACTCTTGACATGCAAGAGTTTTTGATTTAACTAATCTTATTTTTTTAATCACAGTGAATTATTTCACTAAATTCAACATCGACAGGTGTTTGTCTACCAAAGAAAATAATATTAACACGAACACTACCATTTTCTTTATCAATAGAACTAATTTCTCCTTCAATGTTAGCAAATGTTCCATGAATAATCTTTACACGATCGCCAACCTTATAGCTTTCATACATTGAATCATCCACCATTCCCATTCTTTTTAAGACAGTTTCCATTTCTTTAGCAGAAACAGGAGTTGGTTTTTGACCGCCACCGCTACTTCCAGCAATACCAGTAACTCCTGGAGTATTTCTAACCATATACCAGCTTTCATCGGTCATAATCATTTCAATAAAAACATAGCCTGGATATAAATTTTTGATTTTGGTTTTTGGTGTCTTAATACCATTTTTTTCAACGTAAGCTTGTGAACCATCTTTATTTAAAACTGGAATTTCCTCTTCAGCAACTACTATTCTAAATATGTAATCACCAAAGTTCATTGATTCAATACGTCTTTGAATGTTATATTCTACTTTTTTCTCGTGTCCACTATAAGTTGTGACAACATACCATTGTTTTTCTGCTAATTCTGCCATATTCTTCTCCACTTTTAAATTAAACCAAAAGCATTTCTTAATTGCTCAATTAAAGTACCAGCAGCAAGATCTTCTAATACTAAAAAGATACCAGCAAAAATTGCAATACAAATAACTACTCCAATAGCAGGTAAGAATGTATCTTTTTTTGGCCATCTAACACGTTTAGCTTCACGTGATACTCCTTTAAAATATGTAACTGGTGTTCCTTTCATAAATCCTCCTACTTACTTTCTTTATGAAGAGTATATTTTCCACATTTAGGACAGAACTTATTAAGTTCAAGTCTAGTTTGTTGAGCTTCAACTTTTTTTGTAGTTGTATAATTTCTACTCAAGCACTCTTCGCAAATTAAAATAACTTTCTTTCTCATAACATTTATTTAATAATCTTAAATAATATAGGGTTAAAATCAACCCTTGTCAATAATTTTAGCACAATGGATTTAAATAGTCTTTAAGTTTGTTAAAAGCTCTTTTCAAAGTTCGATATGTTTCTGTGTAGTTTCTTTTTAACATATCGGCAATTTCTTTTACAGTATAGTCATCAAGAAACATCAAAACTATTTCTTTTTCTTTTTTAGTGAGTTTCACTCGATTTTCAGTAATTGTTCTTATTAAAACTTCATGATCATAATAAGAATATTTTGGATTATTCTCATTATAGCTTGGTGAATTGAATTGAATTTCATAGCATTGATCAAAATTATCAAGTAATATCGCAGAATAATTTTTATTTAAAGCAATTGCTTTTTTTCTTATTTCATCTCGAACAATCATCATATAAAGGTACTTATAATAATTAATAAATGTACCTCTAGTTTCATCAAAAGTTGATAAAGCTTTTAAATAAGCATTAATATTTAATGCACGAAGATCTTCAAAACTTATTCCAACATCATTAGCACGTTTAAGATATTGTAATGTAATTGGTAGAGTTTCCTTCTTACAAATTTCTAATAGCTCTTTTTGACTGTTTTTATCTCCGTTAAGAGCCTCTAATATTATTTTTTCCATACATGAATCCTTCATATAGAACGATTGCACATGCATTAGAAGCATTAAGTGAATTAATATTTGAGTGACCGTTCATTGGAATTTTCGCCAAATAGTCACAATTTTCTTGAACTAGACGTGAGATTCCTTCCCCTTCACTACCAATAATCACGACAAGTTTTCTATCAAATGGTAATTCATCTAATGTCATAGTAGCATGACCATCTAAGCCAACAATCCAGTATCCATTGTCTTTTAAAGTATTAATTGCCTTTGATAAATTAGTCACCTCGCATAAAGGAACATAATTTATTGCCCCTGTTGAAACTTTTTCAACAGTTTCGCTTATGGAAACTGAATCTTTTTGTTTATAGATTATGCCTAGACCATTAAATATATCACAACTACGAATGATAGCTCCGAGATTATGAGGATCCTTAAGTCCATCTAGCATAATCAATAAACCCCTCGAATTCTTTTCATTTCTTTTAATTAAAGACTCTAAAGGAATTGGTTTAATTGGTCTAGCCACTCCAACTATGCCTTGATGATTAGCTCCGGAAACAAGTTCATCTAATTTCTTTCGTGAGACATAATGATAAGAAATTTTTGAAGATTCAATTAACTGAAGAATTTTTTTGTTCGAATAGCCCTCTAATAGATAGACTTCCAAAACTCTTTTATTTACTAAAGCTTCATAGATTGAATTCGTACCATAAACTTTATACATAATTTTCACCAAAAGCAATGTACACTTTTTATTTTTTGTACATTGCTAAAATATTCCTTTTGTGATAAGGAGAGATCTTAATTCATCACTTTTATTAAAGTTCTTATTCTCCTTTTCTTTAAGGTATAGCTTATATAATTTAATATCATCAGGACTTAAAATTTTTAAATCAAATTTTAAGCCAAAAATATAACAAATTTGGCAAAGAGCAAAATAATAGTCTTCTATATCATCTAAATTTATCTCTTTATTTCTTAATAAAATATTGGCTTCTTTAATTAATTCTAAGGTGTATGTAATGGCGTTTGGTATATTCATATCATCAGCTAAAAATTCATAGAATTGATTAATTTTTTTACTAAAACCTTGCAAATGTCCATTATTTATTTGAATTTTAAAAGCAAGTTGTTTAATACAATTATAAATTTTATTAATGATTGACTGGTTATCTTCAACTAATTTATCAGTAAAATTTATAGTTTGACGATATTGTGCGTTTAATAAAATTAATCTAACAACATTAGCTCCATACTCTTTAATAGCATCTTTTGCTAATATTACATTTCCTAATGATTTAGACATTTTTTCTCCAGAAATATCCATCATTGCAGTATGAATCCAATAATTAGCTAAACTATTATTATGCATTGCTTCACATTGAGCAATTTCATTTTCATGATGTGGAAATTTTAAATCAATTCCACCTCCGTGTATATCAATTTTTCCTTTAAAAATTGAATCAATCATTACACAACATTCAGTATGCCATCCTGGTCTACCTTCACAAAATGGTGTTACCCATTTAATTCCTTTATCAGTTTTTTTCCAAAGTAAGAAATCAAATTGATTATGTTTTTTCTCATTCAATCCTATTCGAGCATTGCTTATTAAACTTTCTTTATCAATATTTGATAACTTTCCATAATCTTCAATTTTACTTACATCAAAAAATACTTCTCCATCTTCGATATAAGCATATCCTTTATTAATTAATTCATTTATATAGTTAATTATATCATTAATATATTCAGTTGCTTTAGGATTAACGGTAGCTTTTAGAATATTTAATTCTTCTAAACATTTATTATATTCTTCTATATAGCGAGTAGAAATTACTTCTTCTTTAACATTTTCCTCAATTGCTTTATTAATAATTTTATCGTCAACATCGGTATAATTTGAAACATAATTAACTTTATACCCTATTGCCATTAAAAATTTTCTTAAAGTATCGAAAAAGACTGCCGGACGCATATTTCCAATATGTGGATCGTTATAAACAGTTGGACCACATACATAAATATTTACTTCATTTTCTTTAATAGGTTTAAAAATTTCTATTTTTCTTGTCAATGAATTATAAAACTTAACTTCCATTACTTTTACCTCTTCAATATATTAGCAAATAATAAGTAAACTTATAAGTCATATTATTGATTTAGCCGCATAAATTTGCTATAGTTTTTCCATGGCGATTTCATTAAGTGGCATTAAGCCAACAGGTAAATTAACATTAGGAAATTATATTGGGGCATTAAGAAATTTTAAGGCTATGCAGGAAGATTATGAAAATTTCATTTTTATTGCTGACCTTCATGCTTTAACATTACCAATTGATCCAATTGAGTTAAAAACTAATACTCTTGATATAGTTGCTTTTTATTTAGCTGCTGGATTAGATCCTGAAAAAACCACTATTTTCTTACAAAGTGATGTTAGTGAACATAGTGAACTTAATTCAATAATTCAAAATTATCTTTATATGGGTGAATTATCAAGAATGACTCAATTTAAAGATAAATCTCGAAAATTAAATGATTCAGCAATAGGATTAGGATTATTTGCTTATCCAGCTTTAATGTGCGCAGATATAATTTTATATAACGCAGACATTGTTCCTGTTGGTGAAGATCAAAAACAACATGTTGAATTATGTCGTAACTTAGTACATCGCTTTAATACACGATATGGTAAAGAAATTTTTAAAATGCCTGAACCAGTTATCCCTAAAGTTGGCGCTAGAATTATGTCATTAAGCGATCCTACAAAAAAAATGTCTAAAAGTGATCCAAAAGGAGACATCTTTCTTAAAGATGACTTGAATATAATAAGAAAGAAAATTATGTCAGCTGTTACTGATACTGGAAATGAAATTTTATTTGATAAAGAAAATAAGCCTGGAATCTCCAATTTATTAACAATTTATAGTGCTTTAAAAAATAAAACAATCGAAGAAAGTGTTCAAGAATTTAGTAATTTACATCAATATGGTGAATTTAAGAAAATGGTTGCTAATGCAGTTTTAGATGAATTAGGTCCATTTCAAACTCGTTATAAAGAAATAATTTCTAATCGAAAATATATAAATGAAGTTTTGGAAAAAGGAGCAATAAGAGCTAAAAAAATTGCTCATAAAACTTTAATAAAAGTTAAAAAGACTGTCGGATTATATGTCCATGAATAAAAAAATTATTGCAAGTTTGGATTTAGATGGAACATTATTAAAAGATGATAAGACTATCTCTATAGAAACTAAAAATTACCTTTTGGATTTTGAGAAAAAAGGTAATTTTCCAATTATTAATAGTGGACGTGCTCCACGAAGTGTTATAAATTTTTGCAATTACTTAGAAATAAATAGTCCATATATATGTTATAATGGCGCTTTTGCTTATATACCAAGCAATAATAAGACTATAAAAATTCAACTTAATAAAGAAATTGTTAAAAAAATTTATCATTATTTAAAATGTAACCAAATCATAGAATGTGTATCTTTAGAAAGCGATAAAAATATTTATTTTGATAAAGAAAATGAAATCCTAAATTGGTTTTTTTCTCCTGTTGGTATGAATATTATTAAAGGAAATATTGAGGAAATAATTAATGAAGATGTTTATATAATGTGCATTGTCATTAAAGAGCCTCTTTTACAAAATAAAGAATTAATTAAAAAATATTTTGATACAATTCCAAATTACAACATCCGTTTCTGGAGCAATTCAAATATTGGAGAAGTCTATATAGATAGTGTTTCTAAAGCTTCTACTTTAAAAGAAATAGCTAAGATTTGCGGGGTTTTTGAAGAAAATGTAGTTGTTTTTGGTGATGCTGATAATGATATTGAACTATTAAGTGAATTTCAAAATTCATTTTGTATGATTAATGGACAAGACTATCTTAAAACTATTGCAAAATATATTACAAAAAAAGATAACAACCATGATGGTGTTATCTCTTCTCTTGATGATTTTATAAATAATAAACTCTAATTTATTTTACAAATCTTGATTTTTAACTAACGCTTCATAATATTTTTCAGGTAGAGCATTAACTTCTTCTTCGTTATTTCCTACTACTTCAATATAAAATTTGCATTTAGGTTCAGTTCCACTTGGTCTTATTGAAATATTTGTTCCATCTTCAAAATAAAATTTAATTAAATCTCCAACTGGTAAACCAGTTATATTTTCAACATAATTACGATCTAAATCAGTTCTAGTTAAATTAAAATAGTTTTCAATGATTTTAACTTTATTACCTAATAATTCTAAAAATGGATAATCGTTTAAGTGTTCCATGATTTTCTTCATTTTTTCATTTCCACTGCTTCCTTCAAAGTGAATATTAAACTGTTTACACTTATGATAACCAAATCTTCGACCTAAATTTGAATAAGCTTCATCTAAAGTGATATTAAGTTTCTTATAAAAAAGAGCCATTTCACAATATAATAAAATTGCTTGAATACCATCTTTATCACGAACAAATGGCTTAATTAAACATCCATAACTTTCTTCATAGCCAAATTCAAAATGAGGTCCACCATGTTCTTCATAATATTGAATGCGATCTCCAATATATTTAAAACCGGTTAAAAATGATTCAGTTTTAACTCCATAATTTTCAGCAATTAATTTACCAATACCACTAGTGACAACGGTGTTATACATTACACCATTACTACTTAAAAATCCTTTTTTCTTTCTTTCACTAAGAATATAATCAAGTAAAATTGCTGCTGACTCATTTCCAGTTAATAATACATATTCGCCTTTTTTATTTTTACATGCTAATCCAACACGGTCACCATCAGGGTCGGTCATACAAATTAAATCAGCATCTATTTCTTTAGCAAGCTTTATAGCTTCAATATAACTACGTGGGTCTTCAGGATTAGGAGATAATGTACCTTTAAAATCAGGATCTGGATCACATTGACTTAATACTGGTGTGACATTATAACCACAATCTTTAAAAACTCTCATGGCATTTATAAAACTAGCTCCATGATTTGGAGTATAAACGATTTTAAAATTAGATTTATCTAAATTAGGGTTTAATTGAACGGTTTCTACTAATGCGACATAAGTATCATCAACATCAGGTCCAAAGATTTGATTAATTCCTTTTTCAGTAACTCCAACTACTTTAACTGATAATTCATCTGGTAATTTAGAAATAATTTCTAGCAAAGGAGTAATTTTATTAGGAGTCAATTGACAACCATAGCTATCATAAACTTTGAAGCCGTTATATTCTTTAGGGTTGTGACTTGCAGTTATCATGATACCGCCACAGCAATTTTTATATCTAATTGCATAAGATAATTCAGGAGTTGGACGTAAACTATCAAATAAATAGGTATTAATTCCCATATCATTAATAATATTTGCACATTCTATTGCAAATTCTCGTGACATATGTCGATTATCATGAGAAATAGCAACACCTCTTACTCTTGCATCAGTATATTTAGAAAGTAAAAAACGAGCATATCCAATACAGGCTTTCTTAATTGTAAAAATATTCATTCTATTTGTACCTGGACCGATAATTCCTCTCATTCCAGCAGTACCAAATTCTATATCTTTATAAAAAGCATCATCAATTTCTTCTTGATTCATTGATCTTAATATAGCTTTATCATTTTCGCTAACTAAAGGACTGTTTAACCAACGATTATAGTTTTCAAGTGTTTTACTCTCCATACCTAACCCCTCCTCGAGTTTAAAATTATATCTTATTTAAATCAAATTTAATATATAAATTATTAATAATTTTTTCCTCTTTATTAGGAATTTTTGCTATAAATTCTTTATTCGATAAATAAGATAAAATACCATCCAATCGATTAAATTTTAATTTATAAGCTATTAAAAATTGAGAATCATAATTATAAATCTTTTTAAATTCAGCATTAATTTTAAAGTCACCATATTTACTATCACCAATCAACGGATGATTAATATAAGCAAAATGTGCTCTAATTTGATGAGTTCTTCCAGTAATTAATGTTATTTTAACTAAAGTATAATTATCATCATAAATTAATGGCTCATAAATAGTTAAAGCTTCTTTACTATATTGTGAATTTTTATCGACATAGACTAAACCCTTTTTTTCGTCTTTTCTTAAAGGTAAATTTATTTCACCACTTTTATCAATTTTCCCTTTAACTAATGCTAAATAAGTTTTAGTAATTTCTTTATGCTCTTTTAATAATTCAGTTATAGTCTGAAATGTATTTAAATTTTTAGCATAAATAATTAAACCAGAAGTGTTTCTATCTAATCGGTGGCATGGACTAGGTATAAAATCAATGCCATTAGGATCAAATTCATCTTTTGAATACAAATAATTTTGAACTTTATTCGATAAAGTTATTCTTTTTTCATTTTCATCACCATGAACTAATAATCCACTTGGTTTATTAATAATTAATATATTTTTATCTTCATAAACTATATCTAACTTAGGATCAACTTTAATAACTTTTTTTGGTTTATTAAATTCCTCAATTTGTTCATCACTTATGTATATCTTTAAGTTGTCGCCTTCTTTAAGAATATAGTCTTGCTTTACCCAATGATTATTAACTTTTATATCTTTTTTTCGAAAGCATTTATAAATAAAGCTCAAAGGAGCATCATTAAGATATTTTCTAATAAATTTATCAACTCTTTGATTTGAATTTGTTTTCTTTATATTAATTTCTTTCATATTTTTTAATGACTAAATATTTAAAAATTGCTATAATCTATAAGCACGGAGAAATACCCAAGTGGCTGAAGGGGTGGGCTTGGAAAGCTCATAGGCTTGTAACAGGGCGCGAGGGTTCAAATCCCTCTTTCTCCGCCATATTAATTAATATTAAAAGAATGCACAATTAAGTGCATTCTTTTTTAATTTTCATTAATTGTATCTATTACACTATCTATTGTATCTTCAGCAGTAGCCTCTTTTAAAGCCTTCCTTCTAATTTCTCTTCGAGCTTCTCTTTCTTTTTCTCGATCTTGAAGTTTACTAGCAAAAGATAAACTTAAAGCAATAATTATTGCTCCAATAAGTAATACAATTATACC
The DNA here is from genome assembly GCA_944368975.1 of uncultured Bacilli bacterium. GTDB lineage: Bacteria > Bacillota_I > Bacilli_A > RFN20 > CAG-826 > Onthovivens. The sequence continues at coordinate 153,426 of CALVXI010000002.1, read as the reverse complement.
CCAGCCAAGAAATCCTAAATTCGTATGGGTTCCAGTATTGAATGTTGTTAAAGCAGCACTCAAAGCTTCTTTTAAAGCACTACGACTTGGAGCGTAAGCTTCTAAATGATATAAGATTAATAAAGCGATACCAGTTCCAAAGAACAATATTCCAAAAATGAGTGCTATAAATTGCTTTACATTAAATTGCTTAAATATTAAAACTTCTTTCTTATTGTTTTTTGCCATATTTAAAATTATGCATTAGTTCCTGCTTGAGCTTCTTGTTGTTTTTTAGCGTCTTCTCTTAATTCATTGATTGCTGGAACATAAAATTCTTTCCATTTTCCTTCGGAGTCTCTAACAAAATCAGCAATCTTACGACTTGTTTCTGCAAAAACTTCACCAAAATTCTTTCCAGCAGGTAATTGACGCTTACCATTCATCATTTCTATAGTAAACATTAATGCATCACATGCATCGGTATAAACGCTATCGTTACAAATAGCATTATTTTTAACTACAGTAAATAATTGTTGAAGTGTTCTTAAATCATTTTCAATAAAATTAGATTGAGGTGTTCTTTCACCTTTAGATTCTCTCATAACTTGATTAAAATCACTAAATTGTTTAAATAATTCATTGCTTAATGAAAGGAAAGCAACTGCACGATAAAATCTCTCGTTTTGAGTTGTTAAATTATCAACAATTTCATGTTTAATATTGTGTTGACGAGCATAGTTTGCATGTAATCTTACGATACTATTTAAATTTTCATGTAATTTCACAACACTTTCTAAAATTTTAATATTTTGTGCATGATCGATTCTAATTCCATCATTTGCATTTTTAATTATAGTTGAGGAATCACTATAAAAGTCTTCAATAAATTCATTAATTGAAGCAATTGTCTTTTCACCATTTTCCCCTTGTTTATCTAAGAAAATCTTTAATGGACTATTAACTTCTAATTCTGTTTTTAAAATTCTTTTTCTTTCCTCATAAATTTTTGAATCAAATTGTTCACGATTTAACGTATATTCAAGTGTATCTCTTACTTGAGCGTTATAGTGAATAAGTGAGACAATAATACGATCAATAATTTCCATTTTTAACCCTCTCTTTGAATTGTACCTTATTTATTTTACTATTTTTCTAAAATATATAAAGATAAATCGCAAAATTTATTAATAATATGCTTAGCATATTTTGAAACAATTGGATTTGCATGACTTAAGCAAAAGCTATTTTCATGGAAAGCATTAAACATAGAAATATCGTTTCCACTATCTCCAACTACATAAACATTTTTACGATTTATATTATATTTAGAAACATATTGTTCTAATGCATAAGCCTTATAACAATTTTTTGCTGTAATTTCAATTACGTTGTTAGACCAATTTGCTTCATAATCAAACAAAACATTTCTTAAAAATTTATTAACTTCGCTTGCTAAATGTTGTCTTTTCATCCTTACACCGAAGAAAAACATTATTTTATAAATATCGCCAGTTTTTAGTTCATTAATAAATTCTTCATGTTTAAAATGATATTTTTCAGCGTAATTTTTTTGAGTTTTATAGTAAGCTTTTCCTAAAATATTAAGTATTTTTGTTTTATAGTGTAAATCTATAAATACTCCATGGCTTGTCATTATGAAAACACCAGGTAATTTGTAAGAAGTCATTATAGACTTAATCAATTTTATTGCGTCATCATTTTTAATCTTTTGTGAATTAATTATTTCTTTTGAGTCTTTAACAAGAGCACCATTAAAACAAATCAAATCACACTCACGATTAATCTTCTTTTTGACAATTTCGCAATAATCTAAAGATCTTCCTGAAACGAGTATCACTTTATTTCCATCGTCAATAAAATCACGAACTAATTTAAGATTTTCTTCACAAATCATATTCTTTTTATCTTTTGGATAAAAAAGTGTTCCGTCAAGATCTGTCGCTAATAATTTCATTAATTTCTAATTAAAACTCAACTTTATTTTCAGCTTGAATTAAACCATAGCCTCCTTCATTTCGCTTATAAACGACGCTTATTTTTTCATCTTCGCTATCTAAATAAAGGAAGAATGCATGTCCTAAAGCTTCCATCCTTGTAATTGCTTCTTCTAAAGACATAGGTGTTAAAGCATATTGTTTTGTTTTAACAACTTGGCTATTTTCCACTTCCTCTTTAATATCTTCAAGTTGATCAAATAAAATAGATTTTCCTAAACCATCTCTTTCATGTTTTTTCTTCATTCTGGTTTTTAATTTACGCATTTGACCAACTAGTTTATCGACAGAAATATCGATTGCAGCATATAAATCAGAATCGATAACTTCGCTTCTTAATGTAATGTTTTTTGTAAAGATTGTTATTTCGACTTTTGCTCCAGTTTTATAGCTTCTAACTACAGCACGGCAATTAACTTCATCGTGTTCGTCAAAATACTTATCTAATTTTGAAAGTTTCTTTTGAATAGCCTCAGAAATACCCTCTGTGACTTTAATATTTTTTCCTATAATTTGATATTCCATGTTTGGAACTCCTTTCATATTTCTTTTTCTAATTTAATTATAATATGAAACTAAAAAATTAAATAGAAAAAAACATTAAATTGAAAATTTATCTTTCATAAGTGTATTATTAGTCCTTTTCTAGTAATTATTTAGTTAATAATAAATCCTTAATTTTTTCAACTTTATCAAGTTTTTCCCAAGGCAAATCTAAATCAGGTCTTCCAAAATGTCCGTAATTTGCAAGCTTTTTATATGAAAATGAAGGATTTTTTAAATTAAAGAGTTCAATAATTTTTCCAGGTCTACAATCAAATAATTTATTTATAATATCTAAAATTGTATCATCATCGTATTTTGATGTTTTAAAAGTTGAAATAGAAATTGATTGAGGATTAGCTTCACCAATAGCGTAGCTTAATTGAATCTCAATTCGCTTAGCTACTCCTGCAGCAACTAAATTTTTAGCAATATATCTTGCCATATAAGCAGCACTTCTATCAACTTTAGATGGATCTTTCCCGCTAAAAGCACCACCACCATGACGTGCACTTCCTCCATATGTGTCGACAATGATTTTTCGTCCTGTTAATCCTGTATCCCCCATAGGACCACCGATTTCAAATCTTCCAGTTGGATTAATTAAAACTTTAAAGTCAGTATTCATATTAAAAGATTTAGCTACTGGTTTCATAACTAATTCAAAAATATCGTGTCTAAACTTCTCAAAGTCAACATCTTTATCATGTTGTACACTCATTAAAATAGTGTCGATTCTTGGTTTAGTTTCAGTATAGTCTATCGTAACTTGGCTTTTCATATCAGGGCGAGCATATTTAAGTTTCCCCTCTTTTCTAAGTCTAGTAGCTTTTCTTACTAGTTTATGCGCTAAAGTAATAGCTAAAGGCATATAACCTTCAGTTTCATCACTAGCATAGCCAAACATAATGCCTTGGTCACCTGCCCCCTGATCTTCACTTGAACTTCTTAGAACACCTTGTCTAATATCTGGAGATTGTTGCTTAACAAAATTATAAATTTTTACATTTTTATAGTTAAAACCATATTCATCTTTATCATAACCTATATCTTTAATTACTTCTCTTGCTATTTTTTCATAATTAACATTTGCTTTTGTTGTTATTTCTCCACCTATTACTAAAGTATTAGTTGTTGCATAACATTCACAAGCTACAAAACTATTTGGATCTTGTTTTAAAACTTCCTCCAAAATAGCATCGCTTATTTGATCACAAACTTTATCTGGATGTCCTTCACTAACTGATTCACTAGTAAATAAAATCTTATTTTTCATAATCTTGCTCCTAAAACAAAAAGTCTTCCACATTTATGGAAGACTTTAATTTTCACCCATACTTATCGCTCAAAGTGTGGAAACTTTGCTATAGGAAGCACTTACTATCATATAGAGTTGCTATTACGTTTTTTCACCTATATTACGTAATTCTTGATAAGCATAAATATATTAATCATTTGTTAAAAAGATATCAATAAATTTAATTTTTATTTTCTAGTATATCTTTGATACCTTTTGCTAATTCATTAGGACAACTCGTTCCACGATTACGGCAATCTATTCCATTTAATACGTTATAAACATCCTCAAGTTTTCTATTTACGCACAATTTAGAAACACCTTTTGTATTACCATCACATCCATATTTAAAATTAATATCATGTATTATATGCGTTTCATCATCATATGTTATAGAAACTTGAGTAGAGCATGTTCCTTTATTTTGATGAATATATGTTTTTAACATTAATAAATAATTTCTCCATAGACTTCACCAAAGCAATTTCCAGCATTGGATTCGTCAGTATCAATATGCATTGCTAATTTATATTTTTCACTAACTCTAATAACAGTATCACCAAAAACTATCTCTCTTCCGGTTCCAGTTACTTTAACGCTAACAATTTGTCCGTTAGTTACATTAAAATTTTTAGCATCTTCAGGAGTCATATGAATATGTCTTTTTGCAATAATACATCCTTCTTCAAGTTCAAGGCGAACCCCTGTTTCTGGATTTTCTAAAATAATTGGAGCACTTCCTTTAGTATCTCCAGATTCTCTAATAGGTGCTTTAACGCCTAAAGTACGAGCATCAGTAGCGCTCACTTCAACTTGGCAAGCACCTCTTTCAGGGCCAAGAATAGAAACATTTTTAATTGTTGATTTTGGTCCAATTATATTTAATTTAGTATTACTAGCAAATTGTCCAGGTTGAGAAAGCATTTTCTTAATTTCTAATTTATAATCTTCTCCAAATAAAGCAGCTAAAGCTTCTTTAGTAACATGAACGTGTCTTGCACTAGTTTCAATTAAAATTTTTTCCATTTAAAAAACCTCCTTTAATATTTTAGCACTATAAAAAATAAAAAACTTATTTTATTTTAATTAAAATATTGCTATAATCATAAACGCGCGAGAATGGCGGAACTGGTAGACGCGTACGTTTGAGGGGCGTATAGGGCAACCTGTGTGAGTTCGATTCTCATTTCTCGCACCAAAATTAAAAAAATATCGATTGCATCGAACTTTTTCAAAAAATTGATAAAAAATTGATAAAAATTGATAAAGGAATTCGCTCTTCGCGCGAATCTTTTTTTTATAAAATTAATATTTCGTTTTTAATTTTCTTTACTTTATTATTTTAAAAAAATAATAAATAAATTAAAAACTAAAATTAATGATGAGTTTTCCACATACTATCCCAGGATATACCCTTCTAGGTAATCTATAGGGGGTGCTATATAAACAAACTAACTAAAATAATTTTACTTACTTTAAAACTTAAAGTGGCTACTTGTTAGTTTCGTTTTTTTATTTCTAATTTCTTAATTCTTTTCTCTTATATCTCTATAATCTCTTAAATGTTCAATGGTTTTAATGTTTCTTTATAAGTAAATGCCAAAAAGGACTCATTTTTTTGAGCCTTTTTAAGAAAATTTTAGCTATATAACGACTTCTTTAGCAGTAAAACGCTTCTATTTAACAAGTAGCCAACAAATATAGATCAGAAACCTGCGTAAGTCTAAATAGCCTATTTAATAGTATAACTTATTCTTTTAATTCTTTTTCCTTATATTTTTTTCCTGCTTCAATTGCCTCTAAAGCATAGGCTTTAGCATCTATCAGTTCTTCAGAAGAAAGGTCTTTTAGCAGCTTATAAAAACTGTTGTGATGTGAATCACACCACACAACTTTCCCTGATTGATGAAAAATTCCTCTTTTAGGATCATAGTATCGTTTATTATCAAAAGCTTTTCTGTGCAAGTTGCCATAAAATAAATCAATATTAGTTAAATACCCATCGTTATATAGTCCACATTCTTTTAGTAGATTAATAAACGAAACTGCTTCTATTTTATCAATATCTAAAATAATCGATATTTTGCTCATATCTAAATTACCATCTTCATTAACTGGAAGCTTACCACCAGACATTATAACATCACAATCACTAGCTAAAATCGAATAAAGGGTTAAATAGTAATAGCCAACATATCTATCTGAATAAGTTCCTTTAATTAAATATTTAGCATGATCTAAATAAACTTTAGAAAATTTAAACCAACCATTAAATATCTTTTTTTCCATAAAATTACCTCATTTTTTATTAAAAAGTCTGCAAAACAAGAATATTTTTTTAATTATTTATATTACATAATCTTCAATAATAATTTGTTGTGTGTCAAAAGCTCCGCTTTTATATAAAAAGATAATTGAGTGCCTTCCAGAACTTAATCTATTAATAGCAAAGTCGCGAACATTACGCATAGATGTTATTATATTTTTATTAAATAAATCATAGCTAACAACTAAATTATAATTATCACGAATATATTTTCTTATTTCTTTTTTAGTCATCGTTATCTGCTCCCTTTAAAAATTGATCTAATGCAACCGAATAACGTTCATTTGCTTCTTTACACAAATCAATATATTTATCAGCTAAAATATCAAATTTAGTTAATCTTTTAACTAATGATTCAGATATAGCTTCTAATTGTTCTAGAGAATAACGGTGAACGTTCTCTCCTCTTCCCAATAACTTAATTAAATTGATATAAAACATATTAACCACATCAACTATCTCCAATAGTTTATCTAAATCATCAGGATCAAATTTAATCTCAGCGATTTTTTGTATTTCATTAAATTTACTGTCAAATTCTTCCTTACTCATATCAATTACTCCTAACTTCCTCAAATTTAACTTTAATACCTAACCTAACTAGGTTAATTATTGGAACATCGAATAAACCTTTTGAAGTTTCTTCACTTACCTTTTTACCATCCTTGTAAAGGATGAACTTTTTGTTTGCCATAAATTAACTCCTTTAATTTCGAGTAATTTTTGATAGAATAATAAAAGGTAGTACAATTCTATCTAGCAAGTATCGAGCCTCGAAAACTAGGATGCTTGCTTTTTTTATTGTATGTCTTTTTTAATTAATGAGAGCAAATACTCATTTATAGAATTACAACTTTCAAGTTTATTTATTATTTCTTGATCATCATACCTTACTCTTAGAGTAAATCTTCTATAAGTTTTCTTATTATATTTATTATGAGCTCTCGTCTGTGCACTACCTATTTTTCTTACCTCCTTTCTTATTTCTTATTATATGATAGTGCTATCATATTAGCAAGCATAAATTTCGAAGCGTTTTATTTAGTCTTTTAGTACTTGATTTTTTTCAATAAATTCTTTTATTTTATCTTTTACATCATCTCTATAATGTATATATGTTCTTTCGGTAGTTTGAGTACTACTATGCCCTAACCATTTAGCAATACTAGCACTATTAAAATTATTACTATATAAATAAATTGCACATGAGTGCCTAAAATCATGGATTCTTATATGTTGTAATCCTGCTTCCTTACTGTATTTGAAATTCTTTCTGCAAATGGTTGTTCCACCTATTGGCTTTTTAGGATTTTTGCTTAATATGAAATCGCCTTTAAAATTCTCTCCATAGATTTTAATATATAAAGTCTTAATATCCTTCAATAAAGGGTATGAGCGAACTGAACTTTTGTTTTTAGGCTCAATAACAATCGCTTTCTTCATCCCAACATGATCAGTAACTGCTCTTTCTATTATCAATAAATTATTAACTAAATCGAAAGAGCTAGAACCTAATGCTCTTAGTTCACCTATGCGAAGTCCATAATAATATAAAAGTAAAAAAATTAATTTATCGTTGTCATCTTTAATTACTCCTAAATATTTATTAAATTCATCAAATGTATAATAATTTAATTTAGTAACTTTTTGCTTTTTATTCCTTATTGCTAATACTTTCTCGTTAATATTTGTATTAAATAATTCATTTATAATTTTTAATATAGCTTTGCTATTAGCTTCTACACTTTTAATAGAAGTATATTCACCACATCTTTCTACTAAATATCTGCGATATTCAAGCAAAGATTCATATGTCAAATTTTTTAATTTTGTATTACCAAAAAATGCTAAAAAATATTTCGTGTATGTTTCTTTTATTGAATGAAGTGTAGTGACTTTATAGTACATTCCTAATCTTTGTATAATCACTTTTTCAAGTTGTTTAAATGTTTTGTTTTGATTTTCATAAAAGCTATTATTTAAATTACTAAAATATTTTTCTTCAAATAAAATAGCTTCTTTACGCGTTTTAAAAGGATTTCCATTTAAGTCCCTTCTCATTACTTTTTGCTTTTGATTCACTCTATGCGATATGTAATATCTATTTGTTTTTTTATCTAAATATACGCTCATTTTTTAGCTTCCTTCTTCTTTTTATTTGCCTTTTTCTCGTTTTTTCCTTGCAAATCTTCATTATTTTTTTCTTTTTTAGATTTTTTTAAATTTTTAATTTTCTTTCTATTAGCTTCTATTTTTTCAAGTTCTTCCATCGTTTTTAAACCATCATAATTTTCAAGCTTATCGATAAATAAAGAGCCTAATTTCTTGTATTGATCTTCTGTTATATAATCACCTGGAACTTCTTCACTATCAAAAACTCTAGCTTTATCTTCGTACATATGACTAAAAAATTCCTTAAAACAATCAGTTTTAAAAACACCTGCATAAATCTTTTTCCATAAAAAATAATAATTATTAGGCATATCATTTTCATGACCTAATACAGATATATTTTTAACAGTTATACTAAAGCTATTAATTCTATAATAATAAATTCGAGCTAGGATATTATAGACTTTAATTAATATCCATTCAAAAACATTATGAACTTCTCTATTTATAGCAGATTTAATAAAGAAATTTTCTAACCTAGTTATAAAGAACTCGTATAAAGCTCTTCCAATTATCCAATTCGAATAAAGTATCCTTACTTTATTCGAGCTATCTATATTAATTGTCGATTCAGTAATTCCAGCATAATCAACTCCAACAGTTCCTGATCGTTGATAGTCGTTGATATATCTAAAAAATGGTTGCGAATCTATCGTATGTAAATGTTGCGATAACATTAAATAAACATCTGTTAATCTGTTATAAACATTAACTTTATCTTCTTCTTTTCTAGATTCACCAGCATTAGTGTTTTTATTTCCGAATTCTTTATCTTTTTCGGTAAAAAAGATAATACCAGAATCAATACATCCATAGTTTTTATTAACTTTCATTCCTAAGCTCATAAAATCCATATAAAGTAAAGAACTTCGATGATAATCTTCATTATCTAGTTTTGTTTCATCCTCAAAATAACGATAAACAAATTGAGGCATTGAATTATTATTATTATTTATTTTTCTATACTTAAATAAAATCGAGCTATTAGCATAGCATCTAGGTTTATCGCTTGAATAGTAAAAATAAGCTTCAGCATAGATTAATAAAGCTTCTTTTAATTTACTAATAATCAAGCCATCATAATGTTGAATCTTTCTAGCTAATTTATAATTGAATAATTCATTATTAATTACTTGATCATCTAATAATTTATCTAACAATTCTCTTAATTGAACTCTATTATATACTAGATTTTGACTTATTATTTGTGATAGATAAATATCGTATTCAGCCCAATTAAATTCTAAGAATTTATTTCTTTGCTTCATCATTAAGTTAAAAGCTTTCTCACGATACATTTCTTCATAGTCTTGCATCAATGATACAGCCATAGTTGTTTTACCTGCGCCAGGAAATCCTAGTACACTAATTATTATTCCTAACTTAGAAGCAAATTCCTTATTTTTCTCGTCGTATTTTGTAAGCTTTTTATAAGCTTTTCTTTTTCTATATAAATTATAAATAACAAAAATTAAAACAATAAGAGCACTTAAAGGAATATACGTAGTTAAATGGGCAAAATAGAATTGGAAACTACGTATGCTCCAATAAATGCTCTCTAAATTAAAGCTTGATACTAAGATTAATAAATAACAATAAACTTCTATTATTAATGATAATAAACCTGTATTAAGTAATATTATGAATATCAAATATAATTTAATCGACTTAATAAATTTATAGCTTAAATCGCCATTAAAAACATTTAAAAAGGCTTTTACATCTTCTTTAATAGAATTAAAGAAATTATCAATTCTTAAATAGTTTTTTGTGTAGCCGAATTTAACTGATTTACCTTCATCAAAATACATTGAATTAAAGATTATAAAAATAATCCAAAAAAATATTAATAATGTAATAATTAAAAGCGCAATTCTTCCTGATGCAACTAAACTTGATAAACCTTCCTGAGCATACGAGCCTGTAAAGATCATTGTGAAATAAGTTCTTATTCTAAAAATAACATCATTATAATATTCACCACCATTACCACCACCAATTGATCCTGGTTGATTGTTAATAAATAAGTCATATGGTGTTAAAGGCAAAGGATAATTAACTCCAAATAAATGCGCAAAATAAAATATTAATGTTGCAATCACAAAATAAACATTAAATATAAGTCTTGCTAAATTACATGGGAAAATACTAAAAATAATTAAGCTAAAAATAACCAATAAAAATAAAATAATAAATTTTTTATTAGTAAATAATTTAAGTATCTTTTCTTTATTAAATATTTTCTTCATATCAAATACCTTCTACATAATAAAGAAAATAACTATTAGCTGTTGACCATAGTTTTTCAGCGTTACAAATGAGAAATATAGCTTGCGAATTATTAGTATATGTTAATACTAAAGTTGACTTGTTTATTTCATATGTAAATAAATAATATTTTGAACTGTCAGCTGTTGTAATAGCTTCGCCATTAGTTTCGTCATTAAATCTTAGAGCACGATTCTCACTAACAAATGTTTTATTAATAAGAACATCAGAATTAAATGATTGTTCTTTAGTATAACTAAAAGCATTTGCAGAATAAATTAGAAATAATCCTATGATCAATAGAACGATTGATACTATTATTAAAACTTTCTTGTTAACCTTAATGCCCATTTTTTCACCTCAAAAAGCTTAACTTCTACTATATTCACCAATCGCTTTAATAAGCTTAACAATTAAGAAAATAGATAATCCAAGTATCCCAACTCCTATTAATATTTGTAATAAGCGCTCCCACCATGTGCTTGTTTTTGGTGGTGGCGTAATATCGCCTATAATATCAATTGGATCATGAACAACAGGGATTACAGTGTATTTACCTTCTTTACTAAAAGTTAATGTAATAATATCAAAGTTAGCAAACATGGAAGCTTTAGCTACATAACCAATAGGATCGCTTCTATATTGACCGCTTGTGTCGTTAAAATAAACTGGTGAGCTATAATAATCATTTGTTGCAAATCTAAATAAAAATGTAGATTTATCACTAGATTTATCACTTTCAAAAGTACTTTTTAATTCATCTAAATCATTATTATTAACTAATATCTCATCACTAAATAATTCATTAGAACTTGAATATTCATTTAAATTAACAATAGGTGCAATTTCTTTAATAGAAGAATCATCTGGTATATTTGACCAATTTAAGAAATAATCAAGAAATTTCTTCCACCCTTCAACATTTTCATCGTAATTCAATAAATTAAAACTATCTTCTGATGCATCGAATTCCTTTAAATTGTATCCTTCAGTTCGTCCTTCTTCTACTTTTCCTTTAAATAATTCCTTACTTAAACCAACCTCATTTGTTCCTTCATTAAAGAATGTATAAGAATCAGCAAAATCGAGTAATTCATTAGCTTCTATTTCATATTCGCTATAATCAATTCCATTAGTATAAAATAACCAGGTTATAGCTTTTATATAATAATTATAATATGTCACCGATGGAATTTGACCGGTCTTACCCATCATATTAAACATGATTGCGCCCTCATCAACCGTTGAGGAAGATGATCCCATTTCACCTACTCCAATTGTTGAATCAAATTCAGTCACTGGCGAACTAGAATTAAAAGTTAATGCTTCATCCCAACTGAAGGAATTAACATATATTCCTTGTATATTTTTAAGTTTATTATAGCTTTCTAAGTCATCGATTACAAAAATAGGTGAAGTCTTATATTCATACCATTCAGCTTTTATTTTTTGCAGATTTCCGTAAGTTTCTAAATAATAGTTAGGGATAGAAAAATAGACACTATCAATTTCGGATTTATAATTTTTCCCTTTCGAGCTTGAATCTAATCGATAATATGTTGGATGAACTTCTAAATCAATGGTTTCTAAGTCAGTAACTTCACAGCTTAAAGTATCTTCACTTGAACTTCCAAGTCCTTCACTAAAGCCAGTAAACCTATATGTACCACCAACTGAATATTCAATAACATCTTGTTCATCATTAATATAAAGTTCTAATCCTGATATATCATATCTTCTTTCGTTGCTATTTAAGTTAGCCAATAACTCAGTTTTTTCATTACCGCTTAATTCAATTTTAAATTTATAAAATAAATTGTAATAATTCGAATCTTCGCTTTTATTTAAAAATTTAAGATTAAATTTTTTATATTCGTCCGGGTAATGGTCATCGTTCCAGTGTGTAGCTAATTGTATTTTGTTAAGACTGCTATCAACATTAATATTTAGATTACTTGGATTATATAAATATATATAAAGTGAATAATTACTTTGTAAATTTGAATAAAAACTATACTCATATTCGACAAAATTAATGATTTTAATGCCTTCATTTTCTTTATATGGATAGTCTAAAATATTAAAGTTATCAGAACTTAATAAATCATCAAGTACATTAGTATTATCAAATTTTAATTCATTATTAAAAGAAATATTATTAGCGTTGCTTAAAATGGAAGCTGGCGTTCCTATACTTAATGTTGTTGATAATAAAGCTAAAGCAACACTAATATTTTTCATACTAAAAAATTAAATGATCCTCACTTACAATTATTTCTTGAGGTTCGAGTTCGACGTTAAAATTAATTCTTACTTCTTTACTCTCATCATAAGAAATAACAACTAAACTTAAATAATCATTGTCTAAATCAATATTAAAGTTTTCTTCAAAAGTTACTTCACCATATTTAGCTTCAATTACTTCTTCGAGTTTTTGATATGTGTGTTGGAATGTGAAGTATCCTTCCTCTTTTTGAATTTTAAAACAGTCAGTGAAATCAATATTATTGTAAACATAGTTATCATCTCCATTATTAAATTCAAATCTTGTATTATTATTGTCGTTTGATACTACCTTAACAGTATAATCATCTTTATGATTATCACTATTACCATCCATTACATAAATTGGCTCGATTTTATATGTTTCATCATGAATAAAATTATAATTGTTTTTATAATCATATATTAATTCAGAATCATTAACTCGAATGTAAAAATCTTTAAATGATCCGCTTTTATAATATATGAAAAATAAGCTAACAACTAAACCTATTATCAATAATAAACTTAAAACTATAGCAAATATAGATATTATTTTCTTTTTATTGTCTTCCATAATTAAATGCCTCCAAAAATACTAAAAGAGATTTCTAAAGCTTCCCCCTGACTATTAATAATAGAGTCTAGATTGTGAACATTATGACTACTACCATCTGAAACCATACAAGCTAACTCGCTTGTTTCAAATATATATTGGTAGTATCTATAAATTTGATTATTAAAAACTTCTATAAAATATTCTTGATAATAACCATAATCTTCTTTTACTTGATTAAAATTAGTAGAATTAGCAAAGATTTCTTCTAAAAAATTTGTATCGATTACTCCACCATTTAATAAAGTTAAACCATTATTTGATTGAGTGTTTAGAAAATCACTTAACTTAACATTGTCAGTAGCTAATTTAAAATATTCATCGTTATATAAATTAGTTCCAGAGAATAAATCAATAAAATCTTTACCACCAATATATCTTAATGTTGGATTATAATATTCTTCAGGAATTAGATCTGGATTGATTGAGTTAATTGAATAACCAAATTCTAATTTAACATTTTCAAAATCGACTTCATTAGCAAACAACCCACTCTCATCTATATAACTTGTAGTGTTATCAAAAGTAACTGATTCATTATAATTAATATAAGCTATATTAACTTTTTCATAATTGCTATCAAAACTTAAAACATTAGAACTTTCAATTGGGTTGCAATCTATTAATATTTGTGTATTTATGCTAGGTTTCTCTTTTACAAAGAGTTGTAATATAATTTGACTCGCAAACCCTTGCTTTTTATGAATTGTAATTGTATCTTCTGTAATTTCACTTACTTCAACATAATCATTTGCATCTTTGTTAATTTTCCATTCATCATTATCGTTTTCACTACTTTCATCAGGTGCAAAAATGATATTACTTATTAATTCATAATTAATGGGACTAACTGAATAATTTAAAATTAAAGTATTTGGATCACTTGCAATTTCATTTATCTTTTTAATATTTATTTCAGGTTTAAAAGCATAATTAAAATTATTTGAAGTAAAACTTGAAGTTAATATTAATGTTGGGATTAATAACAAAGCTTTTTTCATAAAACTCACCTAATAAATTACATTTGAGTTATTAACATTTAAATCTTGAACTGTTAATCTAAAAGGATCATAGAGTCGAAATGAAAGATCTAAATTAACACTATCGAAACCATTTATAGTAGAACCTTTAGATGGTTTAATTTCGAATACAAACATATCTTTAAAATAACTTGCAGCATTATTTAAAATACTTAAAAAACTAGAATTATCATTATTAGCTTCATAAAGTGTATCTATATTCGCTAAAGCATTTGCCATTATTTCAATAAACATTTCGTAAGAACGATCATTAATAGTATCACCGTTACTTTCAGCAAAACCAAATTCAACTATTTTAGTTATTAATGAATTGTATTTTTCACTCTCATTATTACCCGTGATACTTTCATAGTGATGATAATTTCCAGTACTCCAAAAACCATATTCTAATTGAGGTTTACCATCTGTAGAGATGTATGATTTTTCAAGGTATATATTTTTTTCTTTATCAACATTTCCCGAAAGATAATCATTAATAAATGATAAAAATTGATCAATATCATCTCCAAAATATTGATTTGTATCTATCAACGAATAATAATTTCCCCTGCCATAAATTTTATCTACAAATTGTAATAAATATTTTTGATAAAATTCCTGGCAATTAAATTTAGACTCATAAACATTCCCTTCATTAAAAATTTCAGATAATACAGTAGAATCCAGTTCTCTATACTTTGATCCATATTGAATAACTTCATCCATTTCTATAATTAAATTTAATGAACCAAATGAATCGTTAGTGACTGGTACACTATACGAATTTAATCCATCAGTAAAAGTTTGTGTATCTTCCTCAATATCCTGAATTAATTCAATGTTGTTTGAATTACTAAAAGTTGCGTCGCCTGCTTTTATAACAAAATTATATCTTGTAGCATAATCAATATGAATTTCGGCAGAAGCATTATTATTTTCTATACTTCTAATTTGAAGATTAATTCTTGTTTCGAAAGGTTGTAAACAAGTAATAGTTATTATTTGAGTTTCTTCGTTAATTTCATATGTTACATAATCTTCAACTATTTTATCTCTATAAAATGTATCGCTGTCTTCATTCGAATTTCCCCATTGAAGATAACTATTTATACCTTTGTTAAATGGATTAGCTGGTTCAAAACTATAACTAACTTCCTGCACACTTTCTCCATTTTCTGTAGTATAAGCGTTTACCCTTGAAAGCTTAATTCCATTTTCAATAAAATCAGTTTCGAAATCATTACTAACACTTGATAAATTATTATTTTTTTCAACTAAGTGACTTGTTAAGTATCCAATACCAAAACTACCAAAAAGACTAGCAGTAACTAGACTTGATGTTAGTATTTTTTTAAGTTTTATATTTTTAAAATACATAATTTACTCCTTTTTCTCTTTACTTTTAGTTTTATTTTTATTAATATTTATCAAAAGCATCGAGGTGTGCTAATCTTGGTAATTAGCGGCGACTGAATTTAATTCGGTAAAGTATTCTATTTCTTAGAATATGAGCCTCGACTTTTTTCATATTTGCTTGATAATTCTTTAATTAATTCTTTAATATCTTCTTTATCAACATCTTTAATATATAAATCAGGTCTTTTACTTCGCAAAACTGATTTAGGTACAGCTCTTATTTTCTTTTCTAAATATGCATCTCGTGGATTAGCTTTAAACTTGTAATATTTTTTGTTCTTAGAAGGTGATCCAGTTAAAACTAAGCCATATCTATTATTTCTGTTATCTTTTCCAACAACTAATATAGGATGACCGGTAACTAATTTTTTAGTTTCTTTATTCCCGGTAGTTAAATCATCTTGAAAGAAGAAATCAGAAATACTTTTAAACCATTTAATGTGCTTAGCCATAATAACTTATTTGCCTTCAATTTTTTTAACTTTGTTATCAACTTTATTCAAAATATCGTCAAAAACTTTCATTTCTTTATCAGTAAGCCCAACGCTAACTTTTTTTATTTTTCCATCATTGTTGGAAAATTTTCCGTACTTACATGAAGTATTTTTATTCTTACCATCTTTAATAGATTGTTTAACAAATACTGTAATAGTCTTCTTTCTTTTTGGTTGTTTATTTTCTTTCTTTAATTTATTAAGCATGTAAATACCTCACTTTAATGTATTACTTAAGAATTACATCAGTGTGCTAGTTTTGCCGGGAAAACTAGCAAACCCACTGACAACTACTAATATTTTTTGATAATAATTACTTTTGGTTTTCTAGTTGTTTTGCGCGTAATATTTCTTCTTCTAGTTCTTCTATAAACCATTCTCTACCTCCTAATTAGAATATGATATTAGGATTATCGACTGTAATATCCTCAACTTTAGTAGTTGTACTTCCTAAATCATAGCCAGCAACTAATTCTTTAGTTTCGATAGTTGCATAACTTAAAGTAAATGTAACTGCATCAGTTTTATGAGCATTTAAAGTAGTAACTGCTGTGTTATAATCAGCTCCACTAAGTTTATTAACTTCAGTTAATACACTTGCTCCATTACCTGTTTTTAAAGCATCTAATAACGCTGTATAACTTGTTAAAGCTGTACTAACTGATGAATTGACTACTGCACTCTCTAATTTAACGCTATAAGTCTCTCCATCAAAAGGAAGTGTGCCGACACTTTCTTGATAAGTTCCTGAAGCTAAACTACTCCATTGGCCATTACTAGCAATAGTGTGACCGCTAAAGTCAAGTGAATATGTACGCTTAATTCGATAGTCAACATTAACTTCAGCTGTAGCTTCCGGATTATCATCTGAAGTGATCGTCAACTTAATTTGTGATCCGAAAGCTTCATTACAAGTAACAGTAATTTGTTGCTCAACTTCATCTTCGCTAGCTGTAACATAGTCAGTAACAGTCTTACTCGTTTTAAAAGTATCATCATCTGTCGAACTATCGCCATCTTCTGACCAAGCTAATGAAGTTGTTACTGCTTTATTAGTAGCGTTCTCTGGCAAAATTGTATAATCAAAAGTTAATTGTGTTGCGCCAGTTTCTAATAGCTCAGTACTTGCTAATTGAAGCTTCATTCCTTTAGCTTCAACAATTGTAGTTTCAATACCTGATGTATCTTTAATTTCTTGTTTTTGTAATCCAAGACCTAATCCAGTAGCAACTGCTCCTAGAACTAAAGCACATCCTGTTATTGATCCAACTAAAATTTTTGTTTTTTTATTCATTTTTTAAAACTCCTTTTAAAATCAAGCTACAGGTGGTTCTGTAGTAGTAATTGGTGAGCCTTTAATTACATCGATGATTTCTTCCCAGTGAGCTCCCCATTCTTCAACTGGAGCTCTAAACCAATCTGAAACAGCTCCTAAGCTCAAAATAACTCCTATAACCAAAATCACAAGTAACATGATGATTGCACCCTTCCATGCTTTACTCATTTTTTTACCTCCAAACTCCTAAACTTGTATTTACTACAAGTATTTTCTTTAAAATAGCATAATTTACAAGTTATATCAATAAAAATCGATATAATTTACAACTTTTTTTAAAATAATTTTATGCGAATTTATTTAAAAGAAATTTTAAAAGCAAAAGGTATAAAGCAAATTGAACTATGTAAAGCTTTAAATATTCCTGATTATGTAATGAGTAATTATGTTCGATGTAAATCTGAACCAGATTTCGAAACAATTTGCAAAATTGCTGATTACTTAAAAGTTTCCGTTGATTCAATTCTTGGAAGAAATTTAGATTATATTCAAATATCAAATGATGAATTTAAAAATCTTTGCGAAGCAGAGAATATTTTAAAAGAAATTGTTGAAGCTAAAATTGATAAAAAATTGATAAAAAAGTAAAATTTTCTAATGAAAATTTTAACAAAATACACCGATTTTATTTGATTTTTCTATAAGAAAAATTGATTATTACCGCTCATTTCTCGCACCAAAATTAAAAAATCAGTTATAAAAAACTTTTGATAAAATTAAGAAAATTTAAAATAGCGCATTCAATGCGCTATTTTTTTAAACTTGTTTAATTGAAAGACTAATTCTTCTTTTGTCGACATCTACCCCAATAACTTTCACTTTAACAATGTCATTGATAGAAAATAATTCACTTGGATGTTTAACAAAATTCTTAGAAAGCTCACTAATATGAACTAAACCATCTTGATGTACATTAATATCGACAAAGATACCAAAGTCCATAATATTTCTAACAGTTCCACTTAATATCATTCCGACTTTAAGATCTTTTATATCTTTAACATCATTATTAAGTTCTACAATTTTAGCTTCTTCACGAATATCTCTACCTGGTCTTTTTAATTCTTCAATAATATCGTTTAAAGTTTCTTCTCCGACTTTATTTTCCTTAATGAAATTAGTTTTATTAAGTTTTTCTAGTTTTAAAATTCTATCAGAGATATCATCATTTTTTAAAGAAACGCTGCAAATCTCAATTATTTTTTTAGCAAATGAGTAACTTTCAGGATGAATACCTGTACTATCTAAAACTTCATCTCCATCATATATTCTTAAAAATCCAGCACATTGTTCAAATGCTTTATCTCCCATTTGTTTAACTTTTTTTAATTCTTCTCGTGATTTAAATGGACCATTTTCCTCTCTATATTGATAAATATTTTTAGCTAAATTCTTATTAATCCCACTAACATATTTTAATAAGCTAATTGAGGCGCTATTAACATTAACCCCAACCATATTTACACAATCAATAACAGTATTAGTTAAAGCAAAATCAAGCTTACTAGTATCCATATCGTGTTGATATTGACCAACCCCTATTGCTTTTGGATCTATTTTTACTAGTTCAGCCAAAGGATCTTGAAGTCTTCTAGCAAGAGAAATGGCACTACGTTTTTCAACTGTAAGATTAGGAAATTCTTCCTCTGCTAATTTGGAAGCACTATAAACACTAGCACCACTTTCATTAACTATAAATATTTTAGTTTTAAAATTATTATCTTTAATAATTTTTGATAGGATTACTTCGCTTTCTCGACTTGCAGTTCCATTACCTAAAGCAATGTAATCAATTTGATTATTATTTAATAAATCAGTTATTTCATTAATCCCTTTTTTGACATCATTTTCATTATTACTTGTAATAAATACTTGTCCTACCTTTATTAGCTTTCCATATTCATCGACAAAGGCATATTTACAACCTGTTCTAAAACCAGGGTCAAATCCAAGGACTTTAATGTTTTTAATTGGTGGATAAATAAGTAATTGATGTAAGTTTTTCTTAAAAATTTCAATTGATTTATCTTCTGCAAAACTAAATAAATCACTTCTGATTTCATTCTCGATTGAAGGTAAAATCAATCTTTTTAAACTATCGTTAATGATATCAATCATTATTTCTTTATTTATATTAGTATTAATTTTTTCTTTTTTAGATAAAAAATCTATTATTTCATTTAAATCATAGTCTAAGTTAACTTTTAAGCATTTCTCATTTTCGCCTCTATTAAGAGCTAATATACGATGAGGTGGAATGGTAGAAATAAGTTCAGCATAATCACTATATTTACCATAAGTATCTTTTTCATCTTTTTTAATTTCAATGGACTTAATATAGCCAAACTTAACAATTAAATTTTTAATATATTTTCTATAGCTAGCATTATCACTAATATCTTCACTAACAATATCTTTTGCTCCATTAATTGCATCTTCAATAGTATTAACTTTTAATTCGTTATTAATAAAATTATTAGCCTCGTTATAAGCGTCAAGTTTTCCTTCACGAATAATTTTACTTAAAGGTTCAAGACCTTTTTCTTTAGCAATACTTGCTCTAGTTTTTCTTTTTGGCTTGTATGGTCGATATATATCTTCTAATTCGCTTAATATTAAAACATTGTCAATTTTTTCTTTTAATTCATCGGTTAACTTACCTTGTTCATCAATACTTTTTAAAATAGTATTTTTTCGTTCTTCAAGCTTTCTTAAATAAATTAATCGCTCTTCTAATTTTCTTAAATCATTATCTGTTAAATTATGAGTAACTTCTTTACGATATCTTGCAATAAAGGGTATCGTATTACCTTCATCAATTAATTTAATTGCATTACTTACACTAATTTCACTTAGTTCTAATTCTTGACTAATAATCTTAATAATATCCATTTTAAATAACCACTATATTTACAATTTTATTTTTAACATATATTACTTTTTTAATCGTTTTTCCTTCAGTGTGACGAATAACATTTTCCGATTTTAAAGCAATTTCTTTAACTTTTTCTTCATCTTCATCTTTATTAATTTCAATTGTATCACGTAATTTTCCATTAACTTGAACAGCAATTTTAATTACATTTAAAACTAACTTACTTTCATCATAAGTTGGCCATTTTTCATAAGTTATTAAATTTTTATGTCCTAATATAGACCAAATTTCTTCACCAACAAAAGGACAGACACAATCAAATAATTTAACAAATTCAACATAATATTTTTCGTAAATTTCATTGGCTTTATATAATTCATTTACAAAAATCATCATTTGAGAAATTGCAGTGTTAAATTGAAGATTTTCAAAATCATTCGTTACTTTCTTAACTGTATAATTATAAATGTAATCAAGTGATCCATTATTATTCTTTGTTACACGTTTTTTAAATTCATCTTCGGTATAAAGTCTAAAGACTCTTTCAATAAATCTTTTAGCACCTTCTAAGCCTTTATTTGACCAAGGTAAACTATCTTCTAATGGTCCCATAAACATTTCATAAAGTCTTAAGCTATCAGCACCAAAATTTTTAACAATATCATCTGGATTTATAACATTTCCTCGACTTTTAGACATTTTTTCACCATTTTCGCCTAAAATCATTCCTTGATGGAAAAGCTTTTTAAATGGTTCTTTAGTTGATACAATGCCTTTGTCATATAAGTATTTATGCCAAAATCTTGCGTATAATAAATGCAATACAGCGTGTTCTTGTCCACCTATATATAAATCAACAGGTAACCAATGATCTAGTAAATCTTTACGTCCAATTTCGTTATCATTATTTGGATCAATATATCTTAAATAATACCAGCAACTTCCAGCCCATTGTGGCATTGTGTTAGTTTCTCTTGTTGCTTTTCTTCCATTAACAACAATATTAACCCAATCTTTTGCATTAACTAAAGGTGATTCGCCTGTACCACTAGGTTTATACTCATCAAGTTCAGGTAAAACTAATGGTAATTCGCTATCTTTAAGTCTTTCCATCTCTTTAGTATCATCATAAGTATAAATAGGAATAGGCTCTCCCCAATATCTTTGCCTTGAAAAAAGCCAATCACGAAGCTTATAGTTAATTTTATATTTTCCTTTTCCTAATTCGATTAATTTTTCAGTAATTTTCTTTTTTCCTTCTTCGATATTTAAGCCATTAATAAAGTCACTATTAATGTGAGGACCATCTTCAGTAAAGGCATTTTCAGTTACATCACAATCAATAATTTTTTTAATAGGTAAGTTATATTTTTTACTAAATGCGTAATCTCTTTCATCATGAGCTGGAACAGCCATAACCGCTCCGCTTCCATAGCTTCCTAAAACATAATCAGCTATAAAAATAGGAACTTCCTCATTATTAATTGGATTAATGGCATAAGCACCTAAAAATACTCCAGTCTTGTCTTTATTTAACTCTGTTCGTTCTAAATCAGATTTATGAGAAACCTTTTCAATATATTCGTTAACTTCTTTTTCTTGATTTTTGGAGACAATCTTTTTAACTAATGGATGTTCAGGAGCTAAGCAACAATAACTACAACCAAAAAGAGTATCAGCTCTTGTTGTAAAAACATCAAAAGTATAGTCGGTTCCTTTAACTTGAAAATTAACGATAGTTCCTTTAGATTTTCCTATCCAATTCTTTTGCATTTCTTTTGTTGAATTTGGCCAATCTAAATCTTTTAAATCTTCCTCGAGTCTATCAGCATAAGAAGTTATTTTAAGCATCCATTGACGCATAGGCATTCTTATAACATCATAGCCACCACGTTCACTTTTACCATTAATTACTTCCTCATTAGCTAAAACTGTTCCTAATTCAGGACAAAAATTTACTGGTTTATAATCAACATAAGCTAAGTTATCACTGAACATATTAGCAAAAATCCATTGAGTCCATTTATAATATTTAGGATCACATGTTCTTATTTCACGATCATAATCATAACTAAAACCAAGCATTTGAATTTGTCTTCTAAAATTATCGATATTACGTAAAGTAAATTTTTCTGGATGTTCATTCATCTTAATTGAATATTGTTCAGCAGGTAAACCAAAGGCATCATAGCCAATTGGATGAAGAACATTAAATCCTTGCATTCTTTTCATTCTTGCGATGATATCAGTAGCAGTATATCCTTCAGGATGTCCAACGTGTAATCCTTGACCACTAGGATATGGGAACATATCTAAAACATAATACTTTGGTTTTGAAAAATCTTCAGTATTACATTTATATTCTTTTCGTTCTAACCATACTTTTAGCCATTTTTTCTCAATATTTTGAAAATCATAATTCATAACTTAACCTCGTAAATATAATTTTTACTAAAAAATTATATCAAAATACTCTTTAATAAAAAATAAAAATGGCTTTAATTTCGTTAATTTTTATAATAGTATAAACTCATGATTATTTTAGTAGGGCCTAGTGCAAGCGGTAAAACAGAAATTTGTAAAGCGTTATGTTACAAATATGGTTTTAAAAAATTCGTTACTACTACAACTAGACCAAAAAGAGTGAATGAAATTGAAGATATTGACTATCATTTTATAACTTTAGACCAATTTAAAGAAAATATTAAAAATGATAATTTTATCGAATATACAATTTATAATAATAATTATTATGGGACGACCAAAAATGAAATTAATTTAAATACAGTTTTAATACTTGAACCAGATGGCTTAAAGGCATTTAATAAATTAAATATTCCTAGCATCATTTCTTTTTATTTAGAATGTGATGAAGAAACAAGAATTAATAGGATGAAAGCTCGTTTAGATAATCCTGAATCTATTAATGAAAGAATTAAATTAGATAGGTCTCGTTTTTTAAATTTAGAAGGTTATGACTATAAAATTAATAGCGAAAAATTATCAATTAATGAAATTACAGAAATAATATATAAAACGTATCTAAATAAAATAACTAGTTTGAATAATCACTAAAATCTGTAGTGATTATTTTATTCTCTTTAAAAGTTTTCTTCATATCAATAATTCGTTGATTCGATGATCCTCGAAATTTTAAGCTAATATCTTTTTTAGTAATATCGAATTTACCATCAATTAAATAATCGATTTTTCTTAAAAAAGCTTGCAAATCCTTATTATTTTTTTCCATTTCGAACAATTCTTCGATTGTAAAACCAGTGTAACAAATAATATCGAGATTTGTGTTTTCAAATAATTCTATCAATTTTAAAGCATTACTTACTTGATAAATTGGGTCTCCACCACTTAAAGTTATTCCACTAAGTAATGGATTTTCCATTGCGGCGTTATATATTTTCTTTATATCACAAAGATGTCCTTTATCAAAATCCCATGTTTCAGGATTAAAACAGCCTGCACAATTATGAGCACAACCTTGAAAAAATATGGTCATGCGTATGCCGGGTCCATCTACAATGGAATCATCAATTACACTAGCTATACGGACATAATCTGGCATTAAATATTTTCCTTCGTTAAATGTTTTACTCTTTGAGTTACTTCTTCTTTTTTTGCATCATTAAATCGATCTAAAGTTCCAACTAAATAACCAGTAATTCTTCTTATTCTTTCAAATTTAACATCACCATCTTCATGACGTCCACACTTTGGACAAACCTCATCTATAATTCCGTTATATCCACAAACAGGATCTCTATCTACTGGGTGATTAATAGAACCATAACCAACACCATTATCGTGCATACATCTAATAATTTTTTCAAAAGCTTGTTCGTTTTTAGCAACATCACCATCAACTTCAACATATGTAATATGTCCACCATTAGTTAAGGCATTATATGGACCTTCAATTTTAATCTTGTCAAAAATCGAAATATTATAATAAACTGGAACATGGAATGAGTTAGTATAATAGTCTCTATCAGTTACCCCTTCAATAATCCCATATTTTTTCTTATCAATTTTAATAAATCTTCCACTTAATCCTTCAGCAGGTGTAGCAATTAAGCTAAAATTAAGGTTATATTTTTTTGTATACTCATCGGTTTTTTCTCTCATATGGCCAATGATTTCTAAACCTAATTTTTGAGCTTCTTCACTTTCTCCATGATGTTTTCCAATAAGAGCTTTTAAACATTCAGCAAGACCAATAAAACCAATTGTTAATGTACCATGTCGAATGACATCAGCAATTGAATCATTCCATTTCAATTTATCGCTATCTAGCCAAATATGTTGACCCATAAGAAAAGGGAAATTAAAAACTTTCTTTTGACATTGAATTTTAAATCTTTCAAGAAGTTGATCTTTAACTAAATCCATCTTGTTATCGAGATCTTTATAAAAAGCATCAATATTACCTTTATGCTCTATACCAAGACGAGGCAAATTAATTGATGTAAAACTTAAATTACCTCTACCGGTTGTAATCTCTTTAGTTTTATCGACATTTCCCATAACTCTAGTTCTACACCCCATATAGGAAATCTCACTTTTATAATCACCTTTTTTATAATATTGAAGATTATAAGGGGCATCAAGGAAACTGAAATTAGGGAATAGTCTTGCACCGCTAACTCGAATAGCTTTCTTAAATAAGTCATAGTTAGGATCTTCTTTATTATAGCTAACACCTTCTTTTAATTTAAATATTTGAATAGGGAAAATAGGTGTTTCGCCATCGCCTAATCCAGCTAATGTTGCATCTAAAAGACAATCAATAACCATTCTTCCTTCAACGCTAGTATCAGTTCCGTAATTTAAACTTGAAAATGGAACTTGGGCACCAGCTCTACTATGCATTGTATTTAAATTATGAATTAAAGCTTCCATCGCTTGATAAGTTTCTTCACGAGTTTCATTATAAGAGACTTGTAAAATGTAATTAACTAAACGTTCTAAATCTTTAATTTCACCATATTTTTCATTTATAACTTCTAGTAATGCTTTATTAAATTTTTCATGTCCGATGCGGCATTCATCTTGAGACTTTTCTTCAGCAAGTTTTATTATTTCTTTAGCTTCGTCTTTACATATATGATCGACATAAAGTGATAAAATTAATACTAAATTTCTAACAATTGCTTTACGGTATGTTTTAATAACACCTGGGGCCATTCCATAATCAAAATTTGGAATTGATTGGCCACCATGCATATCATTTTGATTTGCTTGAATTGCAATACAAGCTAAAGAGGCATAACTTCTAATTGATTGAGGTTCTCTTAAAAAACCGTGTCCTGTTGAAAATCCATGTTTGAATAATTCCAAAATATCAATTTGACAACATGTTAATGTTAATGTATAAAAATCCATATCGTGAATATGAATATCACCATTACGATGAGCATTAGCAAAACGTGGATCAATGACATTATTTAAATAAAATTCTTTAGCTGCTTCACTCCCATAACGAAGCATGGTTCCCATTGCTGTATCACCATCAATATTAGCATTTTCTCTTTTTGTGTCATTATCTTTAGCATCTTTAAAAGTTATATCATGCAATGTTGCCATCAAATGGGTTTTGCTTTCTCTAAAGCGAGTACGTTCAGCTCTATAAAGAATATATGCTTTAGCAACTTCAGCTTCATTATATTCAATTAAAACTTTTTCAATTTCATCTTGAATATCTTCAACTTTTGGTATTTTATTTTCAAAACGAACATCAATATTGTCAACAACCTCATTAGTTATTTCATTAATTAAATAATCATCATTTATATCAAGTGATGCAAATGCTTTATATAAAGCGTTGTAAATTTTCTTTTTATCAAATTTGACTCTTCTACCATCACGTTTAATAATTTTTTCCATATTTATTCTCCTTCAGCACGGTTCAAAAAAAGAATATCATAATGTAAATAACTTTTTATTATGAACTCAAAAAACCTTTAAAAATGAACTATTTTAGTAGTTTTTCAGTAATTATTTTTTAACTTCGTGACAATGACGACATCTAGGTTCGTAAGACTCGCTTGCACCAACCAAAATTACTTCATCATTGACACTAGGTATTTGACCATTAATTAATCTTTGGGTCATTGTTGCTTCTTTTCCACATTTTGCACAAATTGCTGTTAATTTTGTTACAAATTCAGCCTTTGCAAGTAATTTAGCAGTGACCATAAATGGATTTCCTTTAAAATCTGTATCAAGGCCAGAAACAATTATACGTAATCCCTTATTTGCTAATTCATCAATAATATCGATTATTTTTTCATCA
Organism: uncultured Bacilli bacterium; assembly: GCA_944368975.1. Lineage (GTDB taxonomy): Bacteria > Bacillota_I > Bacilli_A > RFN20 > CAG-826 > Onthovivens. The sequence goes on along the minus strand of CALVXI010000002.1, from coordinate 126,498 downwards.
AAAAATTGGACTTCATCAATACAAATAACTTCGGTATTTTCTTTTAAATAATTATAAATTTCTTCAGGTTTACTAATTGGAATTGATTTTTCACGACGATTGCGATGAGAAACTACTTCAGTTTCACTATAACGATCATCTAATAAAGGTTTGAAAACTAAAAAATTCTTTTTGGCATATTTTAATCTATTTATTCTTCTTATTAATTCTTCACTCTTACCAGCAAACATTGGTCCAGTAATAACTTCTATTCTTCCACCTAAAATATCATCATATCCCATATAAAGTCACCTCTTAGATGATTATAGCAAAATAAAAGTTATTAATATAGAAAAAGTACTAACAAAGTTAGTACTTTTTAAACATGAAAATTAAGGACTTAAATTATTTAGATTCTTTTTCTTTATTCTTGGCAATAATACCTTCAATTTCTTTTACATAATCTTCAGGTGTAAAATCAGGAATTGGTTCAAATCCAGCTTTACGCATTGCTGCGAGAATAAGTTCATTAGCTCTTCTAAGAGAAAGATCACTTCTAATCTTAAAGGCTAAAGGAATATCTTTATATGCATCTTTCTTACTGACATCTTGAACAGGTAAGGCAGTTGAATAATAATCCTTTGGATCAAGAGCTAAGTAAATCTTTAAAGAATCTCCTAAAGCAGTAATCTTAGCATAAGTGACTTTATGTAATCTAAATGTATCACCAGTACTTGAGATACGATCTTTTAAGCCATAGCTCATTAATAACGCTTTAATTGATTGATAATTATTCTTTAAAATTTCATCGCCAGAAACAATTCTTTCAAAGAAATTAAGTCTAATGACTTCGCCTTTTTCAATTTCAGCTTCTTTTCCACGTGGTTCTTGTTTCACAGGAGCTTTCTTTTCTTCGACTTCAGTCTTTTCTTCTTTAACTTCTTCAATAACAGGTTCAGTAGTCTTAGGTTCCTCGACTTTTACTTCTTGAGGTTGCTCTTCTTTAGGTAAAGAGACTTCAGTAGGTTTAGGTTCACTATCTATTTTATCTTCAATAACATCTTGAGTAGGAGTTTCTTCAACCTTAGTTTCAGAAACTTCTGTTTCGATAGGTTTTTCTTCTTTTTCTAAAGAAGTAGTTTCAACTTCTTGAGGTTTTTCTTCTGAAATCACTTCAGCAGGAGCAGTTTCAACTTTTTCTTCTTCAGTTTTAGTAGTTTCAGAAGTTGTAGGAGTTACTTCTTCAACTTTTTCTTCTTTAGCTTCAGTTGTTTCACTTGTTGTTACTTCATCATCTTTTATAATTTGAGTTTCATATTCTGGAACTTCATGATTAGTAATTTTGTGAATGATTCTCTTTTTCTTTGGTTTAGAGAAATCTTTTAAAGCTTCTTTAAGTTCTTCACTTATTAAACTACGAACTTCTTCTTCAGTTAATGTTTCTTCAACAGCTTCTTCGCTTACTTCAGGTTCTTCTGGAAGATCTTCTTCAATAGCTTTACTTGGAACAGCAACAACTATTGGAGTTGTAACTTCAACTTTAGTTTCAGGTTCTTTTGTTTCAATAAATGTAGGAGTCTCAACTACTTTTTCTTCTAAGCGAGGTTCTTCAGCATAACCTGTTGTTTCGGCAGGATTTATCGTGGGATCCTCCTTTGGTTCATCTTTTTGAGGCTCTACTTGAATGGGTGTAAATTCATCAACAGCTTCCTTGATTTGAGTTTTAATCATTTCTTTTAACTCATCTAAGTCGACATATTCTAATTCTTCGCCATCCTCATTTTGATAAACTCTTTCTTCAACAACTTCTTTTTCTTCATCAGCCTTCTTTAATTCAGCTATTGTTTCATTAATAACTTCTTTTAAATCTGATTTTGTTAAAGGTTTTTCATCATTCTCTTCAACTTTACCTTCATTATGAGGTTGTTGAGGCATCATTGGTGGATAAGGATAAGGTGGATAAGGGTAGCCATACATTGGAGGATATGGATATCCATACATTGGAGGTACATGTCCTTCTTTTTTATGACAACATTCACCATTTGGTTCGGTAGGAGTTTCCTTATATCCTTCACAGCATTGTGGCTTTGAAGCGATAGGTGCATCATTAGTGCCATAACTATTAATATATTGAATAACTAATGGGGAAGAATTACCTACAGTATTAATATTATTAGTAGAACCACCAATTGCAGCTTCTCCATTATCAAATCCGATAGATGGATGTGTATTTGCTTTAGCGAGTTCTGGATGTTGTTTAAAATATTTATCAAGTTTATGACTTGAAGCATAAACTAATGTTTGAATTAAAATAACAAGTGAACTAATAACAAATAATAAGATTCCAAGTAAAACTATATAGGCAAAGATTGAAAGTAAAATGCCATGTAATCCTTCATTTTGGAATAATAAAGTAGTTTTAATAGTAATTGATCCATTAGTTCCACTACCTTCAGGAGCATTTAAGCTATCAGCAAATAATTCTCCATTAACTCCAAAGTATTCTTTTGATAAAGCACAAACCAAGCTTCCACCAAAAGCAAATAATAAAGTTACAATAATCCAAAGAATCATTGAAGGTTTCTTTGAATGAATATAAGTAATTAATTGAATAATAATTAAGATAATGCTTAAACCAATAATACAGTAACAAGCAATACTAATAATGTTAATTGAAGCATCAAAGACAAATAATCCAACAAAACTTTCAAGTACTAATGTGCTAAGTAAGCTTAAAATATTTTCTGAACCGCCAAAACTTTGTGCAACATAATATGGGTAACCAGCTGTACTATCATAGCCGATAAGGTTTAAACCTTGTTTTGTAAATCCAAGCCATAATCCAACAACGATTAAAGCAAGTGAGATAATAAGTACTATAGGCCAACCAATTAATTTAGATTTTTTCATAATAATCTGCCTCCAGAACTAATCTTCATCGGTATCATCAGAAGTTTCTGTTAAAGTAGAAGCATAATCTTTAACTTCAACACGATCAGCTTGTTCGATACCATGTTTATCCATCATTTCAGTAATAAGTTGTTCAGCTCTTCTTAATGATAATCCGCTTTTAACTTTAAATACTAAAGGAATATCTTTGTAAATTTCTTTACTTGAAGCATCTTTAATAGGTAAAGTTGAATTCTTATAATCATTTGGGTCGAGAGCTAAATAAAGTTTTAATGATTTACCAGCAACGGTAATCTTACAATAAGTTACTTTATGTAATCTAAAAGCGTCTCCACCATTACTAGTTCTATTTTTAAGCCCATAACTTAATAGCAATGATTTAATGTGATTATAATTATCTTTCATTTCATCATCTGCTTCTCTAATTCGGGTTGCAAATGGAATTCTTTCAATTTTTGGAGATTCTTCAGCTTCTGCCTCTTCAGATGGAGTAGCCGCTGTTTCTTCAACTTTTGGTTCTTCAACCTTTGGAGTTTCGACAGGCTTTTCAACATAAACCTCTTTAATAACTTCAACAGGTTTTTCAACAATTTTTTCAACTTCTACAGGTTTTTCAACAATTTTTTCGTGAATTTTTTCAATAACTTTTACTGGAACTTCACGTGTTTCTTCAAAAATCTCTTCTTCGATTTCTGGCTCTTGGTTTTTAATTTCATCAAGTGCCTTTGCAAGTTCATCACGAATAATATCTCGAACTTGATCTTTATTTAAAGAAGGTTCTTTAATAACCTCTTCTTTTTTTGGAGTAGGTTTAACATCTTCTTCCTTAATAGGTTCAGGAATAGCAATTATAACAGGTGTAGGAATTTGAGGAGTTTCTTTAACTTCTTTAGTTATATCGCTTTCTGATACTGAGATTGCTTCTTTTTTAGGAGTTGAAACTTCTTCATGAACAATCTCATTATTAAAATTTACGTCTTTTCTCTCTTTTGCTTCACGAGCATCTAATTCATCTTTTAAAGCAGCACGAATATCTTCAATAGTTAATGGCTTAACTTCAATTTTTTCATGTGGATATTCAGTAACTTTTTCAATTACTGGTTCTTTAACATCTTTAAAAGAATCATATCTTTTAACAACAAGAACAACTTTCTTTTTCTTAACAACTGGTGTAGGTTCTTCTTTAACTTCTGGAGCTTCAAATGTAGCAACAGGTTCTTCTTTAACTTCAACAGGTTGAGGTTTAGCTTCTTTCTTTGTTTGTAAGGTATAAGCAAAGCAAGTAAATCCTGTACCAAGAGCAGTGATTAAAGTTAATAAAACGCCAAGTAAAAATACATAGAACCAAACGCTGATAAAGTAATTAGCAACTTGTTGAGTTTGACCATTTGCTTGTTCTACTATAAATCTAAATTTAAATAATAGAATATCAAAATAGTCACTTCCACTAGTAACAAGTTGTCTTGCAATACTTGGGGTAACAATAGTTGTATCTAAAACATACCAACTAACATAAAGACCTAAAAATGTAACTACCAAAATATAAAATGGATAACCAGCATATTTAGATTTCTTCTTTGCAATTAAGGCAATAATTAAGCAAATTTCAGCAATAACGAAAATAGCTAAAATTCCAATTGTTAGCCCGGTAGTCCAGTTCCAACTAAAATTGCCACCAAAGAAACGGTTATAAGCAAAAATAATTGGATCAGCGATGCTACTAATAGAGATAGCACCTTCGAATTTTTCAGCATAGCTTGTATAAAGGCCAACACATTCTGCTATTCCAGAAAATGCAAAGCCAACAACTAAAACTACAATCGAGATGATAGCTAGAGTTGTCCAAACTACAAGTCCTTTCTTTTTCATGTTTTAATCCTCCTTTTAATCTATTTAAATAAAATAATTAAAACCTAAATTAGCTAAATTAGTAGGTGAAACTTCTTCTCCACCACCTTGGCTACTAGAATTAATATAGACAATTAGTTCTTGAAGAGGTTTATATAAAGGTTCAAACGCTTTTTCAAATGTAATTTTAAGTCCGTCATATTCAAAACTTAGTAATGAATAAGGATCAATGTTATTTCCTAATAATGCATTATAAATTGAACTCATAATTATAGAATTATAAGGATTAATTACTAATAAAACATAGGATACAATTTGGTCAATCTGTTCTGCCATATCTCCAACATTTGGAATTTCTTGGAATATCGGAACAAAATTTTCAAGTAATCCACTAAATTGTCCTAAGCTTATGCTAAACATGAAAATGATAAAGAACCATTGAATGACGCTAATGATCGCACCAAATAGTCTAGATAAGAATTTTGGTTTTCTCCAAGATTTAGGGAATAAATATTTTAGGAAGAAATATGTAATTACGCTTACAATTTCTCCAACAATTATACTTACTAGCAAACAAGCTACGAAATAAACAATTGTACAAGTTAATTCACAAGTTAATTTTAAATATTCTCCACTTAAACTTGGATCAAGATTTTGTAAAACTACGAATACATCTTCAATATTTGTTATTACTACGGTCAAATTTGTATCTATTGTTATCGTATAACCATTAGGTGCAAATAATTTTAATAAATCATATCTAAGGAAATTAATAGCGACATCTTTAAATAAGAAAAATAAAATTGAAAATAAAATAGCAAATACAATTAACTTCCAAATTCTTTTTAATGTGCCATTAAAAAGCCCTAATAATAAGGAAATAATCAATACAATCACGATAATAATATCTTGAAGGTAATTCATAACTAAAATTATTTTAATAAGATTTTAGATAAAAATAAATAGTTTTTTGCAAAAAAAATTAAAAAATATTTAACTTTTAAAGACTTTTTAAGAATTTATTCTCTTTTTAGATAATTTTTTGATATCTCTATCAAATTTATTAAAAAAATCATTTTATAGAGCAAAAATAGTTATGATTTATCTGAATTTATTTTTTTAATCATTTCATTTGATTTATAAAATACTTTATTTACAATATTATTCATGGAAATAAAATTATCAAAAACTAATTCATTAGTTAATTTATCTAACTCAATTTTAAAGAAATTCTCATGCCAAACATTTCACAATTCTAATGATGAAATCGATAGAATTTTAAATTCTAAAGAAAATCAAGTTTGCTTAATATTACTTGATGGATTTGGAAAATTTGTTATGGAAAAATATAAAGAATATTGTCCTTTTATTTATAGACACATTAAAAAGGAAATCAATTCAGTTTATCCACCAACAACTGTAGCTGCAACTACTAGTCTTCTTTCAGGTAAGTATCCTTGTGAAACTGGTTATGTTGGTTGGAATCAATATTTTAAAAAATATGATCAGTATATAGATGTCTTTCCTAGTAAAAATCCTTTTACCAATGAAAAGATTAATCCACCTGTAACTGAAGATATTTTAAAGTATGAAACTATTATTGATATAATTAATAAAAATAACATTTTTAAAGCTAGAAGTTTTCATTCTTTTGACTATATAAATATGTCAAATAATCCTATAGAAACAATGTTTGAAGAAGCTAATAATTTAATTGATTCTTATAATTTTGTTTATATATATTCAACTGAACCAGACCATGATATGCATGGAGTTGGATTAGATGATAAATTAATTCCAGAAATAGTTAAAGAACTTGATTTTTATATTAAAAACCTCGTAGAAAGCCATCCAAATTTTTTATTTTTATTAATAGCCGACCATGGAATGGTCAACATTAAAAATCTTGATATTCATGAATTTGAAGATTTTTATGATTCATTAGAAGATAAAAATTTCTTTATTGAAGGTCGTTTTGCTTCCTTTAAAGTTAGGGATAAAAATAAGTTTATAAACGCTTATAATAAACATTATAAAGATAAATTTATTCTTAAAACGAAACAAGAAATTTTAAACGAAAATATATTTGGTTATTCATCCAAGTATCATCATGAATTTTTAGAAACTTTAGGAGATTACTTCTTAATTAGTAACACTGAATATGCGCTAAATAATACTTTAGAAAATGGTGTTTTATTAGGCCATCATGGCGGGGTAACTGAAAACGAAGTAAAAATAAACCTTTGTGTTTTTGATTAATATGAATGGCATTGGATATACAATTATAGGATTTATATTAATTACTTTAGGCACTACTCTTGGTAGTGCTTTAGTTTTCTTATTTAAAAAAATTAATCTTAAAACAAGAGTTATCTTTAATGGTTTTGCTAGTGGAGTAATGCTTAGTGCATCTATTTTTAGTTTATTACTTCCGGCTTTAAACGATCAATCTAATAATTATCTTCCAGAAAATTTAAAATGGATAATAGTCGTAGTCGGACTTATTCTTGGATTTGGCTTTTTATATTTATTAGATAAGATAATTCCTCATATTCATCAAGATAATAATTTCGAAGAAGGTATTAAAACAAATAAAATATCGAGAAATACAAAATTATTTTTTGCTATCTTATTGCATAATATTCCTGAAGGCTTTAGTGTAGGAATTGCTTTTGGTGTTGCATTCTCAACTAATGATCTAACTTCACCTTTATTTTTAAGTGGATTGATGCTTTCAATTGGTATGGCTTTACAAAATTTTCCTGAAGGTGCAGCTATATCTTTACCTTTACTTGAAGAAGGATTTTCAAGAAAAAAAGCGTTTGCTTTTGGAACATTAACTGGCATTGTTGAACCAATAGCTGCGATATTTGGCTTATTACTAGCCACTTTTGTTAGTGAAATTTTACCATGGGCATTAGCATTTTCTGCAGGATGTATGATATATGCAATAATCGAAGAACTTATTCCTGACTCACAAAATGAAAATACTCATCATTTAGGTACATGGTCATTTTTAATCGGCTTTGTTATAATGATGATTCTTGATATTGCTTTATCTTAAAAAATTTTTGGAATTTGCAAGGATTTTTAAAATAATGTGTTTGAAAAACGTCTTAAATGTATCAAACATTGAGAAACGAACGTCTTTAATGTCTTAATAAAAGTCTTCTGTTCTTATTATGATTTTATGATTTCCCAATATCCACCTTTGTCTGGCCCTGAATGCTTGATAATCTTTTTTTCTTGTAATTTTTTTAAATGATGTCTAATGCTTCCCTCTGTTTTATGCAAAACAATTGCTATATCTTTTCTAGAAATCTTTTCATTATTTTTAATTAATTGAATTATTTCCTCTTCTATGTTTTCTGGTTGTATTATGGTTGTTTTTGTGGTTGCCTTATTAAAACCTTCTCTATTAAATGGGATTACTACATCAATGAAATATTCAGAAAAGATATAAGCATCCTCACCATAAGCTTTAACAACTGAAGGAACGCCGTGGCCACTTTCTTCAGCAAAATTACACGCTCTAAATATATCAAATAATTGTTTATTTACAGGTTCACTTTTGCCTCGTAGAAATTGTTCCTTGGTTAAAACTCTAGGTATTCCACCAAACGATTCAATTTCTAAGCGATTGTTATAAATATATATACCCGGATGGTTGCTTTCACTCCATTTGTTATGCACACATGCGTTAATCCATGCTTGTTCAAACGCCTCAGTATCAAACATTTTTCTTTCTTTTCGCGGTGTTGTTGTAACATCCACAAACGTTTGATTAATTGAATTCACATAATTTTTCGCTTGTTCCATTGACAACAATAAACATTTCCCACCAAATTCCTCCCTTCTTAAATATTTCGTTTTATCTGAAGAGGCAAATGTCGCAACATTTATAACAATGTCGTTTTTATCGGCTAAAAGTTCTGCTAAATAGTTAAAATGTCCTTCCTCTGTTAATAGATGATAGTTTTCTAAAAAAGTATCATCGGAAATATGGTTATTATTCGACAGTAAATAGTTTTTTAAAATCTGAAATGTGAGATTATTTTTTCTAGAGGGAATATCAACAATGCTCGTTGTAATATTTGATAACGACTTGATAAATCTTTCTTTGATTTCCTCGGGTGTTAAGCTTTTGCAAGAAGAGCCTATTCTTATATAGCACCCCATTTCTGACAAACCGTATTTCTTTATATAAAACAATTGGTCTCCTTTTTTGATTTCAATTTTAATAATATCTTTGCCGTCTATTATTTCGTGAAATTGTTTAACAAAAGATATGCAACGTGGCGAAATTTGATCGGTCATGATGTCCGAAATTTGTCGCATAGCTTCATCTATGTTAATGACACCAACAAGATCTTTCTTGTTATTTATGCCAATTAATATTGTTCCTCCTTCGGAATTTAAGAACGAAACAATCTCTTTTGGTAAAGAATTTGAAACTCTTTCTTTATATTCTAATTTGTCGTTTTCATCAATAAGCATCTCAATATCACCTCGCTAATTATTGTAGCTATACTACAACCAGTAAACAACCAGAAAACAACCAGAAAATAGTATGCAGTTACATTAGAAGTTTCTACAATACCAATGATTTAGAAAGTTTTGGCACATATTTAAGATTCAATCAGAGTTTCGACAAATTTTTGACTAAAACAAAAATTTTTTCGGAAATTGTGATTTCACAGTGGCTAAATCAATATTTCTCCTAATATCTATATTCATAATTTGTGAATGTTCGAACCAGAAGTGTTATTGCGGTGTGCGTATTGCGGTGGTTCGAACTTTTAGGGGCATTTTGACTAATTTTGGTGCTTGAGATAGGAACCTAAAATTTTAGATCACGACATAACAAGCACAAATGGGTAAAATTTAGTAAAAAACCTATAATGCTTACATATTATAGGTGTTTGTCAAAAATGGCCCCGCAGAGGGGATTTGAACCTCTGACTTTCACCTTAGGAGGGTGCTACTCTATCCGGACTGAGTTACTGCGGGACTAATCAATATTTTAATTAAAATTCAAAACTAAATAAAGACATTTGACTTGTTTCACTCAAATTATTTAATACGCCAAGTTTTTCAAGTAATGCCATATTTGTGACAGTTAATTTTCCTCTTTGTCTTAAATCTTCTTTAGAAATGAAAGATTTTTCATTTCTAGCCTCAATAATACTTTGAGCAGCCTTTTCTCCTAAACCATCTAATACTTTAAATGGTGGAATTAAGGCTTTATTTTCATAATCAATAACAAAGTTCATTCCATCACTCTTTTCTAAATTTAAATTAGTAAATTTATATCCTCTTTCAGTCATTTCTAAAGCAACCAAAAGCATCTTTTCAATTTCTTCTTCTTTATTTGATAATGCTTGATCAGGATTATTAGAGGCTCTTCTTTGTTTATATTCAATTAATTTATCATTAATTCCGTCAATACCTTTAATCATTGACTCAATGTCATATTGTTCGCATCGCAAACTAAAATAAGTTGCGTAATATTCAAGAGGATAATATACCTTATAAAATGCAACACGAATTGCCATCATAACATAAGCGCAAGCATGACCTTTAGGGAATAAATATTTAATTTTCTTACATGAATCAATATAAAAATCTGGAACTTTATGTTCTTTCATTGATTCAATATCTTCAGATTTTAATGGTTTTCCTTTTCTAACAGTTTCCATTATTTTAAAAGATTGACTGGCGTCCATTCCTAAAGAAATTAAATATGTCATAATATCATCACGACACCCAATAACTCCTTTTAAATCAGTTATACCAGAGTTAATTAGATCTTGTGCGTTATTATTCCAAACATCAGTTCCATGACTTAATCCTGAAATAATAACTAAATCTCTAAATGTTTTTGGCTTAGTTTCTCTAAGCATCTGACGAACAAATTGGGTACCAAATTCTGGTAATCCAAGTGCTCCATTATCTTTTTGCATATATTTATGAGATAAATTTAATGCATCATCACTTGAGAAAATAGAAATTACTTTTGGATCATTTAATGGAACTGTTCGACAATCGATGTGAGATAAGTCACTCATCATCTTTAAAGCTTGAGGATCAACATGACCTAACATATCTAGTTTTAAAATCGTATCATGAATTGAATGGAAATCAAAATGAGTTGTTTGCCAGTTAGCTTCATCATCTCCTGCAGGATATTGAATAGGCGTAAAATCATAAACTTCATAATCACGAGGAACAACTACGATACCTCCAGGATGTTGCCCTGTAGTTCTTTTAACGTCTGTACAACCATAAGCTAAAGCATTTCGCACAGCTCGAGGTGGCAATTCACTAGGTTTAAGTTTTAAATATTCCTCAAAATAACCTTTATTTACATATCCCATAGCGGTTTTAAATTGAACAGCGGATATAGTTCCTGCACGATAAACATTTTTTTCTCCAAGTAATACTTTTGTATAATCATGGGCAGTTGCTTGATAATCAGTTGGGAAATTTAAATCTATATCTGGAACTTTTTCTGCTTTAAAACCTAAAAATGTTTGAAATGGAATTGATTGACCATCTGCGATCATTATTTCTCCACACTCTGGACATCTTTTTTCAGACAAATCATAACCAGAAGTTATATCTTTTCCTTCGTAAAATTCAACATGTCGACATTTAGGACAATGATAATGTGGAGGTAATGGATTAACCTCCGTAATTTTAGCCATTGTTGCAACTAAACTACTTCCAACGCTTCCTCTACTACCAACTAAATATCCATCTTCATTAGCTTTTTGAACTAACTTATGAGCAATATAATAAATAACACTAAAACCATTACTGATAATACCGTTAAGTTCTTGTTCAAGTCGTTCTTCTATCAATTTAGGTAAGACATCACCATAAATTTCGTGTGCGCTTTTATAAACTATATCTTTTAATAAATTTTCACAATTATCAATTTTAGGAGTATATAAACCACTTGGAATAGGTTGAATCTCCTCACACATATCAGCAATCAAATTTGTATTTTTAATAACAAAATTGTAAATATCTTCTTCGCTATTTAGCCATTTAAAAGCATCAATCATTTCGACTGTTGATAAAAAATGTTGATCTGGACTTTCATGTCTTCCATAAGTATTTATGGCTCCGTCCATTGGTTTTAATGGATGTAAACCTTTGCCAACCGAATTATTAGCGATTAAAATTTCACGATAAATCTTTTCATCAAGTTCCGCATAATGAACATCACCAGTTGCACAAATTATTTTGTTTAATTTTTTGGCTTCATTAATAATTATTAATAAATTTCTTTTAACATCATCGATTGAATACATTCCATCAATATGATAATTAACTAAAAAAGAATAACATTCTAGTGGTTGAATTTCGATAAAATCACAAAATTCAATGGCTTTTTGCAGGCTTTTTAAGTTTCTATGACCACATGCATAAAAAACTTCTCCATTAAAACAAGCACTCCCAATAATTAAATTTTCACGATATTTTTCTAATAATGATTTTGGAGTAGAAGGAACATAACCCATATAATTAATATGAGATTCACTAACGATTCGATATAAATCTTTTAAACCTTGTCTATTTTTAGCATAAACCGTGTAATGAAAATTCTTAAAAGATCTTTTCTTTAGCATTTCAGTAGTTATTGTTAAGTGCTCTAAATCGTTTAATGTTAATTCTTTATTTTCTTTTAAAAACATTGATCGAATTGACAAGAAACATTTCGATAAAACTTCAGCATCATAATCAGCTCTATGAGCGCTTTCTTCATCATAATCAATATCAAGCCTTTTACATAATGAGCCTAATCTATGTCTAGCTGAATCAGGGAAGAAATATCTTGAAAAAGCTAAAGTGTCAAGTCCAGGAGCAGTCAAACTTCCAAACCCATTATTTACCATCGCTTCATTTAACATATTATAGTCAAATTCAATATTATGGGAAACTAAGGCTGCACCTTTAAAAAATTCCAAAATATGAGGTAGTGCTTCTTTAATTGTTGGACAATTTGAGACCATTTCTTGAGTTATATTTGTTTTTTCTTGAATTTCTAATGGTATTTCAATTTCTGGATTAATTAATAAGTCTAATCTATCGGTAATAAAACCATTTTTTATTCTTACTGCACCAACTTCAGTAATTTTGTCGTGCATTATATTTAAGCCAGTTGTTTCTAAATCAAAACATATAAATTCCAAGTCTTTTAATTTCTCATTTGTTGGATTTAAACATCCTGTTAAATAATCATCAATGACATATAATTCGCAGCCATAAAGAATTTTAATTCCATATTTTTTACTCATATTTTGAGCTTCAGGAAAAGCTTGTACAACGCCATGATCTGTTATACCTATTGCTTTATGACCCATATTTTTAGCAAGTTTACAATATTCTTCAACTGTAGAAACCGCATCCATTTCGCTCATCTTAGTATGGATATGTAATTCAACTCTTTTTTCATTTGCTTCATCTTTTCTTAATTCATCTTCAGGTAGAAACTCAAAATGATGAACAATTATAATTAACTCATTAGAATATCGGTCTAAATCAACCTTCCCCTTAATCCAAATATTTTTACCTGCTTTAAGTTCTTGTAATCTTTCAGGTGGCATATTTCTAGAATTTGAAAAAGCAGTTGCATAAATTGCACTAGTTTTATCTTTAATCCCTATTTTTGCAAATTTCTTTCCACTTCTTGTATCTTTAATTTCAACCTCAAATATTTTTCCATCAAATTCAACTGCACCACTATTACTATCTAAGTCTCTAATTAATGCGTGTTGATAATTTGAAGCATGTTTAAAGGCATCTTGATGTCTTCTTTCTTCAAGCATTCTTTTATAATTATCTTCTAAAGTTTGCACAAGATTTTCTTCTGCAACAGCTTTTATATTTTCAAATTTTTCTTCGGCCTTAATAATTTCATTAGGAGAAATTTTAGTGTCTTCTTCTTTTTTATTTACTATAAATTTAATTTCTTTTTTATACCCAAAGAAATTTAAAATATTTTGAAGATCGATATATTCTTTACTATTTAAAAATTTTTCATTTAACTTATCGTCTTGAAAAATAAAATTTATATAATCATTAGTTACGGTTATATCAAAATATAAAGAAGAGTTTAAATAATCATTAAAAAAATCAGTAATAAATTCTTTTAGTTCGTGGTCGTTAATCGCTCTATCATTAATAATGTTTATTTTACAATCATAATTTTTAATATTTTTTGTTGCATCTAAAAATTCTTTAGCTAACTTATAAGTTAATGGATTATTTGCTTTAATTGTATAAATAAATAAATTATTATCGTAATCACTTCGAATAATACTTAAAAATTCCATATCGAAATCTTCAGTATTTTCGATATTAATTGAATTTAAAAATTTTTTAAACTTGTTAAAACCATCAACCATTCTAGAATAACCTCACAATATCCATAATAAATACAACACCGATTAATCCAAATAAAAGAATTAAGCCAATTAAAGAAACAACATTTTTAATTTTTTCTGGGATAGCCCATTCTTTAAAACAAGTAATGTCATTTAAATTTTCTTTATTAACATAATCGTTATAGACATCAATTTTATAGAGGTATTCTTTATATATATCAAATTTAGGATTTGGTTCTAATTCACTATAGGCTTCGCTTCCAATTGGAGGAAAATCGTTAAGAAAAGGATCTTTATCAATATCTATTTCAAATTTATCCTTATATTTTTTCTTTACATCAATTATATCTTCATTTAATTTTTTCATTAAATTTATTTTTTCTAAAGAAATCTTCATTCCTTTTGTTTTTAAATTAGCAAGATAAATACGTTTTTTAATAAAGTTAGTTATACCTTCAATAATTGTAACTAAAATTTGCCATCCATCTAGTCCAGGGAAAGGTAATAAATTAAATAAAGCTAAATTAACACTAATAATACCCCAACTTTGTAGATAGTAATTAAAAGGATTATTAGTTAATATTGAAGTAGTTTGTGTAAAAATTGCAACAGGGCCACCCATATTCTCCCAGCCTTGTCCAATAAATAAACCACCAATAGCTTGACTAATTAATGTTGTGGACTCAATAAAGTCTTCACCTGCTTTAACAAAACTATTCCGTCCATTCCAATAAGTAGTATAATCCAAACCAAAATTTAAGTTATCTATTACTTGATTATTATCTAAATCACTAATTATAAGTTTTTTAGATTCATAATTTGGTTTACTATCTTCTTCATTACCATAGTTATGACTAATTGCAATATTAAAGGTATAATTATCACCATTTTCAATTTGGTGAGTTACATAAGCATTATTTTCAATTCGAGGTAAATAAATTTGATTTACATCATTATTTAATAAACTAATAGGATATTCCTTATTACCTTCTATATATGTAACGTAATTTATATCATAAGGTACTGCTTCTACTAAAGTTAAAAAATTGGAATATTCATCATATTGATAAACTCCAGCATTAGAAACATTAGCCATTAATAAATAATATTTATCATTTTCTTCATCATAAGCATAATTATTATTTCTTAAAATAACATTATTATTCTCATCAATTGTAAGATCAGTATAAATGTTCCCAAAAGTTTGTTCAGTTTCTCCATTACTAAATTTAAAAGATGAAACTTGAATCACATCTCCTCTTTCTAGTTCATATACTGTTTCGCCATCTTCGTCTAATAATTTTTCGCTACTTCTATAAGCTTCTTGATTACTAACGTTTATGACGTTTAAATAAGGGGTACTATACTGAATAAAACATGCATTACATAAAAAGAAAATAATATAAGCAAGAACAAAATTCATGATAATTCCACTTGCCATGATTATTAATCTTTTCCACCTATTAATACCTTCTAAACTACGTGATTTAGGAATATTAACACCATTAGGAAGATCGACACCTTCACCATACATTGAAACATATCCACCTACTGGAATTATTCCAATTTTGAAGGTTGTTTCACCTTTTTTTCTTTTTATATTACAGATTTTAGGTCCGAAGCCAATTGAAAAATCACTACAATATACATTAAAGGATTTAGCAGCAAAAAAATGCCCGAATTCATGTATTGTAATTAAGACACCTAAAGCAATAAAAAATAGTAATAAAGATATAACTATTTGCATAATACCCTCCTTGATTTAATGTAATTGCGAGTTATTTTCATATATCGATAATGTGTTTTATGATAATTATAATAACTAACTCGTTTATTAATTTTCGAGTTCTTCATTATTATATTAAGAATTTGGGTTAAATCAATAAAACTTATCTCCCCTTTTAAAAAACTATCAACTAATGTTTCATTAATACTATTTAAAATAGCTCCACTATTTCCTTTATTTTTAATAACAAAATCACTATATGAAATAACATTAAATCTTTTCTTATCTAATTCTAGTAAATTATATTTTTCAATTGTATTAGTCTCTACATCATTAAATTCGTTTCCTAAAGGTTTCCCTAAATTTAAGGCATACTCAATTGGTCCCAACATTGATGGTTTACTAACATTTAATTTAATCTTATCTTTAAAAATAACTAATCCATGAACATAGCTATCTCTTGAAACTAAAACGTCAATTTTTTTATCGTAGGGAAATAGATAATGAGCTTCAATAATTTCGAAAGTCTTATTCATTAAAGTCGCACTATCAATAGTTATCTTTTTTCCCATCTTCCAATTAGGATGATTTAAAGCTTCGTCTAAAGTTACGTTTTTTAATTCTTCATTTGTTAAATTAAAAAATGGACCACCACTAGCTGTTATTATTATCTTTTTTACATCAGAAACATTTTCGTTATATAAACATTTTTTAATAGCAACATGTTCACTATCAATTGGAATTAATTTTCCTTTTTTTTCTAATATTTTATTAATTAATTCACCACCAATAACTAAACTTTCTTTATTTGCCAATAATAAAGTTCGATCTTTTTTTAAACTAACAATTGAAGGTTTTAAGCCAACAAAGCCAATTAAAGCATTTAAAATAGTAGCATTTTTATTTTTTAAAATTATTTTAATTAATCCTTTATCCCCATAATAAAATTTAATATGAGGATATTTCTTTTTATAAATCAAATAGTCTTTTTTATTTTTAACAGTTATATAATTAACATTTTGAAATTCTTTAACTATTTCATCGATTACGTTAACTCTCTTACCTACTGAAAAACCTTTCAAAACCCAATTATTTTTTTTATTTTTAAGAAAATCAAGCGCTTGTGAACCTATTGATCCACTTGCTCCTAAAATTACTAAATCCATATTAAAATAAATAAATTATATGAATTAGCATTGAAACGATTATGCCACTAAAAGTAATTGAATCTAAACGATCTAAAATCCCTCCATGGCTTTTTAAAATTGTTCCAAAATCTTTTATCTCATAATGTCTTTTTATTAAAGAAAATAGCAAATCACCAATAACGGCAATTAAAGGCATTAACGCACTTATAATTAAGATTAAATACCAGTGATTCAAATCAAGCATAGTCAATATTGGTTTATCAAAATAAGCTAAAATTAATGCAAATGCACTACTTAGTATAAAACTACTTAATACACCACCAATAAACCCTTCCCAAGTCTTTTTAGGGGAAATATTTGGACACATTTTATGTTTTCCAAATAATACACCAAAGAAATAAGCAAAAATATCACTAAAACATATTCCCATTGCAAAATAGAAAAATAACGTTGTACTATCTAAAAATCTAGTCTTTAAACTTATTGAACTATCATAAATATTTAAATTATTAATAGATTCACTTAATGGTAGATATCTTAAGTAGCATAAAGATGAAAATGATAAAATAAAAAATATATTAAAGAAAAACATACTTATCGCATCATTTATCTTAAAAGTCTTATCAAATAATACTAGTAATGTATAGCTTAAAATTAAAAATCCTAAATAGTAAATGCCTAGGTTTATAAAGTTAAAGCCATGAACTAAATCATACCAAGGATAACCTTCTATTAAATTAGACTCAATAAAAATTAAAATAAAGGGCAAATATAAAACTAAATAATTCACAATGTAACTAATTAAACTATATTTATGATTTTTAGGTTTAATCGTATTAATTATTTCAAATTCACCAATGCCCATTAAAACTAAAATTCCAGCAAAAAATAAATAATCTCCGATGAATATTAAAGGAAATAGTACTAAAACTAGTACTAAACCAACGACTATCCTCGAAATCATTGTCTTTTTTGCTTGAAAAGATAATTCATTATGATGCTTAGTGCTATCGTTCATTTTAAATAGCCATTATTTCTTTTTCTTTTTCTTTATAGATTGAATCTATATTATTAATTGCTTCGTCGGTTACTTTTTGAATATCAGTTTCTGCTCTTTTTCTGGTGTCTTCAGTATAGGATTCATCTTTTTTTAGTTTTTCAATAGCATCACGTCTTATATTTCTTACACTAACTTTATATTCTTCACAATAACTTTTAGATTTTTTTACTAATTCTTTACGGCGATCCTCAGTTAAAGCAGGAATAATTAAGCGAATTTTATTTCCATCGATAATAGGATTAATACCTAAATCACTTGCATTAATTGCTGTAACAATACTTTTAACATCATTACGGTCATATGGTTCAATTACCAATTGCCTTGGCTCAGGAACTTTAATAGCAGCAATTTGATTTACAGGCATTTTATCACCATAATAATCACACTCTAAATTATTTAACAAAGCAGGGCTTGCTCTACCTGTTCTTAAAGTTGATAATGATTCTTTAAGATTTTCACAGCAAGTTTTCATTTCTTCTTTTGCAATTTCGGCATAAGTATCCAACATAATTAATCCTCCGTAATAGTACTTCCAATATCTTCACCATTTATGATTTTCATGAAATTATCAATATTATCCATTGAGAAGATACGAACTTCTTTGTGCTTTCCTTCAAGCATCGTAATAGCAGTTTGGTCCATAACGTGTAAATTCTTTTTAAGTATATCTTTATATGTTAGTCTTTTTAAAAACTTAGCATTTTTATTAATTTTTGGATCATCATCATAAACTCCATCGACACCGTTTTTTGCCATTAAGATTGCATCGGCGTTTATTTCAAGAGCTCTTAAAGAAGCACAGGTATCGGTTGTAAAATATGGATTCCCAGTTCCACCCGCAAATAATACGACTTTTTTACAATTTAGATGGGCTATTGCTTTTTTATAAATATATGGTTCAGCAATTTTATTAACTTCTAAAGCAGTCATAACTCTAGTAGTCACTCCTAATTTTTCTAATGTGCTACTTAAAGCAATACAATTCATAATTGTTCCAAGCATTCCCATATAATCGCCATTAGTTTGATCTACACCAATTTTACTAGCAATTTTTCCTCTAAAAATATTACCAGCGCCAATTACAATTCCAATTTCAACACCAGCTTCATGCATTGATTTAACAGCTAATGCAACATTGGTTAACTTTTCATTATCCAAAATTGTTCCATCTTTTTTATCAGCTAATGCTTCTCCACTTAATTTAAGAATAATACGCTTATATTTCATTTAAAAACCTCATCGATTATTTTAGCATAAAAAAAATGTATATTAAATCGTTTTTAAAAAGGGGAGCAATTTTTGCTCCCCTTATATTTTTTTTATTTTGCTTGAGCCATTACTTCTTCAACGAAATTATCAACTCTCTTTTCTAAACCTTCTCCGACTTGATAACGAACAAACTTAATAACTTCATTTTTATTTTCTTCTAAAATTTGTTTAACAGTCTTTGATGGATCAAGTATGTAATCTTGTTCAACTAAAGTGACTTCACTAAATACTTTATGAACTTTACCTTCGATAATTTTAACCAAAGCTTGTTCAGGTTTATTTTTTAATTTCTCATCATTTTTAGCGGCTTCAATTTGAATCTTCTTTTCATTCTCAATAACATCACTTGGAATATCTTTTTCAGTGATATATTTAGGATTATTAGCAACAATTGACATTGCAATTCCTTTAGCAAGAGCAGGATTTTCTTCTTTTAAAGTAATTAAAACGCTAATTTTTCCACCATTATGTGTGTAGCTTCCAAGATGTTCACCTTCAAGATAATCAAATCTTCTTAAAGATAATTTTTCACCTAATTTAACAGTTGCATCTGTAAAGAAACTTTCAGTAGCAGCTTTAGCTTCTTCAATAGTTTTATATCCATTGTTAATGATATTTTCAGTAACTTCTTTGACTAATTCAATGAAAGCATCGCTTTTTGCAACGAAATCAGTTTCACAGTTAACTTCAACTATAACACCTTTATTCCCATTAATTTTGATACAAGTTAAGCCTTCTGCAGCGATTCTATCAGCTTTTTTAGCTGCTTTAGCAATACCTTTTTCTCTTAACCAATCGCAAGCTTTATCAACATCGTCGTGGCATTCTTCTAAAGCACGTTTACAATCCATCATGCCTGCGCCAGTTCTTTCTCTTAAAACTTTAATTAATGCGATATTTGCCATTTTTAACTCCTTATTATTCTTTTTCTTCTTCTTTAACTTCAACATTTTGAGGAGCAGTTTGACCTTTAGCTTCTTGTGCTCTTCTTAATCTTTCTTTTTCTTTTTCCATTCTTTCTCTTTGAAGTTCTCTACGAGCAGCTAAACGTAAAGCATTTTCTCTATCAGCTTGACGTAAAGCATCTTTCATTGTTGCTTCTTCACCTTCATCTTTAGTATAAGCAACTTCTGGTAATCCGCCTTTAGCTTCAACAATTGCATCACTTAAAACAGTTAAAATTAATGCAATAGATTTTTGAGCATCATCATTAGCAGGAATAACATAGTTAACTGGGTCTGGATTACAATTAGTATCACATAAAGCAAAAACTGGAATACCTAATTTATTTGCTTCGCTAACAGCATTATGTTCGCTAATTGGATCAACAACAACTAAAGCATTAGGAATTTTTCTCATTTCCTTAATACCTTCTAAGTTTTTAAATAATTTTTCTTTTTCTTTTCTTAAAGCGCTAGCTTCTTTCTTTGGTAAAGCTTCCCAAGCTCCTTCTTCTTCGCTAGCTTCTAATTCTTTTAATTTTCTAATTCTTGTTTGAATAGTTTTAAAGTTAGTTAAGATACCACCAAGCCATCTATTATTGACATAGAAAGCGCCACTTCTTTCAGCTTGTGCTTTAACAATTTCTTTAGCTTGATCTTTTGTACCAACAAATAAAACTTTTCCGCCTTCTTCAACGATTTCTTTAAGTTTTAAATAGCTTTCTTCAATTCCGGCTTTTGATTTATTTAAATCAATAATAAAAATTCCATTTCTAGCACAATAAATGTATGGTTTCATTTTTGGATTCCATTTTTTTGTTTGATGGCCATAATGAACACCAGCTTCTAATAATTTTTTTAATGTAATAATTGGTTCATTTGTATCATGAACTACACTTTGCATTACATTTTCTTCTGTAGCTGTTTCTTCTTGAGTTGCTACACTCTCAATTACTTTTTCTTCACTCATCAGTGAAACCTCCTATTTGTTAAGCCTCCATTACTTCGAACAACTTCCCTCACTAAGTGAGACTAGGAAATTGAATCCATAATGTGCGTATTCTTTTGTTCTCACAAAAGTCATAATATTTTAGCATAATCTTATAGTTTTAAGCAAATGAATATTGTAATTTATAACAATAAATTAGTTACAAATAAATACTAATTCTTGTCATCTTTTTCTTTTTTATCATTTAAAGGAAAAAATAAATCATATTGTCTTTTTAAAGCTTCTTTTGTTACATGAGTATAAACTTGGGTTGTATTAATAGATTCGTGACCTAAAAGTTCTTGAATTACACGTAAATCAAGCCCTTGTTCAAGTAAATTAGTGGCAAAAGTATGTCTTAATTTATGAGGATATATATCAATATTTAGTCCAACCTTTCTTGTGATTTCTTTAAAAATATATTCAAGTCCTCTTGAAGTAAGCTTTTGGCCCTTAGAATTTAAAAAGAAAAAGCTATTAAATTCTTTTGAATTGGATTTTTTTAATAATTCTCTTCTTAAATTTTTTGCATAATCAAGCATAGATTTTTTTGCTTCTTCGCTAAAAGGAACAAGTCTTTCTTTTTTACCTTTTCCAAACACTCTAATAAATTTTTCAGTAAAATCTATATCTATAGTTTTTAAATTTACTATTTCACTATTTCGCATTCCACTTGCAATTATTAATTCAATAATCGCTAAGTCACGAGATTTTAAAATATCAGTTCTTTCATTTGTAAGTTCAATTAATTTTTCACATTGAGATTTATAAAGTGCTTCAGGATATTTAACTTCATTTTTTAAAGTTTTAATTGTTAAAAATGGATCTTTTTCAATAATTTTTTCTTCAATAAGAAACTTATAGAAATGTTTTAAGCTAGATATTCTTCTTTTAACACTTCTACGAGACAATTTTTTCTCGTATAAACAAAAATTTAAATAATTTCGAATTAAATTTTTATCTACTTCATCAAATAAAAAACCTTCCCTAAATATATATATCAAAAATTCTTGAATATCTTTTGAATAATTTAAAATAGTGTAATCGCTATAATTACGAATATATTTAAGGTAGTTTTTAAATAGTTCAAGATTTTTATCCATCAATTTGTCTTATAAAGTCATTTACCGATTTTAAAGATCTTTCAATGACTTTTTCTTTTGGATCAACATTTGCTCTATAAACCACTCCAAAATTTGCATTCATTGGTTGGAAATTATTTACTCCTGTATGTGTAATATAGCGAATTAAAGATCCTAAAACAGAATAAAAATTAAGTTTTTTATATTCTTTCTTGGTAAATCTTAAATAAATGTAAATAGCTGCTAATAATCCACTAGCTGCACTTTCAACATACCCTTCAACCCCAGAAAGTTGTCCAGCGATATAAATATTGTTATTAACTTTTAAAGATAAATCTTCATTTAAAATTAAAGGAGCAAAAATATAAGAATTACGGTGCATCAATCCATAGCGGACAAAATTAGCGTGTTCAAGTCCAGGAATTAAAGAAATAACTCTTTTTTGCTCACCATATGTTAAATTAGTTTGAAATCCAACTAAATTATAGAAATCTCCAATCAAATCATCTTGACGTAATTGAATAACAGCATAAGGTGTAACTCCATTATGTTCTAACCCTTTTGGTTTCAAAGGACCATATCTTAAAGTATCAACTCCCCTACTTGCCATTACTTCAATAGGTAAACATCCTTCAAAATATTGTGTGTCAAAATCATGCAATAAAGCTTTTTTAGCATTTATTAACTCATTAACAAAATTTAAATACTCATCTTTATTCATTGGAGAACAAATATAACTATTATCATTTTGCTCATAGCGTGATTTATAATAGACTTTTGAAAAATCAATAGAACTTTTATTTACAATTGGAGCACTAGCATCGAAAAATGAATAAATTTTTTGTCCTGTAATTTTTGAAATTTCATTTAGTAAATCTTTGGATGTTAAAGGACCAGTTGTAATTAAATTTATTCCTTCTTTTATATTTTTAACATCTTCGTATACTATTTCTATATTCTTGTTACTTTTTATTTTTTCTGTTATATACGTTGCAAACTTAATTCGATCAACACTTAAAGAATCGCCACTAGGAACTTCACTAACTTTACTTGCTTCCATCATTAATGAACCCATTAATTCAATTTCTTTTTTTAAAAGTCCACAAGCATTATCAAGTTTTTTACTTTTCAAAGAATTTGAGCAAACAAGTTCTCCAAATAAATCAGTATGATGGGCTTCGCTAGGAAAAAGTGGTCTTTTTTCAAATAATCTAACTTTAAAACCGTGATTTGCTAAAAAATTACTTGCTTCAACACCAGCTAATCCAGCTCCAATAACATTAATTACCATAATTATTTTTTGTTTATTGGTTCAACATATTTACATTTAGGATAGTTACTACAACCATAAAAATATCCTCTTTTACTTCTTCTTTTTATTAATGTTGCGCCACATTCTGGACAAATTCTTGTTTCGGTTTCTTCATTTGAAGTGTCTATAGCTTCGACATAACGACATTTTGGGAAATTAGAGCAACCAATAAATTTATTTCCTGTTTTATTTAATCTATAAACTAAAGGTTTACCACAATTTGGACAATTACGTCCAACTTCTTCAGCTTTTGGTTTTTCTTCTTTCTTTATATAATGGCACTTTGGATAATTTGAACATCCAATAAATTTATCGCCCTTTTTATTATAGCGAAATACTAAAGGACTCCCACATTCTGGACAATTTTCTCCAGTATATTCAGGCTCATCCTTATACATTACCTTTTTTACTTCATCATAATGATTAATAAAAGGATAATAAAATTCGTTTAAAACTTGTAATTCATCTTCTTTACCTTCGCTGATTTGGTCTAATTTTGTTTCCATATCAGCAGTATATTCAGTATTCATTAAATCAGGAAAATATTTTGTTAAAACAAAACTTGTTTTCTTTCCCTGTTCAGTAGGAGAAATTATTCCTTTTTCACTAGTTATATATTTTCTAGCAATAAGTGTTTGAATAGTAGAAGCATAAGTTGAAGGTCTTCCGATACCTTCATCTTCCATTAATTTAACAACACGACCCTCACTATATCTACTTGGGGCTTTAGTGAAATTTTGTTCTTTAGTAATTTCTTTAAATTTATAATTTTCATTTTCGTGAAAATCATAAGACTTTTTCTTATCTGATTCATCGATTTTTAAAACATCATAGCCATCGAATAAAACCTTCGTTTGATCATATTTAAAATCAACTTTATTGGTGGAAAAAATAATTTGTGTTGATTCAACTAATTTATCACTCATTAAACTTGCTAACGTTCGATTATAAATTAATTTATATAACTTATATTCACGGTCTGTAAGATATTTTTTAACACTTTCAGGAGTTCTATCAATAGAAGTTGGTCTAATAGCTTCATGGGCATCTTGTGCTAGATTGACCTTTTTAGTCTTATGCTCACTTTTAAAATACTTAGAACCATATTTATTTTCAATAAACTCTTTAGCTTGTTTTACAAAACTTTCACTTAAAGTGGTTGAGTCAGTTCTCATGTATGTAATTAAACCCGTTAAGCCTTCTTCTAGCTCAATTCCTTCATATAAACGTTGAGCTAATAAAGAAGTTTCACGAGCTTTAAATTTATATTTTGTATAAGCATCTTGTTGAAGTGTTGATGTTCTAAATGGTTCTTTACTAACAATGTTTTTGTTAGTTTTAGAAATCTTACTAACAACACAAGAATCACTACATTGACTTAAAATATTGTTGGCTTCATCTAAACTTTTAACTTTTACTGTTTCACCATTTACTTTATAAAAATCTAATTTGATCTCATCATTATCTTTTATAATAATTGCTGAAATCGTGTAATATTCTTCAGGAACAAATTCTTCAATTTCTTTTTCATGATCACAAATTAATTTTAAAGTGACACTTTGGACTCTTCCAGCTGATTTCGAATTAATACGATTATTAATAAGAGTTGAGATTTTAAATCCGATAATACGATCAATAATACGTCTAGTTTCTTGGCTATGAACAAGATTCATATCAATTGTTCGTGGCTCATTAATAGCTTTAGAAATTGAATCTTTAGTAATTTCATGGAACTCAAGTCGCTTAGTTGTTTCAATTGGTAAAGATAAAACACTTGCTAAATGATAAGCAATAGCTTCTCCTTCACGATCAGGGTCTGTTGCAAGAATTACTTCTGATGATTCTTTTGTTAATTTTTTTAATTTTTTAACAACTTCTTTTTTATCGCTACTAATTATATAAGTAGGTTTGAAATTGTTATTAACATCAACACCTAATCCACCTTTTCCAGAAGTTGCTAAATCTCGAATATGTCCAACACTAGCTTCAACGACATAGTCTTCCCCTAAATAATGTGAAATAGTTTTACTTTTTGCAGGTGATTCAACAATAACTAATTTCATAAACCCTCCATACGTGCTTTAAAACTATAATTTCAAAAAATTTTTTTGTAAAGTATAAAAATAAGCACTATTTTCTTAATTAATTATTTAATTAATTAGTTTTTTTAATTAAGTAAATTTTCTAAGTCATGAACATCTAAAATTAAATTAGCACCATCTCTAATTAAAATATTACAATAACTTTTTTGATAAGCTAAATATGGTAAACAACCAATATTTTTACCTTGCTTTAAAGCATAATTTGCAGTTATTTTTGTTCCGCTTTTTAAATAAGCTTCCCCAATAAATAAACCATGACATGCTGCAGCGATTAATCTATTTCTAAATCTAAAATTATCAGCGTGTAAAATTGAGTTAGGTGGATATTCACTTAAAATTAATCCTCCGCTTGAAATAATTTGTTCATATAAATCTTTATTTTCTTCAGGATAACAATGATTAATACTACTTCCAAGAATGGCAATAACTTTTTTATTTGTTTCTAAGGCTGCTTTCATTCCAATAGAATCAATACCCTTTGCTAAGCCACTAACAATTACGACATCATTATTTAATTCTTTAACTAACCTTGCTGTTTCAGCTTTTCCATAATCACTAGCATTTCTTGACCCAATAACTGCAAGTCTTTTATGACTATTATCAAGAAGATGAATGTTTCCAATATAATAAAAGAATAAAGGAGGCTTTTCTCCTATATCTTTAAAACATTGGGGATAACATGGATCTGTGATGTCTATAAAATCTACTCTTTTAAACTTTTCAGCAAATTTTTTTGCTCGAATAGCTGTTTCTTCACTATTATATGGTGGATCGATATGGTTTTTAATGTGGTTATACATTTTATCCCACTCACCTTCATATAATAAAGAAATTGATAATAATAAATCTCTTTTTGTCATTTTCTACTCCTTCATATTACAAGTAGTAAAAAAATGACTAACTTGGGGGGTAATTTTAAAATAATTTTAATTGTTCGCCTTTAATAGGTGCATAAGTAAAACGATGAAAGTTAGGAATTGGTCCATATTTTTTTAATGCTTCAAGATGTTTTTTTGTTCCATAACCTTTATTATTTTCTAAATCATATTCTGGATATTTTTTACTTATTGCTTTCATATAACGATCTCTAGAAACCTTAGCAATGATACTTGCTGCAGCAATACATTCACATTTAGCATCACCTTTAATAATCGGAATTACCTCTATATCTAATGATCTTATTGGCATTGCATCTGTTAAGATTAAGTTAGGTTTAATCTTTAAATTTTTAATAGCATTAATCATTGCTTTTCTACTAGCTTCATAAATATTAATTTTATCTATTTCGCTACTACTTATATAAGAAATTCCGATTGCTAAAGCATCTTTAAGTATAATTTTATAAGCTTTTTCTCTATCTTTTTCGCTCATCTTTTTTGAATCATTAATTAATTCACAATAAAAATCTTCCTTTAAAATAACAGCACTAGCAACAACTGGTCCACATAATGGTCCTCTACCAGCTTCATCAACTCCACAAATTAATTTAATTTTCTCGTTATAATATTGTTTTTCAAAATTTAGCATATTAAAGTCTATCTAATGTAAATTTAGTTATAATTCCGTTTTTAAATTCATTAAGCACTATATCAATCGCTTTTGAAATATCTAATGTATTATTTTTTAATAAAAACCCTCTATTCTCAGCTATTTTTTCTAAAATAAGAGTATTTTCCGATATTCCATCTAATTTATATCGTGTATTTAATGCATTTAAATAATATTTCTTTAAGTAGTTTAAACATACATTTATTAATTCTTCTTTAGGAAGAATTTCTTGTCTTATTGAACCAATTAAAGCAAGTTTAATTGCTTTTTCTTGATTATCATATTGTGGTTCTAAAATGCCAGGAGTATCCATTAGTTCAATGTTATTTACTTTAACCCAATGAATATTTCTTGTAACACCAGGTTTATTACTAACTTTTGTTAATTGCTTTTTAGCTAAATAGTTAATTAAAGTAGATTTTCCAACATTAGGGATACCAATAACTAATCCTCTAGTTGTAACATTTTTAATGCCTTTTTTAAGAGCTTTCTCTTTTTTAAAAGAACTAAATTCATCCATAAGTTTTAAAATTTTATTAAAATCTTGAGTATCTTTTAAACTTACTGCTATTGCTTTAGCTCCATTATTAGTTAATTTATCAATCCGTTTAGTGGTCTCTAATTCATCACTAAGATCTTTTTTAGTTAAAATATATAATCGAGGTTTATTAGATATTAATTTTTCTACATATTCATTTTGACTCGATAAAGGAATTCTAGCATCTAAAAGTTCAATAACAAAATCAACCATTTTTAAAGAATCACTAATTTTATTAAGTGCTTTTCTCATATGACCTGGAAACCAATTAATATTTGTTTTTACTTCTTTATTATTCATTAAACCTCTTAACTACTATATTTTACACTTTTTTAATTTTTTTATTTAAAAAGGAGAGTAATTTCTCTCCTTTATGTCACAATAATTTTTTATTTTATTTATAAAACTACTTAAGAATTTGTTTAATTCTAGCAGCTTTACCACTTCTATTACGAATATAATAGATTTTATGTCTTCTAACTTTACCTTTTTTAAGAACCTCAATGCTAGAAACATTTGGTGAATGGATTGGGAATACTCTTTCAACACCAATTCCACTTGAAACTTTTCTAACAATAAATGTTTCAGCAATTCCACTTCCTCTACGAGCGATAACAACTCCTTCGAAAGCTTGGTTTCTACTTTTACCATTTTCAGTAATTCTTACTGAAACTTTAACAGTATCACCAGTTTTGAAATTTGGAACATCTTGTCTTAATTGGGTAGCGGTAATTTCTTTAACTAAATTTTTATTCATATAGCTCCCCCTTTCAATTCTTTCTCTTAACGTTCATATAATGTGACTTTATAGTGGACCGTTCGTAGCAACTAAATGCTTAATTATTTTATTTATTTAATTTCATATTGTCAATTACTATTTAATAAATATGTGTTAAGTAAAATTACTTGACAAAGATAAAATATTGCTTTAGTATTTTTATTGTTTTTAGGAGGAGATATTATGGCAGTTAAATTAAGACTTACAAGACAAGGTAGACATGAAACACCATTTTATAGAATCGTTGCTGCTGATTCAAGATATACAAGAGATGGTAGATTTATTGAACAAATTGGTTATTATGATCCAAAAAAAGGAATTAGTAGTGCTGTAATTAATGAAGAAGCTGCAATTAAATGGATTAATAGCGGTGCTTTATATAGTGACACATTAAAATCAATTTTAACCTCAAAAGGTATTATTGTTAAAGCTAAAGAAGCTAAAGCTAAAGAAAAAAAGTCTAAATAAGGAGTTTATTAATGGATTACGAAAAACTTATTCATACAATTATTGATCCATTTATTAGTAAACCTGATTCAATTTTAATTCGTGAAGTTCCTCAAGAAAATGAACGCGATTTAACTTTTGTTATAGTTAGTGAAAGTGAAGATACAGCCCATTTAATCGGAAAAAAAGGTTGTGTTGCTCACGCTATTAGAGAAATTCTTTCTGTCGCTGGAAAACTTGAAAACAAAAGAGTTCACATTAAATTTGAGTCTTTTGACCAAGAAAAATAATGGAATATTTAAGCGTAGGAAAAATAACTCAAACTTTTGGAATTAAAGGAGAAGTTAAAGTTTATGTAACTTCTTCTTTTTCTTTAGAAAGATTTAAAAAAAATAATACATTATATATAAAATCTAACGATGAATATCTTAAATTAAAAATAGAAAGATCTTATCAAAAAGACGCTAATTTCTATATTGTGAAATTTTTTGATTATGACGATGCTACAATTAGTGAATCTTTAAAAAATAATTATTTGTATGTCGAAAAAGATCCATCTATTTTAAAAGATAATGAATATTTTTATGTCGACTTAATTGGTTTAGATGTATTGGATGAAAATCAAAGAAAAATTGGTATAATCGATAAAATTGAAGAGTTTCCTGCACAAATCACTTTAAAGATAAAATTTAATGATAAATTTTATTATGTACCTTTCAATGATTTTTTTATCAAAGATGTTAATTTAAAAGATCATTATATAAAAATACATGTAATTGACGGTTTAATATGAAGTTTATAATTTTAACTTTATTTAAAGAAATGTATGAATCTTTTCTTAATAATTCAATTATGAAAAGAGCTATTTCAAAAGGATTAATTGAAATCAAATTAGTAAATATTCGTGATTACACAAAAGATAAATATCATCGAGTAGATACTCCCCCTATTGGTGGAGGAGCTGGGTTAATATTAAAATGTCAGCCAATTTATGATGCATTGATGGACAATATAACATCTAATACTTACAAAATCATTCTTA
This sequence comes from uncultured Bacilli bacterium, assembly GCA_944368975.1. Lineage (GTDB taxonomy): Bacteria > Bacillota_I > Bacilli_A > RFN20 > CAG-826 > Onthovivens. The sequence continues at coordinate 96,385 of CALVXI010000002.1, read as the reverse complement.
CGCCTAGAGGTAAAACTTTTAATCAAGAAAAAGCTTTGGAGCTATCAAAAAAGGAAGAAATATTAATAATGTGCGGTCATTATGAAGGCTATGATGAAAGAATTTATAAATATTTCGACGAAGAAGTTTCCATTGGTGATTTTATTCTAACTGGTGGAGAAACAGCTTCATTTTGTTTAATCGATTCAATATCTAGATTAATTAAAGGCGTTATTAGTGATGAAAGTTTAGATGAAGAAAGTTTTACAAATAGTTTATTAGAATATCCACAATATACTGAACCTTACGACTTTAATGGTGATTTAGTTCCAGATATTTTATATAGTGGTAATCATAAAGAAATTCAAAAATATCGCCAATATCAAAGATTAATTCTTACAAAAAAATTACGACCAGATTTATATTCAAATTATCAACTTACAAAGGAAGATTTAAAAATTCTCAAAGAAAGAGAAAATATTTCTCAAAGCAAAAAAGAATTAGAAGCAATAAAAAAAGCCCACAAATTTATAAAAAATAATTGAAATTTGAAGGCTTTTTAATATTTTAAAGTTAAAATTTAGGGAAATTAGGTGGCATCATTCCACCTCTTTTTTTCATACTTCCCATTTGTTTTGCTAACATCTTGCCTTGTTCATATTTCTTTAATACACGATTTACATCTGCAATTGTTTTTCCGCTACCATTAGCAATTCGCTGTTTACGGCTATATTTAATAATTTCTGGATGAATTCTTTCTTCATAAGTCATTGAATTAATGATAACTTCGAAATTTTTCATTTCCTTCTCTGCCAAATCTTGTTGCTCTTTACTAATTTTTGGCATGCCAGGAATCATCCCTAAAATTGAACTTATAGATCCTATTTTTTTTACTTGTTTCATTTGATCAAGTAAATCAATTAAAGTAAACTCTCCTTTTTCAAGTTTTTTTGCAGCCTTTTTTGCTTCTTTTTCGTCGATGTTTTCTTGAACTTTTTCAACTAAAGAAATTACATCTCCCATTCCTAAGATTCTACTAGCCATTCTATCTGGATAAAAAATATCTAAATCGTCAAGTTTTTCACCAACACCAATAAATTTAATAGGAACTCCAGTAACTTCTTTAATCGATAAAGCTGCACCACCTCTTGAATCACCATCAAGTTTTGACATAATTGTTCCAGTTAAGCCAAGTAATTCATTAAAAGTTTTGGCTACATTAACACTATCTTGGCCAGCCATAGCATCAGTTAAAAGAAGTATTTCATCTGGTTCAACTTTATCCTTCATACATTTGAGTTCATTCATTAATACTTCATCAATTTGTAATCGACCTGCAGTATCGATAATTAATACATCATAATGATCGTTATAAGCTTTGGTTTTTGCCTTTGAAGCAATATCAACAGGATCAACTTTATCTCCTAATGAAAAGAAATCAACACCAACCTTATTAACTACTTGCTCTAATTGATTAATGGCGCCTGGTCGATAAATATCGCAAGCAGCAACAAGCACTTTTTTCTTTAATTTATTTTTCATTAATAATGAAAGTTTACCAGCCGTAGTTGTTTTACCACTTCCTTGTAAACCTACAAGCATAATAATAGTTGGTTTGTTTTTGTTATATTTTATCTCACTACTATCGCTTCCTAGAAGTTTTATTAATTCGTCATTTACAATTTTAATAACCATTTCGCTAGGATTTAATTCGGTATAAACTTTTTCTCCTAGTGCTCTTTCTTTTATTCTCAAAATGAAATTTTTTACTACTTTATAATTAACATCAGCATCTAATAAAGCTACACGAATTTCTTTTAAAACTGAATCCATATTAGATTCAGTTAATCTAGCTTCACCTTTAATTGTCTTAAATATGCGCTTAAATTTTTCAGTTAAATTTTCAAATGCCATAATACAAAACCTCTAAAATCATTTTCTTCACTTTTTCATCTATTGCTTCATCAAGAAGAATCTCATTTATTTTACTTATTTTTTTATTTAAATTTAACTTATTTTCATAATCTAATAGCTTAATCTTTACAGTGTTTAATGTATCACTAACCCCTGCTCTAGAAATATTAAGCTCATTTCCAATTTCGCTAAAAGATAGATTATAAACAAAATATTTAGTGGCAATATCGATTTGTTTTTTAGTTAATAAGTTTTTATAAAGTTCAAATAACTCGTTAATATATTCAAATTCATCTAATTCATTCATCGTCTTCAATTAGTTCCTTACATAAACCATATAAATATTTATTTAAATCGAAAACTTCTAAGTCTTCCATCTTTTCTCCTAATCCAATAAATTTTACAGGAATGTTTAATTCTTCTTTAATTGCCAATATAATTCCACCTTTACTAGTGCCATCCATTTTTGTAATAACTATCCCATTTACATCAATTAAATCTTTAAATGCTTTAGCTTGTAAAACACCATTTTGGCCAGTAGTAGCATCAAGAATTAAATAACAATCAATAGGTGTTAATATTTCTTTTCCGATTACTCTTTTAATTTTTTTAAGTTCTTCCATTAAATTAGTTTTATTTTGAAGTCTTCCAGCAGTGTCGACAATAATTAAATCATAATTATTTTCTTTTCCGTATTTTACTCCTTTATAAGCTACACTAGCAGGATCTTCATTTTCTTTTCCAACAATAATCTCAGTGTTTAGTCTATCTGCCCGAACCGATAGTTGCTCTTTAGCTCCCGCCCTAAATGTATCACCAGCTACAAGAAGAACTTTTTTATTCATCTTTATATAACGATAAGCTAATTTTGCAATCGATGTTGTTTTTCCTACACCATTAACCCCAACTACAAGTAAAACTTTTGGAGTTTTAGAAAAATCAAAATCATTAAAATTACTATTCTCGCCTTTATAATAATTTTCAAACATCTTGGTGATTAAAACTTCATTAATAAGATTTACATCAGTAAGTTTTTCTTTTTTTACATAATCAACTAATTCTTCAATAATGTTCAAAGTGAAATTTACACCACAATCAGCTTCTATTAATATTTCTTCAAGAGTATCAAAATATTCTTGATTTACATGTTTAGATTTAAATTTCTTAGAAAGTGCTTTTATTCTTTTTGAAAATGATTCACGAGATTTTTCCATCCCTTTATCATATTTAGAAACGTCTTCTTTTTTTATTTCGCTTTTATTTGGAATAGGTGTTTCAATTTCTTTTTTAATTTCATCTTCTTTAATTACTTCACTAATTGTTTCATTAACCTTTTCATTTTTATCAATCTCAATTGAATTTATAGCATTTTTTTCATCTAAATTTTTATCATTTAAGATATTTTCATTATTATTTTCTAGATTAAAATTTTCTTCATTTTGATTAGGTTCTGAAGGGTTTTCTATTTTTTCATCCTTCTTTTTAGAAAATTTTTCTTTTAAAAATTTAAATAATCCCATAATTAAATAGCCTTTTTGCTTAGTGCATCTTTTGCGGCGTTTTGTTCAGCTTCTTTTTTACTAGAGCCGACGCCACGTCCTAAAACAACACCATTAAAAAGTACTTCAACTTTAAAAGTACGATTATGAGGTGGTCCAATTGTTTCATAAGTTTTATATGTGACACTACTACGATATTCAGCTTGCATAGCTTCTTGAAGAGTCGACTTATAATCTTTATAGTCTTCTAAAGAGAAATTAATTACTTCATCTTTAAAAACTTTTGTTAAAAAATTTATGCAGAAATTAATTCCTTGATCTTCATACATAGCACCTATAACAGCCTCAAAAATATCCTCTAATATATTGTGGTTTTTGATTGCTTCTTCATAGGTTAAACTATGTCCAGCACGTATATATTCATCAAATCCAAATTTTTTAGCTAACTTTGAAAGACTGGCCGTTTGAACTAATGTCGACTTAGCTCTAGTCATATCACCTTCTTTCATTTCAGGATGATATTTATAAATTAAACTCGCAACCACAAAGCCAACTACACTATCACCAATAAATTCAAGTCTTTCATAATCGTGATGATGTGTTCTTGCGTCACTATTAAAAGATGAGTGAGTAAAAGCCATCTCATAAAGATCATAATTTGTCGTAGTTATATGAAACTTATTTAAAAAATCTTTAATATTTTTCATTATTTATTAATGTTTTCCTTAAATTTATTAATAATGTCGACTTTACATAAAACATAGCTATTTTCTAATGCACTTAAAAATCCTTTTGGATCACTACTTCCATGAGCCTTAATAACAACACCATTAACACCCATAAGCATAGCGCCACCAACATTTTTATAATCCATTTTTTCTTTCATTTCGTTAACACCTTTTCTAACGAGTAAGTATCCAATCTTTGAAAAAATATTGCGTTTAAAAGCATCTTTAAGCATTTTACTCATTGCTTTTGCGGTTCCTTCCATTGTTTTTAAGAAAATATTACCACTATATCCATCAGTAATTAAAACATCAACTTCGCCATAAAGAGGATCTCTAGCTTCCATATTTCCTAAAAAATTAATTTTGGAATTCTCTTTCATTAAAGCATAAGCTCCTTTATTTAATGTCGTCCCTTTTTCACTTTCAGTTCCAATATTTAATTGATAAACGCGTGGAAATTCTTGATCGTGGAATAACGTTTTATAATATATACTACCCATTGTAGCAAATTGGTTTAGTTCTTCTTTAGTACATAAAGTATTAGCACCTAAATCACAACAAACAAATTTTTTATTTTTCTTATATGTTGGGAAAGGAGTAATAAGTCCTGGTCTAGTAACTCCTTCAATTCGCTTAATTTTAAATGTAGCAGCTGTTAATAAAGCTCCAGTACTTCCAGCGCTAATTAAAGCGTCGCATTTATTATCTAAAAAGGTTTTAACACCAACCATTAAACTTGATTTTAAATCCCTTAAAGCACTTAATGGATCAGCATCCATTTTAATGATGGTTTCACTATTAACTAAATGAATATTTGAATATTTATTAAATTCAGTTAATTGAGAAATATCACCTACTAGAAATAATTCAATATCTTTATGATTTTCTATAAACCTCATTGTCGATGGAATAGTTGCTTTTAAGCCATTATCTCCACCCATCATATCGATTACTATCTTCATAATAAAAACCTCGCTAATATTTTACTATATCTATAATCATATTTAAACATGAAATATTTATAATAATATTTGCTAAAAACCCTTCAAATCTCAATTATTTTTCAAATTTAAAGTGATTCTTTATATATTGTTTTAATCATATTAAAGTCTAAATCATGAACTGAATAATTATAAGTTTCGTTATTACTTCCTAAAAAATTACGAGTCATATATTCTAAATCAAAAGTAATATTTAACTCACTAAATTTCTTAGGCATATTTAATTTTCTAAATAAATTATCGATTTCTTTAATCGTAAAATTAATTAAATTTTCATCATCAAGATTTTTTAAGTTAAAAACTTCTTTACCTAATCTAATTAATTTATCTTTAATATAAAATTTATAATTATTTAAAAATGGCATAAGTAAAATAGCAAGACCATCTGCATGAACTAATAAAGGATAAAATCCACCAATATTATGTTCAAGTTTATGAACAATTAAAATATATTTTTTTCCAATGCTTGTAAGTCCATTATGTGAGAAACTTCCCAAAAGCATTATATTACTTAATGCATCATAATCTTTAGGATTTTTAAGATATTTATAAGTATTAATTACTAACTCTTTTAATAAAGCAATTGCAAAACTATCACTAATGCCGTTATCAATTGAATGATAAATATATCTTTCAAAAGTATGCATAAAAATATCAACTATTCCTCTAGCCATTTCTTTAAAAGGTAAGGTCTTAAGATAATTAGGATTTAAAAAGGAAATTTTAGGTCTAACAATATCGTTATTAAAACCTAATTTTAGATTGTTTAAATCATCACTAATTACGCAGCTATCACTTAATTCGCTACCACTAGCTGCAATCGTTAAAATCACATATAAAGGTAAAGTCTTATTTGGTATCTCTTCTTTAAGATTAAATTTATAAAAGTCAAAATCTACTAATGCTCCTACTCCAATAGCTTTAGAAGTATCAATTACACTTCCTCCTCCAATAGCGATAATTAAATCAACATTATTGTTTTTAGCTATACTAATACCTTCATAAACTTTTTCTTTTGTTGGATTAACTCTTACTTCTTTTAATTCAAAGATATTTGAAGTTGGAATATTGCTTTTAATTAATTCTTTAATTTCAGCTATTAAACCACTTTTTAAAGAATGATTTCCATAAACTAGTAAAATATTTTTATGATTAAAATTTTTAATATTATCAATTAAATCTTGATAATAATTGCTTTTTAAGATTAATTTAGTAGGACTATAAAAATTAAAATCGTTCATTATTCACTTATTCCTTCTTGAATATATTTAAGCTTATTTAAAAGTTCATTTGTTAAGGAAGTTTTTTCATCCAAAGACTCAATATAGCTAATAACATCATTTTTTAAACTACTAAGTTTAATAATCTCAATATAATTTAATAAGTAAATTTCATCTATATCATTATTAATTAAATAATTATGATCTTTTAAAAATTCACTTATTTTTGGATCGATCTCATTGGTTAACAAATTGATATTATTATTAATTGTATCAAATAATAAATCATAATCTTTATTACTATAATAAATGTCAAGCTTAGTTAAAAAGTCCTTTTCTTTATTATTATTTATCTTATTAATTAATTCGTTAAAGAAAGAAAGATGTTCTTCATCAAGACTATCTTTATAGAAATTCAAGAATTTATTAATTAATTCGTTACTATCTAATAAAGAAAATAATTTGTTCAAAATAAAATCTTTATTTTCTTTATTTAATAAATTATTTAATTTTAAAATCATTTCTAAGTCTAATGATTTTAATTTATTAACATCTTCAATTGTAAATTCTTTATGCATATAAAAATTAATTAAATCATCAAATTTTGAAAATAAATAGGCTTTTAGAAGGCTTTTTATAAATATGTAGTCATTTCTATATTTATAAATATATTGAGAATTAATACTATACTCATAAATAAAAATACTGCTCCAAGCGTCATTTTCTTCATTAAAAGAAAGTTTATTAAAATTAATAACTTCTTTTGATGGTCTAATTAAAAAATCTTCTAGACGTAATTTTTTATTACCATAATAAACATTAAGCATAATAACAATATAAAATAGTAATGCCTTATAATCAAAGCATGATAATGATATTTTTCTCTTTTTTAAATTTTTAATAACATCATTAAAAAAATTATTAGTTTTATCGACAATACGGAAATTTTTATTAAATAAATTAATTATCGTACTATCTAAATATTTTGCATATTTCCCAAATTTTAAATCGATAACATTTTGATTAAATAATTCAGCTTTATAAACTTTATCAAATATTTTTTCTTTATATAAATTGAAGTTATATAATTCTCCACTTCCTAATTCAAGTAAATTACTGACGCATATTATTTTACTTCCTCTTAATATTAAATTTGAAATATAGCTTAAAAATGAATCATAATCACTACTAGCAAATCTTTCTAAATCATCAAGGATAATAATAGATTTAGTATTATTGTTATCAATTTTTAAAACAAAATCGAGATTATTGTCGTTATTTAAACTACTTAAAGCATTAATTGCACTAGGAATAATTGAATTAATGTGGATATCTTTTGACTTATTAATTTCACCATATAAAGATGTATTTATATCGTCAACATTTCTTTTACCAAGCATCGATACATAAAAAATATTAAGTCTATCTTTATTATTTTTTATGTATCGATTAATCAAATAAGTTTTACCACTACCCCAAGGTCCATCAATCAGGATTACATTGTAATTTGATTTATCAAATTTTAAGAGTTCGTTATAAAGTTCTTCACTATTCATAGTTTTCCTTCCTAAGTAAAAACCCTGCAAATAATTGACTTTTGCAGGGTTTTATAATTAATTAAAGTAAATTTGTAAGTAATTCTTTATAAGAATTTACGTCTAGACTGGCCCCGCCAACAAGTGCTCCATCAATATCTTTTTGAGTTAAATACTCTTTAATATTATTTGGTTTAACACTTCCGCCATAAAGTATTCTTATACGATTACTAACTTTTGATCCGTAAAGATCTTTAATTATACTTCTAATAAAACTACATATATCTTCAGCAATTTCCTTAGAAGCATTTTTGCCAGTTCCAATAGACCAAATTGGTTCATAAGCAATGACAACTTTACTGGCATCTTCTTCACTAATATCTTTAAATCCAGTTCTAATTTGTTCTTCAACAAAAGCTTTAGTTTCACCTTTTTCATAAGTTTCAAGACTTTCACCACAACAATAAACTGGAATTAAACCATTATTTAATAAAGCTATTAATTTTTTATTACAAGCTTCACTTGTTTCGCCATAATAAGTTCTTCTTTCACTATGACCAATAATACACCAAGAAATTCCTATATCTTTTAACATAGGAATTGAGATTTCCCCAGTGTAAGCACCATGATCTAATTCGTGACAATTTTCAGCGCCGACAATTAAACTCGTTTTTAAAATCTTCTTAACAGGAGCTAAGCAGATATAAGGTACGCAAACACCCATATCAACTTTATTTTGTCTTGCTAATTTACCTAATTCTTTAGCATTTAAAGCAAATTCTTTAGCCTCAGTAACTGTTTTATTCATTTTCCAGTTACCAAGTAACAACTTTCTTCTCATTTATTATTCTCCAATGACATCAATTCCTGGAAGGTGTCCGTCATTTTCAATCATCTCTAAGCTTGCGCCACCACCTGTAGAAACATGTGAGAATTTACTAGCATATCCAAATTGTTTAGCAGCTGCAGCACTATCACCACCGCCAATAACGCTAAAGCATTTTTTATTAGAAGTAATAGCTTCACATACAGCTTTAGTGCCTTTAGCAAATTCTTCTTTTTCAAAAACACCTACTGGTCCATTCCAGAAAATAATTTTGGCGTCTTTGATACTCTCTTTATATAATTCAATTGTTTTTGGACCAACATCAAATCCTTCAAGAGCTTCAGGAATATCACCTTCAACAATTTCAATAACTGAAGGTTCATCCATAGAATCAGCACAAACAGTATCGATAGGTAAAATAATTTTTCCACTAGAGAAACATTTATTTGCATATTCTAATTGATCTTCTTCAACTGGTGAATTTCCAACATTTTTTCCTAAAGCCTTTAAGAATGTATAGCTCATTGCTCCACCAATTAAAATTTTGTCACATTTTTTAAGTAAACTATCGATAACTTTAATTTTATCGCTAACTTTAAATCCACCTAAAATTGCAACATAAGGATGTGCATCTGGTTTAACACATCTTGAAAGGTTTTTAACTTCTTTTTCCATTAAGAAACCTAATGCACAAGGTTTTCCCTCTTTCTTTAAGATTTCAGGAACACCATAAGTTGAAGCGTGAGCTCTATGAGCACTACCAAAAGCATCCATTACAAATAAGTCAAAATTGCTAGCCCAATCTGCACTTAATGCTGGATCATTTTTACTTTCACCTTTTTCATAACGTGTATTTTGAACTAATAAAACTTCCTTATCACTTAAACTATCGATTGCTTCCTTAAGTTCAGTTCCATGAGTAGCATTAATAAATTTAACTTCATATTCAGGAAGTAATTCTTTTAAACGTGGATAAACATATTCCATGTTGTTTTTTGCTTTTTGCTTTTCAATTTCTGCATCATCTACTTTTCCCCATTTAATTTTTCCTAAATGTGAAAATAAAACAACTCTTGCTCCTTTTTCAAGCAATGCTTTAATAGTTGGCAATGCACTAACAATACGGTTATCATCTCTAATTTCTTTACCATTTAATGGCACATTAAAATCGACTCTAACCATTACTTTCTTTCCAGTTAAATTTCCTAATTGTTCAACTGTTAACATAATAAATCTCCTTTTTAGATATAAAAAGGCCTAGAGACTCCAGGCCTTTCTTTTTTTAAACTACTTTAATTCAGCAAAATATTTAATAGTTTTAACCATTTGAGAGGTGTAACTATTTTCATTATCATACCAGCTGACGACTTGAACTTGGTAAGTATCTTCATCAATTTTAGCAACCATTGTTTGAGTAGCATCAAATAATGAACCATATGTCATACCAATAACATCAGTTGAAACGATTAAATCTTCATTGTAGCCATAGGAATCGCTTGCTTTTGATTTCATGAAAGCATTAATTCCTTCTTTAGTAATATCTTTACCTTTAACAACTGCAACTAAGAGGGTTGTTGAACCAGTGCAAACTGGAACTCTTTGAGCACTACCAATTAATTTTCCATCAAGTTCAGGAATAACTAAACCAATAGCTTTAGCAGCACCTGTTGAGTTAGGAACAATGTTCATAGCAGCAGCTCTTGCTCTTCTTAAGTCTCCTTTTCTATGTGGTCCATCTAAAACCATTTGATCACCAGTATAAGCATGAACTGTTGTCATGATACCACTTTGAATTGGAGCATATTCATTTAAAGCAGCTGCCATTGGAGCTAAACAGTTAGTTGTACAACTTGCAGCACTAATAATTGTATCTTCTTTAGTTAAAGTTTTTTCATTAACACCATAAACAATAGTTGGTAAATCTTTACCAGCAGGAGCACTAATAACAACTTTCTTAGCACCAGCTTTAATATGAGCACTAGCTTTTTCTTTAGAAGTATAGAAACCTGTACATTCTAAAACAACATCAACACCTAATTTTCCCCATGGAAGATTAACTGCATCTTTTTCTTTATAAATTTCAATTTCGTGACCATCAACGATGATTGAATGATCAGTACTTGTAACTTTGTCAGCTAAAGCATATCTTTTTTGAGCTGAATCATATTTTAATAAATGAGCTAACATTGATGGATCTGTTAAATCGTTAATAGCGACGATTTCATATCCTTCAGCTTGGAACATTTGTCTAAATGCTAATCTACCAATTCTTCCAAAGCCATTAATTGCAACTTTAATTGCCATATTTCTTTTTTTCCTCCTTAAGAAATTAACAATAATATTATATACTTTTTAAACAAATTATTAAATTATTTTAATAAATGAATTTAAAGCATAAAAAAGTATCGATATAATCATTACTTTTTTAATCTTATAAATCAAAAAGTATAAATTTTTCCGATATTAAGATTAATTTTTAGTAAAGAAATAAATTTATTAAAGAAATATTTACATTAAAACTTTACCATCTCAATAATTGCTATAAGTAAATATGGTAGTAATCCATTAAGATAAATTGCCGATATTAATATTCAACACTCTTCATTAGGAAAAGGCTTAAAAACTTATTCTACTAGAAGTCGTACAGTTCAACATAATATTATTGATATTTTATTTGTTGGATTAAGTCAAATTCGAAATAATAAGCTTAAAGAATATTATAAATTATTTTCTAAATAATCAAAAACCCTGCAAATCTAGATTATTTTTAACAAAATTCTTTTATTTAAAAACTTTATATATATCTTTTTTCTTTGCTTATGATATCATTTACATATGATAAGTAATGTTATAAATGTTTTTAATGATTATGTTTTTGTAATAATGTTTTTACTTTCCTTATTTTCTTTATTCTTTAAATCTAATAAAGCGAAACTAAAATCTTTATTACTATCTAATATTACTTTCTTTATTGTGGTAATAATTTTATTAATCTTTTATAAATATAAACTAAATTATTTAGACTTATATTTTATTGTCAAAAAAGGTATTTTTAGAATAATCGACATACTTAAAAATATCAAACTACTAATTGTATTTACTATTCCTAAAATTTCTAGTGGAATATTATTAGCAACATTTGTTTTATGTCAACCTTTAAATGGTTTAATTAATTTAATGATTAACAATATATATATTTATGAATATTTACTTTCTTATCAAATTAAATCAATTAACATTTACAGATTTTACGATTTTGAATTTAATTTAAAATCAAATAGTAAACTTATTTATAAAGAAACTTTAAATTTTGCTTTTAATTGTTAGACTCCTTTTTATATTTAATTTAATATAAAAAGGAGATAAATAATGAATAAACATAATAAAATTTTATATACAATAGTTTTATCTTCATTTACACTTTTACTTACTTCTTGTGTTATAAATGAAGAACCAATTTTTAATGATGCCGAATTAAAAAATAAGTTAAATTCACTTAAAAAAATTGAAGAAATTCATCAAAGTTTGGACAATATTAACGGTAATTACTTTTATTACAATAAAGATTTAGATTCATATACACTTATTAATGATGATGGTACTTATTCTTATTTAGGTTATTTTAATGAACATACATTTAAATTTAGTGAACCTGAATATCAAAGTTCTTATACTTTTGATTTAGTCAATACTTTTAATGAAGATGCTACTTCTTTTTTAGATATTAATAAGGTAATCATTAATTATGGAGGAGTTGATTTAATTACATATAGCGAAATTACTTTTAATTCTGAAAAAGAAATTTATGAAATTAGTTCAATCAATAATAGCTTAAATTATAATGATAAATATGTATTTAACCCAAGTATTGATGGTTTTACTTATTCTCTCGATTTAAAAATAAATTTATATAATTTAATTAGTGATGAAGAATTAAAAAATAATTTCTTAAATTCTTTTTATAATATTAATTCTTCTAAAGATGTTCTTGAAATTTATCATAATATCAATGTTCCTTCTACTTTTAATAATATAGATGTTACTGAAATTTCTAATATTTCAAACACTTTAAAGCAGTATATTTCAGAAGATGAAAATATATACTTAAATTTAGAACTTAACGAAAACCTTTCCTACGTTGGAAAAGATACCTTTAGCGATATTAATTTTATAAATGAAGTAATTTTCCCTAAAAGTTTAAGAATTATTGATGAAAGAGCTTTTAGTAATACTTATTTTTATCGCTTAGTTATTAATGATACAAAATTAGTATTCAATTTAGATTCATTTAAAGATAGTGAAATTATAAATTTGGCATTTGAAAGTTATGCTAATGAAAATGTCAATTCATTTCCTTATCAATCTTTAATTAATAATCCAAATACTTTCATAACTTTTGGATTAAATCGTAAAAAATATGATGCAATAAGTGAGGGATTAGGAAAAGAAAATATTATTAATCCATTAGCACAAGTTAACTATGATACTAGTAATAAGTTAGTAAGTGATCCTTCTTTAACAATAATTGATACTAATAAAATACTATTTTTATCCCATAGTTTAACTAAAGTCGATAATGAATCTCATTTATTATTAAATGATGCTAGAGAATATAATAATCAAAGTGTCACGGAAACAAAATTAAGTAATTTTAATAATAAAATAACCTTGAAACTAGAAACTGATTTAACAATAAGAGGAACTTTACTTATTGGAGCAGTTGTTAATAATGTATCACATCCAAACCAAGGTTTTATTAGTGGAGATTATGCTGCGCTTGATTTAAATGGACATAAAATTATCATCGAAAATGGTGGAGAATTAAATTCTAATGGCTTGATTTTTGATTCAAGCCTAGAAAAAACTGGTTCCATTGAAATATTAAAAGGTGGAAAACTTTATACTAATTTTGCTATTAATGATTTTTATGGTGGAACTAATTGCTTAAACAAATATGCAAATGATGAAACTCCTTTTATGTTATATAAATTACCTTATTTACAAGTTGATACCAAGGTAAATTATGGCGCTATTTTAGGAGCTCATTGTACACTTTATGCTTTAAGCACTCATAACTACACTAAGCAAGATATTATTGCAAAAAATGGTTTATTAGAATTAACTAGTGAAGATGGTTATTTAATTCATCGTTATGTTGGTGATGAAACAAATTATAAAGAAGTAATCGACATTTATGGTGATGTTAAAACTAATTCTATGACTTTGGAGCTTGGCATAATTAATGTCTCAACAGATAATGTTTTATTCCCTATTTCGAAAAATTTAGATATTAATATATACGAAGACTCTACTTTAACTATTGATTCAAAAGTTAAAATACTACCAGGAAGTAATATTAATTTCTTTAATACTTCTAAGGCTATCTTAAATAGTGAACTTGCTATATTAAATGAATTACCAAAGTATGAAGATATCGAAGATGAATTAGATGGTGGTTTTTATCCTAATTATTATGAAGGGAATGAAATAGCTGGTGGAAATGTCACTTTTAATGATCAATCATCTTTAACAATTAATAAAGATCAAAATAAAATCTATTTTGGTGGAAAAATTAATATTAAAACTGATAAAGAAACATACCTAGATATCAAAAATAACTTTATTGCAAATAGTGAATTTAATGGAAGTATTATTAATACTGAAGGAAAAGGATATCCAAATTATAAACTATTAAGATCATATCAATTAACTTCACAAATTATTTATTATGAAGATAATTCAATAAAAGAAGATTTAATTAAAAACAATAGTTTTACCTATGTTAGAGAATATCAAAATAATGAAATAATTAGTAATAATGGATATAGTGAAAATAGTGAACTAATTGCTAGAATTAATAATGGTCAGTGGGAAGTTTTAATTAATGGTGAATTTATTAAAACTAATGAATCTAGTGATTTTGCTCCTTCTATTGTTAATAATGGTGGTGTCGATTATGTTGCTTTAAGTGGAGGTTATTTTGAATTAGTTAAGCAAGAAAATAATACTTATTTAGCAAATAACACTAATTATATTTACTATAATAATCAATATATTCGTGGTGAAGTATTTCATACAAATGCTTTTAAATCAAATGCTAACGAAATCTATTTTTATTTAGATGATACTTGGCAAATTTTAGATCGCTTTGAGAATGATAAAATATTGCTTAAAATGGAGTCTTATTCATACGTTGATGGATATTATTTAGATATTGAAACTGATTCATATAAACAAATGGATAAGGTTGATTTTTATGGAAGTTTAAGAGCATCTTATGATGAAGAAGCTCATACTTTTGTTGTTAATGGTGAATATAAAGGCTATTTAAATGATAATTCTTTAATTACTTTTAAAGAAGAAATCGATATGTCTTACACTTGTGGCTTTACAAATGAAAATGAAGTTTATATTTATTTAGATGGCTACTTTGTTAAAACATCTTCTTATAATCTTGATAAAGTTTATTTTGAATATGATAATAAAACTTATGCTCCAATATATCATTATGATAAACTCGTTAGTGGAACATATTTTGAAGTATTTCCTGGATTTGATTTATTCATGTTCGATGAAGAGATTACAGTCGATAAATTAACATCTAATTTTGCAATTAAAGGTTATTTTGATCACGATGTTCCTGATTGGATTTTAACAAGTTCCAATAATGAAGAAGGTTTAACTAACTATTTTGCTTCAAGATTAGATCCTAACGATACTTCAAAATCTTATAAAACTTTTATCTATAAAGATACTGAAGGTTATCATATTATTGAAGAAGAGCCAGCATTTAGCGCATTAGCTAAAGATAATTATATGGAATTATTTAATAGTTCTACTAATTTCTTTACAGTTTATAAACCAACTGATGAAATTATAAACTTTGAAAATCTTAATTTAAGTTTTCCAATTTATGAAAAACTTGATGGTGATTATATTGTTTATAATAATATGCGTACATTAAATTATACGCTTATTGAACCAAATGTTTATTTACTAGAAGATGGTACACAAGTATACGCTTTAAATGGATATTATGATGTTAGCGCTTATGGATTTGGCTTAATTCAAAAACATAGTACTAATCCTTATTTCTATAATCTCATTTATACTATTTCTGGTAGGGATCCTATTGTAATTCATGGTGCAAATTTACATAAAGGAGATTCGATTGGTAATTTAACCGCTCTTTCAAATATAGAAATTCAGGAATTTAAAGACGCCAATTATCACTATTTCCGTATTGATATGATTATTTACTTGCCTCTAGCTAATAATGAAATATTATATTTTGGTTATTATTTTAATCTAAGTAAAATTGAAAACAATGAAGGTTATACATATACAGGATACAATGCTAATGAAAACAATCCATTATACGGAAAGACTTTCTACTATAATCCAGAATTAGATATTTATGAAGCTAAATAATTAACTAAAATACCTTATAAAAAGTCCAGAAACCTCGCAGTTCCTGGACTTTTTTAAATTATTAATAAATTATTTTTATTTTTCTTATAAACCAATTTTATTATCCAATATAGCCCAATATAGATTAATGTAAAAATTACTAATAGGGAGAAAACATATACATAATTAATACTGAACCATCCATAAGTATACATCTTTCCTAAATCGTATAAAAATTCAAAAGGAACTCCATCAGAATTATAAATATAAAAATAATTAGCCTCCCACCCAAATTTAGTTCTAAATAATGGATTTAATATAATAGCTAATATCATTAATATAATTACGATAGAATAAGAAATTGCACCATTTTTAAAACTTACTCTAGGTTTATACATCATTATTCCATAAATAGCACCAACGACAATAAACAAATGACCAAATATATAACTCATCGCTCTAATTGTTAGAATACTTTGATAATTAACTAATGAATCAGCATAAATAATTGATCCATATGCCGGAATTAAATTAAAACAAAAACCAATTATTAAACATTCTTTATTTTTACTAATTAATCCAATCCCAACAATAATATTTCCTAAATGACAAACTTGTAGTGGTATAACTTCATTATCCCAGCCAATTTTTAAAAATAAATCAATATTTCTTGTCAATAATATACCAATATTTATAATTCCTATAATTATTCCAATAATATACTTAACTTTAGGACTAGTTTTTCTTAAAGCAAAATAAAAAATTAAAGATAAAATAATTGGTGATAATATATAAATTATATGTAACGTTGACCACATTTCAAATTTCATAACGAGTAAATCTTACCACAATAAAATCATTTTTAAAGCACAAATCTTCAATTTCTATAAATAAGTTAATAACATTTTTATTAAATTAAATTATTATTTTTTTCTTTCTTAATATTAATCCAAATGATAAGACAATAGATATTAATAATAAAATAAATAATATTAAGAGCTAAATAAAGTAAACCATTACTACCGTTACTTGTAAAATTAATAGTCCATATAACTGTTAGAACAACACTATATAAATTCCAAAAAATCCATTGGTATAAACTAGTTTTACTAGCTAAATAACAAGCTACGACTGCAAAAGCAGTTGCTAAAGCATTTAAATAAGGTAATTTTGAATTAAATAAACTTAAAATATAGCCATATAGTCCACACACTAGAGGCACAAAAATAATAATTAATATTATTTCAATTTTTTTTATTGAAGTAATATTAAATTCACCTGTATTTTCTTTTTTTCGATCTCTAATATAAAACTTATATAATGTAAATAAATAAATTGGTAAATTAATACAAAGATTTAATACCCCTTCTCCATATTGCTTTTCAATAAAAGAAACAGTGCCATATAAAATGACATAAACTGTATAAAAGAAAAAAGCATATTTTTTTCTTTTACCATTTAAAGTAGCAGATAGTAATCCTAAAATAACAGATATTAATTCTAAAGCACCACTTTTATAAACGATGCCCAAAGTTATTAATGTTATTAAACTAGTGATAACAAAAATCCATTCGTAATATTTAAAAATATTAATAAACTTTTTAAACATATACATATTATTCAAAATTTGAGTATAAAACTCAACTATTTTGATTTATCTTTTTTAAAAAATCACAATTATATAAAAAAACTATGCAAAATCCTAATATTTTATCTTTTTTTAAATATAATAAAATCAATCTTAAACAGGGTTTAATAATTTTTAATATTAAATTGATTGCGATATTTTCAAAATAAGATATATTATCTATATGGAAATTAAAGCAATTTTTTTAGATTTTGATTGGACATTATTCGATCATAAAACTCATGATTTCAATAAATTAAGTGTTGATGCCCTTAATTTAGCACATAGTAAAGGTGTAAAATTATTTATAAATTCGGCTAGAAGTTACTATGCATTAGATAAATTAAATACCTTTAATTTAATCCCTTTTGATGGTTTTGTTATCAACAATGGTGGAGCTACATTAGTGAAAGATAAAATAATATATGCAGATTTTATTAACTCAAAAGATGTCGATGCAATCCTTACTTTTTTAAATACTAGAAATTATAGTTATAATATTATTACTTTAAAAAATACTTACATCAAAGTAACCGATAAGGACATCGTAAATGAGTTTTATAGTGTTTATTATGAACCTTATCCATTAGATATTTCTTTATATAAAAACGAAGAAATTTTGGCTATACAAGTAATATCATATTACGATAAAGATTTAGAAATTATAGAATTAGCTAATAAATACAATTTATTATTTAATCGTTTCACTCCTACTAATGTTGAATTAACTTCAAAAGAATTTCTTAAAAGTAAGGGCGTTAAAGCAATTAAAAAATATTTTAATTTTTCTAAAAATAATCTTATGGCCTTTGGTGATGATTTAAATGATTTATCAATGTTTAAGTTAGTTAATTATTCAGTTTGTATGGGAAATGGAAATGAAGAAGCTAAAAAAGAAGCCTTTTATGTTACAGATAATATTGAAAATGGTGGAATATATAAAGCATTAAAACACTTTAATATTATCTAAAAACCTTGCAAAACTTCATTTTTTTTGTTATTTATAAGATCTATTACTGGAATTAACTTATTAAAATCCATTTTATCAATTTTATTTTTATAAATTGTTAATATCATTTGATTTTCTTTCTTTAACTCATTGTTATTTTCTTTACTTAAAATTTTATACATCAAAGAAATTAAGAATTTATCTTTTTTATTTAGTGTAAAATAATTAATTTTTCCGTTAAGATGAAATACATTTACCTTATCATAAATATCTTTTTTAATTATGCTTTTAATTCTTTCATCTATATTTCGATTATTAGTCTCACTTATTCCTACTGTAATGATATAAATATTTTTATAACTTATATTATTTAATTTCTTAAAAGTTTTTCTTAATCCTAAAATATTACTAGCATAAATGCTACCAACATAAATTATAGTGTCATACTTATTAATATTTTTTAGATCTTTATAATTAACGGCAGTTATATTAGTTTTTAAACCTAAATAAATAGCATATTCTTTACTAGTACCATATTTAGAACCATAAATAATAATCTTTCTCATAAAACTATTTTCTTAAAGACTACAATACATTTTGCGCTATTAGTTACTGAAAAGGTAATTAACTCATAACCTTTTGAATACATTTCATTTGCCAATTCATTTATTTTCTTTGCAAGTTCATTTGCTAAAGGTGAATAATTAATAACTTCTGTAATATACATATTAAATCTCCTTTTATTTATTTTAAAGATTTAAAATTCTTGAATCTATCAAGGAAATGTAAAGAATTTGTTATTTAATTAAATATTCGTTTTGTTTATAATATATGCACGGCCTAGTGGAGAAGCGGCTTAACTCACTGCCCTCTCAAGGCAGCATACATCGGTTCGAATCCGTTCTAGGTCACCACTCTTGAAAAACGCCTATAATGTGTCTGCATTATAGGTTATTTTTATACAAACGGTTACCAATTCATGCTCATTATGTGTAAAAGTAAATATTTTACACCATGTGCAAATTTAGCTACATTTTTTGATAAAGTTTAAAAAAGTTCGTAAAACTTCGTAATTTGCTTAAATTCGACCGCAAGCTTTATTTGAAAATTTTTCACTCATTTTGTCCGAATATGGGAGTAACGATTCAATTTTAATATTTGGATTATTTATATTTTCAAAAATATAATTTAAATACTGATATGTGTTTAGATTATTTGCTCTAGCTGTTTGAATTATGCTAAATATTTTTGCTGTATATCTAGCTCCAGCATATGAGCCTGAAGTTTGGAAATTTTTACGTTGAACAACAAAAGGCTTAACTGCGCGTTCAGCAGGATTATTCGAAGGTTCAACAAAACCATTGTCAAGATACGTCCGCATATCATCCCAATTGTCTTTTACATAATTTACAGCATCATAAATTGCACTATTTGGGTTATATGAAACATCAAAAATTAAATTTTCTAATTTACTTTTAATTGGTATTTGATCTTTTTTTCTTCTTTGAACTATTGAAATTGGGTTTAATTCATCTTTTTTATATTGACTTTCTAAATTAAATATTTGACTAAATAGTTCTAAAATCTCGTAGCTTTTAGTGTCCTTTCTATCTTTTTGTCTGACTGTCTTTAATATATCGGCAAACTTTCGTCGAGCATGTGCCATACATTTTTGAAGTTTTATTTTATTATTTTTCTTTTTTAATGTGTTGTATCCACTATAATCATCGCAAACTATCGTTCCGTCAAAGTCTTTTAACCATTCTGCTGTCTTTGCTATTTCTCTTGTTTCGTTAAAAGAATAAAGCATTATTTGTTTTTCACTATATAAATTAGAACGATAAACAAAAACATAAGATTTCTTTCTTTCCTTGTCTTCATCTGGCTTTTTTGAAACAACTAATGTCGTTTCGTCTATATGAATAACTTTTGTTGCATCTTGAAGTAAATCTAACTTCATTTGATTAAAAATTGGTTCAAGCAAAGCAGAACACTTTGCAGCATATGTAGCTAATGACTGCTTAGAAATTTCAATATTGAGAGAATCTTTTATATATTGTTCTAATTTATTAAATGGGATTCCTAAATAATATTTGTGGTCAATAATCCATGCAGCAAAAGAAGGTGTTAATATAGATCCAGGGAAAGGCTTTGAAGTAACTTTATAATAAATTTTGTTATTCTTTTTATTACATTTTTTACATATCTTGGATCTTTTAATGATTTTAACAACCTCAAGTTTTGCTGGAACATAACGAACTTCATAACGAGTTTTCTCAGTTACCGTGGTTAATTCAGCACCACAAATTGGGCATTTTTCTTCCTCAGGCTCTTCATAAATTGTTTTAGTTACTTGTTGAGCAAAGTTGTAATTTTTATATTTTTTAGAGCACCTTTTAATTCCTCTTTTTTTATTTGGCTTTGATTCTTTAATTATCGCTTCAGGCTCATTTATTATATTATCTAAAAGCTCATTTTTTTGAACAAACTTGCTTATTTCACTAATTCTTTTCTTTTCATTTAATAATTCATTTTCTTTTATTTCTTCATTAATTTTTAAATTTAGACTTTTAATCAATGCACGTTGAGTAGCAATTACAAAATCCTTTCTAGCAGATTCTTTTTGCGTTTCAATAAGTTCACTTTTTAACTTTTCTATGATGATTAAGGCTTCTTCAATTTGCATAATTTATTATAACATTTTTATACTAAAAAGTAAAGAAAAAGTGCGATTCAATCGCACATTTTTCTACTATATTAATTTTAATTTAAACACTAAATTGATGTTCTATTTTTGACTTTAATTCAACCCCTTTTAAAAGATATATTAAGTCTTGTTTACTAATTTCTTTAGCCTCAAGCATTGATTCTATTTGCACTTTGTAGTATTTCATTTTATTTATAAATAACCAACTTCCATATTCATCTTCATAGTAAATTTTAACTTGTTTTCTATCTCTTGAGATAAATATGAAAATAGATCCTAATATTTCAACTGGTGTAAATGATAAAGCCAATCTCTTTTGAATTGCATAAATACCAAAACGCATATCTACTTTGCTTGTGTAAAGATAAAGATTTTTAACCTTGCTTAAATCTATCATAATATTGACTCATAATTTCTAAAGCTTGTTGTAGTGAAGTTGTAATTTTAATTTTAGCAAATTCAATAACTACAACGGAGTGATCAAATCTAGTGAAGCTTGAATGCTTATGGTATATTTCTTCATTTTTTAATAATTTAAGCGTCGCATCATCATTTGTTAACACAACACCGGGTTTTGACATTTCTTTCTTTAATTTAACAAATTCGCCGTCAATATTATCAAATGCCCTTATCCAATCTCTTAGTGTTGTATAAGGAATTTTTTCATCTCTACTAAATTGGGAAATCGATTTATTTGAACATTTAAATTTTTTTACAGTTTCCAATCTTTCATAATCACTTTTGTATTTGCTCATTTATATCACCTCGATGTAATTCTAGGAGATTAAAAAAATTCTTTTAAGGGTGTTAATTATTTACGTTTACCATTATGTCGCACACTAAAATTTACGTAAACGTAAATAAATTACACCCTAACAAAAATATTTGTTCATTTTAAAATAGCTTCGAGGTGATATAAATGAGGAAATTTAAAAGGATTGTGATTGTCTTTATTTAGTTTATTCCCTTAAGTAAGTTAATTGTTTTCCATCTACCATTTCGCCAGCGAATATAAAAGCCAATTCCGCGTACACATTCGTCGAGGCAAGCACCAATAAAGGCACCATAAATACCTAATTTGAAGACGATACATAGAAGTGCTGAAGCTCCGACTGTAAACACCCATGATGTGATGATAGAACTTATCACTGGAAATGCAATATCTCCGGCCGTCTCTAATCCTTTAACATAAACTAAATTAGTTGCTCTACCTTGTTCTAACACAACGTTGATACAAAGGCAAAAAACTGCCGTTAATCCACAGTACATAAAATCCACATTATCGATATTGATTGCTGGGTTGTTAATTGCTGAAGTCATTAGTGTTCCAAAAAGAGGATAAGCAATTCCTAAAACAATTAGTGACATGACAAAAGACACAATTTGTGCCATTTTACCTGTATCACAAACGAGTTTATGAACTTCTTCTTTGTTTTGTTTGCCCAAAAGATTACCTTCGATGACTTGCATAGCTATTCCGCTGCCACTTGCAAACAAGTAAATAACGGAAGTGATGGTCATAATGTATGTTCTTAAATTTTGATCTAAAACTGTGCAAGAATAGTTGACAATAATTGCTAAAACAAATTGTGATAAATTATATGATAAAGTTTCTCCAGCTGTCGGTAACCCAATCTTTAGTTGTTTTTTAAGCAACATAGACGGAAATGGACGAAGAAATCTTAATGAAATTTTTGATTTAACTGTCGCTTTAAAGAAAATATACGAAATAAGGCAAGAGATAAAACGAGAAATTAATGTAGCTAATCCCACACCAATCAATTGATCTTCAATGTCAAGATTTGGAATTCCCCATAGCACAATTGCACAAATGACAATATTGATAATGTTGGTGGCAAAAGAAATAATAGTTGGCTGAACCATTTTTTTATTTGCTCGTAAAAAACTTGAAAAAGCTTGATTTAAAGAATGAAAAACAAGAGATGGCGCTGAGATATATAAGTAGAGTTTAGCCAGTGGAATAATTTGTGCATCGACTTGCATCCAATCAAAAATAAAGGGCGAAATAGCTAAAAGAATGCCACAGACTATTATTCCGATAAATAAATTTAAAAATAATGTAAGTGGATAAATCTTTTTAATTCCTTCTTCATTATCCAATCCTTTTAATTGCGTGATAAGAATAAGAGATGATGTTGATAGCACGCTAAACGCGACAATAAAAATATTGCTTATTTGATTTACCTGTCCTATAGCGTTGGTGGCTTGAGGTACACCAGCAAACATAAATTGATTAACATAGCCAATACCGACGCCTAAAATCAGTTCGATAAAAACTGGAACAGCCAATTTGATGACTTCTTTATTGCGGGAGAATAAGCTAAATAGAGGAAACTTTTGTTTTTTCACAAGTAATAATTCTATATTCTAAAACTAGAATAACAAGGGTCTTTTGCATTTTGTTTGCAAATTGTATTTTGTCATTTAATAATGTCTGTTCAGGAATCTTCTGAATAATCAAATCTATCAAAAAAGAACCTAAATATAATAAAAACGAGATAATTTTTGGTATTATCTCGTTATCTTTTGAATGGCTGGCGTGGATGGACTCGAACCATCACAAACCCTGTTTCAGAGACAGGTGACTTTACCATTTGTCTACACGCCAATTTAGTTAGTTACTTCGATATATTCATCATATAGCGTTTTTATAAACTCATCTGGTTTTTTGAAATTTTTCACAAAATTATCAAAAACTGCATCAGGAACTTGCTTTTCAACCATTCTATTTTTGTTTCTTTTTCGGCATACACTAAAAGGAACATTAAAATAAACTAAAACATATTTATCAAATCCCTTGCATTTATGTAAATAAAGTTCTCGATAATAATCATTCATAGCTGTTGAATCTAAAATTACATTACAATCTTTATATTCTCGAGCATATTTATTAGTGCGAGCATAAAATATTCTCCAAACTCGATCTTCCTCTTTAAAATATTGATATGAACCGCCTAATTCTTTTCTTATCTCATCACTAGAAACAATAAAAGTATTCAAATTATTTGCTTTAAAATTTAAAGCCCGTGTTGACTTACCACTTCCAGGAATCGATGTTAAAACGTAAAGTATTCTCATATAAAATATCTTTTTATTTTAAATTTATATTAAAAACCTTGCAAAATTTAACTATTTTTTCTTTTTTCTTCAGCTAATTGATAATTATAACCATCTAAACAGGCATCTTTAATCGTATACTTAGCTTTAAAACCTAATTCAATATTTGCTTTAGAACAGTCGGCATAATTTATAGCAACATCTCCACTTCTACGTGGTTTAATTTCATAAGGTATTTTAATATTTGTTGCTTCTTCATAAGCTTTAATCATCTCTAAAACACTAGTACCTTTTCCAGTTCCTAAATTATAAATAACTAATCCAGGATTTGTTTCAAGTTTCTTTAAAGCTAAAACATGGCCTCTAGCTAAATCTAAAACATGGATATAATCTCTAACACCTGTCCCGTCTTTTGTAGGATAGTCATTTCCAAAAACATTTAAATATTTAAGTTCGCCGACAGCTACTTTATTTATATATGGTAATAAATTATTAGGGATACCATTAGGGTCTTCACCTAATAATCCAGACTTATGTGCGCCAATTGGATTAAAATATCTTAAAATAGCGATATTGTAATCCTTATTAACATGACTTACATCTTCTAATATTCTTTCAATCATAACCTTGCTTTCACCATAAGGAGATGTTGCTTCTTTTCTTGGATCTGTTTCTTTTAAAGGAACCTTATCAGGAACTCCATAAATTGTAGCACTACTACTAAAAACAAAATTTTTAGTACCATATTTTTTCATCATCCATAATAAGGCAAAAGTAGTATCTAAGTTATTTTCATAATATTCAAGTGGTTTTTCAACACTTTCTCCTACTGCTTTATAGCCAGCAAAATGAATTATTGCATCTATTTTTTCTTTCTTAAATACTTCTTCTAATTTTTCTTTATTTTGTACATCAAATTTATAAAAGTTTGGAGCCCTACCAGTAATTTCTTTAATTCTTTCGAGAACAACTTCTTTTGAATTATATAAGTTATCGATAATTGTTACATCATAACCGCTTTCAAGTAAGTCACAAACAGTATGACTACCAATAAAACCTAAACCACCAGTAACTAATACTCTCATTTTTTAACTCCTTTTTCTCTATCACGAAGTTTTTTAGCTTCTACGCCGATTTTCTTTCGATCATATTTTGAAGTATCAAGATTTTTAAATGTATCTTGACCTATTTGCTGCATAATCATATCAGCAATTAATTTATTAGCTTCACTTTCAACATAAAGTCTTAAAGCAATATATGATAAATTTGCTTTTTCTATTTCTTCAGAATTTTCTTTCTTATTCTTATTCTTTTTTGCAGACTTTTTAAAAACTTCATTTAAGACTTTTACTTTATGAATGGCATTATGCAAAGCATCTTCTTCCAATTCTTTAAAAACATCATATAAGAAAGTATCACTATTATTTTTCTTTAAAATTTCACTACGGTCTATATCAATAAAAGTGGCTAAATCCTTCATGTTCACTACAGATTTAAGTAAAGATATTGCAATTAGATAGCCTAAATGTCTTTGGTTATATTTCTTTTCGCTTGGTGAATCAATGATTTTTGCTTTGACATAATTATTTATCATAAATGGAGTGATTGATATGTCATTGTTATTTCCTAAAATTCCTAAAGCTTCTTTAACATAACTTACAACTTGTTCCATATATAAAGGAATCTCAGGTAAATCTTTATACCCTGGGAGTTTAAATGATTCCATTTGTTTAATTAATTCTTCAATACTAGATTTGTTTTCCATCTTTTTATTATATCATTATTGACATTTATTTTTATAAAATAATTTATTTTCTATTATGATTTTTTCATAAAATATTTAATAGCTTTGATTGGATGATTATTGACCAAGGCTAAAATTCCAAGCATAAAGTTATAGCTCATTAAACCACTACTAGAAAAACATAAGCTTCTTAAGCTATTAGCTAATGTTAATTTTTTCATAAAAACAGCTGCTTTTAATTCTCTTTCTTTAAGGAATGGATCTTTAATTCTTTTAGCTTTCTTACGTTTTTTATCAGCTTGATTAAGCATAATTTTAATAAAGATTTTACCATAAAGTGTTTTAAATTCTTTTATTGGTGTTTCTAGTGTATAAGGTCTTTTAAAAATTAATTTTTGAGGTTTATAACCTAATAACTCATAATAAGCATCATCTGTAACATTCAATAAATTTTTAGGATCTTTATAATATTTATTGATTAGTTTACTAAACTTATTAACTAACTTTTCACCCTCAATAAAAACTTTTAAACTACTAATTTCATTTAATGCATCCTTTGATAAAATAAACTTATATTCTCCATCTTCAAGTTTAAAAGTCTTTGAATTAACATCATAAATTTTAAGGTCTTCGAAAGAGATAAAACCTTCAATTTCTTTAATTTCATAAGGTTTTAGAAGGGTTTTTGTGAAAAATTTAAGTTCTTTGAGGGGTCTAAAAATGTCACTATTTTCTTTTGAAACATAAATTTGGCTAACTTCTTTAGCTTCAATATCACTTTCGTTTTTAATAGTAAATTTTACTTTAATCCCATCATTTACTTTTTCTATATTGAAATTTGAATAACTAAATTTAGCATAACTTAATCCGTATCCAAAAGGATATAAAACTTCCTTATTAACACTTTGATAATATCGATAACCAACATAAATTGACTCTTTATAATATTCTTCATGTTGCTTATTAAATTCATTAATAAAAGGAATATCGTTCATTGATTTAACAAATGTTTCAGGTAAGCGACCACTTGGACTAACTTCTCCAAATAAAATTGAATATAAGCTATCACCAATTGCTTCACCTAATAAGAAAGTTTCAACAATTCCTTTTACTTCATTATTATAAGGAATCTCAATTACCCCACCATTTTGTAAAACTAAAATTACATTTTTATTTAATTTAAGGATTTCTCCTAATAAATGAATTTGATTTTCGTTTAATTTTAATGTTTCTCGGTCAAATCCTTCACTTTCTTCATAATCAGTTAAACCACAAAAATATAAAATATAATCATAATTATTTACATTTTTAAGCACTTCTTTTTCTAATTTTTTATTAATCTTAGTTTCGCTTTCTAAATATCCTTCTAAATATTTAAAATTAACTTTATTATTAATAAATGCTTCTTCAATACTAGTAAGTTTAGCAGGATTAAGTAAACTACTACCGCTACCTTGATAATGATTCTTTTTAAATAAAGAACCGACACAAAGAATGCTTTTATTTTTCTTTAAAGGTAATATTTGATCATCATTTTTTAATAAAACTATCGAATCAGTCGCTATTTTTTTACTTACCTCATAATGACTTTCAAAATCAACATCATTATGTTTTGTATAATCTAATTTATTAATTAAATTTAATAAATTACAAACACTATTATTAAGAACTTCAATATCTAAGGTCTTATTTCTTATACTTTCAATTATTTGATTAGTATTTTCTTTAGTCATTCCAGGCATTTCTAAATCTGTGCCATGAATTAAGCAACTAACTCGATCTAAAGTAAGTCCTCCCCAATCAGTCATCACTAATCCATTAAATTTAAAATTATCTCTTAATGTTTTATTTAATAAAAAATCATTATCGCTAGCATACGTTCCATTAATTTGATTATAAGAGCTCATATAAGTAAATGGATGACCATTTTTGGTTAAATCACGAAAAGCTTTAAAATAAATCTCAAACATTGCTCTTTCATCGACTATTGAATTACCATAATAACGGATAGTCTCATTATTATTGCAAGCAAAATGTTTTAAACAACTTCCAATTCCATTATCTTCTAATGTATTTATATATCCTTTAATAATCTCACTAGTTAAAAATGGATCTTCACTTAAATATTCGAAATTTCTTCCACATAATGGATTACGTTTAATATTAATTGCTGGAGCAAGCATTACTTGAATATTGTAATATTTACACTCATCACTAATTACTTCTCCCATTAATTTTGAATTTTCTTTATTAAAAGAACTTGCTAAATTTGTTGGTGAAGGAAAACAAGTTGAAATTAAAGATTCAGTGATACCACTAAGAGAATTTCCACCTTCATCTAATTTTCTTATTCCTAATGGTCCATCACTAAAATTAACACTAGGTATATTTAATCTTTTAATTGGCATCGTCGACATAACAGTATAGCCAGATAATAGATATGCCTTTTCTTCTATTGTTAATTCATTAATTAATTTTTCAACATCAAGTTTCATATATGCTTTTCCTTATTTACTAAAACTTTAAGTAATCTTCTATTTTCCAACTTGGATCAGCACCTAAAGATAAATCACTAAAAACATTTCTGTCATATAAATAACTAGCAACTTTAGCAATCATTGCCGCATTATCAGTTGTACACCATAATGGAGGAATAATGACATCAATTCCACTATTTTCATACATTCTAGAAATTTCACTTCTTAAATAAGAATTAGCACTAACTCCACCAGCTAAAACAACTTGTTTAACATTATAAATTGAAGTTGCTTTCTTTACTCTAATTAATAATTCATTAATCGCGGTATCCTGGAAACTTTTTGCCATATCATTAATATTAATTTCACGTCCATTTTGTTTCTCTTTATGAACTAAATTAATTACTGCAGTTTTAAGTCCACTATAAGAAACATTTAAACTACCATCTTTTAATGGAGTTGGTAAAGAATAAGTATGTTTTCCTAACTTAGCAAGTTTATCAATTGCAACCCCTCCTGGATAAGGTAAGCCTAAAACTCTAGCAACTTTATCAAAACTTTCCCCAATAGCATCATCCTTTGTTTCACCAATTATTTCAAAGGATAAATGTTCTTTCATATAAACAAGTTCAGTATTTCCGCCACTTACAACAACAGCAAGTAAAGGGAAATTAAGTGGTTTAACAAATTCATTTGCATAAATATGCCCAGCTAAATGATGAACTGGAATTATTGGTTTATTATAAATTAAAGATAGTGTCTTAATAGCTTGTAAACCAACATGAAGTGCTCCAATTAATCCTGGGCCACGAGTAACTGCAAAAGCACTAACATCATCTAAACTGATATTAGCCTTATGTAAAGCCTCATTAATAACAACTAAAATATTTTCTAAATGTAATCTACTAGCAATTTCAGGCATAACTCCACCGTATTTTTGATGAATTTCAATTTGACTAGAAATTACATTTGCTAATAATTCATTATTTTTTATAATTGCACATGCTGTTTCATCACAACTACTTTCAATCGCTAAAATTATTTTATCCATCTTAAATACCTTTTACCATATAAATGGCGTCTTCACCATCTTCATAGTATCCTTTCTTAATATTTATTTCTTCATATCCTAATTTCTTATATAACTTTCTAGCTGGAATATTTGAAACTCTAACTTCTAAAGTAATGAAATTTACTTCCTCTTTAATTAATAATTTTTCGACATTTTGAAGTAAAAACCATGCAAAACCTTGATTTCTTTTACCTTTTTTTATTGCAATTTGGACAATAGAGGAACTATCAAAAGTAACATAAAGTAAAAGAAAACCAATAATTTCATTATCTATAACTAATTTATAAAAACGAGAAAAAGGGTTTTCATTTAGTTCATATAAAAAATTTTCCTTTTTAAAAGGTTTAATAAATGATTCATTTTCAATCTCTAAAATTTTATCTAAATCACTATGACTTACTTTTAATATATCCATAAATTAATCTTTTAAATAAATTGCTTTTAAACTTAATATATCTTTTACTAAATGTTTTTCATCTTTTAATCTAATCATATTTAAAAAGATGTCATCTCCATTTGAAGTTAAATTAAGATAATTAACTTCACCACATAAAGCATAATCATTATGTTCATTAATATAATTAAGAACTTCTAAGTTAGTGAGAACTTGATCTTTAACAAGTACTTCATTATTTAAATAAACTCCAAAATAACTTCTTTTACTTCTAGCATTCATTAAACATATAGAAGGAGTATTTTCTTTTTGAAGAACTTCTAAACTTGAAAATGTATAACATGGGATATTTAAACTATATGCATAGATTTTAGCAATTGTTAAAGCAATTCTTAATCCAGTATAGCTTCCAGGTCCAAATGTAACTAAAACTTCATTAATATCTTTTGGATCAATATTATTTTCTTTAAGAATGTTATGTATTTCTGGAATCATCATTTCACTTTGCCTTTGAAAGCATTCATAACTAATTTTACTTACGATTTTGTTATTAATACCTAAAGCAACATTTAAATAAGTATTTGAACTATCAAGTAATAAACTAATCATTTTTTAACTCCTCAAATAACATCGAATATTGATTATTTTTTGATTCAATAATAAATTTACGGGTATTATCTTCATTAATTAATATTTCAATATTTAAACTTAAATCATAATCAATAAATTCTTTAATAAATTTATCCCATTCAATTAAGGTTACTCCATCACCTTCAATAACTTCTTCTAAACCGATATTTTTATTTTCATTAGGAACATCTTCTAATCGATAAGCATCTATATGATACATGTTTAAACCATTTTTATTGAAATAACATTTTAAAATATTAAATGTTGGAGAATTAATTTCTTCTTTAATATTTAATCCTTTCCCAATACCCTTAGTAAAAGTTGTTTTGCCAGCTCCTAAATCTCCATTTAAAGTAATAACACTTCCTTTAAATAAAAATTTAGCAATCTTTTCTCCTAAAGATATTGTTTCATTTACATTTTTACTAATTATTATTATTTTCATACTTATTTCTTCGTAACCTTTAAAAATTCCTCATAATACTCTTTAATTTGTTCATCAAGAAATGGAAATTTACCTTCTTTCATAATTCCTGGTAATTCTTTTAAATTAAAACGTAAAATTTTATCAATTTCTTCACCATAATTATATTTTTTTCGATGGTACCCGTATTCTTTCACATCAATAACTTTTATAGTTTTATTAGGAAATAACTTTAAATCTAAATCATAATCGATATATTTGATTTTATTTTTATCTAATATATACGGGGAAGCAAGATTAATGTAATAAGTTAATCCAATCTTTTTAAACATAGCAATTACATTAAACCACGAATCTTTAAAGAAGATCATAATAGCAGGTTCTTTGGTATACCAAATTCGGAAATCATGTTCAATTACTTTTGTCCTTTTACTTGCTGTAACAATATATTCATTAGTTTCAGCGATAACAAAAACACTATCCCAAATGCGATGCATTCTTCCATCATGTTTATACCCTTGAACTTCTATCCACTTCTTTAAAATATCTGACATATTAATTTTTATTAATTAATTCAATAATATTAATTACCTTATTAAAATCTCTTTTGGCTCTTTTTAAGTCTTCAATATTAAATTCACTTTCAACTGGAACATTCATAAATTCATCACTATAATCAATTCCAATATCAATATGTGAAGGTCTAATTGAAACAATTACATCAATTAAAGTATTATCGATTCTAAATTGACATAAATTTTTGATAATGCTATCTTTTAAAATCTTTTTATACTCATCATCATTTGAATAAATAACATATTTTTTAGTTTCTTCTTGAAGCTTTAAATCTTCAATATCATCTAAAGGTCTAGAAAGTTCTTTTCCTTTAAGTTGAAAAGTAATTACACCATCTTCTTTTTGATATTTTGAAAAAGAATAAGAATAAAATTTACCTAAAAACATCGGACTAGTCTTATTTTTTATAATAACACTAGCTGCTAAATCACAAGCAGTAAATTCATATCCTTTATATAAAAAACTAACAAAATTTCTACTTCTAGTGTTTTTAATATTTTTATAAAAATGACAATTTATAAAATTAGACATCTCTAATTGCTTACTTATATTAAAATCATAATCAGCTAAATTAATTCCATCAAAAATATATTGATTAGAAATACTATATAAATTAGCCATATATTTTTGAGCTTCATTCGAAAGTTTATTTCTAGAAATTTTACTTACAACATAAGCAGCGATAATTGCTAAAATAGCAAGTGGGAAACCAACATAAACTCCAACTCCACCCATTAAATCACTACATAAGACCATCGCAAAAGCACCAATTAAGATTAAAACAATAATAATTGTGGAAATTCGACGCATCAACTTTTGCTTATTATAATAATCTAGATATTTTTTACGTTCTTCGTTAATCTTATTTTTAATATTATCTAAAACGATAGCTTCATCACTATCAGGTTCAATTACTTCTTCAGTAAGAGGTTCGTCGATAATTTCATCCTCTTCATCTTGATCTTCTTGAATAAGTTTAGCTTCAATCTCTTCTTCTTTAGCTTTTACTTCTTCTTCATCATACTTTTTTAAACCCATAAATAAAAACACTCCTTTCGTGATTGTTTATATTATAAACAATAGGAGTGTTTTTTTCTTTATAAATTTAATTTATTTTTCTTCGACAATGTTTTCTTCTTCTTTATTTACTTTAGTGATGTTTTTCTTATAGCGATCTACAGGATAAAGTTTATTGATTAATGCTAAAGGACCACTAAGAATAATTCCACCAACTACACATATTGCAGCACTTGGACCAACATAAACTATATTGTAAGCTAATGCTGCTTCTAAACTATAATTATAATAAATCATCGAAGAGATTGATGAACCAATCATTCTTGTAAGAAGAACACCAATTCCACCAATTACCATACTTATAATAATGTTAATTATTTCTTTTTTAGAATTATTCTTAAATAAATATTTATCAATTAAGCTATAACTTAATCCAGCAAAAGCATAGCCACTAAAAGCAATTACATAGTCAAATGGTAAAGTTTGTAAACCATAACCATCAAGTAAACAAGTTAAGATTGAAAAAACTACTGAACTACTTATAAGAGATTTAGTTACACCATATCTAACAGCAATTAATAAAAGTGGGATTCCACTAAAATTAAAACTACCACCAGTAGCCCCAATGTCAATAGAAGCAAATTTATCTAAAACAATAGCTAAAGAAATAAGCATTGAAATTTCAACAATTTCATGAGTATCATAATGGACTTTCTTAAAAATATCACTTAATGAAATTAGAGCCATTCCACCTAAACAAATTAAATAAATTATAAAACCAATATCGTTAAATTCAACCTTATATCCAGCATCTTTAATATAAGAATATTCAGCAAAAATTAAATTACTAACAGCAAGTAAAATAATAGCAATAATGAGAATAAAACTATTAATTTTACTGATTAAATTATTATCTTTTTTATAAACTTTATTAATTAAGAAGTTAATCCAGACAAGAACTAAACTCACTAACGAAATAGTAATAATTGCGCTAGTAACAAAATCAATACTAAGATCAATATAACCAATATTATTTCCAATAAATAAATCTAAGAAAGTAATACTAAATTCTGTTTTTACACCATCAGCTTCTAAGCTTAAGTCAAAAATTGGTGCGATTAATGAAATAAGAATAATTGCAGTAAATATAGTGAATAATACTTCTTTACCAATATAAGCGAATAGCTTTTTTAATTTTTCCATAAAACCTCCTTTTAAATTAAAAAATCTACCGCTAGGTAGAATTCAATTAAAAAGATTCCTACGCTAGCATTACCTAGATCAGGTACGGTCAAGCGAGTTTCACGCTTATCTCAGATAGTTCTCTACCACCCAGTTGTTAATAATATATCTTTTTAAATCTTTTTGCATTATTATTTTTTATTTTCTAAAAAATATTAAGGTTTTGCAGGGTTTTTAAGAATTTATTTTTTAAATTTACTTAAAAATATATTACTATTTTTTAATTTAAGACTTATAATAATTCTTAAGCAAAGAAATATTTTATTTACTTATAAAATATTATTAATGTAAACGAGTTGCATATTAATAGATAATTTAACTATTTTCATATAAAATCTTAACGATTAAAGGAGGGTAAAAATTATGTTTAAAGAGTGGGAAGGATTTAAAGGCGGACATTATGAAACTGAAGTTGATGTTCGAGATTTTATTCAAAAAAACTATACTCCTTATGAAGGTGATGAATCTTTTTTAGAAGGTCCAACAGAAAATACGACTTATTTATGGAATAAATTAAAGGCCTTACAAATTGAGGAAAGAAAAAAAGGTGGAGTTTTAGATATGGAGGAACATGTTGTTTCTTCAATTGCTGCTTATAAAGCCTCTTATCTAAATCCTGAGGATCCTTCAATTGAAAAGGTTGTTGGTTTACAAACTGATAAGCCTTTAAAAAGAGCTTTTATGCCTTATGGTGGCATTAAAATGGCTGAAGAAAGTTTAGTTACTTATGGTTATAAACTTGATCCATCTTTAGAAGAAATTTTTACCAAATATCATAAAACACACAATCAAGGCGTTTTTGATGCTTATACTCCTGAGATGAAAAAAGCACGTCATTCTCATATTATTACTGGTTTACCAGATACTTATGGTCGAGGAAGAATTGTTGGAGATTATCGTCGAGTTGCTTTATATGGTGTTGATTTTTTGATTGAAAAGAAAAAAGAGGATCTATTTTATACTGGCAAGGTCATGACTGACGATGTTATTCGTCTAAGAGAAGAAATTGCTGATCAAATTAAAGCTTTAAAAGAATTAAAAATTATGGCTAATGATTATGGCTATGATATTTCAAAACCAGCAAGTAATGCTAAAGAGGCAGTTCAATGGCTTTATTTTGGCTATTTAGGTGCTATTAAAACTCAAAATGGGGCAGCAATGTCTGTTGGTAGAATTTCTACTTTCTTAGATATATATATTGAAAGAGACTTAAAAAAAGGATTAATAACTGAAAAAGAAGCTCAAGAATTAATTGATCATTTAGTAATGAAATTTAGAATGGTTAAATTTGCTAGGATCCCTTCTTATAATGAACTTTTTTCTGGAGATCCTGTTTGGGCAACTTTAGAAGTTGGCGGAATGGGGATGGATGGTAGAACATTAGTTACTAAAAACGATTTCCGTTTCTTACACACATTAGAAAATATGGGTCCTTCTCCTGAACCAAATTTAACTGTTTTATATTCGCATAGTTTACCAAGTGCATTTAAAAAATATGCTTCCAAAATATCCATCGATACAAGTTCAATTCAATATGAAAATGACGAAGTTATGCGTCCTATTTGGAAGGATGATTATTCGATATGCTGTTGTGTTAGTGCTACTGAAACCGGTAAAGAAATGCAATTTTTTGGAGCTAGAGCTAACTTAGCAAAATGTTTACTTTATGCAATTAATGGTGGAGTTGATGAAAAAAGTAAAGAACAAATTGGGCCAGAAATAGCGCCTATCACAAGCGAATATTTAAATTGCGATGAAGTAATACATAAATTTGATTTAATGATGGACTGGTTAGCTTCTTTATACGTCAATACATTAAATTTAATTCACTATATGCATGATAAATATTATTATGAAGCATTAGAGATGGCTTTAATTGATACTAATGTAAGACGTACATTTGCCACTGGCATTGCAGGATTTTCTCATGTCGTTGATAGTTTAAGCGCTATAAAATATGCAAAGGTAAAAACAATTCGTGATGAAAATGGTTTAGCTATTGATTATCGAGTTGAAGGTGATTTCCCTCGTTATGGAAATGATGATGATCGAGCTGATGATATTGCAATTTGGTTACTTAAAACTTTTATGCGCAAAATTGCAAGTAATCACACATATCGAAATAGTGAACCAACTACTTCTATTTTAACAATTACTTCAAATGTAGTTTATGGTAAATTTACTGGAGCTCTTCCTGATGGAAGAAAAGCTTTTGTTCCACTTTCTCCAGGAGCAAACCCATCTTATGGAGCAGAAAAAAATGGTTTACTTGCAAGTTTAAATTCTGTTGCTAAACTCCCTTATGAATTTGCTTTAGATGGAATTTCTAATACTCAAACTATTTCTCCTAGTGCTTTAGGTCATACAAAGGAAGAAAGAATTAAAACATTAGTAAGTTTACTTGATGGCTACTTTATTAAAGGAGCACATCATTTAAATGTTAATGTTTTTGGTTTAGAGAAACTTATTGATGCTATGGAACATCCTGAAAAAGAAGAATATCAAAACTTTACAATAAGAGTTTCAGGATATGCTGTTAAATTTATTGATTTAACTAAAGAGCAACAAAAAGATGTTATTGCTCGTACATGCCATAAGACTTTATAAAAATGAAAGGAAGAATAAGTTCAATAGAAACTTTTGGATCAGTTGATGGTCCTGGTATTCGATTTGTAATTTTTACTCAAGGATGTCAATTTCGTTGCTTATATTGTCATAATCCTGAAACATGGGATTTAAATAAAGGATATGAAATTGATTCAACTGAATTAATAAATAAAGCTTTACGCTATAAAGAATATTGGGGTAATGAAGGTGGAATTACTGTTAGTGGAGGTGAACCACTTTTACAAATTGACTTTTTAATATCTTTATTTAAAGAAGCTAAAAAATATGGTATCAATACATGTATTGATACCTCTGGTGGACCTTTTGAAGAAAATAATATAAATTGGTTAAATAAATTTAAAGAACTTTTAGATTATACTGATTTAATTTTATTAGATATTAAAGAAATCGATGAACAAAAACATATTAAATTAACTGGCAAAACTAATAAAAATATCTTAGATCTAGCAGGTTTTTTAAATAAATTGAACTTTCCAGTTTGGATAAGACATGTAATTGTGCCAGGACTAACTTTAAATATTGATGATTTAAAAAAGTTAAGAAAATTTCTTGATACTTTAAGTAATATTAAAAAAATTGAAGTCCTTCCATATCACAATTTAGCAATTTCTAAATATCAAGAATTAAATATTAAATATAAGTTAATTAATACAAGATTACCTACTAATGAAGAAATTGAATTAGCTAGAAATATCTTAAAAGCTAACTAAATCTTTAACATACATTCTAATTAAATTATCATCTTCTTCATGAACATCCTTTAAATATTTAAATCCTAATTTTTCATAAAAATTAGTATGAGAGGTTATTAGATATACTTTATTAATTTTATAACTAATTAAATCGCTACAAACTTTATTGATTAAATTAGTAGCGATTTTTTTATTTCGATACTCTTCTTTTACATATAAAGCACAAATATTAGGATATAAATCTTTCTCTTTATGAAAATCATTAAATATTACTCCTACTCCTCCTATTATTTCTTCATTAATTAAAGCAATATGCCATTTAGGAAAAGCTAATTTCTTATTTAAAGATTCTTTCATACTTAAAATATATTCATTAATATCAATATTCCAAACATTATGGAAAAATTCACTTGCTTTAATAATATAATCTTTATTATTAGTAATTTATATAATTTTATATTTTAATTCGTTCATGAATTTATTATAAGTTATCTGAATAAAAATGTTATGATAATTTTATGAAAAATAATCGCTTAATTAACGATATAAAAATAGTAAAAAAATATTAATGACTATAAAAAATTAATGATTTATTAGTTGAAGTTTTAAAGATCATCTCTTTATAAATCACGATGAACATATATTAGTTTCAAATTTAAGAAATAGTTCAAATTATATTATTAATCTAATCTTTATTTTAAAACTTAATAATGAGAGTATCGGCTATTTATTATTTACGGAAATGGCATTAAATAATGAAACAATTTTAGTGTTAGCTCCTATTGCAATAAGTGAAAAATGTCAAAATAATGGCCTAGAAACTTTATTAATAAACTATTCAATAAATGAAATTAAAAAGTTAAATTATCCATTAATTTTAGTATTAGGAGATCCTAAATTTTATAAGAAATTTAACTTTCTTGAAGTATTGTTATTTAATATTAATAGTCCTTTTAATGTTGATCCTAAATATTTTCTTGCTCTTAAATTAGTAAATAAAGATTTTAGTGGAACTCCAATTTTTTATTCTTTATTTATTTTAAAGCTAAATGTAATAGAATAACTATAATAATTATTTTTAAAAGATATGATTATTAGATTTTAAAACTAAATAGATTCAATTATTATACTTAGACTATTACTATCATTTCACGAAGGTTCAAATTCAAAAACGCTTAATCTATTACGCAAATAAAAAGTTCGACCTTAGTCGAACTAATCTTCATTTTGGCGGAGTAAGAGAGACTCGAACTCTCGCACGACTTACGCCGTCTACTTCCTTAGCAGGGAAGCCCCTTCACCAACTTGGGTATTACTCCACTTATGTGTGCTTAATAATATTAATATAAATAATTATTAATTGCAAACACTTTTTATAAGAATTCAAAATCCTTGCAAAACTCAACTATTTTACAAGTTTTTGTACATAATAACACTTATTGTTTTACATACATCGCGACATTTATCAGTAATGTATTCAAAATATCCATATACTTTTTCAAAAGTAGTTGTTACTTTATAATCAAGTTCACTTAAATATAAATGATGGACATTTTCTTCATAAAGTTTATCTACTTCTTCTTCAATTTCAATTACTTTACTTAAAAGAGGATCCATAATTTTCTTATCATCAATATATTTAAAAGATGCTAAAACATCTTTTAAATAATTAACAGCATCCAATGATTTATTGATAAATAATTCAATATTATTAGGAAGAGACTTATAATTTCTTAAATAGATCTTATAGCTAACTTCATCAATAGCATCAATTAAATCATCAATATTATCATAAAGAACAAAAATATCTTCACGGTCAATTGGAGTTATAAATTCTTTAGCAAGTTTTTCCTCTAACTGATGCTTCATAATATCAGCATTATGTTCAACTTCATGAACATTATTTTTTAAAGTTAAAGTATCAATACCATCAAAATTTAATAAACCTTCTTTTAAGATAGACATAGCTTTAACAGCATAATTAATTTGTTCAACAAATGAATCATAGAAAAAATTTGATCTCTTTTTCATAATCTACTAACCTCCTAAGCCTGGTATTGATAAGAAAATAAGTGTAAAAATATAACCAATTAAAATAGTTCCTGGGAAACAACATACCCAAGTTATAACCATCTCAATAAATGCCTTCCATTTAACTCTTTTAATTCCTTTAGCGGCTCCAACTCCTAAAATAGAACTAGTTGCAACCTGACTTGTCGAAATAGGTAAACCAATAGCACTAGCTAAAATAATACCAACACCACTAGTTAAATCACTGCAAAATCCTTGATAAGATTCCATTTTTGATAGGCCCTGTCCTATCTTTTTAATAATTTTAAATCCTCCAATACAAGTTCCAGCACCAATTACTAAAGCAACAATTGCTGCAACCCACCATAAATTATTTCCTAATTCTTCTAAAATTACTATTTCCTCATAACCGACATTTAAATTATGTGCACTAGCTGCAAAATTAATTGCCATAACAAAAATACCAACAAACTTCAATCCATCTTGAGCTCCATGAGCAAATGCTAAACATCCGCCACTAAAAATTTGAGCATATCTAAATGGTTTCCTTAATTTACTTCTATTAACTTTTTTAAAAATAAATTGGATTAATTTAGTAAAACCTAAACCAACAAAAAAGCCAAATAATATTGAACCAAATAAGCCATATAAAGTTAAAGCCCAGCTACTTGTTGGCCCAAATGGTATAGAAACATTTAAATTTAATGTCATACAAGCAAGCCCTGCTCCTGTTAATCCACCAA
Source organism: uncultured Bacilli bacterium (assembly GCA_944368975.1). Classification (GTDB taxonomy): domain Bacteria; phylum Bacillota_I; class Bacilli_A; order RFN20; family CAG-826; genus Onthovivens. Next base: position 56,242 of record CALVXI010000002.1, on the reverse strand, counting down.
TTAAACTATGAGATTCACTTGATGGAATTCCAAAATACCAAGTTAATACTCCCCAAGCACAAACTCCTAACATCCCTGAACTTAAAGCAACTAAAGCATCACTAGGAGAAGCCATCGAAAAATCAACCATATCTTGAATTGTATAAGCAACGGCATCTAAAAAGAAAAAAGCTACAAGAACACCAAGTAAGTTACATATAGCCGCCATTATTAATGCATATTTAGGTTTAATACTTTTTGTTGAAATACAGGTTGCAATAGAATTAGGAGCATCAGTCCATCCATTAACGAATACGACACCTAATACCAATAACAAGCAAAGTATTAATATAGGGTATTCACTCATCAAAACAAAAATGTCCTGGAAATTCATACGACAAAATATTATCAAACTAAAATAATAAAAACTATCAAAAATTTTACAAATGTAATTAAAATGTAAATTTTCATTACAACAAAAAATGACTTACTTTAATTAAATTGTAAGTCATTTTTCCTAAAAATATTCTAGTTTTGAAGGTTTTTTATTTTTTTAGAGGTTTAATAATTAATTCTTCATTAACGATATTTACTTCATATGGTGTGTTAACTTTTATTTCTTCATTTATTATTTTTCTAGCTAAAACTGTTTCGATATTATGTTGAATAAATCTCTTTAATGGTCTAGCACCAAATTCATTTGAATAAGCTTTATCAAGAACATATTTGCTAACATTTTTATTAAATATTACTTGATAGTATTCATTACTTAAACGAATTGAAAGATCATTTAATAATTTATCAGCAATTTTAAGTTGAACGTCTTTAGTTAAACTATTGAAGTAAACTACTTCGTCAATACGATTTAAAAATTCAGGTTTAAAGTAATTTCTTAATAAATTAAATACTTCATCTTTATTACCATGAAGAATTTCCTCACTACCTAAATTACTAGTCATAATGATAATCGTATTTTTAAAATCAACTACTCTTCCTTGAGAATCAGTTAATCTTCCATCGTCCATTATTTGAAGTAAAACATTAAATATTTCTGGATTTGCTTTTTCAATTTCATCAAATAAAACAATAGAATATGGATTTCTTCTAACAGGTTCAGTAAGTTGACCTCCTTCTTCATATCCAACATATCCTGGAGGAGCACCAAGAAGTCTACTTACACTATATTTCTCCATGTATTCACTCATATCTAATCTAATAATATGCGTATCACTATCAAATAAAGCTTCAGCAAGAGCTTTAGCTACTTCAGTTTTACCAACACCAGTAGGACCTAAAAATAAGAAACTACCAATTGGTCTATTTTGATCCTTAATTCCAGCTCTTTGTCTAAGAATCGCATCACTAACTAAAGTTAAAGCATCATCTTGGCCAATAACTCTTTTACTTAAAGTTTCTTTTAAGTTAAGAACTCTTTCTTTGTCACCTTTTGTAATTCTACTAACTGGAATATTAGTCATTTTACTAACAATTTCAGCAATATTTTCTTCAGTTATTTCATCAGAAAGTATTCTTTTTGTAGATTTTTCATCAAGTTCAATTTTATTAATCTCTTCTTTTACTAATGGAATCTCACGATATTGTATCTCACTAGCTTTTTTAAAATCACCAGCATTATAAGATTGATTAAGATCAAAATTTAATTTATCTAATTTTGACTTTAATTCCTTTAATCTAGTAATTTCTTCTTTTTCTTTCTTCCATTTATTAGTTAATTCATTAGACTCATTTTTAAGATCATTTAATTCTTTTATTAATTTATTTAATCTTAATTGAGATTGTTCATCTTTTTCTTGCTCTAAAGCAAGTTTTTCGATTTCAAGTTGTCTAATTTTACGATTAACTTCATCAAGTTCACTTGGCATAGACTCAATTTCTACACGAGTTTCAGCACACGCCTCATCAATTAAATCAATTGCTTTATCTGGTAAAAATCTATTAGTAATGTATCTTGTAGAATAATTAACAGCAGCAACTAAAGCATTATCTGTAATTTTAACACCATGATGTGACTCAAATCTTGATTTTAATCCTCTTAAAATAGACAAAGTATCTTCTTTAGAAGGTTCATTAACCATAATTGGTTGAAAACGTCTTTCTAAAGCTCTATCTTTTTCAATGTATTGTTGATACTCACTTAAAGTAGTAGCACCAATACAATCGATGTCACCTCTAGCTAGCATTGGTTTTAACATATTTGAAGCATCCATTGCTCCTTGAGTTCTACCTGCCCCTACAATAAGGTGAATTTCATCAATAAACATTATGATTTTATGATTACTTTCTTTAATTTTGTTTAAAACTGCTTTGAGTCTTTCTTCAAATTCACCTTGATATTTTGCTCCTGCTATAAGAGCTCCCATATCAAGTTCAAAAATTTCCTTATCTTTTAAAGTTTGAGGTACATCATTATTAACAATTCTTTGAGCAAGTCCTTCAATGATCGCTGTTTTACCAACACCAGGCTCACCTAAAAGAATAACATTGTTCTTAGTTTTTCTAGCTAAAACAGTTATTATTTTACGAATTTCTTCATCTCTTCCAATAACAGGGTCCACTTTATTATTTTTTACTTCTTCAGTAATAAGGCGCCCAAATTTTTGGAGTATGTTTTCATCATTTTGATAATCTTGCATTCCGTTATTCATCATTTTACTTTACCTCCTACAAGCAATAATTATAAATATTTTTTAGCACTTGTCAATAGAGAGTGCTAATTTTTTTGAAAATATTTTCTTAACATGTTTTATTTTAATAAGATAATATCGACAATAATAAGATGTATAAAATATAAATAAAAATATCAAAAATTGAATTTGACAATACCGAGCTTTATAATAAATAAATCAGGAGGAATGATACATATGATATGTGCACGCTGTGGCCAAGAAAACCAACAAGATGCAGTTTTTTGCAAAAAATGTGGTAGAAGGCTTGATGGCAATAGTATTTGTCCAACTTGTGGAAAATTAACTCCAGCTGATGGCGAATATTGTATTTATTGTGGTTCTAACCGCAATGCAATTGTTGAAAAAAACTTACCTTTTAAAAAGGAAGCTGAATTAAGCAAGGAAAATGAAACTAAACACGAAGCATTAGCAAAACATACTAAGGCTTCTGTTAACAAAGAAACTTCTAGTTCTTTAAGTGAAAATAAAGTTTCAAGTAAACCTAAAACTAAAGTTAAAAGTATCCTTAGTTTAATTTCACAAATATCTACCTGCTTAGTAATTTTATTTTCAACAATATTCGTTTTCTTAGTTGGTGCTACACCTACTATTAGTTCAGGGGGAGCTTCTGCTGATACAGGTCTTCAATTAAATATTTATTACTTTTTCTCAGATGCATTTGAAGTTATTGGAACTGCTGATGCAAGTGAATTAATTTTACCTTCTAGTTTATTAGGCTTAATAGTTATAATTCTAGCTTTTGTATTTACAATTATAAATATAGCTTTTGCTATTAAGGCTGGTATTAAATACATCAAAGAAAAAGATGGAAATTTAACAAAATACGGAATTAATGCTTACTTTATTTATTTAGCTTTAGCTTGTATTTTCATGTTATTTATTGCAACAAAAACAAACACAAGTGGAATAAGTATTGGTTATAGTTTAAATGGTGCGACTATTGCTGGAATTATTCTTGGTGCTATATTCTTATTAGCAAGCTTAGTCTTAAATGGTATTGTTAAAGGATATAATGGTAATTTAAAAGGATATTTATTCTCAGGTATTTCTAGTAGTGTAATTACCATTATTGGAATCGTTTCTTTATCTTTATTTGGATTAGGTTTATATAGTCTTACAATGGAAGAAAGTAGTCTTTCTTCTGGCATTCAACCATATTATGGGCAATTAACTAGTTTAGGTATTTCTTTATACCCTTATGCAACAGATGATATGTGGAATGAATTTGTATTAAATTATGTTGGTAATACAATTTGTGTATTTTTCTTAGTCGCATTTGTTTTATCATTTGTCGAATCTCTAATTAGATTTATTAACGAATCATTAATTCATTTTGGAAATTCATTTAGTAAAAAAGCAATAACATCTGGGTTTACAGCAAGTATCTCTTTAATCTTAATTGGAATTATTTTATTAATCGTTGATTTAGTTTGTGTTCCTTATATTTATGAGAAACTTCTTTCTACAACAGTTTCACCAGAAATTAGTATTGTAATGCCAATTATATTTATGGTTCTAGGTGTTATCTTCTTAGTTGGAATTATTGTTATTAAAATTTTAAATAACAAATTATTTCAAAATAAAACTAATGTAATTGAAGAGAAAACTATAGTAGAAGAAAACTAAAAAAACCTTACTTTTGCAAGGTTTTCGAAAGAAAAATCATGCAATCTCTAATTATAAGCGTAAATTAAAATTTTAAAAAACGTTCTTAATTCACTAAAAAAATATTAAGCAATATTTTATTTAAATAAATAAAAAATACTTTATTTTATTCTATGCGTGATATAATAAATTAAAGGAGATGAAGGATTATGATTTATAAGTCATTTAACAATTTACCACGATTAATTCAAGCCTTACTTTTATTAATTCCTGGTGTTAACTGGATCACTGAAATTCTTGTAAGATGGTCAAACTGGTTACACAAAAAGGGATTAATTAGATTAATTTTAGCTTTAGCTTATACAATCTTTGGAATTGTATTAGGTTATCTTGATTTAATTTGGGTATTGCTCTTTAAACATTTATTCTGGGCAGATTAAAAGAAATTTAAATTTAAAAACTATGTATGAAGCATAGTTTTTAACTTGCTTTAGGGAGGAAATTATGAGTAAAGCAAAAGCATACAAAATTATTGAGTCAATTATATTTATCATTTTAGGTATTTTAATTGCAGTCTCAATTCTTAATGCCAGTATCCTTAATTATTTATTAGGAGGCTGTGTTACCTTATTAGGCATATTTTTATTTATTAAATGTGCTACTGAACAAAAAAATGTAAACTTCTTATTACCTACAGGCGTCGCTAGTGCAATTTTACTTGCTTGTGGTATTTCAATGCTTGCAAATTATATTAATGCAGTTGAGTTATTACAAAAAGTAATCATTGTTGGAGTATTAGCAATTGGTATTTTACTTATTATCGACGCTATCGTTAGATTTATTAGAAAACAAAATACTCCAGGCATCACAGAATTAGTTGTTGGCTTAATTTTAACAATATTAGCTATCTTATTTATGGTTATTCCAGAAATGAATAGTTATTTATGGGTCGTATTTGGTGTTTTACTTGCTATCTATGGCGTTTATTTATTAGTTCAAACTTTAATTACATTAAAAAAATAAGAATTGAAACTAATTTAAATTAAAATATAACATCTCGCGAAGAGATGTTTTATTTTAACCAATTTATTGTATCCTCATTATTTTTCTTTAATATTTCATTAATTCTTTTAAAACAATTACTATTAAAGAAACCACCTTTATTAGCCCCTAATGGACTAGGATGACTAACTTTTATAATATAATGATTTTTATTTGTGATATATTTTTCATATCTTTTAGCTTTATTACCCATTAATAAATAAATAATTACATTATTATTTTCTTCTAAAGATAAAATTATATCTTTAGTAAATTCTTTGTATAAATTATTATCGTGACTTAATGGAGATTTTTCTCTTACTGTTAATATTGGATTAAGTAATAAAACACCTTGTTTAGCTAAATAAGTTAGATCACCATCACAATTATTAAATTTTTGATTGAATTCAAGCTCAATTTCTTTATAAATATTTTTTAAGGATGGTGGAACTTTTATATCTTTATTAACACTAAAAGCTAATCCCATTGCCTCTCCCTTATTAAAATAAGGATCTTGTCCGAATATAACAACTTTCACTTCATTATAAGGTGTTAATTTAAATGCATTAAAGATTAATTCTTTTGGAGGATAGATGATATATTTTTGATATTCACTATCAATAAAAGACAATAATTCCTTAAAATAATCCTTATTTTTTAGGATATTAAAAACATCTATCCAATTATTCATTTTTATAAAATATCAAGGTTTTGCGTGGTTTTTTGTATATATGCGGTAAAAAATTCATATAACGACTTAACTGCTAGCCAACTTGTTATATTATTTACATCAAGTGGAGGAGCAACCTCAACTATATCTAATGTATCAACATTTAAGTTAGTAATAATACCTTGAATTAAAGTCATTGTTTCAAAATTAGATAAGCCAAATGATTCAGGTGTTCCTGTGCCAGGAGCATAGCATGGATCATTTGCATCAATATCATAACTTATATAAATTAAATACTTATCATCGCTATATTTTGTTTTTAAAATTTTAATAAGCAATTCGATACCCATCATCTTAACATCATTAGCCTTAAAAACATCAAGTAATGGATGTTTTTTAAATGTTTCAACTTCTTGAGCTTCAAAACCTCTAATACCAATTAATGTAATATTTTTATCTTCATAACCATATTCAAGTGCACGATAAATTGGACAAGCATGAGAGTATTTATTTCCTTCATATTCATCACAAATATCTGGGTGAGCATCAATATGAATAATAACAGGTGTTTTATTTAACTTATTACATCTATTAAAAAATGCTCTTTCGCTTGCTATAGCAATAGAGTGATCACCACCAAAAATAAGGTGCAATCCTTCTTTTGAATATAGTTTATTAGTAATTTCTTCTTCCATTTTATTAAAATCTTCTGTAAGAATATCGCCAAAATCATAGATTTTAATTTTTTCTCTTAAGTCTTGACCTTTAGCATCAAATGCTGGTAATTCATAACTTAACTCTCTAAGTACTCTAGGTGCTTCGCATGCTCCTTTACCAACACTAGCATTTTTATCAAAAGGGATACCAATTAAATAAACATTAGCCTCATCAATATCTTTTGCCATTAAATCTCTAAATTCTTTCATATATTATTTTCCTTTCTTTGTTGATCTAGATTTAGTAATTGCTTCTTTAATTTCTTTTGCATCACTATTTTGTGAGAATTTATCTGCCATAATTTTATCTCTTAATTCGTGAGTTAAATTACATGGCCCTCCGATACATCCTCCACTACAAGCCATGCCTTCAAAGAAATTAAAATCTTTATTTCCACTTTTCCATTTATTTAAAGCCATACGAATGTTATCAATACCATCACAAACTATTCCTTTAGCAACAAATTCACTATTATTTTCTTTTAAAGCTTGATTAACCGCATTAGTTAAGCCACCACATTTAGCAAATCCTCTTCCAAAGCCACTGCCATTTTCAAAATGTGATTCTTCTAAACTAGCAATATCAATTTCTTTAGCATCAATTAAAGCTTGGAGTTCCTCAAAAGTTAAAACACTATCAATATAAGGTCTAACACTGTCTTTTCTAACTTCGCTCTTTTTAGCTGTACAAGGTCCAACAAATATAACCTTACATCCAGGTTTATGTTCTTTTAAAATCTTACCAATCATTGCCATTGGACTAGGTGTGGAACTAACATAATCTTTAAGTTCAGGATAAAATTTCTTTACATAATCAACAAAAGCTGGGCAACAAGACGAAGTTAAAGTTCCTCTTTCTTCAAGCTCTTTAGCTTCTTCTAAAGCAACAACATCAGCTCCTAAAGCTGCTTCAACAACTCGATAGAATCCTAACTTTTTCATTGCACTAACCACTTGGCCAGTTTTAACTCCATAAAAATTAGTACCAATTGAAGGAGCGACAACTGCATAAACTTGATATTTAGTATTATTTTCACTATTTCTAAGGATATTAATTATTTCTTCAATATATCCTTCATCAACAATTGCACCAAATGGACATGTATAAACACAAGCACCACACTTTATGCATTTTTCATAATTAATTGAGGCACTTCCGTCAACACTACTAGGTGAAATAGCTTTTTGTTTACAAGCTCTTTCACATGGTCTAACTCTATTTTCAATAGCATGATATGGACAATTTTGAGCACATAAACCACAATTAATACATTTACTTTTATCAATATGAGCTCTTAATTTATCATCAAAAGTTATACATTTTTTAGGACAAGCATTAATACATCTATGTGCTATACAACCTCGACATTCATCACTAACTGTATAACCACCTAATGGACATTCATCGCAAGCTACAGGTATAACGTTAATTACATTCGATTTATCTTGTGAACTATGTAATGTTAATTTAATTCTTTCATTAACGATTGCTCTTTCTTTATAAATACAACATCTCATTGTTGGTTTTGGTCCTGGAATAATTTCCTTAGCAATATCATAAACATGTTCTTTAAAATCATTAGCATAAATATGCTTAGCTACTGCTTTAACAACTTCATATCGTAATTCTTGAACTCTTGTGTCAAATTTTGCCATACTTTTCTCCTATTTATACGCATTTATTATTTCATAATAAATGATTATTTTCTATATTTTCCATTTACTTCTTTTAGAAAAAGTCCTAAGAAAATAGGACTTTTTCACTAAAAACCTTCTAAATCTTAATTATTTTTTTGATTTTGGAGTATCTTTTTTAAAATTTCCATAGTAAGCATCAATTAAAATTTGTTTCATATCACTTACTAATGGGACGCGTGGATTACATGGTGTACATTGATCTTCGTGAGCTAAATAGGCAAGTTCTTCAACCTTTTCTAACCATTCTTTTTCATCAACACCTTGTTCTTTAAAGGACATTTTTTCACCACATTCAATGCCTAAGTTATAAACAGCTTCAGCTAATGATTCAACACCTTCAGCATCAGTTGTAGCTTTAAGATTTAATAATCTAGCAATCTTAGCATAACGCTTATCAGCATTATAAACATTATACTTTGGCCATGTGCTTAATTTTTGAGGAATTTCACCATTATATCTAATTACATATGGTAATAAGATAGCATTTGCTCTACCATGAGGAACATGGAACATACCACCAATCTTATGAGCCATTGAGTGACACATACCTAAGAAAGCATTAGCAAAAGCCATACCTGCCATTGTTGAAGCATTATGCATCTTTTCTCTAGCTTCTAAATCATTTTTACCATTTTTAACTGCTCTTGGTAAATATTCAAAGACCATTTGAGCAGCTTGAATTGCTAAAGCATCAGTATAATCACTTGCTAAAACACTAACATAAGCTTCTAAAGCATGAGTTAAGACATCTAAACCAGTATCAGCAGTAACTTGAGCTGGTAAATTTGTTGTAAGTTCAGCATCAATAATAGCAATTGTTGGAGTTAAACTATAATCAGTTAAAGGATATTTCTTATTATTTGCTTTATCGGAGATAACAGCAAATGGAGTAACTTCACTACCAGTACCACTAGTTGTTGGGATACAAATTAATTTAGATTTTTTACCAAGTTCAGGATATCTAAAGGCTCTTTTTCTAATATCCATGAATTTTTGTTTTAAATCATCGAAATTAACTTCTGGATTTTCATAGAATAACCACATACCTTTTGCAGCATCCATAACACTACCACCACCAAGAGCAATAATTGTATCAGGTTCAAAAGATCTCATTAATTCGCAACCTTTTTTAACAGTTGTAATATCTGGATCTGGTTCAACATCAGTAAATAATTGAATAGTAATTTCATTTCTTCTAAGTTTTAATTCATCGATAATTTTTTGTAAGAAACCAAGTTGAACCATGGACTTATCAGTTACGATAAATGCATTAGTTACATGTTTTGCATCTTTTAAATATTGAATACTATTTCTTTCAAAATAAATTTTTGAAGGAATCTTAAACCATTGCATATTATTTCTCCTTTTACCAATCTTTTTAATGTTAATTAAGTTAATAGCACTAACGTTACCACTAACTGAGTTATGACCGTAACTACCGCATCCTAAAGTCATACTTGGTAAGAAAGAATTATAAATATTACCAATTCCACCAAATGAAGTTGGAGAATTCCAAATAATTCTACAAGCTTTAAGTCTTAAGCCAAATTCATCAACAAGATCTTTTCTTTTAGTGTGAATACAAGCACTATGTCCTAAACCGCCTTCTTCAACCATTGCTTCAGCTTTATCAAAACCATCTTCAGTTGATTTTGCTTTAACTAAAGCTAAGACTGGTGAAAGTTTTTCACGAGTTAAACACTCGTTAGCACTAACTTCTTTACATTCAACAAGTAAAATTGGAGTTTTCTTAGGAACTTCAAATCCTGCTTCTTTAGCAATTTCCCATGCTGGATGACCAACTAAACCACTAAATAAGGCTGTGCCTTTACCATCTTTTGTTGGTCTAAACATATATTTTTCAAGAAGTTCTTTTTCTTCTTTATTACATAAATAAGCACCATATTTCTTAATAGCTTCGATAAATTCATCATAAATTTCTTTATCAACGATAGCTGCTTGTTCACTAGCACAAACCATACCATTATCAAAAGCTTTACTCATTAAAATATCGTTTGCAGCTTGATTTATATCACATGTTTTTTCTACATAAGCAGGAACATTACCAGCGCCAACACCTAAAGCAGGTTTTCCACAACTATAAGCAGCTTTAACCATTGCGTTACCACCAGTAGCCAAAATTGAAGCAACACCTGGATGATTCATTAAAGCATTTGTTGCATCCATTGATGGATGTTCAATCCATTGAACACAATTTTCTGGAGCTCCAGCTTTAATAGCAGCTTCTCTAATGATTTTTCCAGTTTCAACACAACATTTTTGTGCATTTGGATGGAATGAGAAAATAATTGGATTTCTTGTTTTTAAAGAAATTAAACACTTAAAAATAACAGTACTTGTTGGGTTTGTAACTGGAGTAATACCGCAAATTACACCAAGTGGATCAGCAACTTCAGTAACACCTGTAACAGGATCATCACTGATAATTCCACATGTTTTTAAATGTCTCATTGCATTAACAACATATTCACAAGCAAATAAGTTTTTAGTACATTTATCTTCAAAAACACCACGACCAGTTTCTTCAATTGCAAGTTTAGCTAATTTTTCATGTTCATCTAAAACAGCAACACTAACTTTACTAACAATATAATCAACTTGTTCTTGATTTAACTTTCTAAATTCCTCAAGACAAACTAATCCTTTTTGAACTAATTCATCAACTTCCTTAACAGGATCAATCTTTTCAATTTCAGCCATTCTACATATTCTCCTTTTCAATTTTTCGATGCTTAAGATATAACTTATGTGATAAAGTTGCTAAATTTGCAGCCATATCAATATTTGTAACAATAACATCATCACTAACATTAATTTGAGTAGGTGCAAAATTCCAAATTGCTTCAATTCCAGCCTTGACTAAAAGATTAGCAACTTCATTAGCATTATTACTAGGAACAGTAATAATACCAATTGGAGCTTTTAACTTCTTTAAAACTAAGTCAACTTCATTTATATCGTAAACCATAATACCATTTATGGTTTTACCAACTAGATTAATATCTTTATCAAAGGCTCCAATTATTTGTAAGCCATAATTTAAGAAACCTTTGTAATTTAATAAAGCAGTACCTAAACTACCAACACCAACTAAAATTGCATTGTTAACATTATCAATTCCTAAAGTTGATTCAATATCTTTAATTAATATTTCAATATTTCTGCCTTTATTAGGAACACCATTAACCTTACTAACTAAAGCAATATCTTTACGGACTTGTTCTTCATTTAATGATAAACTTTTAGCAATTTGTTGACATGAAACATAACTAACATTACTTGCGCTTAAAGTTCTTAGATAACTAAGATATCGTGGTATTCTTCGTAATTGATTAGTAGTTAGAACTTTAGACATAAATTTTATTCGGTATTTTTTTACCGAATAGATTTTATCAAAACTCTTACTAAAAGAAAAGAGATTTTTAATAATATTTTAAAATTCACATTAACTAAAGAAATAAATATTAAAAAAATGCGATGTTATCGCACTTTTTTAATATTTATAGAGAAATTTTTAACTTAGTTTTTTCATTCGATAACCGACATTTACTTGAGTTCTAATTAATCTAGAAACTCTTTTACCAGTTTTAAGTTTATTTCGTATTCCACTCATGAATACTCTAAGTCCATTATAATCTTGACCACCTTTTCCCCATATAGTCTCAATAATATAATCATAAGGAAGAACTTTATCTAAATTATTAGCTAATAAAACAAGGATTTTATATTCTAAATTAGTTAAATGAACTTCATGATTTTGCATATAAACTACACGCCCTTCATAATCAATTTTTAACTCACCATTAGTAAAGATATTACCACTACTTTTTTTAGCATTACGCATTTGATTAGAGATTCTAGCGAGTAATTCAAAATTATTATAAGGCTTAACAAGTAAATCATTAGCACCGCTATTAAAAGCAATAATCTTACTTTCTACATCACTTCGACTAGAAATTACTAAAATAGGGATAGTGCTATTGTGTAAACGAAATTTACCAATTATATCTAGCCCAAAACCATCTTTATTACCAATACAAATAATAATTAAATCTATTACGTCTTTAATAAGTAAATTTTTACCATCAATTTCATCTCGTGCGATTACTACTTTATAGTCTTTAGTAGTTAAGAAATTTTTTAAATCTTTAGAGCTATCTTTGTCTTTATCAATAATAAGTACAGTTCTTTTACTCATAAGAAGATTATATCATAATTTTTAGTGTTTTATTAATAAAATTTAAAATTTGAAGAAAGTATCGATATAAATATTAATTTATAATATAAAAAATTTCTCTATTTATTCTTTTATTTAAAAAGTTTATCATTATCGTATGAAAAAAGAAGTTAGTGCTGGTGCAGTTATTTATAAATTAATTGATAAAAAAATTTTATACTTAATCCAATATATGTCTTTAGGGCATATCTCAATGTGTAAAGGTCATTTAGAAAATGATGAGACTTTAATTGAAGGCTGTAAGCGTGAGATAGCTGAAGAAACTTCTTTAAATGTTCTTATTGATACTAATTTTCATCATGTTATAACGTATTCGCCATATGAAGGAATAATTAAAGATGTCCATTTCTTTGTTGGAAAAGTGATGTCTAATAATGATCCAATTGATACTCATGATAATGAAGTTGTTAAAATGGAATTTTTACCATTTGATAAAGCTTATAAATTATTAACTCATGATTCAGATAAAGAAACATTAGATTTAGCTAATCAATATATACTTAAAAAGGAGAATTTATGATTTGGTCAAATCCATTTGATAATGCAATTGCAATTGCTTTTAGTAGTTTCTTTGATAAATTGCCAGATTTTTTTAAAGAATTCATCGTTGCATTTACTAATTTATGTGATAATGGGATTTTTCTTCTTGTTATCGGTGTTTTATTAATCTTAATAAAACAAACTAGAAAACTAGGTTTTTTCTGTTTAGTTGGTGTTTTATTAACATTAATATTTAATGATTTAATATTTAAAAATATTTTTGATCGTGCTAGACCTTTTGAAGATGAAAACTTATTACCTCATTTAATAGCAATTACAAATAATGGTGGCCAAGTTTATGGAACAGCACCTACTTCAAATAGTTTCCCAAGTGGTCATACATTTATGTCATTTTGTACTTTTGGTGGTTTACTTTTTTATTATATATTTAAAAAAGATGAAAGAAAATTTTACTTACCAATCGTTATCTTTTTTGGAATTTTTGCATTTTTAATGGGGATTAGCAGGGTTTTAGTTTCACATCACTATATGACTGATGTTATTGCTGGAGCACTTTTAGGCTTTGGATTTGGTTATGTAAATTATTTAATTATTAATTATTCACCTAAACTATATTATTTAATAAAAGATAAATATATAACTAAAAATAAAGAAAATTCTCAAGAAGATAATTCTAATAAATAATTATAAATTCTTTAAAACACTATTAACTAAAGGACTATCTAAACTAATTAATTGTTTAGATAGTTTTTCATAATAAGTAGTTACATCACTTATTTTATCTTCATTATCTTTTGCTAAAGTTAAACTTATAAGTAAATAAAATTCTTGAATTGTTTCAATATAATCTTCGTCATTAATTTTAATTAAATATTCTTTAAGAATTCTTTTAATTAATGAAAAAGATAATAATTTATCATTAGATTTATTAATAGTTCTTTCTAAAGTTTTAATCTCATCATCATTATATTTAATTAATAAATCTTTATCATAATGATATTTAGAAACATATAAATTTAAACGATTCTTAAAATCGTTTAAATTATATTTCTTTAAATTATCTTTAATTTCTTTATTAAAACTCACCATAAATAAACGACTAGCAATATTATCCCAATATGGAGCTTCACTACTAATAAGTTCTTCGGCACAGATAATTAAAGTATGAAGTCTTTCATCTTCATTCATTTTGAAGATCTTTTTACTTAAATATTTATAAAGTAATTTATCTAAGCCATATAAAGGAGAATTAAATTCTCTTTGAATCTCCTTAAGGACTCTATTTAAATTATATGAAGGTACTTCTTTAGTTAATGCATAACGAAATTGACGAAATTTATTTCTTTCTTCACGATATAGAATATAATTTCTTGCAACATCATAATAATGATTATCCATCAATAACTTCTCAACTAAATTTTGAATTTCTTCAACTGAAATTGAATCTTTATTAATTAAAATAATAATTTCATTTACTAAGGAAGTAATATCATCATCTTTAAAGGTTTTATTTGTTGAGATAAAAGCTTTTTTAATAGCTTTAAAAATCTTATCTTTATTAAATTCTTCTAAACTTCCATCTCTTTTAATAATCATTTTGCTCATAAATTAATTATAGTATTAATTTTGATAAAATAAAATTTATTTGTATGTTAAAATTATTTCGATGAGTGCGATAAAATCTTTTTTTATTAAATACAAAAAGCAAATCAAACAAATTTTATTACTATTAGTGATATGTATTGTTTGTAGTTTAATTGTTTTTGGTATTTTATGTGCTTTTAATGTCATTACATTAAATAATGGTCTTCAATTTAATGTTAGTTTATTTGAATCACTTAAAAATCATTGGTATGGATATGTTATATTTTTCTTCTTTCAAGTAATATTAACTATTTTACTTTGCTTTGCTCCAGGAGGAACTACTACTTTTATTGCTTTAGCAGTTGTTTTATTTGGCACTAATTATAAAAGTTTTATAGTTTTATATTTAGGAGTTATTGCTAGTAGTGTTTTAATGGACTTAATTGGTCGATTTGGTGGCGCTAAAATTGTTAAAAAGATGTTTGGAGAAGAAGATTTTAATAAAGGAGAAAAAATCTTAAAAGAAAAAGGGGTTATTTATTTACCTTGTATGTATTTATTTCCTTTATTCCCAGATGACTTACTTTGTTGTATAGCTGGGATAAGTAAAATAAATTTTTGGTATCATTTATTAATTATTTGTTTATGTAGAGGAATTGGGGTTGCAACAATTGTCTTTGGCTTAGAATTAATTCCATATAAATCATTTACTACTCCTTACGAATATATTCTTTGTATTAGTGTTATCATTATTGGTGTTTATTTTGTTTTTAGATTTGCAAGATTTTTAGATAAAAAATTAACAAGTTTTCTTAAAAGAAAAGAACATAATATTGATAATAATAAAAATAATAATCTCTTTATAAAAGATATTAAATATCCAAAATTATTTTTATTATTATCAATAATTGAAAGTATTTTATATATTTCATATTTAGGAATTTTAATTTATTTTATTATTAAGTATGACTCAAATGTTTTATGGCATTATATAGTTTTATTAATGCTATTTTTCTTTTTATATTTTATTACTTATAAAATCATTAAATTCATTTATAAATTAATTGCTAAATATTTAATAAATAAGAATTCTTTATTAGTTAATAAAGATAATAAAAAAGAATATAAAATAAAAATTATATTAATGATCTTATTTGTTATCTTAGTCATAGCTTCTTTAATTACTTTAATTGTTTCATATATGAACCAAACAAGATTTGATTCATATAATTTATTTACTTTAATAATTCAAATATTTATTTGGAGTTATTTAAGTTATTTATTAATAAAATATTTGAATAAATTTATCACAAAAAAATTAATACAAAATAATATAAATAATAACGAAAATATAAAAAATAACTAAGATTTAAAAACTTTTTAGTTTAATTTAATAATTCCTAATTCCATAGGATGATCTTCATTAACTCGAGATAAATCTTCATTTAAATATTTATGGACATAATAGAAAATTAATAAAATTAAAGGCATTCCTAAATTAGTTTCCATTAATGAATTTACTAATAAAGTTTGAATAGATAACTCATTTAAAGGTCTGATTCCATTAACAAGTAAACTAAATTCCCAACCAAATTGCACACTTATTCCAATAAGATTTAATATTAAAATATTTACAAATTGTTTCTTTTTAATAAGCATTAAAATAATTAATGCTAAATAAGAAATTATTAAAACTATTCCCATATAAGCATGATATTCGTTAGTCGTACGCATTGTTTGAATAGTAGCTTCTCCACCAAGTTTACTTATTGAAGGAGCAATTAACCACCACATAACTATCATTACTAACCATAACTTTAAATATTTATCTTTACTTAAACATAGCCATATAAAGGCGAAATTAGTAAATCCATAAGACATACTCATCCAAAATAAAACCCAAAATGTATTTAAACTTGAAGCTATTTCACCATTAATATAAATAACTCTTGAATGAGCTAATAAATAAAATCCACAAAAGTCAACTATGGTATAAATGATTCCACCAAATAAACCGAATAAGGTTGTTAAATATCTTTTTTTATAAACTAATAAACCTAATAAAATAACTAAAAATATCGAATCTAAAATAATATAAAGTAAATTTAAATTTCTAGTTGGAGTAATTTGAGTTAACTCACTTAATAAATTAATATTCATATATTTATAATAGCTTTATTAAATTTAATTACTAGTTAAATTTATTTTCTTGTAATTTTAGATAGATGATAACTATCTAAAATTACTTAAAAACCTTCTAAAACTCAATTATTTTTATTTTTTCTCATATACTTGATTAATTACATCATTGCTATGAGCATTAACATAATTAAGTAAATTAGTTAAATCCATTCCTTCATAAGCTTCATTTAGATCAACTAAATCTATATGCATATTAGCATGAAGGACACTAAACAAGACAACATCTAATTCAATTGCATTAAGTTCTTCTTTTTCTTTATTTACAAAAACTTTTAAAGAAGTATTTTGTAACATATCATTTTTAAGAATTTCACTCATATTAATTTTAAAGTCAAAGTATGTTTTTTCACTACCTTCTTCATATGAGAAATCCGTTAAAATATTTTCAAAATGAATTGTTGAGTCAGTTGAATCACTTCCACTATCGCCTGCACTATTATTAATCGAATTTAAAACAGTATCACTAAATCCAATAAGAACATCACACATATAATAAACTGGGTTATTTAAAAATTCTTCAGGAGTAATCTTAGTGTAAATTTCATATGTTTTTGTATGGAAAATATCTGAATATTCACTTCGGTAAATATATAATAAATTATCATGGAAATAAATTTTACTTACACGATTATAGAAAACAATACTATTACCACCAGATGTAACAAATGGGAAATAAGGAATACCTAAAGTAGCTTCGACACTTACATCACCTTTATTATTAGCAACCTTTAAATCAATAGGAACTTTAAAGGCATCAAATATTCCAAATAAACTCATAACAATATTACCATTAAAATGATAATAATTATAAATTGAAGTATTAATTCCAAGTCTAAGTAAAACAGTTAATGAATCAAATTCAATATAATAATCTTTTGGATCAAGACGTTCACTATCTAAACTTTGATTAAATTTCTTTAAATTTAAAGTAAAATCAATATTTTCACTTCCATAAACAAAATCTGTTACTTTTAAATATTTTAAAATACTTGTATAGTCTTCTTCATAACGGTCATAACCTATTTCTAAAATAAAGCTTGAATCAATTCCAATAAGTCCTTCTTTAATATTTAATCTAAGATAATTATCCGTTACTTCAATTCCATCAATTAAACCTATTTCAAATAACATTCCATAATCTTCATTATTTATAGCATCTAAAATAGGAAGAGATGAGAATCCATTAAGTAAATCACCAAATATTTCATAAAAATGATCATCTTTATTATTTAAAATTTCATTTACCATACCAATAGCATCAGTAAAGAAATTACTTGTAAATCTTCCTTTTAAGTTAGTGTTATAACTAAATAAAATTTCACTATAACTTCTTAAATCTAATTTAATATTATGATTTAAATTACTTCCATCAACTAAATCGAGTTCTCCATAGCCAAATTCATTAAGTAAGTCAAATTGGAGACCACCATTAATCTTAATTGTTTCACTTACATTACCATCTAATTCAATTCTAAAAGTATTTTCTTTTGATAAACTATCAATAGCTGTAATTAAACATAAACTAGGATCAATAGCTACATATTCTTCTTTATTAAAATTAATTAAATTATATTCTTTTGTATTTAAGCTTATATCAATTTGATATCCATTTATATTTAAACCTTTTAAAGATAAGACTTTAAAAACTTGACTATCAAAATTAAAACTAAGTACTAATTCTTTAGCATCAATTCCTAAGAATTCTAAATTAATTGTTACTGATAATTCATTATTAGTAACATTTATACTACTAATTAAATTATTAACATTACTTAAATTATTTAAAATATCATTTAAATCACTATTAGTTAATAAGCCATCTAAACTTCCTAAAGCTTCATTTAATATCGTATCACCTACTTTATTCATTAAATAAGAAATAACAGCATTAATACTTTGATTTTCAATACTAACTTTTAAATTATTATAATTAACAAATAAATTATCATCACTTACTCCTAAAATAAAATCATGATTACGACTATAATTTATTTCATTTACATTACCTAATAAACTAACTTTATTTAATGATGTATCATAAGAAATATCAGCATCTAAATTTAAATAAGGATTATTTAAATTTGAAATATCAACCTTTAAATTTAAAGTATTTTCTTTCTTATTAAATGTATTATATAAAACATTTACTAAATCAAAAGCTGGTGAAAAATCTTGATATAATTCTACATCAGGTTCATTTATAACTAAGCTTTCTTCTAAATCTTGATCAACATCAAAATCTAAATAAATATAGTTATCTTCAAAATAAAATTTATTAGTTCTTACCCCAACAAAATTATAATTAGTATCACTTTTAAAACATAATTCGATATCACTAGTTAAATATAATCTAAAGAAATAACCATTAGGAGCACTTTCAGGTTCCATAGTTTGTAATTGATTCATAATATTATTTAAATCAATATTAGTTATTTCACTAGGTAAAGATATATCAATTCCATAATTTGGAATCATATTAACAAAATCTAAGATTGAATCAGTCTCTAAATACATCTTAGAATCGTTATAATCAAAATAAACTTTGTTATTAATATAACTTAAAGATCCATTAGCACTTATATCATTATAACTAATAGTAACATCACCACTAAACTTAGTATTACTAACTTCATCAATGTCTAAAATTAAATCACCATTTAATCCAACATTAATAAGATTATTGTTAGTACTTGTAACGGAGATATTTCCATTAATTTTAGCTTCATCTAAAC
This sequence comes from uncultured Bacilli bacterium, assembly GCA_944368975.1. GTDB lineage: Bacteria > Bacillota_I > Bacilli_A > RFN20 > CAG-826 > Onthovivens. The sequence continues at coordinate 36,548 of CALVXI010000002.1, read as the reverse complement.
TAACTAAACTATTAAGAAATTTTTGTTGTGGAGTTAAGACTGGATCATTATTATTTCCATTATTATTGTTGTTATTGTTATTATCTTCATGATTAGTATTATTACTACTAAAATCATAAAAACTTACAAAAGCTGTGATACAACTTAAAGTAAGAGTTGATGACCAAATAATTAATTTTTTAAATAGAGGTTTCATTTTAAATTCTCCTAATAATATATTTTTTCATTAAATTCAGGAATATTAGTTTCTTCTAATATATAAAATTTTTCGTTTAATGTTGCTTCAGTAAAATTCTTGCCAACAACCCAAACGTAATATGATTCTTGAACATTCATTTCGACTAGATTTAATTCATTATCAAGATTAAATTCGATATGAACATTTTCAAATTGAGGTGCAGTATCTAAACTAGACATTTGTACCATTTGTTTAACATAACGAATTACACTTGTTATAGGATCTAAATCAAGACTAACTAAATATCCATTATCAGTTTTATTAATAAATGAAGTATCTAAAGTAGTTTTACTAGAAATGTTATAAATCACTGGTCTAGAAAGATCTTTACCCCATGTATCAATATATTCATCAATTGTATAATCATTTTTCTCTTTATAATTACCACTAACACCTTCATTATCATTATTTATTTCACCATTATAAATTGATACAGTGTCTTCATCTTCATAAAATCTTTTTGCAACTTTAACAAAACTTGATTGAGAAATACTTTCATTAAAAAATTGGTTATTATTTTTAATGGATTTTCCAAAAGTCTTTTGGGTTACACCTAAAGATACTGCACTAGCATTAACATCACTTTCGGTATAAGTTTCTAACGAATACTTATAAAGAGCAATATTAACTAAATCATTTGGTGAATAGCTTAATGGATCTAAAGGATTAGAAAGATAATTATTATAAATAGAAACAACATCATCTTCATATTCATTTTGATTCAATTTTGAATAATCAAAACCTTTTGGTGATAATTCAATTGCAATAAAATATCCACCTATTCCACCAATTGCAATAGAAGCTATTACACCTAAGCTTGTGATAATAATGTTATTTCTTTTCTTCTTTTTTAAATTTTCTTCCATAACTAAAATTACCCTATTAAACGCAAAAATGATAAATTAATAATCATTCTTTTACACGATAAGATAATAGAATTAATAATAGAGTGTTTTCTAGAACTCTATTTTTAAGAGAATTGCAATTCTATTTAAAATAATTTAGAATATACACATGGAAAATGAACAAGAAAAAAGAGCAATTATTGCTGAAAACCTTGCAAATCTAAGGAAAAAACATAAATTAACTCAAAGTGAACTAGCTTTAAAGTTCGGTTATAGTGATAAAGCTATTAGTAAATGGGGAAAAGGTGATACCTTACCCGATATTATAACTTTAAGTGAATTATGCGAATTTTATAACATTTCTATTGATATTTTACTTACTAAAGATGCCTTTAAAGATAATAAAGAATATGTTAAAAACTTAAATAAAGGTATCATTATAAATAATGCTGCAATTGAACTTTTAGCTTGTTCTTTTGTTTGGATTTTAGCTTCAATTATTTATATTTATTTATTAATATTCTCTGAATTTAACTTCTATCAAATTTTTATTTGGGCACTTCCAATTACATGCTTAGTAATGATGTTTTTTCAAAAGGTTTGGAAACTTAAAATATATAATTTTGTTGTTAGGAGTTTATTCTTTTGGACCTTAGTAGCTGCATGTTATATCCAATTTATTGAATATAATGTTTGGCCTTTATTTATCTTAATGATTCCAATTCAAGTTGCCTTAATTTTAGGTTCTATTATTAAAGATAAAATTAAAATTAGAAAATAACTATTTATTTAGATCTATTACTCTAAATAAAATAAAGAAAATTTATTCTTATTTTTTTTATAAAATTATTTGTCTATTTCAAATTATAAATATGTTCAAAAATTTTTAAATTTTGTAGTATTTATCTTACTAATGATTTTTTATGCAATCCTATAAAAATAATTTTCTAGTAAAATAATCCAATTCTTTAAAGCATTAATTGGAATGAAATAAGAACCATCACTTCTTTAAAGTTTCACTCTTTAAAACATCTTATTTTTGTCTCATCTTCAAAAATACAATTTTTAATCAATAGAAAATTTACTTACTTTGATATATAGGTTAATTTTTTATTAGAAATTCCTAGCAGAACTCAACTAAAAATTTCGCTAATAATTTTGAAATGTTATTTATATCAATAGTTATTATTTTTGGTTAAATTAATTAATATTTTTAATATAAACAAAATCCATAACTAATATAGTTTTATTAATATTTTCATCAACGAAAATAAATGAAAGATCATTTCTATAACCACTTTTACTATCGTTATAGAATAAATATTCACTCCCATTTATTAACGCTTTACCATAAAAATCACAATCGTACTTAAAGTCGTTTTCTGCAACTTCAGTATAATCTTGAAGTTCAAATCGACTATAATCTACGCCTTCAAAATATATTGCAGTATTATGCTTTTCTGAAACAATAAATCCTAATCCATCATTATTAATAAGCATTGTTACTTCTTCTTCAAAAATATCACTAATATTCCTATCAATAGTTCTTATATTAACTTCATAATAATCACCATCATAAAATTTATTCGGATCTCTACTATCGCTTGGAAAACGCATAAGCATTTGCGTATATATTAATACAGAAGTAAAAAATAATATAATAAGAACTACTATTAAAATTACAGAGATAACAATAACTTTTAGATAATTAGTATTTTTAATAAGATTAAAATTAATATTAAGATCACTAGTTCTTATCTCTAAATCAGGTACATTTATTATATTTTCTATTCCATTAACTTTATTCAAAGTATTATAAATGTCTTTTTTGCTTACATTAATAATTTTAGATACTTCATGATAATTAATGGTTTTATTTATATAAAGTTTATAAGCTAAAATTATTCTTTCATCTAAGTTAAACTCATTAATATCTTTGAAATTGGTATTAATTAAAGAAATATTTTCATTAATTAAATGCTCCTTTAATAAAGTTACAAATGTTTTTTTAGTATTAACTTTAAGCTTTCCGCTAATGATAATAGACTCATAAGTTCGATTTAAAATATCAATAAATACCTTTTTATCATAAAAAACTAAGTATGCTATAAATTTAATGAATTTCAAATCATCATCAAATATCTTAAATAGATATTTTTGATATTTATTAATTTTAAAATTAGTTAGATTCGCTCTTTCTGTCATAAATTAGCATTCCATTAATAAGCCGCATCCACAATAAGAATGTTTTCCATTTGAAATATATTTTCGGTGATGATGGGTTTCATAATTTTCAATATAGACGTAGCCACCTAATTCAAACATACTTGCTTTAGAAATAATAACTTGATTATATCCATCCCACCCATAATGTGCTAGTATCTTTCCATTACCATAGCTTCCATAAACAGTAATAGCATGAAAACCTTTATTATTGTTAGGCTCTACAGGTAGATTTCCAAAATAGCCTACAGGAATTCCTTCAGCCAATATGTCATCTATTCCTTTTGTAAAAACCCAAATTGTGGTTTTACAATCATAGTCTATTTCTTTGCCTACCATAAACTCATCAATCAAATCACCAGCATCAACCGGAACTAAACTCCCCGAATTAGGCCGATAATGATCGATAAAATCTTCACTTAATGTTGGTACGCATTTTCCATATTCTCCATTTCCAACAGTAATGAAATTTTCATAATCATAAGCACTTAAATATCCAGCACTTTCAAACATATCAGCATACCAAAGTAACATTGACATAACAACATATCCACAATTTCCATCAATATTCTCAGGGAACTGGGTTTTATTTAACCTAAAAAACCATGAATATGGGATCTCAATTTCAGCTTTAGGTGCATCTACTCCGCTAAAAACTGTCATAGAAGGGGTTTCTTGTGGCATATCATCATAGTAATAATCATTTATTTGTATTTTGCCTTGAATCTTTTCAAGATTTGTCTTATTTCTAAATTTTGGATAATTAATTGATAGTTGATTGCTTATTTTCTTTAGATTAGCTAATGATGTACTATCTTTGTTATCTGAACTAGAAATAGCATTTGAAGTATTAGTTAAACTCGACGAACCATCTTCATTATAAAAGCCATATAGTGGGACATAATATTTTGATTTTACTTGATCTATTTCATACGGAAAATCAGAATTAGTAGAAATTTCCATAAACTCGCCTATCGATAAGTTTAAAATAACAAAACCTTTAGGAAAAAATTTAGCTACAGCAAATATATTTCCGTTAAAATCTCTTGCGTAAGTTAAATACTCGATGGAATAATATTGACTATTCGTTAAATTAAAAATTTCTTCTTTAATTAATTTTTCAATATTTTTATTCTTGCTAATTAACTGCAATCTTTTTTCAATATTGCTATCTGTTTCTAAATCATAGTTTAAAAGAGAACTATAATTTAAGGAGAATAAAGCCAACATAGACAATACGCAAAATACTCTTCTTTTCTTCATATTAATACCTTAATTGTTGATTATTGTCACTATTAATTTCTTGATAGTAAAGTGACTTGCATTCCTTGAAAGACAAATTATTGTTTTTTCTAACAATTTCTTTAAATCTTTCACTAACAGCTTTCTTTCTATATTTATCAACAATGAAGTTATAAATAATATTAAATTTTTCTTCATCGTCCACTAAAGATAAATATAGAAATTTAGAAAGCAAGATTAGATGTTTTTTAATTTCACAAATATAAATGTTATTTCCTCCATTTAATTCTTTTTCGACTAAACACTCGCCACCACATAAAAAGTGAAAGTCACATTTTGAACATTCACTATTATACCTAGTTAGTTCGTATACTTTTTCTAATTCGCTAACATTAAGATGAATATCTTTATCAACTTTCATATTATACTTTGAAGGATATTGTTTTAATGGAACACATGGATAAAAATTTAAGTCAATATCTATAAAAATTCTGCCGTTTGCTGCATCACATCTATTATAAGGTGTAGCACCTAAAAAACTAAGACAGATAAATTTTCCAAAATAATCATCGCCATTTAATAAACAAAATAGATATTTAAAATTATATTTATTTATTTCATCAAGCAGAAATAATGTCAATTTGTTATATTCATTAGACCATTTGTCTACTATCGAATAATTGAATTCGTTTTTTAATCTAACAAATTTAAAAGATACAGTAGGAAATATTTTATTTAAATTCTTTAGTGAATCTACTAATGAAAAAACTTTTGAAGACAAAGTAACAGCACAACCTAAAAATTCTCTATGTTCTATATTTAAAACATTAGAAATGATTTTGTCATAAGTGATTTGTCCAAAACAATCTCGCCTATTTAAGTCATGTATCTCTTTATCGCCATCAAGGCTTATTCCAAAAATAATTCCACTGTTCTGCAAAAATTGTACCACATCTTTTGTAAGTAATGTTCCGTTTGTAACAAAAGTAATTAAAATCTCTTTTCGAATTTCTTCTTGCTTCTTATTTACATAAATAGCAAGAGATTTTATAAAATCTATATTGGTTAGAGGCTCAGCATCTGAACTTAAATCAATGTAATATCTATCACATTGTTTATAAAAAAGAAATAATTTATCTAAAAAATCTTCGTATTTCTCATCAAAAATAATTTTCTTATTATTTTTATTTTTATTAAAACAATAATTGCATTTTAAATTGCAAGAATTAGTATGTTCTAAACAAAATGTTATTTTTTTATACATCGGAAATTTAAAAATTGGTGATTGTGCTGCTTTAATTTGCATGCTATCTAAAATATATTTTTCATCTACACTAGAAAAGCCATTAAATAAATTTACAAAAAAACTAGTTCCTAATATTTCAAACTTTTTTATCATTTCTTTACCTATTTATATTTTAACACAAAGAAATTAACTATCAACTAAAGAATCCTCATCGTTCGATTTCACAGATTTTACTTATTTTATATCATATCACTTTCCTAAAATAATCTAATTTTTTAAAGCATTAATTGGAACGACATAAACACCATCATTTCTTTTATAAAAAACACCTCCTAATCCAACAATTACACACATTATTTTTGGTGGTAGACCACCATTTTTTTCTATTTCGTTTTTAATCAATATAAGGTTTTTGCTGCACTATCAATTTGATTTGAACCAAGCTTAATTTCAAAAGCACACCAATTACCATCTTCAAGTTCTATAACTGCATCTATCTCATTATTATGATAATCTTGATAATGATATAAAGAGGCATTAAATGAATCAGCATAAATTCTTAAATCTCTTTCAACAAATGCTTCAAATAAAAATCCAAATAAACTTAAATCATGAATTAATTTATTTTCATTAACTTTCAGTAACGCACAAGCTAAAGAAGGATCTGCAACTAAAAATTCACTATTAGAATGATAAGACGAAGTCCAAGCTTTGCTAAACCATTTAGGCCCTTCTATACAGATTGCTCCAACAGTTTTTAAATACTTTTCAATTTTTTCATCGACGATTCTTCTTTTATATAAATTAAGTTTAACAATTTTATCCATAACACAATATCATATTATTCGGTCAAATTTTGCAAATTCATTCGGTCATATTTTAATACTTTATTAGGTCAAATTTTGCACAATATAATAAAATAATAAAAAAAGTTTGCAAAACTTTAATAAAAATCAACAAATTAATTACACTAATTCAAATTTATCAATAGCTTTTTCTAAGACACTATTAACAACTAAGACATTAAAAGTATCAAGATGTAAAGCAAGAAATCTATTATTATTTTTAGAATAATTTTTCATGATGCAAAGTTCTAATCTTCTTTCAAAATCATTATTACTTTTATTTGTCATCGCTTTTATAACTTCTTTCTCATAACTATTTCATGATTATAAAATAAAGCGCTTTTTGCATTTATCGGTAAAAATCCAAAAACACATAAATAATAATTTACTTTTTTTGCCGATAATTTTATATACAAATAATTAAGTCATAATATATAAAATATTTATCTGCTGTTGAAATAGCTAAAAAATGGAACAACAGATGCACGTCAAGACTATTTTGCCGTTGGTGATTATAAACGATTAACAAATACCGCCGGTGATATATTTACAACTAAACCTAAAGAAGTTTCTAAAAAAATGAAGGAATTACTTTTTGAATATAACATGAAGAAAGAAAAGACATTTGACTACTTATTAGACTTTCATTATAAATTTGAATGTATCCATCTTTTCAAGATGGAAATGGACGTGTTGGTAGACTTTTACTTTTTAAAGCATGCTTAAAATACGATATCGTACCGTTTATTATCGATGAAAAACTTAAGTTATTCTATTATCGTGGTTTAAAAAAATGGATAAATGAACCTGGTTATTTACGTGATACATGCCTTATGGCACAAGATAGATTTAAACTTAACCTTGATTATTTTAAAATTCAATACTAAAAAGTTATATTTATAAAAGATTTAATATAATTCGATATATTACTAAATTCTCAATTACATATTTTTTAAATTAAATTAAATTAATTTAAAATAAAGCTTTATCAGTAACTTTAATGTAAGTTGCTAAATAATAAGGTAAATAAATTATTCCTTTAGTTTCATCTATATTTATATTTTTATCATAAAACTTAATTGCTTTAATGTTATTTGATCCATACATTATTTTATTATTCATTAATGTTGATAAAGATTTAGATTTTGAATTAGTTGCTTTAACTTCAACTACACAAGGTAAAGCATTATAAGTTATAACAAAGTCAATTTCTAAGCGATTAAGTTTAGAAAAATAATAAAGATTAAAACCATTAATTTTTAATAAAGATGCAACTATATTTTCATATAAGGCTCCATTAAACACTGAGGAGTCACCATTTAAAATTTGGTCTTGAAAACCATAATCATATTCACTTAAAAGTAAGCCAGTATCAGCAAAATAAAGTTTAAATGCTTCATCAATTCTATATGACATTAGTGGCGTTTCAATTAAAGAAATATTATTAACTTTATAAACAATTCCTGAATCATTTAACCAATCGATAGCTTCTTCATATTCTCTCATTCTTGCATTATGATTAATTTTTGATAATTGAAATTTTTTATTTTCTTTTGCTAATTGATTAGGGATTGAATGATAAACTTTAAGGATTTTATTAAAAAGTTCATTATCTCTTTTTACGATATTGTTTTCATTAATATAACGTCCAAAGTCCATTTCAAAAGACGTTAAAATATTTTTTTGATTTTCTCTAAGCATAAATAAATCTTTATTCTCTATGTAACTTTTAACAATATTAGGCATTCCACCGACAATTAAATACTGGCGAAACAAATTTAAAGCTAAATCATGAAAAACTTTGCTAATCTCAGTTTTTTTAATTAAATTTTCTTTTAAAATACTATTTAAGTTATCATATCCTAGAGCTAAAATAAATTCCTCAAAATCAAGAGGATACATATCAATAAAGTATTCATAACCAACTGAAACTGATTTTTCAAAATCTAAATTATAGTTTTTTAATCCTAATAATGAACCAGTTCCAATAATATCAAATCTATTATCTAAAGCAAAATATTTTAAAGAAGCTCGTGCTCTAGCACATTCTTGTAATTCATCAAAAATAATTACAGTTTTATTTGGAACAAAATTAAAACTAGGATTTAAAGTTTTTAATCGATAAATTATTCTATCGATATTTAAATCATCATCAAATGCTGATTTAAATATATTATCTTGACGGAAGTCAATATAAACAATATTCTCATAATTTTCTTTTGCAAAAGCTAAAACAGTCGTAGTTTTACCAACTTGTCTTAAACCTTTTATAATAATTGGCACTTTATTTTTACTTTTCTTCCATGCCTTTAACTTTTCAGTAATTTTTCTATAAAACATATAGATATATTAAATAATTTTTTCAAAAATTACAACATATTTCACATTTATACGGCGTATAATTGTGATTTTTTCACTATTTTTTAAATTTTTATGTGATTATTTCACATTTATACGGCGTATAATTGTGATAATTACGAATAGTTACAAAAAATCAAACTTCAGCATACGTAATAGCGATATTATTTTAACTTAATAAGTTAGTAGATTTACTTATTATTAATATAAACAAATATGTTTCTTATTTTCTATTACTCTTAAACATTTAGAATATTTATTTAAAAACTTTAAAAGTTTTTATCAGCCTCAATTATTTTTATATATTCCAAAAAATTAGTTCTATATTGTATTTCATTACTTAATAAAAGATATCAATATTGTTTTAAAAAAATATTTCGTATCTGTTAAAGCTATATTTCTAGCGCTAAAATCATCTAAAGTAACATAATTCGTATTATTTTCCTTAATCATTTGAAGCATTGTTATTTTATCAACTTGCATAGCTACAGAAATAACAATAATCGGAAATTGATTACTTAAATTTAAAATTGTGTTTTTAATAGTTTTTAATATAGATTTTTCGACCTTTTTGGATTACAACTCCATTTTAGTCGAAAATTTAGTTAGATTTAATACTTAATGAAACTTATATTAAGATATTTTAGTTAGTTTCTTATTAACTTTTGATTATAAAATTTCATTTAAAATATCACTCATCTCTAAAGATATTGCACTTTTTTTAAAGGAAAAATTTATGTTATTTACACCTTTTTCAAGGGAAAAATCGCATTGGTTTACAGCTTTTTCAAGGGAAAAATGTAGTGGTATTTAAATTTAATTAACAATATCTTTTGATTATAAAAGAATAATTATTTATTTAAATTTCTCGAGGAATTAGCACTATAACTATATTCAATATAATTCAAATCGTCCTTATAATTCTTTCCATTTCCAAAAAAATCTAATTGTTCTTCTTCTAATTCCTCAATAACATCAATTTTATTAGATATATAATCATTTAAAATTTCCCTAACATGTCTTAACCTAAAAATTGTTCCGCCAAATCTTAAATCTTGAACATCAAATCCTTGAGGTTTAGAAAAAGATAAAAAGCCTTTTTTATAAGCTTTATAAAATAGCTTAAACTCTTTAATAAGGTTATCAATTCCAAGAATTATGTCTCTTATTTTATCTTTATTTTTTTCTTGATAAGCCTTTCTTAATGCCAATGTTATTTCACACTTAATATTTAAAATTAAAGCTAATTTTTTTAATGAATAAAATAAATAATAGAATTTATTGCTTTTTTTGACTCTTATCTTTTTATAGATTTCATAATAATTATCTAAATTAAAATCTTTAAAAAATTGATCGTAAGTACCTAATAATAAATCATTAAAAAGTAAATGCTTATTAGAATTATTTACATAATAAGATACATCAATATCTTGAACTAAATTATTTAATTGATCTAAAAGCAAAAATTGACTAATAGGAATATTGGTTAATATCTTAAAATCATTTTTTGTATTTCTATTCCCATAGGTAAGGTTAGATAAATAATTTAAAACTGGTAGAACCAAAAAAACATTAGTTTCACCGCCATCATCATTCCAAGTAGTTAAAATAAAATCTTTTATTTTATTTTTTAAGCAAACTTCAAAAAGATTTTTTGTCTGAATAATCGAATATTGATTATTAGGAGAATAGCCTAACCAATTATAAGCTCCTCCTGCTACTTTAATCGAAGATGCTTGCTTTTTATGCATATTAATAATTCTTTGATATTCTTTTTTGTCTTTTTGAGTATATTCCCAATAAACTAAAGTAACATCATCTGGTACTTTCTTTTCAATACCTTCGTTTAAATTATATAAATCATATCCTGTAGAAAAGAAAACATCACTCCACATTTCAATCTTGAAATCATATCTTTTTGCTATTTCATTAACTTTTAATAAATGGTTATAAAGAATTTCTTTTTTATCAAGATATCCATAAAGCTCATTATATTTGCCTTTTCCTAATAATCTTGCTTCGTCCATTCCAACATTAATGATTTTTGTTTTTAAAGCTTTTCTTAAATTTCTAAACATTAAATCAATTAGCTTATAAGTCTCATTGCTATTACACAATAATATATCGGAATTATCGCGGATACTTTCGTATTTGACCCATTTAAACATTGTGTCTAAGTGAGCTAAAGTTTGTATGCTTGTTCTAATTTCTATATCAAATTTTTCACCATATTCGACTATTTCCCTTAATTCATTTAATGAATATCTTCCTCTAAATTTTCCGAAATAATCATCTTCAAGTAATTGATAAGTATCTTCAAGATATAAATAAAGAACATCGTAACCCATAAATGCGAGGTAACGAATTAATATTTTCATACTTTTAACTTTAAAAACATTATTTCTTGAGCAATCAATTTGAAAAGCCAATTCCTCTAATTTCTTATTAAATTTTTTAACGAAAGATTTATCAAATTTTCTGTTCATTAACTTATGAATAGCAAAGTAAATAAAAGTCTCTTTAATAAAATAAACCTTTAAAACCTTATTATTTTTATCAAATTCAATTTTATTTTCCTTGTCATGATATAATCGTAATAATAGACCATCAGAGGAAAATCTTATTGGAAAATCATTTTCTAACTCAATTATACTATTAGCAATTCTACTATCGATATTATCTATATTCAAAAAAAGCATTATTTAAATTCCTCATGCATCATTCTAAGTTTTTCAATATCAACTTTTGGAGATCTATCAAATGCAAATAAACCATTAACTTCTTGATATGTGTCTGTAAATTGAGTTATACAAAACCCTCGAATAAAATCATAATCTTTTATAAATCTTAATTGATTTTTATATTTATTTAAAAATTCTTCTTCGTTTTTTACACTTTCTCCATAGCCCCAGTTTTCATTATTTAAATCTTTACTAAAAGCTATGCCAGCAAATTCGCTAAAAATAACAGGTTCATTTTCATAATGATATCCACCAACATAGAATGTTTTATAATTAGTAATTGTATCTGCATTAGCTCCTTTAAATACTTTTTCAAAACCTGGCTTATAAATATTTACTAATTCTTCATAAGTACCAGCATAGTTATGGAAGGTTAATAAATCGCTTTTTTCATGTTCCCATCCATCATTAGATATAACAAATCTATCAATCGAATTTTTCTTATAATACAAGTACATATCATTAACAAATTCTTGAATTTCTGCACTTTCTTTAATTTCATTAATCCCCCATGATTCATTAAACAATACATAACTCATTATAGTAGGATGCGAGTAATTATCTTTAATTATTCCATTAACTTGCTTTATATATTTCTTTTTTAATTCATAACTATATTCATGAGCACTTGGAACTTCTAACCAAACATATAGTCCAATAATATCTAAATAATAGTGATATAAAGGACTTTCTACTTTTTCATGTTTTCTTAAACCATTAAGACCGCATTTTTTAATTAGTGTTAAATCATTTATTATTTCTTCCTCAGTTGGAGTAAGTCCTCCGTCTGGATAATACCCTTGATCAAGAACAAACTTTAAATATGTGTCCTTATTATTAACGAATATTCTTTTATTTTTAGCTTCAAATGTAATAAAGCCAAAATATGTATAAATCTTATCTAAAACAGAATTATCTTTTTTAAGCGAAAGTATAACATTATATAAATATGGATTTTCATCACTATAACCAATAATCTCATCAAAATGAATTACTAAATCACCACTAATATCTTTAATTATAAAATTATGAGTTTCCTTTAATTCTTTAATATAAACTTCTAAAATTAAATTATCTTTTGAACTTAATTCATAATGTATATTAAGTTTCTTTTCATTATAAAAGCCTTTAAAACTAAAGTATTTTATGTAAATTTCATTTAAATTTTCCAAATATACATCTTTATATATACCCGATGTTTCTTTATAAAAACATGTAAAATTATTTTCTCTCCAGCGTTGTTTTCCTCTTAATTGATCGACATGATATTTATCTTCTACTCTTAATGTGATTTTGTTTTTTCCTAAATGCAAATATTTATTTAATTCTAATTCAAATGAGTCATAACCTCCTTCATGTCTAAAACAATAAACACTATTAATATAAATATCAGTTAAATAATCGACACCTAAAAATTTAAGCAACTTAATCTTATTTAAATCATTAATTTCTATTTCTTTTTCATACCATATTACATCACACTGTTTATATGCTTTAGTAATACCACTTGATTTAGTCTGATAAGCATAAGGAACATTAATTAACGAATAATCACTAGGAAATTTTTCATAATATTTCAAATTAATTCCAACATCTTCTTCATCAAAATAAAATTTCCACTGGCCATTTAATAATTGATAATCTTCCCTAAAACATTGTGGATTAGGATGACCTCTATGATATGAATCTGTGTGTTTAAAATTAACTAACATAATTACTCCTTTATCACTCTTCTTTGATGTAATGTTATTGGCAACACTTTATGTATATAGTTACCATTTGGGTTATTAAATCTATTTTCAATTATATTGTAAAGTTCTCTTATTAATTCATCATAACTTATTTGAATAGATGTAATATCAATTAATCCTTTAATTTTGCTTGATAAACAATCAAAGCCAATTAAATGCAAATCAGGGAATAGTTTTCTAATATTTAAATAAATTTTATTAGTATCAGCAAGCACTGTATAAGCTAATTGATCATTAAAAAAGAATACACTACGATAGCCTTCTTTAATTAATTTATAAAAATCTGTTACATTTTCTCCATCGTAATAAAAAGTATTAACGATTCCATTCCCACTAATATTTTTGATTGTTTGTTTAAAAATATTAAGTCTTACTTCACTTAAATAGTAATCTTTTTCTCCAACAAACAAAAATTTCTTAGTTTGATGAAATTTAGCTAAATATCTAGCAGCCATTTCACTTCCTGCATTTTCATCTACGCATATCGTATCTAGATCAAATATTTTTTGAAAATTACCTAATAGAACTACATTAATGTTTTCTCTTTTTAACTTATTGATAGCTTCATAGCTTAATTCAATATGAGAAATAATTAAGTTTGGATTATATCTAAATAATTCATCAAGATCTTCTTCGACTATAAACTGTAAATCATTATAAATTATAAAAAACTCAAAATTTTCTGAAGCACTAAACATCTTAGATAATTCATTTGAGATTATATTGTAATAGAGATTAGAGAAACTATTAATTAAAAAGGCCACTCTTTTTTTCTTTTTAGCGCTTTTTCTTCTCTTCATAACATATCCAAGCTCATTTGCTTTTTTAATAACTTTTTCTTTAGTCTCACTAGAAATATCGTTTAAATCTCTTAAAGCATGTGAAACAGTATTAATCGATAGATTAAGATTATTTGCAATAAGTTTTAAAGATACTTCTTTTTTATTCATAAATAATATCACCAGTTATTGAATCAAAAATCAACATATCCTCGTAAGAGAAATTTATAACAATTAAATCGCTTGTTTTAATATCACACTTTGGATCGGTTTTAAGAACGAAATCATTTCCTTCATAATCAAAATGTATTAAATAATCAGCGCCTAAAAGTTCACAAACTGTTGGCTTAACAATAATGGCATTATTGTATTCTTTATTTTGATTAAATTTTTCAACCTTTACATTCTCAGGTCTTATACCTAAATAAACTTTATGAGCATTATTTCTTGCATCTTTTAAACTTTCTAATAATCGATTAGCTTCTATTTTTTCTTCAATGCCAACTTCAACACTTTTATTTCTATTAATTAGATTTCTTATCCGTTTAAAATGTTTATGTTTCTTAGTTGGAAAATTCATAACATTTGTCTCATTAATCACACAAGAAAGAATTTTTCTAATAAATTCAATAGATTCAGTATTAAAATTTTCAAGTTTTTCTTCAAATATTTTTATCTTATTATCATAAAATTCATTATGTTCACTTATAAATTTCTCATTTAGTTTAAAATTAATTTCATTAGTTGCAAAAATGTTACCGTTATCATATTCAGCTTCTATTACATTAATTGAAGGCGAACCAATAAACTTTGCAACAAACAAATTCTTAGGATGGTTATAAACCTCTTCAGGACTACCAATTTGTTGAATAAAACCTTTACTCATAACAACAATTCTATCTGCCATAGTCATTGCTTCAGTTTGATCATGAGTAACATAAATCGTTGTAGCTTTAATTTTATTATGCAATTTTACAATTTCGCTTCTCATTGATAAACGCAATTTAGCATCTAAGTTAGATAAAGGTTCGTCCATTAAGAAAATTGGGACATTTTTAACTATCGCTCTTCCTAAAGCAACTCTTTGCATTTGTCCACCGCTAAGCTCTTTAGGTAGCCTATCTAAGTATGGCCCTAAATCTAATATTTTTGCCGCTTCAAATACTTTTTGCTTAATTTCATTTTTTGTAAGTTTATCATAGACTATAACCTTTTCTCCATTTTCGATAAACTCATACTGTTCATTAACTTTTAAATTATTATTTTCTAAATATTTTTTCTCATTTAATATTTCGTTAGATAGTTTATTTTTAAATGCTTCTACTTCATTATTAAAATTATTAAAGTCTTTAATGTTCATTTCTAAAAGAACATTACTTGCGCCTTCGCTAATTTTAAGTCTCATCATTAAATGCTCATTTTGAGACAATTTTAATGCCTTTTTATTTTGAATTTCCTGCAAAACTTGAATAATTTTACTAATTTCAGAATTTTTAAATAACTCTAAAATCTCATTATTATATTTTAAAATCTCATCAATTTTAACCTTTGGAAATTTATTAATTTTTAAAGGAAAGGCAATGTTATCAAAGACATTCATTTGAGGGTATAATGCATAACTTTGAAAAACCATTGCCATTTTTCTATCTTTGCTAGGTTTATAATTTATCAATTCTTCGTCTACAAAAACGCCACCTGAACTAATATCTTCAAGGCCAGCAATCATTCTTAAAGTTGTAGTTTTTCCACATCCACTAGGTCCAACAATAACAATAAATTCATTATGTTTAATATCTAAATTAAAATCATAAACTGCTTTTACCCCATTAGGATAAATTTTTTCAAGATCTTGAATTGATACAAAACTATTTTTAATTCTTTTTTCATCAAATTCATTATATTCATTTAATTGTTCATTAAAATTAATTTCCATAATCTACCTCTTAACTCCGGTTGTGGCTAAACCATCAATCATTTTATTTTGTGTAATAATAAATACTATTAAAATAGGAATCAATGCAAATACAGAGGTTGCCATCGCTATTCCTTTATATTCCCAACTATCACCACTAGCATAGCCTGTAAGAGCTACAGTAATTGTTTGAAAGGTTGAGTCTTTGCCAGACAAAATTAATTGAGGCCACAATAAATCATTCCAGCTACTAACAAAAGCAAATAAACTTACAAGCATCAAAGTAGATTTAGCTAATGGTAAAACTATTTTATAAAAAATCTTAAAATCACTTGCTCCATCACTTCGAGCACTCTCGACAATATCTTTTGGAATAGAATCAAAGAAATTTTTCATTAAATACAAATTAAATACATTGGCTACCCCTGGTAAAATTAACCACATCATTACATAAGCTCTATTATTTGCTAGCCCTTCAATAGCTTGTCCAACAGAAGCATACATTGTAAACATAGGTGTCATAGAAATGGCTGTTGGAATTGTCATTGATAAAAGTAAAATAGCAAAAATTGTATTTTTTCCTTTAAATTTAAAGAAAACAAAAGCATAACTAGCTAAAGTATCGACAATTAATGTAAATAGAACACTTAGGAATGTTACAACAATAGAATTAATCATCCAAATAGGTAAATCATCAATACGATCACCTTTCATTGAAATAAAGCCCAAATAATGTTCTAAAGTCCAATTACCAGCACTAGGAAAGATGCTTGTCGGATTAGTGCCAATATCAACATCAGTTTTTAAACTCATTCCGAACATATAAAGGAATGGAAAAACCCAAATGATACAAATTATCAATAATAAAATAAAGGAAATGGTCTTTTCTTTTAATCTTTGCTTTTCGCTTTTACTAAGCTTCGTATGCTTTGTATTGGATTTCATACTTTGACCCTCCTTTACGATCCTTCATTAAATACCTTTCAATAAATGTGAAAAGCATAACTATTAACCCAAAGAAAATTGCTGTAGCACTAATTAAGCCAGTTAAACTACTTCGTTCGAAACTATTTAGCCATTGTTGTATCAACATCATTGGTGACTCAATGTTATTTCTGTTTATTGCACTATTTAATACTGTTGGTTGACCATATAAGTTTAAATATCCAATTAATGTATTAAACAATACTATTCCTAGGCTTCCTTTAATATTTGGTAATGTCACATGAATAAATAATTCTAACCTACTACCACCATCCATTTCGCAAGCTTCATATAATGATTTTGGAACATTTCTTAAAGCAGCAGACAAAATAATAAAATTAGTACCAGTTTGCCACCAGATAGAAGCAAGCAATATAACAGTCCATCTTAAGACTGGATCACTTAAAAAGGGAATTGGATTTTCACTTGAAAACCATGCATTAATTAATCCTAATTCACTATCCGAGAAAATAGCACCAAATAAAACACCGACAATTGTAATTGATATAACACTAGGTAGATAAATGATAGCTCTAAAAATTTTGTAACCTGGGGGTTTCATATTTATTAAATATGCTAAGCCTAAAGGAATAATGATTAAGCATGGCACTGCAACAACATCAAAAATTAAAGTTTTTCCTAATGCCTGCCAAAATGTTCTAGCTAAAACGTTATTTCCAAATAGCATTAAATAATTACTAAATCCAATAAATGTGGTACTTTCTAAGTCATATGGGTTATATTTACATAAAGATATGACAAACCCCATTATTAGAGGTATAACAGTAAAAATAATAAATACCAAAACGAAAGGACTAACAAATCCAATTGCTAGGCCATATCTTTTTAGTATTTCTTTTCTTCTATCTTTTTTTCTATTAATTACTGCTTCACTCATATATTTATAACATATCGATTAAATCGTTAACATCAGTTTGAATTGATGCGATTGTACTTGCATCTTTTCTATCGGTTTCTTCTCGCAATAAAGTATTAGCAATGGCATAGACTCCATCATCAAATGTGACATCAAAATATGGTGTGTTGCCTGCTGTTACAAAATCGTTAATGTTTGGATAAAAATTATTAATGTAGTTATCAACAAAGAAAGAATCTTGATATTCTTTATTGCTACTTATCGCATTTGAAACACTAATATGTCCGGCTTCAGCCCAATCGATACCAACATCTACATTATTTGTAAAATAATTTACAAATATTGCACATGCAGCTTTTTTATTAATATCAGTAACTGTTTTACTTAAGGCAAATGCGTGACTATCACCATAAATTTTTGTAGCATTAGGGCTGCTTTGATCTAAAGCAAACATTCTTGAAGTATTAAATGCCCCAATTTTTTCTTCTTTAATTTGGCTTTCACTTAACCCTGAATGATTTTGACCATAACCCAAGAAAATAGTATCAGCGCTCCAAGGTAAACTGAATAAAAATAAGGCATTATCATTAAAAAATGCATTATTAGTTGAATCTAAATTTTGACCATAAATACTAATTGGTTCGTCACTATAGAAAAATTCTCTAATGCTATTTAATGCATTTTTGAAAGCTTGTAAATTATTAGGTTCGGTCCATTCAACTTTATAAGTTTCAGGATTATAGAATGTAGCTCCATTTTGTGCTAAAGCTGTGCCCCAAATGTACCAGAAGAAAAATTCTTCTTCTGTATTTAATGCTACTGCATTAAAACTTTTATTTGTTTTTCTTTCTCCTTCTTGAGCTTCTCTACATAAAGCAAAGAATTCTTCTCTATTTGTTGGTAAGCTTCCATCTTCCGAATACTTTTTCAAAATATCTTTATTATAATAAATAACCATACTTTGAGCATCAATTGGAACATCAAAGTAATAATCTTCATAATCTAAATTAGCATAACTTGAAATATTGGACGCAAAATTATCATAACTAAAGTCAATATTCAACTCATCAAAAATCTCATTAAAAGGTTGAATAAGTTTGCTATTTGCGAACGATTTATGTCCTTTTTGATGAGACATAATTAAATCTGGAGCGTTTGAATTTTGATTTATTCTATTAGCAACTGCTTGTTCAAAACCAACTTGGTTAACTGTATCAGTTGTTACATTAATTTGCCCACGATATTCTCTATTAAAATCGCTAACAATGTCTTGAAACTTAGCATAATCATCACCATTAACAACGGTAGTAATATGAATATCAACTTCATCTAAAACTACATTTCCGTCTCCATCAAAAGCTAATTCTCCTTCAGTAGTCCACCAAGGATCAGTAATTGATCCATTGTTTCCTCCTCCACCACCAATAGGATCATCATATGGGTTAGTATCGCAACTTGCTAAAGTAAGTGCTAATAACCCACATATTAAAATAGTTCTCTTTTTCATATTTTATTCCCTCACAATTCTTATGGCAAAGCCACCATTTTCTTTCATTTTAATATCTATATTAGATTCTTTAGTAATCTCAGTTTCTTTTACATTTACTGAAGAAGCATCTTCACCGTCTTCATAAATATAAGCTTTAAATTTTCCTTCGCCTAAGAAATCAAAATTAATATTAATATCCATTTCATCAATGGTATTACCACCCAACCACCATTCACTTCCTTTTCTTCTAGCTATAACGCAATGGCTCTCCAAATCTCCGCCAATAAATAAAGTTTCATCCCAAGAAGCAGGTAAATTTTTGTAAAATTCAGTTGTAGGTTGGTTTAGATAATTTTCACTATAATCAGCCATTGAAGGACTTCCGCTTTCAAGTAATATACATAAAGCTATTTGTTGACCCATTGTTATTCCACTTCTTAAAGGCTTAGACACAGGTGTAAAGTCACTAGGACCAACTACTCCACGAATAAAAGGTAATAAAGTAGTTTGCGATGTATTAATTGTTTTAAATTCATTACCTCTTATAGCTTCTCTATTTATAACATTAGGATAAATCCTTCTTTCTCCTGTTGGTTTATTAGAACCATGGCAATTAACAACCATTTTCCTTTCAGCACATAATTGATATAAACTCTCATACAATTCAAGAGTTTCTTGATCTTCCATTTGGAAAGTTGCGTTTGTTGTTTTTTCTTGTCCATCAAAGAAATCTACTTTAATACCTTCAATTCCAAAACGAGCATATTGATCAAGTTGACTTACTCTTTTTTCGTATGTATCAAATTTATTTAAAGCATGACACCAAACCATTACTTTTACACCTTTAGAATTAGCATAATTAACAAATTCAGTTAAGGTTGAAGGATTTAATGCAGTATCCCAACCACCATCTAAAATTGTCCGTTTCCAACCCATTTCACTTGCTAAATCTACATATTCATATTGTAAGTCCCAATCGTTTTGACCTCTTACGCCATTATAAACTAACCAGCTCCATGCACTAACTCCAGGTGTAACCCAATCATAATTATAGATTTCCTGCTCTTCTTTAGTTAATTCATCATAATTATCAGGCTTCCAATATTCAACATCACCATAGACCTCTTCTACTAAATTTGACTCAACTATTTCCTTTAATGAACCTGAAATACCTATTCTCCATGGTGATTTAAAAGGTAATGGCACATTATAAGTAGTATCACTACCTCCAGCTGGTGCAGGAATCGTTTTTAATGTTCCATTCTCATCGCTTTCTAAAAATGAGCCAATATAATTACTGCCTATTAATTCACTTTCAGTGATTAAGCTATACATATCATTCCCAGCTTCATATAAAAATGGCATTGATATTTTTAAATCTTGTAAACGATCGCTTCTACGATAGTTATAATAATCCTCGTAACTAAATGTGTCTCCATTGGAAGTACTAGACACATAAGGCATTGCATAAGTTGCAGATTTATCAGGCAAATTAAATTCAGTTAATTCATCTAATATTATGATTTCTTCATTGCTATCATCATTTTTATAAATTTCATATCTAAACGCATAGCCATCACTATATGCTCTAAAAACCACATCGATATAATAATAGTATTCTCTGAATGTTAAACGTAATTCATTTGAACTACTTTTAACCAAGGATTCCTTTCCACTAATGGCCTCATATTCAAAGTTTAATGTACTTTCTTTTTTCTCTACAAAAGTAAGTCCACTATGAAGATTAGCTACATCACTATCAATACCTAATTTAGAATCTTCGACAATAGCTGTATTATTTTTCTTAACACTATAATGAATTTCGCCATCGTTATTTAAATTTACTTCGATATTAACTTTATTATCAGGTGACGAAATACTCCATTTATTAGTTTCCTTAACTGGATTATCGCTTTCTTTTGGTCCACAAGAAACTAAACCTATTGATAAAAGACCTAATGATAATAATAAACAATTTTTAATTTTCATAATAATCCTACAATAAAGCGTTAATACTACTTGAAGAAGTATTTAAAATTTCTTTAAATGCCGCTTCATCATAATTTTCATTTACAAATAAATTTAGAATCAATGTTTCCATTGTATAGTTAAAAATACTGTATTCATTTTTTGTACCTGGTAAAGTAAAGAAGTTTTCAGGATTCCCAAAATATTGTAAATAGTATTTAAAGGCATCGCTATTTCTAAATGTTGCATTTTCTATTTGTGTCTTATTTGCTGGATACATCCAAATTTCCCCTGCAATTTGAGCAAGATTTTTCGTTAAATAATCACCGAATACGCCAGCAGCTGCTTTTTTATATAAATCCTCAGGGCCACTAGCAGTTACACCATAAGAATATCCTTTAACAAAAATCTTACTTGCATTTGGATTATCTTTATCAATAGCAAAGAAATTACTTAATGGAATTATCCCAAGCTTTGTATCTAAATTAGCATCACTTACTCCAGCAGTAGACTTGTAATAATCTCTAGCTCCAGGCGTACCAACTAATCCAAATAAGGCATTGCCACTTCCAACCGCTGATAAACCAGGCATTCCTTCTCCATCATAAGTTCCTTCACGCTTTCCAATTTGAAGATCATTTTTATTTTCACCAAAATAAGTATATAGAGATTTTAAAGCATTAAGAGCTTTTTCTTGTCCACCGTTTTCAATATTATTCCAATCACAAACAAGTTCATTCTCATTATTTAAATAATAATGAGGTGAATCATTTTGAATATATGCACAATTACCTGTAATTTCTGTAAAATTCCAATCAGCGTCAGCTGTGACTGCACCATACCAATTTGAATCAGTTTTTTTAGCTTCAGTTATTTTTCTAGCAAGACTATTAAATTCATCAAATGAAGAAGGGATAACACTATTATTAAACTCATCTAATAAAGCTTTGTTATATACAATATGTGGTACCCAGCTTCCTAAAGGTAATGTTTTTAATCTGCCTTCAAAATAATTATCTTGAATTTGATATTCGTAATAATCTTCTTTATTAAATTCGATATTAGCTAAATCTAAAACTTCATCCATATTGTGATAATCTGTATGAGTTTCATTAAAGCTTTCTGTCTGATGTAATTTAGCAGTTATTTCACTATTAGAAGTCGTATCATTGTCAACTAATCTAACAAGTATCTCTCCTCTATGCTCTTTGTTAAATTGAACAACTAATTTATTAAATGCACTTTCTAATCCACCTAAATCATTATTTACAGCAAAATTAAAAGTAACATTTTCAAATTTAATTGATCCATCCTCATTATATTCAAAATTAGCAGTTGATTCATAATTAGCATATAAAGTTATATCTTCAGTAACAACATCTTCACTAAAATTGAACTTATTTTTGTACGTATTATCTAAATACCATCCTTCAACTTCATAGCCTAATCTTTCAACAACTGGTGCAAAATCTTCTAATAAAGTATCACCACTAGTTAAAGAAACTCTGCTAATATTAGTTACATCGTTAAAACTATAATCAAATGTAACCGTTACCGTTTCTGATATAACTTCTTCTTTCCAACCTGCATATACAGTTGTATCTTTTTCAATTGGAGTATCAAAATTAAATAAATTATCTAAGCTAGAACTATCATACCAACCAAGAAACTCAAATCCGCTTCTTCTAATCTCCCAATTTTGAGCTTTATTACCTCTTTTTATAGTTTCAACTCTATTTTCTCCACCTTCATAATTAACATTATAGGTAAAAGTAAATTCAGTCTTATTATTATTGTTATCACATCCAATAAGTGTTGTTCCTATAATAGAAAGTAATGATAAATATAATATTTTTTTCTTCATAACCTTGCAAAACTCCACTTTTTTTACTTAATTAAGCTCCAGGTTATATTTGAATATTGACCAGTTATATTAATATTATTCCATTGGGCAAATAATTTTGCGTCTTTTGTAATATCATATATTTCAACATCTTTTGTTAATACTTTTGAAGAATCTTCTAAAGATTGAATTTTTAATGTGAAAATCCAATAACCAATTTCATCAAATCTTGCTTCTAAAGTATATTTAGCGCCTTTTGTAAAATCAGTTCCTAATTCATCAAACGACCAACCTTCATAATCACTATGCCAGCCTTTATCTTTAGTTGAATCGGCTAAATATCTTTCTCCATCAAACCAAGCACCTAAATCAATAATTGGGGAATCACTTGCCCAAAATTCAACCATATTTCTTATTTCGATAAACATTGCTCCATCAGGGCCATATTCTTTTGGAATATAATCAAAACTTATGCTAAAATCACCACTAAAAGTAACATAGTTTGTTAATAATGCGCTATTTTTGTCCTCTGTTTGTTTGATGTAGTCTAAGGAAATTCCTTTTTCTTCAGTATAAGAATTTATGTAACTATTAGAGGCTGTTGATCCTGAAAACCATCCAGCGCTTGCATAACCTTGCATTGTTTTTTCTCTTCCTACACCTAATAAAGAATCTAGTTTATCTTTAACTTCTGCTTGTCCTTCAGCTTTTGCTAAATTTGTATATTCGATACCACTTCCTTCAGTCATAAGTGTTGGATCACCATCAGCAACAGAAATAATGCCAGGGAATGTAGCAACATTTAAATCGCCACTATAATAAGTTCCAACATATATATCGTTAATAAATGTATATAAAGCATCACCTTCTCTAGCAATCGCCATTTTAAAGTTAGTATAATCTAAATCATTAAACCAAGATCTCGCTTTAATATTTTCGTATCCACCAACTGTTGAGAATTGTCCCCAACCATAACGCTCGATAATTCTAAAAGCATTTGAGGAAGGTTCGACCATAAATTCTAACCAACGTTGATTTAAACTAGGACTATCAGTCAAATGAGCTAATCCAAAATAGAAGTTACTATTACTACTATTTTGTCCTTTAATTGTCGTTTCAAAATAATAATATTCTGAAGCTTCAATATTTATAGCTGTAACACCACATCCTCCATCTTTATCCAATAAACTTGGATTATCAGTTAATGGATTATTATAGGTTGTATTAGCATTTTGCATGCCTTCACCTTGTTTTACCCAATTTGTGTGAACTGTATAAGTTACATTTTTACTAGTCACTTTAGTTTCATCATTTGGATTAGTTACTTTATAGGTAATGTCGTAAGTTCCGTTTTTTGTAAAAATTGCCTTACCTTCATTAATAATAACTGATTCATCATTGGCTGAAATTACAATTTTATCACTAATATCAACACCATCAGCGCTACTTGTAGCAGCTGGCAATGTCACTTCAATGTTTTCTAAAACATTTGTTTCAGTAGTTTCAATTTCTAAGGTAGGTGTTTCGTAAATTTTCTCTTTAATTGATATATTAATAGAGTCACTTAATTTTCCGCTTACAACACTGATTGTAGTATCACCAACGCCTTTAACATTTAATGTAGTTTTATTAATTTCAATAACAGAAGTATTATTTGAAGTAATTGAAATTAAACCTTGTTTTAAAGCATCATCTAAAGAAATTTCTTTATTAGCTTCAAAATTGATTTTTAATTCTCTACTACTTTCATTATCAAACCATTCTTTTGTTAATTCATCTTTATTAGCGATTGATAAAGATGTAACTTCTGTTGGCACTTCTTTTTCTTTAACTTCAATTTCTACACTATCTTTAATTGAGCCTGTCTCTACTGTAATTGTAGCTTTTCCAACTTTTAAAGCTTTCAATGTTAAAACATTTACACTTATAACATCACTGTTGCTACTAGTTATTTTGATTGTATTATCATTAATTTTATCTTCAATATCAACATTGCTTGGAGAAACTTCTAATTCAATAATTCTATCACTATCACCTATAAACCATTCTTTTATTAAAGAATCTTTATTCTTAATTGTCAAACTAGTGATTTCATCCTTAGTAATAGTTTGAGTTTCATTATCACAAGAACTGATAACCCCACCTAAACCAAGAATTGATATTGCACTAATTACAGCAAGTTTTTTTAAGAATTTAGCCATATTTTTACTCCTTGATTATTCTTTAATTTCATTATAAAGTAGCGAAGTTAAACAAATTTCATTAAAATTAATGTTTAAAAAAAGTCGATGCAATCGAATTAATTTCGATTTCAAAGCATTATTAATTTTAGGTAAAACATTAAAATACATTAAATTTAAAAAATATTGCCATTTTTAATGTTGAATTACTTATTTTTAATGTTAATTAATGTTAATATATCTTAAATTAATGTAAATTTAATGTAAGTTTGTATGTAATCTAACATCTATAACAGTTTTCTTATTTAATTTAATATTTGAATCTTTAAACTTCAATTTTAAATAATTTATAGCCTTCTCACAGATTAAATCATAATCATAATCTATTGAGTTTATATCTATAAAACCATCATTATGTAAGCTCAAAGCATCATAACCTATTAGATTTAAATTTTTAACAAATTGAAAATCTTCAGTTTTATTAATTAATTTCAATAAGTGATAAGCAACTTCATCGTTATAAGTAAAAATATTATAAAAATTTTTAGCTAAATATATAAAAACATCATCAAAATTTTCATTCGCATTTAGATACATCAAAGAAAATTCCTTATCATTATATAAATGTTTTAATTCACTACTAAAGCCTTTATATCTTTCTTCAGAATTAATATTATTATCAAAACCAATGTATAAAAAATTATCGTATATTTTTTTACTAAATAAGAAATTAGCAGCGATTTTTCCACCCATAATATTATTAGTTGCAATTTCACAAGCATCGTTGTTATTACTATTTAGCTTATTAATAACAACTAATTCAATATTATTTAATTTACATACACTAAAGACATCATCATCAACTTCAATTAAAGTAATTATAGCGTCTACTCTTTGAGAAATGCATTGCTTAACTACATCTACATTTACTTTTTTTGGAGTATAAACAAGTGTAAAATCAAAATTTTCACTTATAGCTTTTTTAACCAATTTTTCACATATCTCGACAAAGAAATCATTTTTAAAATTATTTAAAATTATTGCAATTAATTGCCTATTATCTCTTTTAAGAAATTGAACTGTAGAATTAGATAAATATCCTAATTCAATAGCTTTTTTCCTTACTTTTTCTTTTGTTTGAGAACTAATATCATCACAATCCCTTAAGGCTCTACTTACTGTATTTACAGATACATTTAATTCAAACGCAATTTCTTTTAAACCAGTTGCTTTATTTTTCATATGTAAAATTATAAACGCATTTCGATTAAAAAAAAGTAAATTTATAAACTATATTTAAACAACTATAAAAAGTATTAGACTAATAATAATTAAGATAATTTGAATAATATTTTTAATTGTTATTTTTTCTTTTAGAAGAATAAATCCGTATAAAGTAGAAAATAAAATTGAACCACCATTTACTATTGGATAAGTAACGGAACTAATTAATCTATTAGGACTAGTACTATATACAATAAAATAATTTCCTAAGCCATTACAAATCCCATAAATAATAGGTAAAACAAATAAAGTAACGATAAATAAAATTTTTGTTTTACTTTTTGCTTCATTAAATTCATTAGTCTTTATAAATTGCATATCGTTATTTTTATCAGTAAATCTTACAATTAAATAAGTGACAAAACTTAAAAAAACCATGCAAATCCCATACCAAAACATAAATAAATCATTATTTATCACGTTCAATGTAGGATCATACCCAGCCGTTAATTGAGGATTATGCTGATGGATAGTAAAGAAAATTCCAATTGAACCATTTAATAGAAATATTGCTATATAAAGCAATATACTTTTAAAATTTGTTTTCGCTTCGCTTTTATTAAAAGATAAAAATAATGAAAGAACCATTATCGCTAAGCCTAAATAATTAATCCAATTTAACGTCTCATTATAAAATATCAAACTAACAATAGTAGGCAAAATTATGCTTCCTAACTGCATAAATATTGAATAAAGACTCATATTACCAATTTTTAAAACTTTAACCCCTAGCAAAACGCAAAGTAGTGTTACGATTGCTGAGCCAAATGCTATAAAAAAAGTAAAAATAGAAAAATCGAAGAATTCGATATTAAAATTATAAGTTATTAAACCTTTAAATAAAAAGAAAATAGAAATAGTAATATATGCTAATAAAATTAACCGTAAACTACTCTTAATTGAATCTCCTCTTACCAACTGGTATTTTTTAGTTACGTAAAATTGAGTTGCAAAGAATATAGCGGCTATAATCAATAATAAGTAATAAATCCACATAATTTATATATGTATTTTTTCCTTTAAAATAACTTCATGAGAATTTTTACATATTTCAATTATGTACTCACCTTCATGTAAAATAAATTGATTTAGATTTTCATCATAAATGGTTAATACATTTAATGGTATATTATAATCTAAATGAATCGATTCTTTTGATTCAAGTTTCACTTTATCAAAATAGATTAATTCTCTTTTAGGTCTATTTAAGCATTGATCATAAATGGAGTAATATATTTGAACTACTTCCTTACCATCAAGATTAGAGATATTTATTATGTCAAATTGAATATTAATAGAGTCATTTAGCGTTCTGATACACAAATTATTATATTTAAATTTTGAATAACTTAAACCATATCCAAAAGGATATAAAACTTTTTTATTAAATGTTTCATAGTATCTATATCCTACGAAAATGTCGTCATCATATTTTATAATAGATTCATTTCTTAAAGATTTTAAGGAAGGTATATCTTTAATAGACTTTGGATAAGTTTCACTTAATCTTCCACTAGGATTAATTTTCCCTAATATTATCTTGCTAAGCGCTTTATTAATAAACTCGCCACCAAAACCCGCCAAAATAACTACATCACTTAATTTAGAAATCTTTTTCAAATCGCAAGGTGCCCCCGTATATACAATAGTTATTAATTTTTTTGCATTTTGTTTAAGAAGTTCGATGGTTTTTAACTGATTTTTTGATAGTTCAAAACTATCTCTATCATGTCCTTCTGATTCAACATTGTGATTATTTCCTACTCCGACAATGACTACATCGTAATGAGGAGCAATATTCATAGTGTGTTTAATATTGCACATACTAGCAGTTCCACCATTATTCTCCCACCATGATTCACTAAAATCCGCTTTGACTCCTTCTTCTAATAAAGCTTCATCTAAACTTAAAAAACTAGTTCTAAGTTTGACTTCACTACTACCTCCACCGCAAAAATGATGCTTAACTGGTGCCCCTGTTAAAAGAATTGCTTCGTTATTTTTTAATGGTAAAATATTTTTACTATTTTTAAGCAAAACAATACTATCGCAAGCTATTTTTAATGCTATATCTTCTCTTTCTTTTATAGTAAAGGTAACTTTTCTTCTTTCTTTATTCAAATCAACTTTGCTTATAACATCGAATATTTTCTTAACGCTATTATTTAAGCTATCTTTATTAAGTTTTTTTTGATTGTAGCTTTCCATTAGTTCGTTAAAAAGTTTTTCATTGTATGGCATTATTAAATTAAGTCCGGCATTAATAGATTTAGTACTACTAAAACAAGCATCCCAGTCGCTTATAATCAATCCCTCAAAATGAAAATCATTTCTTAATTTTTCAAAAAGTCTGCAATTCTCAGACATTTTTACACCATTTACAAGATTATATGAAATCATAACAGACATAGGTTTAGCTTCTAAAGCAATTTTAAATGGTTTTAAATATATTTCATTTAATGCTTTTTCACTAACTTCGCTTGATATAAATAGTCTTGAATATTCTTCGTTATTACAACAAAAATGTTTTAAAGAGGTTCCTACATTATGGTCTTCTACACCTTTAATATAGTAATATGCTAAAGTTCCTGCTAATAAAGGATCTTCGCTAAAATATTCAAAATTTCTTCCACATAAAGGATTTCGTTTAATATTAACTCCTGGACCCAATATCATATCTATATTATTTTCAATACAATCGTTAGCGATTGCCTCGCCATATAAATAAGCTAATTTTTTATCGAAAGTTTTTGCTAAATTTGCTGTTGAAGGATAGCTAATAGAAGGAACTATATTTTGCTGCTCCCAATTATCAACATCTAAGACCTTTCTTAATCCTAATGGGCCATCGCTCATTCTTATAGAATTAATTTGGCCATTCAAATCGTTTGTACTCCATAAGTCTTTACCAATTACAAGTTTTAATTTATCTAAATTATCAAGTTCTTTTTCCATAACAAAGCCTCTTTAAATTAATTATATTAATAATTAAATCAAAATTTACTTTAAAAATAATGTTAATAAATTAATAAGCTAATATAAAGAACTTTCATTATCACCTATTAACATATTAAAAATAAAAGTAAAATAATCTTTACTTATATCATTAAAATTTAATTAACTAATAATTATTAAAGTTATAGTATTTTCCAATATCCATAACGTTTACCATTTACTCTTTTAATTTTATTGTTATCTTTCATAACTTTTAAAATATTTTTAATTGTTCTTATAGAAACACCAATTTCTTTTGATAGCTCTTTAGTAGTAATATTTGGATTTTCTTTAATAGCTTTTAAAATTAAAGAATCTCTACTATTTTTAGATTTTTCTAAAGTAATATTTGAAATATGTAAATCTCTATTTAATAAAATATTAGATTCTCCTAAAAGAAGATTTCTTAAAAATTTAATTAAATATACTCTATCTTCAAATATTCCTTTAGAAATATTATTATAATTTGCTCTTGCTAAAGAATTTCTAAAATACCATGAGTTCTTAATAAATGTATCATTAGTTACATTAAATCCTAAGCTTCTTAAATATTTAATAAAGAAGACTGCAATTGTTCTAGTGTTTCCTTCTATAAATGGATGTATTTGCCATAGATTAGCAATAAAAATAGCAAGATGTTCAATAATTTCATCAATTGATAAACCTTTATAAATAAACTTTTTTTCTAACTCTAAATCATATTGAAGTGTCTTTTCTAACTCTCTAAAATCTCCATAGATAACACTATCGCCATCCAATATCCATTCTTTTTTAGATAAATTAACTCTTCTTAATTCTCCAGGATGCTTCAATAAACCATCAAAAAGAATTTTATGAATAGTTAAAAGTTGGCCTACAGTAAAACTAAAAGAATTTTCAGAAATAATTTTAGCTATTCGAATTGATATTTTATCTGCTTCTTCTGTTCTAGGATTGCTTTCAGGTTTACTTTCATAATAAGAAATAATAATAGAATCTAATTCCTCTAAAGAAATTTCACCTTTAATATATCTATTTGTCTCATTTAAAAAATAAGATGAGATTTTAAGTTGATCAACATCCTGTAAACCGATACCAGTTTCTATAACATATTTATTAAAGTTATTTTGCATAGATTTATCATACTATATTATTTTCAAAGTGCAATTCTAAAGTGCAAATTGCACTTTGAAAAAAATTTAATAGATAATGCTTTCTCTAATATTTATATATGTTCCCTTTAATCTTATTCAAATTACTAGTTATAAATAAAAAAATAATTGAATATATCAATAAATACATTTTATACGCCGTAAAAAATGTAAAAATCGCAAAATATACGGCCTATAATTTGGAAAACTTATTGAAATACCACATCTGAATTTGTTATCTTCTCTCCAAATGGTGTTAAAGAAAGAGCAATATCATTAATCGAACCTAAAGCATTAAAATGTTCCTATTTCTCCTTTATCTTGATAAAAGTAAAATAATAAATGCCTGTATTAGGAAAATAAAAATAACCAATTTAAAAAGTAGTAAATATATTAATGCAGAGTTAAATTGTTATGCTACGTCAATGCATTCGATACCAAGTTTTTTTAATTCAATATAAGTTCCATTAATAGCATCAACAATACTATAACCTCCTTTATAAATTGAATAAATCATGCTTTCCACTAAATTTTTAACATCAGACCCATTTAATAATATTGGTTCATCTTCAAAATATTCTCTCTGACTTATTAAAGCAGGAAATACTTTTAGAAAACTCTTATCAACAAAAGGTGAATTTAAATAATTATTTAAATCTTTAGATTCATAGACTGAATATCTAACTGGAAGGTTTCCAGTTTCAAGTACAAATTTAGTATTATTTTCTAGATTAGTTAAATATTTTATTAAAAGCCATGACGCCAAATTAGTATAATTATCATCAGGACTATAATTTTTATCAATAATAGCAAAATTTTTACCCTCCTGCATAACTGTTTGATATGATGTATTATCATAAGATCTTTGAGGATAAGTTGTGCACTTAATTTCACATTCCTTTTCATTTTCTACATGGTTCATAGCCGCCGAAATTGAAGATATAGTTATCAAGGATTCACCATCATATTCTGATGGATTCCATAAACCATCATAAGCCTTATCAAGAAAATACTCCTGAGCACCCAAAACTATTTCATTTTTAAAAGTTATTTGGCCTTTTTCATTAGAATATACAGTTGAAGCCTCTTCATCATTAGAACACCATTGTTTAGCAGTATTTAGAAAGAAACTAAAAGAATTGGCATTATACCCATTGCTATTAAAAGACGTTGGAATTATGTCGTCTTGGAGGCTATATTTGTTAGACTTATATTCCCAGGAAATGCCACCATTATTAATCTTATTAATAATTTCTTTAGAAACATTTGCCACTTGTTCCCAAGTTGGTTTTGTCCAAGCCCATTCCCCATCTACCTCCTCGCCATAACCTAATTCTTGCAATATAGGATCAATAGCTGATGAATTATAATACATTAAATCTGTTGTTCTATAAAAAGGGATGCTAGTAATAATCTCATTTTCATTAGTATCTTTCATTATTGAACTTTGCCAACAAGTATCAATAAATTCGTCTTTATTTAATGAAATAGATTCATCTTTTGAATCAACAAAATCATTTAATGGTAATAAAAATCCATTATTATAGTAATTTACTAAATTACTTGTATTAAATAAAATTACCGATGGTAAATTATTAGCAGGTCTACCAATTAAAATTTTCTCATAAAGTTCATCATCCTGACCCATATATGTAGCATCAACATTAATATAAATTTCTTTTCTAGCCATCTCTTTTTCAAATTCATTAATCGCATTTTCTAATGCTTTCTCTAATAATCGTGAGTTAGAGGTACCACTATACCAAACATAAATATCAATCGGATTGCCCATAGATGTATAATCTTTTAAATCATTGATAGTAATTTCTTTTGCATCTAGATTTCTATTACTACATCCAACTAAAGTTAAAGGAAAAATAAAGATTATCAATCCAAATAGTTTACTAAATATTTTATTCATTTTTTACTCCTCTCAAAATATATTAAATATTAAAAAACTTAAGGATTAAGCCTTAATTCTAGCAAAGTTAAATTCATATGTCTTTTTGAATAATGACTCAACTTTGTTGTTTGAAGTGAATTAGCTACACTAAGCTCATCAAAAATAGATCTAGTTTTTTAACCTAGATCCAAGAAGGATATAATTTTTATTTTTCTAAATATTACCCCCCCCCCGAGAGACTTTCGGAAGAGGCAAGGCATTATTAACTAGCACTTTTAGTTTACAATTTAAAAAACACATTTTCAATGACTTTAAAATTATGACTTGACAGAGTATTAATAATTGTGTTTCATAATTTTTCATTAATGTAACTTCAAATCCTGTATAGAACTTAAAAGTTATCGCTTTGTTTTTAAGAACTGCTGCTTTTTCCAGTATGAAATTAAATATTGCATCATCCTATTCAAACAATATTTCACCATTATTTAAAGTTTCATAAATAAATTAATATTGCTTTCTTTTAGTTTTATTTCTTTTTTTGTTAATCAATTTTTATATATACTTCCATTTTTTCTATATTTTTCTTTAAGTTCTGCATAGTTTTTTCTGCAAATTGAATGATTTTCTAGAGTCTTCGAGTTCATTTTAAAAAAAGAAGTTTAAACTCATTAGCCATTACTTCTAGTTCTTTGGTTAACTTATTTATTTCACTATCAATTAAGCATAATTTAAATGGCAAAAGCAAATAATCTAAATACATATAAGTGTTTAAATTATATTTTTGAAAATATAAATAATCCAAATATTAAAAGTGATACTATTATTACTTAATCATTATAATAATTAGACTGCGCAATTATTGTGTTTTATGTAGAAGTGATCAGTTTAAATCAATTATTTGGTTTTAATTCTACTACATTCATCCAAATCTTTAGAAATGTTTACTGTTACTTTATTTAAATAATCATTAGACTTTTAACCGATATATCTGGTTATACCATCTTATAAATAACTAAAATTGCTACATTACTTCCATATTTAGATGAAATAATTAAAAATCTTTAAATAAAGTTTACGGTCGAATTTAAGCAAATTACGAAGTTTTACGAGCTTTTTTAACTTTATCAAAAAATGGAACTGAATTTAAGCGTGATGTAAAATATTTACATTTACATTTCAAAGTCCGCTCTAGCATTTTTAAAAGTTCGCAAACTATAAAAAACCGCTACTTTTATTAGTATGGATTCAACTAATGTAAGTAGTGGTTTATATAATTTTTTTGATTAATATAAATGTTAACTAAAGACTACCTACATACTACGCTTTTGATACATTGTACACCCTTACAACGGCAACTTTTAAATGCTACAAATTTACAATTGTGAATTTATTTCCAATAATCATCGATATCTTGTTTTTTGGATTGCTCATTTTCTATTAGAGGTTCAATAGGCTTGTCTACATCATTTTTAAATTTTATACGGCCATATATCTCAATATATAAAACGATAGGAATAAAATAGATAAGTCCTATAACCATAGTAAGTATTGTCCATAAAAAGAACCAAGAAAAAACCGCTGATAAAGTAAATATAACAATATGAATTATCAAAAATATTGGCTCTCCAATTATTAGGCATTTCATAAAAATATTATTTGCCCATTTCCATTTTTTTACTGATGAAAGAGCAAATGGTGTTCTATAACCAAATACAAAATTTAAATTCACGTCTTTTTTTATAAAAACGATAGCTAAAATAATCAAAAGTAAATAAATAACAATTCCAGTTATTCCAAAACAATAAATATATATTGGGTTTAAAACATCTAAATCTATTGAATCAACTAAAAACACCGTTATCTCCATATTGAAATTATGACTCGGTTTGTTTGTTTTCGTCTACTATTTCCCAATGGCCGCCATTCTTTGGCCCAACGTGATTAATAACTTTTGAGCGTTTCAATAATCTTTCAATAGTAGCCTTAGATTTTCCTGTTCTCATAGCCATCTCAATTTTGCTGATCGAGTTATTATTTTTTATTAAATCAATAATCTCTTCTTCTAATGTTTTTTGAGTTTCATTTTTAGCATCATTTTTAGCATCATTTTTAGCATCATTAGCATCAAAAGAATAACTATTTTTATTTAAATTAGGCAATGTTAAGAAGAAATATCTATCAATAACTTTAAATTCCGGTTTCAATTCTTCATTTTCATAAGCTTCTCTAATTCTTTGAAGACCTGTACCATAGTTTTCTATAAACCCTAATTTATAAAGAACGTTAACTAATGCTGGATTTCTAAACGTTTGTACTCCGCCAAGAACAGCCTCTAATGTCGAATTATAAACATTGCCAGGATTAATTATTCTTACTTTATCTCTAAAAAATTCAACTTTTATATTAGATGGTAAAGAATAATCAGCATGGCAGATAGCGTTAATTATTCCTTCTCTTAAACTAGCACCAGGATAGGATTTTGTTTCTACTCTTGATATTTGGCCAGGAATAATTTTTGCAGATGTATCATTAAATAGTTCTGAGTAATTCAAAATTTCATCTGCTATAGAAATAATAGAACCTTTAAATTCTTTCTTAATTTTAAAGTTCATATTTTTATCATAAACAGCAAATTTAACTTCGATAGGATTTTGATCGCTCAATAACAACCCAACATTGGTGAATTCACCTTTTTCATTCATCAATTTAAGAGTTTTATATTTAGATTGATTAAAAACCAAATTTTTCCTATTAGCAAATTTAGTTAATACATCAAAAGTCAAACCTTGTTCATTAGATATTTGATTTTCCCAAAGCCAACCACTACTATCTCGAATCATCGTTAATATTTCATCATCAGTAGCAGGTCTTTTGCTTCTTCCGACTCTTATGTATGTCCCGCTAGGTTTAGGACCTTTTTCAGTTAAATAATATGGTTTTGAATCTCCTTCTTGTACATGAATCGCAAGAACACCATCTTCATTAAAAGAAAAGACAACTTTATTTCTACTATTAGGTTTAATGTTATTAGTAAGAATCGCAGAAACTTTTTCATCATATTCGTCTTTCAATTCTTGAGCTATGCCTACTACATTTCCATTATCTTCAACGCCAATATAAATAGTTCCTTCATGAGTATTTAAAAAAGCGATAATTTCCTTATCTAAATCTCTTATCATTTCTCGCTTAAGTTCTACTCTATCGCTTTCTTCGTATTTCATTATAAAAAGACCGGCTTTTAGCTATGCTAATTATACTTGAAAACAAACTTATTTTCTAGATTCTAATATATAAAAAAAGACCACCTAGCTCGATAAGGACCAGATGGTCAATCAATATTGTTAAAAAGAATAGGGTGTGCAGTTGTCGTTGTAGGAGGTGTGCAAAATAGTGGTCGCCGTGTAATAGTGTGCACCTGCCGTTTTAAAGTGAGCCTTAAAAATGATGGTTTTTCATTGAGTTTTATAGATTTTTGCTCTCACTATTACAACGGTTTAAATTTAAAAAGTGGTCATTTAAATCTAAAATCAAAAAAAGTCTGCACACCCCTAGTCATTGACTAAGAATGTATCAGACATGTCGTTCTAATATGCCTACATACTACGCTTTTATTACGTTGCACACCTTTACAACGGAACACTGTAAACGCCATAATGAAAATGTTGGTTTTCGCCAATTGAAAATGTAGGATTACCTCTGTAGTTTTTTATAACATA
>CALVXI010000001.1 GCA_944368975.1 uncultured Bacilli bacterium | reverse complement strand
AAATTAAATAAGAATATAAAAAATTTATGTAAATTTTTAGTAAAGAAATAGAGATTTTTTAAGATAAATCTAAATCTAAAGATAATTGTTCAAAATCTTTCTTCTTTTGAATATTAAAGATTAAAGCTTTGATTTCTTCGTAACACTTACGATCTTTATTAGGAATTCTTAATAAAGTTATGCCTTTTTCTTTACAAACACTAGTTTTTATCTTATCGCAATAAATTCTTTCTTCGTCATTAAAATGTTCTTGTCCATCTAGTTCTATTGCAATAAGAGGAATTTCCTTTTTAAAAATTTTTGATTTTTTATATAACACAAAATCAAAGATATAATTAGTTTTACTTAGTTTTGGATCATCTTTAAATATATCTTTAAAGCTAACACCTCGTTTAGCCTTAAAGTCTTTATAACATGAACAAAAATGACTTAAAGTTTTTATATTCAATATCAATCCATTTATTTTCTTTAATGGATTTAGAGATTTCTAAGCGAATAGTCTTTTTATCAATATCATCATTTAATACTTCTTGACTCATGGCACGATAAATAAATTATTTGATAATCCTTACTTAAGATATTAATGATATCTTTAATATCGTTAATATGTTCTTTATCAAAATTTGTAAATGGATCATCTAGAATAATAAAAGGTAATTCAGTTTTAAAAATAAGTTTAATTAAAGATATTCTAATAACTAAATTTAAATAATCAAAATATCCTTTAGATAATATTGAAGTATCGAATAAATTAACTTCATTAGTAACACTAAGCTTGATATCAAAGTTTTCATCTAAATTAATATTTTTTAAATCAATGTTATTGATATTTTGATTATTTAAATAAGGAAGAATTTCATTTTTAAGAGGATCAACATATTTAGTTAATAATAACTTATAGGTTTTATCAAAATATTCTTTAGTCTTATTTAATAAATCAAATTCTTTTTCTAATTCAATATTCTCTAATTTTAATTCTTCAATATTATTTAACCTTGTTTCAATTTTATCTAATTCTTCTTTATATTCATCAATATAATTTTCTTTAAGTAAGATATCTTGTTCAATATTTTTTATTTTATTATTTATTTCATCTTTCTTATTATTAATTGAAATAACATCTAATTCATTTAAATTATCAAGATTAATTATATCTTTATATTTATCTTTAAATTCATTAATTTCTTTATCAACTTCATTTATTCCTTTATTAAATTCATCCATAAGTATTTTATATTTATTAAGTTTATCTACGCTATTATAAATATTATCTTCATGGATATTATATATAGATAATACCTCATTAATTTTAAGGTTATCTTCATTAATTTCTTTTTCTAAATCATTTATTTTTTCTTTAAAACCTTCTAATTCTAAGATATTTTTATCAAATTTCTCTTTTTTAAATAGAAAAAGTTTTCTTGCTAAATCATAATTATCATTAATTTCATTTTCATTTAAATATTTATTAATTACATATTTAAAGCTATCTGAATAATCTTCTTTATAGCTAGATGGATTATTATCTTTTTTAACTTTAATAAATATAAAATATATTAAAGATAATAAAGTGATTAAAGCACCAATAGAAATAAAAGTTATAGGTATTACTTTGTTTATATCATTATTAGAAAATAATATAGAACCTAAAGTGATAAATATAATACCAAAAAATAATATAAAAATATTTGTAATAAATTTCTTCTTAGAAGAATTATTAATTTTTACATTATTTTCTTCTATTTTTATTTTACTACCATTTTTAATGGTATCAAAATCAGTTTCATCTACTATTAAACCTTTAAAGGCATTTTTATTTTCATTTTCTAAAATATTTATATTATCTTTATAATTTTTAATATTAGTTTCTTTACTAGCTAGATCCTCTTTTAATTTCTTTAAACTATCTAAGTCATTAGAATCAATTTCTTTATCATTAGTTTCTTTTTTTAATTTATTTAACTTCTCTATTTTTTCTTCTTTTAAGCTTATTAAAGAATTAAATTTATTTAATAATTGGATATTATTAAAAGAATCTTCTAAAGGTTTTAAACTATTAACTAATTTATCTTTTTCATCTAATAATTCTTTTATTTCTATTTCTAAGTTAGTTATTTTACTTTCAATATTATCTTTCTCTAAAACTTCCTTTTTTAATGTATCTATGTTTTTTAAATTTTGATTAATTTTTCCAATATTTTTAGTAGCACCCTTTTTAGTTTTAAGCTTTTTAATATCTTCATCAATCTTCTTAATAGAATCATGATAAACATTTAAATCTGTAATATGTCCTACTTCTTCGTGAATTAAATTAACAACACTTGGAGAATCTTTTATTCCTAAATCATTAAATGATTGATTTACTAATATTGTTCTAATAAAACCCTCACTATCTAATTTAAAAATTTGTTCACCAATTACTTTATCTATTTCTTTATAATCATATAAATTTTTATTAGAGTTAATTTCATAAATATTCGATTCAATCTTCATTTTATGATTAAATCTACGATTTATTTTAATTAAAGTATTATTTACTTCAATCGTTAAACTTCCTCCACAGCTTTCTTCATTAAAACTAAAATATTTAGAGATAATATTTTTAATATTTCGATTTGAATTAGATCCATAAAGCATGAAGAAAATAAATTGAGTTAAAGTTGTTTTACCCCAACCATTGTCTTCAATAAATTCATTTAAACCATTTTTAAATGAATATTGATAATTTTTAAATTTCCCAAAGGAAGATATATCGATTTCTTTTATAATCATCCAATTTTTCCACTTTCACTTATATAATAAAATCCTTTTTCGAGGATTTTATTTTTCTCTTCTTCTTTTAAATTTTCTTTTTCGACTAAACGAACAAGTTCTCCTTTAAAAGAATTATCATTTGTATAATCTTTATAATCTAATTTTAAAGAGGATTTATTTATAATCTTTAATCTAAACGCTTCATCATTAAGATTATTCATTAAATCAGTGATATTAACATCAACGCTTTCTTTATGTTGTCCAATTAAATTTATTTTATATAAATTCTTTTTATAATCATTAGATTTATTTTTCATTTTATCTAATATTAAGTTTATTAAAGAGTTATTATCTAAAACATTAGAAATATCAATATTAATCTCATAAGCAATTCTTATTGAATTAGGAATATATTTAGTTTTAGAAAAATCATTTGTATCAATCAAATAAAATCCTTTACTATCAAGTTCATCAAATCCTCTTGTTTCTAAATTACCTGGATAAGCATAATATCCATATTCATCATCTAATTTGTCAAAACGACGATGATGAATATGACCTAAAGCAAGATAATTTATATATTTATTTTTAAATTTATTAATATTTATTTTGTTATCTTCTTCATAATTTGATATATCACCATGAAGTAAAACAATATTGATATGATTTTTTGAAGTATTTAAGGAATTATATAAACTTTCTTTATATTTATTATCAAAATTAGCGCCATAAAAATAAATGCCTTTATAAATAAATTCTTCAAAATAATTTTCTTTAAAAACCTTTAAATTTTTAATTTCAAAATTTTTAAATAAATCTTTAGGATCATGATTTCCTAAACAATATAAAAATTGAATATCTTGATTAGAATTTAATATATTCATAAAAGTATTAATTGTACTTTTTTTAACACTAGATTTATCAAATAAATCTCCACTTATTATAATAACTTCAACATTTTCATTTTTAGCATAAGTAACTAAATTTTTAAAGGCATTAAAAAATTCATTCTCTCTAATTCTTTTTTTATTTTCATCTAAGTCTTGAAATTTTGATTCAAAATGTATGTCAGCAGTATGAATAATTTTCATTAAGAATAGTTTAATCTAAATTTTAAAAAAGTAAATCTATTAATACTTTTATCTTATTTATAAAAGTCAATTAAAAATATTTAATAACTAATTTATTTACTTTATTTCTTATCTATAAACATTTATTTTAACAATTTCTGAATATTAAAAAATTACATATTTTCCTTAAATAACCTCTTAAAACCTGATTATTTTTCAATATTTAATTCAAAAGCAATGCGTGGAGTATTATCAGTATAAATAATTCCTAATTCTTTAAATCCCGCTTTTTTAATAAGATTAAGCATAATTAAATTATCTTTATGAGTGTCAATCAATAAGTGATTTATTTTAGTTAAAGAGTACTTTAAAACAATATTAAAGATACCTTTAAATTTAAAATTACTAGCAATACGATGAATTACGCCATAAGGTGAATTATATATTTTATCTTTAACTAAATTATATGTTTCATCAATATCTAAAATTAAAGTGAATACTCCAATAATTTCTTCTTTATATATAATTACATATAAAGAATTTTTATTTAAATCATTTAAAGCTACTTCAATATTTGGATAATCTTTATTCCATTGAGTAAAGTTATTATTTTTATACATAAATTCTTTACTTAAATCATATAGATGATTTATTTTATTTAATTCATCTAATCTAGCATTTCTAACTATAATTTCTTTATTAATAAGCATAAAGAAATTATAGTCTAAAAGAGAATAATTAAAATATTAAAAATTACTAATTGATAGTTTAAAATTACTTTATGATTAACTTCTCTAATGAAAGTATTTTTAATATAAATTCTGAAGCTATTGTTATTCCAATTAATTTAGCAGGAACTATGGCTAGTGGATTAAGTTTAGAATGTTCTTTAAGATATAAAGGATTATATGAAGCTTATTTAAATGAACTTAAAAAGAATAATATAAACATTGGGACAATGTTTTTATTTAAAACTGATGACTATTTAATAATTAATTTTCCTATTCAAATAACCTTTAAATATCCTCCTAGATTATCTTATATTGAGAAAGGTTTAAATGATTTAATTAAAGTAATAAATAGTAAAAAAATTAAATCAATCAACTTACCACCTTTAGGAGTCGGTTTAGGTCTTTTATCTTATGATAATGTTATTTCTTTATATCATAAAAAATTAGATAATATCGCTAGTTTAGTTAATGTTTGCTTAAATAAAGAACCAGCAAAAGGATTAGAAAAGAGACTTATTGAAATATTTAATACAATTGATTTTGA
This sequence comes from uncultured Bacilli bacterium, assembly GCA_944368975.1. Lineage (GTDB taxonomy): Bacteria > Bacillota_I > Bacilli_A > RFN20 > CAG-826 > Onthovivens. The sequence continues at coordinate 180,771 of CALVXI010000001.1, read as the reverse complement.
TAAAGCAAATAATTACTTGGAATTCCAAGAAAAGACTATTGAATATTTAAAATCTAAACAAAATAATCTAAATAGATTTTATGATCTATTTAATGAAAAGCTAGTATTAAAAAGTTATAAGAAAATATATTTATATTGTCTTAACTACAAAAAGGAAAACTATGAGCAACTTCTTCTATTTTAATAAAAATTATAATGATATAAGAGCGTTACTTTAATTTAACTAAAATCAAATAAACATCCAAGAATACGAAATTTCAATATTTACAAAATTTAAAAATAGTTATACGATAAATACGCAACGAAAAAGACATGTTGCTAATCTATCTTTCTTAGAGAATAGAAACATTTGGTGAAAGTTTCTTGAAAGTAAGTTAGCAATACCACTTTGGAGCACTTAAGGTAACTTAACGAGTGATTAACGTAATTAATTATAAATCAAGGTGATAACTATATTATTAGTTATAACTAAGGTGGTACCGCGTATACTTAGATATTTACGTCCTTAGATAAATTTTATCTAAGGACTTTTTATTTTAGGAGGTAAGCTATGAAAATAATTTGTAATAATCAAGAATTAGAACTTAACGAAAATTCTTCTGGAGCTGATATTGCTAAAGCTTTAAATATTGATCTTAAAAGTGTAATTGCCTATAAACATAATGGAGTAATTTATGATTTATATTCTCCTATTACTAGCGAAGGAGAAATTGAATTAATTTTAAATAATAGTGAAGAAGCTAAAGATATTTTAAATCACTCAACCGCTCATTTACTTGCTGAAGCAGTTTTAGATATATTTAAAGATGCTAAGTTAGCTATTGGTCCATCAATTGAAAATGGATTTTATTATGATATAGATTTTGGATCTACTATTCTTAAAGAAGAAGATTTAACCAAAATCGAAAAGAAAATGAAAGAATTTTCTAAGAAGAATTTCTATATCAAAAAAGAAGTAATTTCTAAAGAAAAAGCTTTAGAAATGTTTAAAGATAATCCATATAAAGTTGAAATTATTAATGAGTTACCAGAAAATGAAGAAATTTCAATTTATCGTCAAGGAGATTTCGTTGATTTATGCACAGGACCTCATGTTCCAAGTACAAACTATATAAAGCATTTTAAACTTGAATCCTTAGCTGGTGCTTATTGGAGAGGAGATTCTAAAAATAAACAATTAACAAGAATCTATGGTTGTAGTTTCTTTAATGAAGAGGATCTTCAAAATTATCTTCATTTAAAGGAAGAAGCTAAGAAAAGAGACCATCGTAAGCTTGGTAAAGAACTTGGTTTATTTATGTTTAGTGAATATGGCCCAGGTTTTCCATTTTATTTACCTAAAGGTTTAATGCTTAGAAGACAAATGGAATATTGGTGGAATGATATTCATGATCGTGAAGGCTATAAAATTATTAAAACTCCAATAATTTTATCAAAAGAACTTTGGCTTACAAGTGGTCACTGGGATCATTATAAAGACAATATGTATACAACTAAAATTGATGAAAAGGACTTTGCAATTAAACCTATGAATTGTCCTGGTGCTATTTTAGTTTATAATAACGAGCTTCATTCATATCGTGATTTACCATTAAGATATGCTGAACTTGGTCTAGTCCATCGTCATGAAGCTAGTGGTGCTTTAAATGGTTTATTTAGAGTTAGATGCTTTACTCAAGATGATGCACATATTTTCTGCACCCGTGAACAACTTAAAAGTGAAATCTTAAAGTTATTAAAACTTTATGATGAAATGTATTCTATTTTTGGTTTAGACTATTCAATCGTTTTATCAACTAGACCTGAAAGGGATTATATTGGTGATATCGAGATTTGGAATGAATCTGAAAAGATATTAAGTGAAGCATGTTTGGCTAGCGGTAAAGAGTTTAAGATTAATCCAGGGGATGGAGCTTTCTATGGTCCTAAACTTGATTTTAAATTAAAAGATTGTATGGGTAGAATTTGGCAATGTGGTACCATTCAACTTGATATGAATTTACCTGAAAGATTTGATTGTACTTACATTGATAGTAATGGAGAAAAAGTACGTCCTGTTATGCTTCATAGAGCAATTTTAGGTTCATTTGAAAGATTCCTTGGTATTATTACAGAACACTTTGCTGGAGCTTTCCCTACATGGTTAGCACCTGTTCAAATTGAGGTTTTACCTGTTAATAATGAGTTCCATTTAGAATATGCTAAGAAATTACAAGAAACTTTAATAAACAATAAACTTAGAGTTGAATTAAATGAATCTAATGAGAAATTAGGATATCGTCTTAGACAAGCTCAAATTAATAAAATTCCATATACTTTAGTTATTGGTGATAATGAAGTTAAGGATAACACAGTTACTTATCGTAAATTTGGTGATCCAAAACAAATTACTACTTCAGTTAATGAATTTATTGATTTAATTAATAAGGAAATTGCTTCAAAAGCTTTACTTGTTGATCCTAAAAGTCTTTAAATAATTAAATTTACTTATTAAAAATGAGAGGTTTTTAATCCTCTCATTTTTTAATTTTTATTTTTTTAATGGACTTTTAAAGGTTTTTTACTAAAATATAGTAGTTTTATCTTCAATAATCTTTAATTCAATATTATCAATAGCTTCATTTAAAAGTTCTTCAAAATCATAAAGTTTTTCAATCTCAAGACAATCTTCAATCTTAGGTTTAGTTTTAGGATTTTTATTAGTGAAGATTGTACAACAATCTTCATAAGGCCTAATAGAGATTTCGTAAGTATCTATATCTTTTGAGATGTTAATTATATCTACTTTATCATAAGTTGCTAATGGTCTAATAATAGGTAAATTAGTAACCTCATTAATAGCTTTTAAAGATTCTAGAGTTTGACTAGCTACTTGTCCAATTGATTCGCCAGTTGCTAAAGCATTAATATGTAATCGATTAGCTAATTTACTGGCTAAGCGATACATCATTCTTCTCATAATAGTTATAGGATAACCTTCTTTACTAACTTCATAGATTTTTTCTTGAATTTTAGTAAATGGTACGATATATAAATTTATCTTAGGTTGATAAATATTAAGTTTACTTAATAAATCTTGAAGTTTTATGATTACTCCTTGATTTGTATAAGGTGGACTAGAAAAATGAATACAACTTACCTCAACTCCTCTTTTCATAAGTAAATAAGTAGCAACAGGTGAATCAATTCCTCCACTAAGCATCATTAAGATTCTCCCAGTACTTCCTAAAGGATAACCACCCATTCCTTTTAATGTTTTTGTATAAAAGTAAGTTCCTTCAAGATGAATTTCAATTGATAAAAGAATATCAGGATTATGAACATCAACTTTTAAGGAAGTATTTTTTAAAATTTTACTAGCTACTGCTCGATTAATTTCATCACTTATATAAGGAAATGATTTATCATTTCTTTTAGCTCTTATTTTAAAAGTTGTTCCATTTTCTTCTTTAATTAATTTTAATGAAGTATCAACAATATCGTCTAAATCATATATCTCTTTTTTATAGGCTAATGATATTCCATTTATTCCAGATATCTTTAATAAAGGAGTATAATCAAATTCATTAGAATTAATAAGTAAGTTTATATAAATATGATCATGTCGAACATCTAAAGTATAAGTTTTGTTAATTCCTAATAAATTTCTAGTTATACTTTTAGCTAATTTAAAAATAAAATCTTTTCGATTTTTTCCTTTTGTTGATAATTCTCCAAATCGCACAATAATAACGTTATATTCCATATTAACTCCTAATAGTATCTAAAATATTACTTAGTTCTTTAATAAATATTTTAGCTTCTTCTAGTGTATTTTCATAACTAAATGATAATCTAATTGAATTACTAGCTTCTTTAAGTGTTTTATTTAATGCAAGTAAAACATACGATGGTTCTTCTTTTTTACTTGAGCAAGCACTAACGCTACTTACATAAATTTCTTTATTACTTAACGCTTCTACGACAACACTTGCTTTTTTACTTTTTAAAGAAAAATTTAAAATAAATGGTGATTGATTTAAGGAATTATGTAAAATAACGTCATCTATTTTAGATAATTCATTAACTAAGAAATCATAAATTTCCTTTACTTTTAAGAGGCTTTTTGAATAATTTAATGTAGTTTCTTTAATAGCTTCCGTAAAAGAAAGTATTAAAGGTAAATCCATTGTAGAACTTCTTAAACCAAATTCTTGTCCACCCCCATATAGAATTGGATTAAGAAGAATTTTCTTCTTTTTAATTAAGCAAGCAATGCTTTTTAAACCATGAATTTTATGAGAAGATAGGGTGAGCAAATCTCCTTTTGAATAGTTAAAATTATCTTTTCCTAAAGTTTGAGCTAAATCTAAATGTAAAACACATTTAGGAAATTTATTAATATAAGCTTTTACTTGATCAATATTTAGTTTAAGCCCTAATTCATTATTAATAGGGCTTAAACTAACTAAGATTGTATCTTTATTAATATAATTTTCTAATTCCTCTTTTAAGAAATTACCATTATCATCAACTGATAAATATTTAACGTTAAAATTATATTCATTCTCTAAGTGTTTAAATACTTCAATAACTGAAGCGTGTTCAATTTTACTAGTAACAATCGTATTACCACGATTATGATTTTTACTAGCATAACCTTTAATTGCTAAATTATTGCTTTCAGTTGCTGAACTAGTAAATATAACATCATATTCATTAGTATTAAGTTTTAAATAATTTAAAATACTTATTTTAGCTAAATTAATTTTATTATTTGCTTCCATTCCTAAATAATGAATAGAACTAGGATTAGCAAAATAACGGTCTATATTTTCAATATAGACCTTTAATACATCTTTACTTACTTTTGTAGTAGCGGCATTATCAAAATAAATCATTAGTTAGTAAATCCACCATCTCGATAATTTATTTTTTCTAGTGCTTTAGTACTATAATTAAACGCTTCTTTAAAATTATATTTAAAATATAGTTCTTCTGCTTGATCTAATAAAGTATTAACATCTGCAAATTTGTTTCTTTCTTTATTTCCAATTAATATGGCATTAATTGCTTTTTCTTTATACATTAGTAAATCATCAATATCTTTATATATTGATGATGTTAAAGTTTCTAACTTATTCATTAATTCATTAATTGAAGTTACATCAAGAGGAACTTTACTTAATAAACCATGAATTTTATCTAAATATTGATAAGAAGTTAAAAAGTTTTCACTATATAAATTATAAAGATCATCACTTCCTAAATCTTTTAAATTCGATTCATATTTTTTAAGCTTTATATATATTCCATCAATTGAATTATAAGCTCTCTCTGAATCATTTTTTAAGCTATTTGTATACTCTTTAAATTCAACGATTCGTTTTTCTAAATTATTTGTACCTTTAGCAAGTTCATTCATTTTACTAACTAAAACTTTATAAGGTAAACTTTCAATTTGGTGAACATAAAGTTCTAATTTAGATTTGTCACGGTTAACATCTTCTAAAGTATCTCTAATTTCATTAAACAAAGCTTTATGACCTTCATCAATTAAATAGATTTTCTCAATTTTTTCAATACTTCCAGATATTTTTATAAATTCTTTACTTAATTGTCTAAATTTAGTATTAATCTTCACACTATTTTCTTCATATTGTTTTTTAGATGTTTTTTCTTCAACAAAACTATCTTTAACTTCTTGAAGTTGAATATGAATATTTTCAATTTTCTTTTCAATTCTAGTCATATGAAGTGATCTTAAATCAACCTTAATACTTTCAATCTGATGATTAATATTTTCAATAACTCCTTCAATATCAAAAGTTTTTAATGGTAAACCTTGAAGAATTAATTCTTTATATTCTCTAAGTAAATTATCAATTTCATTAGGTAAAATTTCATTTACTTCCTTAATGTATTTTGGAGTTATATTTATTAATTTAATAAGTTCTTCTAAAACTTTTTCAATATTAGGAAGTAAAGCATTAGCTTCTTCATATTTGGCACTATCTAATAAACTTTCAAATTGTTTAAAATTCGTTTCAATCTTATCGAATACTTTTTGAAATGAATCATTTATATAAGATAATTCATTTTCATTATTATTATATAAAGATTTAACTTCTCTGAATCTTTCTTTAAGCTCAAGAATTCTTTGTCTAGCATCTTCTTCTGGCTTTAATTTATCGATTAATTCTTTACTTAATTCATCAGTTTTATCACTAAATTCATTTATTAAAGGTAAGCATTCTTTATATCTTTTCTTAAATTCTTTATATTGCTTTCCATAATATAAATCATTTAGTTCATCTTTTATTTCTTTAGCTTGAGTGTCTAAATTATCTTTAATTTCTTTATATTTTTTTGAGAAACTAGCATGAATCTCACAATAAAACAAATTGGTTCTTGATATAAATTCCAGTTTAGCAATATTTTGCGATATTTCTCCTTTTAGTAATCCATGAAGATATTCATATTTATTACCAATTTCGCGAAGTTCTTTTTTACATCTATTTTTAAAAAATACAAATTTTTCCAGTACTAAAATAATAACAATTAGTGCAAGCACTCCACCAATAGAACAAACAATCGATATAATAATATTTTCCATAGCCATTAAAATCATAACTAAATTGTATATCAAATTATTTTTTACTGCTATACTCATTTAATAAAAAGTCTTTAAAACTCAAATATTTTTTAGGAAAATATCTCGATTTTTCTTAACTTACTTATTCTTATTCTTTTTAACTATCATAATTATTGATATTACAATACCAATAATTCCTAAAATATTAAGTACTTGGAAGATAATTAGTTCTATATCGCTTGAATAAAAAGGTATATACCAAAGATAAAATCCTTCACCAAAATTAGGATTAGAACGTGAATCGATTAATGACCAAATAAAGCAAAGTATAATAATTAAAATCGATATAATTAGTACAATATAATATAAAAAAATATTTTTATTATTTACGTTATTAGAAATATTATTTTTAGATTCATCTTTACTATCTAAAGACGAATCATCATTTAATAAATATTCTAAGTCGACATTAAAATATTTAGAAATTCTCTTAATTGTATCGATATTAGGCTCATTAATGTCTTTTTCATATTTAGACACTGCTTGTCTAGAAATATTTAATTTATTAGCAAGATCCTCTTGAGATAAGCCTTTATTTTTTCTTAATTCTTTTATCTTTTCCCCTAAAGTCATAACAATATCCTCCTAAAAAAATATTTTAAGAAAATTAGGATTAATTATAAGCAACTTAAGGTAGCATTAATAGTATTTATCGTTGCAATATACTTTTATTTAAAGTTAATACTAAAAATAGGAGCGAATTTTCGCTCCTATTTTATTATTCCTCATCTTTTTTAATATCAGGATATTTCTCACGATGATAATTATAAGTTGTATGTAATAACTTATGAGCTTTAGGAGAACCATATTCTCCTAAATATTCTTTATATAAGGTGATAATATCTGGATTTAAATGACTTCTTCTAACTTTCTTAGCTCTATCTTCTTCATAAAGAACACTAGCTCTTTTTTGAATATAAGTATCTTGAATATTGTCATCTTCATTTGGAAGGAATAATGGAGTTACATATGGTTGACCTCCACCATTAATACATCCTCCTGGGCAACCCATAACTTCAACAAAGTCATACTTACAAGTTCCATTTTTAATTTGTTCAAGTATAACTTTGGCATTTTTCATACCACTACACATCGCAAAATTATATGGAACACCATTTATTTTTAAACTAGCTTCTTTAATTCCTTCAAGTCCTCTACAAGGAGTAAACTCAATAGGTTCAAGTTCATTATTAGTTAAAATATGGTAAGCAGTTCTTATAGCTGCTTCCATAACTCCTCCAGTAACGCCAAATAAGGCACCAGCTCCACTATATTCACCAATTAAATCATTATCAAATTCTTCATCAGGAAGTTTCTTCCACATAATACCAGCTCTTTTAATAAGTTGAGCAAGTTCTCTAGTTGTTAAAACAACATCGACATCACTTATTCCATCAACTGAATTAGCTGGACGATCTTTCTCATATTTTTTAGCAGTACAAGGCATAATGGAAACGACACAAATTTGTGATCTATCTAAATTATGTTTCTCAGCATAATATGATTTAATAATTGCTCCCATCATTTCATGAGGTGATTTGCAACTTGATAAATGTGGTAATAATTCAGGATAATAATATTCAATATAATTAATCCAACCTGGTGAACAACTTGTAATCATAGGTCCTGGTCTATGAGAGGTAATTCTTTGAATAAATTCGCTAGCTTCTTCAGTTATAGTTAAATCGGCGGCAAAATTTGTATCAAAAACACGATAAAAACCTAATCTATGTAAAGCAGCGACCATTTTACCAGTACATCTTGTACCAATTTTTTCACCAAATTCTTCACCAATTGCAGCTCTAACTGCTGGAGCTGTTTGAACAATTACATATTTTCCTTCTTGGAAAGCTTTATCTAATTTATCTATTTCATTATGTTCCATTAAAGCTCCAGTTGGGCAAACTAAAGTACATTGACCACATTGAATACAAGGAACATTAGCAAATGAACGATTTTCACTAGGTCCAACAATAGTATTAAAACCTCTATTTTCAAATCCTAAAATACCTATTCCTTGTGTATTTTTACAAGCTTCAATACATCTACCACATAAAATACATTTTGAAGTATCTCTAACTAAACTTGGAGCAACATCATCATATGTTGTTTTAGTTTTTTCTCCAACATACATTTCAGGTCTAGCTCCAACTCTTTTAGCAACTTCAAGTAATTCACATTGGCCGTTTTTTCTACAAGCTTGACAGTTATAGTAATGATTACTAAGTAAAAGTTCAACACTTGTTCTTCTAGCAATAACGGCTTTAGGATCACTAATTGATATTCTTATACCATCACGAATTGGATAAGCACAACTTGGAACAAGTCTTCTTTCGCCATCAACATGAACAAGGCAAACTCGACAACTAGCAACACTACATTCGCCATCTTTCCAAGTACATAAGCTTGGAATATTAAAGCCACAAATCTTACAAGCTTCTAAGATTGTTAAACCTTCTTCAACAACATAAGGTTTATTTTCAATATATATTTGAATCTTTGCCATAAGTTAACCTCACTTTTTATAAATTGCATTAAATTTACAAGCACTAATACAAGTACCACATTTAATACATTTATCATTATCAATTTTAAAGACTTCTTTTCCAACGACTCCACTAATTGCATTTACTGGACAATTTCTTGCACATAAACTACATTTTTTACATTTATCTGGATCAATATGGAAGCTAATTAAACTTTTACATACCCCAGCATCACATTTTTTATCTTGAACATGTCTAATATAAACATCTTTAAATTTAGTTAATGTTGATATAACAGGATTTGGAGCAGTTTGTCCTAAACCACATAAACTTCCAACTCTAATTGATTCACTTAAAGTTTCTAGTTTATCTAAGTCTTCCATAGTTGCACGACCATCAGTAACTTTAGTTAAAATTTCAAGTAATCTCTTTGTTCCTATACGACATTGACTACATTTTCCACAACTTTCATCACAAATAAATTCAAGATAGAATTTAGCAACATCAACCATACAATTATCTTCATCCATAACGATGGCACCGCCACTACCCATCATACTACCTTTTTCAATTAAGTTATCAAAATCAATTGGTGTATCAAGTTCATTTAAAGTTAAACATCCACCACTTGGTCCACCTGTTTGTATTGCTTGGAAGCGTTTATTATTAGGTATTCCACCACCAATATCATAAACAAGTTCTCTTAAAGTTGTTCCCATAGGAACTTCGACTAAACCAACATTTTTAACTTTACCACCTAAAGCAAAAACTTTAGTACCTTTTGATCTTTCTGTTCCGACTTTAGCAAATTCTTTTGCTCCTTTTCTAAGAATATAAGGAACATTTGCTAACGTTTCAACATTATTAATAATTGTAGGTTTTCCCCATAAACCTTTTACAGCTGGGAATGGTGGACGAGGTCTAGGCATACCTCTTTTGCCTTCAATCGAATTAAGTAAGGCAGTTTCTTCTCCACAAACGAAAGCTCCTGCTCCTAAACGGATATGAACTTTAAAGCTAAAGCCACTTCCTAAAATATTATCGCCAAGTAAACCAACTTTTTCTAATTCTTCAATAGCTTTTCTTAATCTATTTACAGCAATTGGATATTCAGCACGGACATAGAAATATCCATTATTAGCACCAATAGCATACCCGGCAATCATCATACCTTCAATAACAGCAACTGGATTTCCTTCTAAGATACTACGATCCATAAATGCACCTGGATCACCTTCATCACCATTACAGACAACATATTTTGTATCACTTACTTGATCATGAGCAAATTGCCATTTTCTTCCAGTAGGGAAGCCAGCTCCTCCTCTTCCTCTAAGACCACTAGCAAGAACTTCATCAATAACTTCTTGAGGTTTCATGCTTAAAGCTTTGATTAAACCTTTAAAAGCATCAAAACCTAAAGCTTCATCTAAAACTTCAGGATCAATTTGACCACATCCATGAAGAACAATTCTTAATTGTTTTTTATAGAAATTAATATCATCTTGTCTAGTAACTTTTTGATGAGTATTTGGATCTTCGTAAAGAAGATCTTCAATAATTTTGCCACCAATTATATCTTCATTAATAATTCTTTCGCAATCACTAGGTTTAACAGCATGATATAAAGTATCTTCAGGATAAATTTTTACGAATGGACCTTGAGAACAAAAACCAAAGCATCCAACAACATTACATGTTACTTTGTCTTGAAGTTTCTTCTCTTTAATTATTTTATTAAAGTTATCGATAATTTGTTGAGAATCACTACTTAAACATCCTGTTCCTCCACAAACAACGATATGTCTTTTCCCGTCTTCTCCATTAAATTTTTTAGTGATACATTCTTCACAAGTTTGAATTTTCTTTTCGAGTTCTTTTAATGTCTTAATACTTTTTTCTTTCATACTAATCCATCTCCTTATTACGATATTCATTAATAATGTTTGGAATATCTGCTAATTTAACTTTAGGATAAACTTTACCATTTATTGAAATGGCTGGAGCAATACCACAAGCTCCAATACATCTAAGACCATCTAAAGTAAATAAGCCATCTTCAGTAGTTTGTCCAGGTTTAATATGAAGTAATTCACCAAACTTATCTAAAACATTTTGTCCACCTTTAACATAACATGCAGTTCCAATACAAACTCCAATTACATATCTTCCTTTAGGTGTTAAACTAAAAAAAGAATAAAAAGTTACAACCCCATAAATTTCACTAACTGGAATATTTGTTTCTTCACTTATAATTTCTTGTACTTCAAGAGGGATATAACCATATTCTTTTTGCGTGTCGCTAAGAATTAACATCAAAGGACTTGGTTCATCCTTATAGCGAGCACAAATAGCTTTAATCATATCGATTGCTTCTTTTCTTAAGTGCATACTTTTTTCTCCTACAACGTATTTAATTTTAAAGTAGACTTAAAACATTTACAATAAAATATTGTAAGCGCTTACACAAAAAAACTATCGAAAACATCGATAGTTTATTGTGATTAACTTTTTATTTTACTAGTCTTTAAGATAATGAATTACCATTGCGCCATCACTTGTAGAATTAACAATTTGACGTAAATCTTTCTTTATGCAATCACCAATTGCATAAAGACCTTTAATTTTTGTTTCAAAATGATTATCGGTAATTATATATCCATTTTCATCAGTAATACCTAAATCTAATAAGAATTTTGTTGATGGAATTAAGCCAATATAAACAAAAACCCCTTCAATCTCAAGTATTTTTTCATCTTTTGTAACTTTATTAGTAATTGTGATATTACTTAAATTAATATCTCCATCTAGTTTAGTTATTTCATATCCTTCAAAAATATTTACATTTTTAAATGACAATAATTCCTTAACTAAGCTTTGTTCAGCTTTAATTTTACTACGAACGATTAAATTTAGAGATTTAGCAATTTTAGCCAAATATATAGCTTCACTAATTGCACTATTTCCAGCGCCAACAATAGCAACATTTTTGTCTTTATAAAATGCTCCATCACAAGTTGCACAGTAACTTATACCGTGTCCCTCATATTTTTCTAAATTAGAAAGAGTTAAAGTTTTATGTTTACTTCCTAAAGCTAGTATTACTTTCTTTGAAAAATATTCATTATTATTCGTAATAATTTTAAAGTAATTATCATTAGGTTCAATTTTAATTACTTCTTCATTTATTACTTTTATATCATTGTCTTTAAGTTGGTTTTGAAAAAGTAAAGCTAAATCAAATCCATTAATTTTACTAAATCCAGGATAGTTTTCGATTTCAAAAGCATTAACAACTTGTCCGCCAATTACATATTTTTCAAAAACTAAAACATCTAAACCAGCACGTTTAGCATATATGGCACTAGTTACACCACCTGGACCAGCACCAATAATTATAAGATCTCTAATTGTCATTAATCTCTTTTAGCTAATTGTTTATCAAGTTTAAGTAAAGCAGTTTTATCATCACTAACAAATTCAAATTGTTTTAATAAATCTCTACTTCTTTTTTCTTCTTCAACTTGTTCTTTTACAAATTCTTCAAGGAAAAGTTTAGTAGCAATTTCTTCAAAATCTCTACTTGTTTCGTATAATTTAAGAATTAAGCTAGTAACATATTTTTCATGTGCTAATTGAAGAGTTAATGGTTCTTTTAAAGAGTCAAAATGATTTTCAACTTTTTCAATTGCTTTAAATGAGTAATCTAAATCTAAATCATTTAAATGTTCAATAAATTTTGTAGCATGTTCAAATTCTTCCATTGCTTGTTTTTTAAAATATGAACTAAAGCCCATAAAGCCTTCTTTTGCATAATAATCACTAATGCCTAAATATAAATAAGCACTATACATTTCTTTATTTACTTGATCTTCAAGTAAACTAATAAGTTTTTGATTCATAGTTTTTTCCTCCGTTAATTTAACTACTAATATTGTATCTTTTATAAATAAAAATTAAAGTTATTTGCTTTCATTTATTAAATTATAAAGTTCTTCAAAATCCATTGATAAGGGATAATTAAATAAATCTTTTTTATTAATCCAAAAAACTTCACCTTCATCACTAGAAGTTATTTTTCCTTTATATTTATTAGTTTTATAAAGTAAGCCAATATAACGCACATTATCTTCAAATCGCCATTCTTTTATATTACATAAAATAGGATCACTAATTTCTAAACCAGTTTCTTCTTTAATTTCTCTAATTACTGCTTCAGTAAGTGTTTCATTTTCCTCGACATGACCTCCTGGAAAACTTATTCCAGGCCAATCACTTTTAGTTCTATTTATAACTAATATCCTATCTTTATCATAAACCATACACATATTTGATAAGATAACTGTTGAATATTTTTCCATATTTTCTATTAAAAACCTTCTAAAACTTTATTATTTTTCTATTTTTTGAATAAATCTCATAAGTTCTTTATGTTCATAAGTATATATTGAAATTTGATTATTGATAATGATTCCATAGCTATTTATCTTATCGCCTTTAGCTAAAGATATACTTCCAGGATTAAGATATGTATTACCATTAACTTCGCTTATTTTATGAATATGAGTATGTCCATAAAGACAAATTGTTCCTAAAGGCAATTTAATAGGATTTTCAGGATTAATTAGGTGTCCATGAGTTAAAAATAAATTTAAATATCCATTATTAAAATATGCACTTTCAACAATAGGAAAATCTAAAACCATTTCATCAACATAAGCTTCACAATTACCTTTAACGCATATAATTTTTTCTTTTAATGAATTAAGTACTTTAACAACTTCTTTAGGATTATATCCTAATGGTAAGTCATTTCGTGGTCCATGATAAAGTACATCCCCTAAAATTATTAAATTATCAAAATCTTTAACTTCATCTAATACTTTTTTTAAATATAAACTAGAACCATGAATATCACTAATTAATAAACTTTTCATAACGAATTCTCCTATTTATTAAGAATATTCTACATTTATTTTTTTCGAATTTTAATTATAATGATTATGCTATGAATAAATTTAAAAAAGTTAAAAATGAAATTGATAATCAAATAGCTTCCACATATCAAAAATATTTAAAAGATGATTTAGTAAGTAATAATAATCTAAATGAAGCAACTATCGTACTTCATTTAGAAGATGAAGAATATTATAAAGATTTTTCTAATCAATCTTTATTAAAGCAAGAAATCTTTGATTATCTTGATAATTCATTTGGTTTAATTGATAAAAAGAAAAATATGAAGCTTAAAGTAATATTTAAAGATACTACTTCTACATTTGAAAAAGAAAAAGTGATTAACTTAATTAAAACTCATTATGCCTTAGAATATAAAAATAATCATAAAGATATAGTTAGAACTAGAATAATTGCTTTAATTAGTTTTATTGCTGGTTTAGTAATGTTTGGAATTTACACAATTTTTGTACATTATAATCTTAATGAAATACTTCAAGAAATAATTGATATATTTGCTTGGGTTTTCATTTGGGAAACCTGCGATTTACTAGCTTTTGGAGTTAATTCTTATCGTGTTAAATCAATAAAAAATTATAAATTATTTAAAATGGACATTATGGAGTAAATTATGTTTAAAAAATTAATGAAAAAACAATTTATTAAAGTTCGTGATGGAATGTATCAAAACGATCTAAAAAATATTGAAAAACAAAAAGATAATACCACTATTGATGTAAGTGAATTTCAATATTTCGATGATAATCACCCAATGCATAAATTAAACATATACACAAGTAAAGATCTAGATAAATCTAAGTCTTATCCATTAATTATTGATATCCATGGTGGAGGATGGATTTATGGCGATAAAGATTTAAATGGATTACTCGCAATGGAATTTGCTAGTAAAGGTTATATTGTAATGACGATGTCTTATCGCTTAATCTTAGATGATTTCACAATTACTGACATGCTTTTTGATATAAATGAAGCAATAACCTATATTGTTAAAAATGCTTCAAATTTTAATATTGATTTAAATAAAGTTAGTTTAATGGGTGATAGCGCTGGTGGACATTTAGCATTATTAATTAGTGCCATATATAACTCAACTTTCTTAGAATCAACTTATAAAATAAATAAAGCAAATATTAAATTTCAAAATGTTATCTTAAATCATCCTGCCCCTTTTATTCATACCGTTAATTTATTAAAAGATAAGAAATTAATTAATAAATTTATTGAATGTTATTTTAATTTATTCATGTATGGTAAATTTTACAAACATGAAGCACGTTACATTTATGCTGATGTTCGTAACTTTATAAATTATTTACCAAAAGACATAAATTATTACGTAATTTCTAGTACAAATGACACAGTTTGTGGATATCAATATTATGATTTAATTGCATTATTTAAGGCACATGAATTTAATTATGAAACATATTTAGAAGATGATCCTAGTTGTGGACATGTATATAACGTTACTCAACCATTTTTAGATATATCTAAAAAATGTAACGATGCAATCGATACTTTTATTAAAAACCATATTTAATTTTCTTATTCCATTTTTTATATAACTTACGAATATTTAAATAACTATCTTTATCATAATTTAAACTAGAAATAATATAAGAATAGGCTCTAATTTTATTAATAAAGTCCTTCTTATATTTTTTACACTCGTTTCTTGATAGAAACGAGTTATTAACATAAAAGGCAAATTTTTCTAATAAATTTACTTCTTTAATAACTTTTTCACATAAGTAATTTAATGGACATTCACTATCAATATCATTAACTTTACTTATAATTAAGTTATTAAATTCATTTTCAAGAGCTTTAATATTTTTAAACTTTGTTTCTTTACTAATTTTAATAAGTTCATCATAGCTTAAAATAAGATCATTATCTTTTAAGATAATATCTGTTAATAACAAATAATCTTTATTATTAAATAAACTTAAATTTGTATCATTAAATACATTAATATAAATATCTTTAAATTCTTTATCTTTATTAAGTAAATCATTCATATACCAACTTTTAAGCTTAAAAATCTTAAAAACAAAGAAAGAAACTAAAACTATTAAAAATATTAAACTTATTCCAATAACAATATTAAATAAAATAATCATCATAACCTCCCTACTTACAAGTAGTGAGATTATTGAATTTATGAACAAAAAAATTAATTTTATAAATAAGTTCTTAAAAATAAACTTAAAGCGTTTACTTTTTTCTTTACTTAAATTCTAACAATAATAATTTAATTATCAACTTAGATTAAAGAGATTGGACAAAGCCAACAATCTTTATTTATTGGCATTAATTCATCAACCAAACAAATAACTAATCCAGGTTTAATGTTCATATTAAATTTATTAAGAACTGAAAAATTTTTATCAGGATGATTAGGTGATTTATTTTTCCTTATCTCAATAGGATAAATGTTATTATCTTCGACGACTAATAAATCAATTTCTTTTTTATCAAAATCTCGATAATAATATAAATTATTTATTTCTTTACCATGATTGTAATAACTTTTTACTATTTCACTTACAACATAAGTTTCTAACATTGCTCCATCCATATTGCCATTTGCCAAAGTTTCAGGTGTTAACCAACGACATAAATAGCTAGCTAAACCAGTATCTAAAAAATAAACTTTTGGAGTTTTAACAAGTCGACTAGTTATATCTTTATAATATGGTCTTAAAATAAATATTAAGCCTGATCTTTCTAAAATAGAGACCCACTCTTTAGCGGTTGGAGCACTTATTCCAATTTTTTTAGCAATTTCATCATAATGGAGTTCTTGTGCAGTTCTACTAGCCATAAAAACTAAGAAATCATAAAACTCATTAAGTTTTCCTACTGCCTCCATTTCTCTTATGTCTCTTTCAATATAAGTTGTTATATAGTTACTATAATATTTTTCTCTATTAATACCATTTGTAATTATTCTAGGCATACCACCTCTAAAAATATTTTTAAAAACCTCGTTAACATTTAAAGGAATTGGTTGTCTTTCTTTAAGCACATCTATATTAGGAGTAAAAACTCCTTTATCATCAACTTCATAAATCTCATTAAAAGATAAACTTGATAATTCATATATAGAAACTCTTCCAGCTAGAGATTCTGATATATTTTTCATCATTTTAAACTTTTGTGAACCAGTTAACCAAAATAAACCATTATTATCCTTCCCTTCTAAGGCAAGTCGATCAACAATTTCTTTAATTTTTTCTAATATCGATGGGACTTTTTGAAACTCATCAATAATAAGTGGATATTTGTAGACATCAAAAAATAAATCAGGATCTTCGAGTGCCAATCTTCTAGCATTTAAATCATCAAAGCTAACAAATCTTCTATTTGGTTCTTTTATATGATTTAACATGGTTGATTTTCCAACTTGTCTTTGACCACAAACCATAACAACAGGATAATATTTCGAAGCCTCAAAAATTTCTTTTTCAATTGTTCTATTGATATATTTCATGTTATTACCTCCGAGATTTCTAAAGTGTCAATTTATTAATCTCGTTCTTATTATAATAAAATTATGCAAAATTTCAAATTATTCTTTATCTTGATACCAAAATAATTATTATTCACTTAATTTCCAAATTAAAAAATATTCAATAATAATTTTCGAGAAATCTAAAGTAATATTTTATATTTCTCGATTTTTATTACATATATAAAATCAAAGCGTATATCTTATAAATTGGCCGATTTCTTATCATTTATAATATTTTCGACAAATAAAATAGAAGAGATATTATTAAAAACAATTACCGCTTTTTTTGCTTTTTGACAAGTTTTCGCTTTCCTTTTTGGCGACATCTTCCTTTGCACATTTTAATAAGAACATAAACTTTAGAAATTTTAATAACTAAATCTATGCAAGCTTACAAAGTTATCCTGAATGAAAGCAACTATCACATTTTTTCTACTTCTGGTGGAGCAAACGAGGATCGAACTCGCGACCTCATCGTTGCGAACGATGCGCTCTCCCAACTGAGCTATTGCCCCAAATTAATGTATTAATAAAGTTTAGTCTTTATTAATACTAGCTTCAATAAATCCTTTAAATAATGGATGAGCATTTAAAGGACGTGATTTAAACTCTGGATGAAATTGACAAGCAATAAAGAAAGGATGATCTTTAAGCTCAATTATTTCACAAAGTTTAGTTTGTGGATTAACTCCACTAAAAGTAACACCTACTCTTTCAAAATCTTCTTTATAGATATTATTAAACTCATATCTATGACGATGTCTTTCTTGAATTAAGTGTTCTTGATACAAATCAAAAGCTTTAGTATTTTCTAAAACTTCACAATCATATTCTCCAAGTCTCATTGTTCCACCAAGTCTTATACCTTTATATTGATTTGGTAAATAATCAATTATTTTATAATTAGTTTCTGAATCAAATTCGGTTGAATTTGCTCCTTGATAGCCTAATAAATCTCTAGCGATTTCAATTAATGATAATTGCATTCCTAAGCATAAGCCTAAGAAAGGAATATTATTTTCTCTAGCATATTTAATAGCCTTAATTTTCCCTTCTATACCACGAGATCCAAATCCTCCTGGAACAATAATACCTTTAACATCTTTAAAAACTTCATTTAAGTCATCTATACTTTCAAGTTCTTCACTATCAACCCAAGTGACATTAACTTTTGTATTATAAACATAACCTGCATATTTAAGTGATTCATAAACACTTAAATATGCATCATGAAGTTTTACATACTTACCAACTAAAGCAATATTTACTTCTTTTTTTAAGTTTTTAATCTTCTTAATTAATTCAACCCAATCATCCATATATGCAACTGGTTCACAATTAAGTCTAAGATGATTAACTATTAAATCATCAAGATGTTGCTTTTGTAAATTTAAAGCAACTTCATAAATAATATCAACATCTTTAACGCTAATAACTGCATCATCATCGACATTACAAAATAAAGCAACTTTCTTTTTATTAGCTTTATCGATATTATGATGACTTCTTAAAAGTAAAGCATCAGGTTGAATTCCAAGCCCCGTAAGTTCTTTAACACTATGTTGAGTAGGCTTTGTTTTAATTTCTCCACTAGTCTCTAAATAAGGAACTAAGGTGTTATGCATAAAAAAAGTATTTTCATAGCCTAATTCTCTACGAAGTTGTCTAATAGCTTCAAAAAATGGTAAAGATTCAATATCACCTACTGTTCCACCTATTTCAACTATACAAACGTCGGTATCGCCTTTTGCATTAAAAGCATCGAATAATCTTTTTTTAATCTCATTAGTAATATGAGGAATAATTTGAATAGTAGCTCCTAAATATTCGCCTTTTCTTTCTTTGTCTAATACCGTTTGATAAACTTTACCACTCGTTACGCTACTTTCTTTGGTTAAACTAGTATTAATTATTCTTTCATAATGGCCTAAATCTAAATCAGTTTCTGCACCATCTTTTGTTACGAAAACTTCCCCATGTTGATAAGGTGACATTGTACCTGGATCGATATTTAAATAAGGATCTAATTTAACTGAAAAAATATTTAATCCCCTTCTTTTAAGTAATCTTCCAATACTTGCGGCACTAATTCCTTTTCCTAAACTAGAAACAACTCCGCCCGTAACAAAGATAAATTTCATTTTAGATTTGTCCATAAAACTTCCTCAAAAACAACTTAATCATTTTAAATGATTTTATATTAATTTTGTAGATAGAAATTATTTTATATAGATAACTCTATTTGATTTTATTTCTTTATCACTTGGATATTCTCCATCAATATAACCGATAATACAATTTCCTATACCTTCATATTCTTCATTTATTCCATTATCAATTAATATTTTTTTAAATTCAGGCATCTCGAAAGTTTCTTTTGCTCTATGAATCCAACAACTTCCTAAACCTAAACTATGGCTTGCTAACATTAAATTTTCCATTACTAAACTACCATTATAAATTCTTAATGGACTATCTTTTTTAGCTAAAACTACTAAAATAGCTGGTGCTCCATAAAAAGGGTCTCCTTCCATTTCACCAACTAAAGCATTAGCTTTTGAAAGTTTCTTAATTATTTCTTTATTTGTTATAGCTAAAATAATTGTATCTTGAGAATTTCTTCCGCTTGGTGCTTTTAAACCAGCATCAACTATTTCCTTAATTATTTCATCGCTTATAGGAGTATTTTTAAACTTTCGAACACTTCTACGAGTAATAATACCTTGATAAAATTCATTCATATTTTTCTACCTCGATAATATTATTTTAACATATTAAAAATTTTTTTATAAAGTTTGATATAAATAAAAAGTATATAAAAATAAAAAATTATTATTCTTTATTTCTTGAATAAAAAAGATGACTATAAAACTACTAGAAATATACTAATTTTATACTAAATTACTAAAATTTTAATTTTTTTATTAATTAATGGAAATATATTATTTATTGAAAATATTAAAATTGAGTTTAGAATATAATCATGATTAAAAAACTCTTTAGTTATTTAAAATATTATAAAAAAGAAACGATACTTGCTATAATCTTTGTCGTTTTAGAAACCTTACTTGAAATAGTTGTTCCATTTCTTATGAATTTCATTTTGCAAAATAATCTTGGTATTTTTTATGGAAGTGATCAAGTTATTACAAAAGTTAATTATGTAGTTGTTTATAGTGTTGGAGGAGCAATGATAGGCTGTGCACTACTTGCCTTTTTATTTGGTATTTTAGGAGCAAGATATACTGCAATTTGTGGTAGAGGCTTAGGAGCTACATTAAGAGATGAAGAATATAAAGCGATTCAAAAATATTCATTTAATAATTTGGATAATTTTAGAGCTTCTAGCTTAATTACTAGACTTACTAATGATATAACAATTATACAAGATAGTTTCTGTCAATCATTTAGAGCAAGCTTAAGAAGCCCAGTTCTTCTTATTTTTTCATTAGTTTTAGCATTTATCGTTAGTCCTTATTTAGGTTTAATATTTTTAGTTGCTATTCCAGTATTAGCAATCATTTTAGGAATTTTATTAAAACTAGTTACACCTAAATTTAAAGCACTACAAAAAATAGTTGATAGATTAAATCGCACTACTCAAGAATCAATTATCGCAATTAGGACAATTAAAGCTTATGTAAAAGAAGATTATGAACAACTTAAATTTAATGAAGTTAATGAAGATTTAAGAAAAACAGCTAGTAGTTCATTTAGTTTAATTGCTATGAATATGCCAACTATGCAATTTGTAACCTATTCAACAATTATTGCTTTACTTGTTTTTGGTGCAAGCTTCTTCACACAAGGATTAATCCAAGATGTTAGCGAAATTTCTACTTTTTTAAGTTACATTATGCAATTATTGGCCACAATGCAAATGCTAAGTAATGTCTTTATGATGATTAATAGATCAAGTGCTAGTGTTACTAGAGTCTTAGAAGTAATCGATACAAAAAGTGAAATTATTGATAATGTTAACTCTACTTCAAGAATAAATAGCGGATCAATTAGATTTGATCATGTTAGCTTTAAATATAATAAAGATGCAAAAGAATATGTTTTAAAAGATATTAATTTTAACATAAAACACGGCCAATATATCGGAATTATTGGACAAACAGGAAGTAGTAAAACTACATTAATTAATTTAATTGAAAGATTTTATGATACAACCGAAGGTGAAATATATATTGATAATCAAAATATAAAAGATTTTAGTTTAAAAGAATTGCATGATAAAATTGCAATTTCCTTTCAAGGACCACTTCTATTTTCTGGTACTATTTTAGATAATCTTAAGTGGGGTAACAAAAATGCTTCAATGGAAGAAATTATTGAAGCTTGTAAAATAACCTGTTCTTATGATTTTATTATGAATCAATTACCTAATGGATTTGAGACAATTATAGGACAAACGGGAAGTAATGTTAGTGGAGGACAAAGACAAAGACTTTGTCTAGCTAGAGCATTATTAAAAAAACCAAAAATACTTATTTTAGATGATTCTTTTAGTGCTTTAGATAGAATAACTGAAGCTCAAATTAAAGAAAATCTTAAATCTTTAAAAGATATAACCAAAATTGTTATTTCACAAAAAGTTAGTGCTATTGAAGATGCTGATGAAATAATTGTTTTAAATGAAGGAAAAATTGAAAATATTGGTACTCACGATGAACTTCTTATTAAAGATGAAATTTATCAAAATACGTACAAAATTCAAAATGAAGGTAAATTAGAATGAAACAATTAGTTATTAAAAGAGCTCGACCACAAAATTTCTTTAAAACCTTCTTTAGACTACTTTCTTATTATAAAGGTG
Organism: uncultured Bacilli bacterium; assembly: GCA_944368975.1. Taxonomy (GTDB): domain Bacteria; phylum Bacillota_I; class Bacilli_A; order RFN20; family CAG-826; genus Onthovivens. Next base: position 158,332 of record CALVXI010000001.1, on the reverse strand, counting down.
TTAAAGGCTTTATTTTAGTTTTAGTAGTCCTATTAACAATCTTTTCTAGTATTGCTTCAATCTTTGGAACATTTAAATTGCAAGATGTAATAAGTGTTATTCTTAATTTAAAAGATGGCACTGCTACTAGTATCGATTTAATGAATAACATTATATTAATGGCAAGTTTATATTTAGGTGGAGTTATTTCAACTTTAGTTTACAACCAATTAATGATTAGAACATCACAAAAAGTAATTAGTGAAATTAGAAAAGATTTAATTATCCACACTTTAAAATTACCTTTAAGTGAATTTGATAAACATACTCATGGTGAATTTATGACTTATTTCACTAATGATATCGATACACTTAATACAGCTTTAAATGATTCTTTTGCTAATTTTGTATTTAGTTTAGCAAATATTGTTGGTACTCTTACTGGTTTATTTTTATTAAATGTTTATTTAACTTTAATAGTTATATTCTTTTTAATCTTGATGATGAGCTTTGTTTTATATAATTCTCATAAATGTAGAGGATATTTTAAAGAACAACAAAAAGAATTATCAAATATGAATGGCTTTATTGAAGAAAATATTAATGGTAGTAAAGTTGAAAAAGCTTTTAATCATCAAAATGAAAATTATGAAGAATTTAATAAAAGAAATAAAGCTTTACAAAAGATTGCTACTAAAAGTTTCTTTCACACTCAATTAAATGTTCCAGTAATAGTTTCTTTGAGTTATTTTAATTTTGCTATATCTTGCGTATTAGGAGTTATTTTTTCAGTAAATGGTTGGTTAATTGGTGGAGTTCCTGCTTTAACTAGTTATATGGTTTATGTTAGACAAAGTGCTCAACCATTTAACTTCATTACTCAACATATAAATGCAATCTTAACTGCTTTAGCAGGTGCTGAAAGAATATTTAATTATTTAGATTTAGATGAAGAAATAGATGAAGGTAAAGTTACTTTAATTAGATTAAATGATAATCCTAATAGTAAGGATCATTTTGGTTGGTTAATTCCTTCGACTAATGAAATTAAAGTTCTTAAAGGTGATATTAGATTTAATAATGTTACTTTCGGTTATAACGATAAAAAAATTGTTTTAAATAATATAAGTTTATATGCTAATCCTGGAGAAAAAATTGCTTTTGTTGGTTCTACTGGTGCTGGTAAAACAACAATTATATCTTTAATTTCTAGATTTTATGAAATTAATAGTGGAGAAATTACTTATGATGGAATCAATATTAAAGATATTAAAAAAGAATCTTTAAGAAGATCTATTTCAATGGTAACTCAAGAAACTCACTTATTTACCGGTACAATTAAAGAAAATATAAGCTATGTTAGACGTCATTCAACAATGGAAGAAATAATTAACGCAAGTAAAATTGCTAATGCTGATAGCTTTATAAAACGTTTACCTTTAGGATATGATACTCCTTTATATGATGATGGGCATAACCTAAGTGAAGGTCAAAGACAATTATTAGCTTTAGCAAGAGCTGCTTTAAGTAGACCTCCAGTTTTAATTTTAGATGAAGCAACAAGTAATATTGATACTCATACTGAAAAATTAGTTCAAAAAAGTATGAATGCTTTAATGGAGGATCGTACTGTTTTAGTTATTGCTCATCGTTTATCTACTGTAAGAAATAGTGACGCTATTTTATGTTTAGAACATGGTAAAATTATTGAACGAGGGACCCATGAAGAATTACTCGCTTTAAAAGGTTACTACTATAACTTATATAAAGGTAAAACAGAATTAGATTAGTCTTCAAAGAAATCTAATATATTCTTAATATCGATATCTAAATCAAATTTATCATTATTACCACCATATATATCTTTAAAGTGGAAACCAAATTCTTCAAAAGAATCATTTAAGTCTTCAATTATAAATTCAATCTCTTTACTATATTCACTATTTTCTAAGCTAAAATCATTAATTTTATTTAAAAATTGTTGATAACTATTAAGTATTTTACTTATTAATTTAAAAATGACATTCGTCGCTTTTTTATATTCATTATTATCTTTAAAACCTAAAAACCCACTAGCATGATTTAGATCAACACTTGCTTGATATAATTTAAATAATTCATTAGCATCTTCTTTCATAAAATCATTTAAAAAGGTTTTTACTTGATTTGAATATGTGTATTTCTTTAAAAAGATTAAATACGAAGGATTCTTTACAATCTTTTCTTTAAAATCATAATAATTATCTTTTTCTTTAAACTCATTCTTATATATTTTATAAACTTCTTTAAGTTCTTCTTCATGTAAAGTTTCATTATTCGATGTTTGATAATCATAATTTATAGAAGAATAAATGATTCCTTCATAATATAAATCATATATTTTATAGGCTTTAGCTTTATCAAAAGAAAATAAACGATAAAAAATACTTATCTTTTCAAGAAATGATCTTAAAGGAACAATCATTTCTTCATAATTTTCAAAAACTAAACTATAAGCAAAGTTTAAAAAGAAACTATTAAATAAAGATATAAAACTATGGCTTAAAAAAGATTCTTCATTTTTTAATAAATTTATATCAAGCTTAAGTAATTCGCTTTCAACATAATGTAAACTATCAAATAATGGACCATACTCATCTATTTTATGATCCACTGAAGGAGTATTTAATCTTGTTATTTCTTTTATATCTTCTTTAAAAATATAATTTCCTATATCTAATCCATTTAAATTAGGAAATCTTTTATAAACATCTCTATATACAATTGGATGATGAATAAATATTGAAAATAAAGAATAAAAGAAATAAAAATCATGATCATCAAATTTATTTAAATTTTCTAATTTAATATCTTTAATTAAGTTAGAAAATTTAAATACTTGTTCAGTAGTACCATGTAAATATAAGAATTTATTTTCACATATTGCTTTAGCAATATCTCCTTTTTTACAAAATAAAATTGCTTTTTTAATCTTTGCTCTTTCTTTTTCTCCTACTTCTCTATTTTTCGCTTTTAATTTAAATATATGAAGATTAACATCCTCAAGTAAACCATTTTCATAATAAGAATATAAAGCAAGAGCTTCAATAAATCTTCTTTGAAAAATAGGTTTTAATTCATTTAAGCCAAGAAATAATTGACTAAATGCAAGATTTCTTAAAGAGAAAGCTAATTCAAGTTTAATAGATGCTAAAAATAAATCTTTATCACTTAAAGATTCATTATTGATCTTAGATAAATACTTATTATAAATATCACTATATAAACGATATTTCTTTTCATATTTATCAAATTTAGCTGATTCTTTCTTCTTTTTAGCGCTCATAAAAGTATTATATTATAATTTTTAATAATAATTTAGATTAAAAATATAAATTTATTTATAAAATTATTATCTAATTAATTAGATAATAATCTATTTATAAATTCTCTAGTTTATTAAGTTTTTGATTATATATTGAAGTTAATGTAAATATATTTTTTCTTATAGGTTTAGCTGTTGTTATATCATTATGTTCAAATTCAATAATTTCTTGATAAAAATTTTTAACCATTCCAACACCATCAACATCATAACTTAACTTCTGTAAAAATGGTAATTTATCAAATTGCGTATATTCTAATGTGTAAGTTAAATATCCATCAATTATATCCATATAAATATATTGATTAATATTAATCTTAAATTCATCTCCAAAATATAATCCACCACTATACATTTCATTACTAGCTTCACGGTAATAAAATTCAGTTAAATTTTCTTGCATTGATAATTTAGATATAGTTTCAATATTTAATCCATCACTATCTTTAGTAGATAACTCATATTTATCAACTTCAATATACCTAGCAAGAATTTCACTACTAATAACATTATTTTCTTTAATGTTATTAGTAGTTTCTTTAATGTAATAATAATAATTTTCTTCGCTTGATGAATCAAAAGATACTTCTACTTCATTTGAATAGACTTTTATTTCTTTAAAATCATTATCATATTCATAATGAGTTTCTAAATAATTTAAAGAACACGTTGTATCATTTAATAAAGCTTTTTCAATACTAAAACCATTAACAATATTAGCTATTTCAAGTGGTACATTATTATCACAACTTATTAATAAAAGAGTTAAAGGTATAAATATAAAATATTTCTTTAGATTCATTTTATGCAATTAAGCAACCTTTCTTAATACAATACTTTGACAACTACTTAATGGATAATCACTTAAATTAGATGCATTATCTAAACCTAAAGTATCTAAAATTAATTCATAACCACTTAAATCAATAGTGACATTAGTAATATTTGCACTACTAACATGAATAAATCGATAAGTTTCGTTATTATAATTAATACTATAATCAATCTTCTTATAACTATAATTATCTTGATTAAATGTTAAGTTAGCTTCAATTTCTTCACTAGTTTCATAATTTAAACCACCAAAAGTAGTTTTTAATTCAATTAAAGATTTATAGTTTTCATATAAATCACTAAAAGTAATCAGTCTAGAATAATCTAATTCATTAACTTTATAACCAGATTCATAAGAATTACCATCTCCATCTTTAGTTCTTAACATTTCTTCTCCTGCAAGTATAAATGAAGTTCCTTCACTAGTAAATGTTACGGCATTAGCTAAAGTAGCCATTTTAGCAATTTCTTCATCACTTCCAGTAAAATTAGTTCCTTTAATTCGATCATAAAGAGTATAGTTATCATGACACGTTACATAATTTGTTGTTTTTAATGGATCATCATCGATAGCCCCAGTTTTACCCATAATACCACTTGTAATTAAATTATAATCACTACTATTAACTCTAGTAGCATTTAAACTAGTTGCCCAACCTTTAGTAGTAACACTATTAAGACCACCTTTAATTAATCCGTCTCTAAATTTATCATTAAAAGCACCATAACCAACAAATTTAGATAAATTATCTTGTTTTGCTTGTTCACTACTAGTTAATGGAGTAGTTCCACCAGTCCAAGGTTCACCATGAATAAAGACATTTTCATTATAATTTTCTTTTAAGTTAGAAGCTATTTCATTCATTGTTTCAATATCATGTAAACCCATTAAATCGAATCTAAAGCCACCTAAATGATATTCTTTAGCCCAAAATTCAGTTGAATCAACCATAAATTTTCTAAACATTAAGTTTTCACTAGCCGTTTCATTACCACAACCACTACCATTACTTAATGTATTATCTTTATTATATCTAAAGAAATATCCTGGCATTAAGACATCAAAATTACTACCTGTTGCTCCATTAACGTGATTATAAACAACATCCATTATTACGTTAATTCCAGCTTCATTATAAGCTTTAACTACTTCTTTAAATTCTTTAATCTTACTATAACCATCATAAGGGTTAGTGCTATAAATACCATCTAAAGAATTATAATTTAATGGATTATAACCCCAGTTAAAGGCAGTGTCGCCAGTTGCTATTTCGTTATTTTGTTGATCGAAAATAGGAAGAAGTTGAATAGCATTTATTCCTAAATCTTTAATATGATCAAACCCAGTTTTAACAGTGACATTATTATCATCTTGATAAGTTGTATTAGTTTCACTTAATCCTAAAAATTTCTTTTGATTTTCTTTACTTCCACCCCAAGTATCACTACTAGTGACATCAGCAACATGAGTTTCATATATTACTAATTCAGTTCGACTATAAGGATTCATACTAGCTTCATTCCAACCTTCAGGATTAGTCTTACTAAAATCAACAATCATACCTCTTAAACCATTAATACCAGTAGATTTAGCATATGGATCAACGATTTCTTTATTTTTATAATTACTATTAGTAACAACATAAGTATAATATTTTCCTTCTAAATCACCACTAACAGTAACTTCATAAACTCCTTTTTCTTTTAAAGTCATTGGATATTCTTCATATTTATCATTACCAAGCTCTTTATTGACGCTTGTTGGAGTTCCGTTTTCATAAATTCTTAATTTAATTTCTTCACTTAATGGAGACCATACTTTAAAAGTTGTACTTTCACTTGTGTAAATTGCACCAAGATCACCATCATAATAATATTCATTATTAAATAAATCAGTATTATATAAACCTCTAATAGAGACATCACTACTTTGTACTTCTTTAGAATCTTTAAATGTTACTTCAACACTATATTTATTTTTAATATTAGGCATATGTGAAGTAGTAAAGTGATAACTTATTGAAGTTTCTTCAATATCACTTTCACTAGCGATTTCATTACCATTTTCATAAAATTTATAAGAAGAGATTGGGTTAGATGTCTTTACTTCAATAGTACTACTATTAATGAAGCTAGCATCTAAAATTTCATCAACAAATTTAAAATCAGGTGTGGCATATAATTTATTATCATTTTCTCTTGTAAAAACGTTATAGTAACCTTGTTCATCTTTACTATATAAAGAAAAATCTAAAATCATATCAGCAGATTGTTGTGACCAACTACCTAATGTTTTAGTAATAATTCCTAATCCGTTAGTTAATACTGAACTAGAAAAATTATCTAAAGGAATAAAACATACTCCGCCAAAATCATCGACTTCACTAAAAGTATATTCTTTACCATCTCCACCATTATTTTCCCAAATCCATAAACCCCATTTATCATATTGTTTATCTTTTCTTTGGTATCTAATAGCTACACCATCTTTTCCACCTAAATCTGGTCCTTTTACTAAATTTCCTTCCCAACCTTGATTATTTTCATTATTTTCTTTATTACAACTAATTAAAGAAAAAGCAAAGCCAAATAATGAAAATACTTTTAAAAGCTTAAAACTTCTCATAATACCTCCATATATTTGAGCCTCTTAATGAGGCTCAAATATAATCTTTTTTTGTAAACTTTTATTAAATTATCTTAAGCAAAGATAAGCATCACCTTCAGCAGGTGTAACTGTATAAAGTTCAATACTAGCTGTTGGTGTAGCTACGTCACAAGTAACTTTGTAATTTCCTCCACCATCAACTCCGATTGCTGTATCCCAATTTGGAGCACCAGTTTCAGCTACTACTTGAACTAATTTAATTTCAACTGATCCACCAACATAAATAGTTGAAGTCATATCTTCTTCATCAATAGTAAATGTATAACCAGTGGCAGTTTCAGTTAATTCTACTGTTGGATTTCCCCATTCATTATAACCACCGACGACATAATATTTAGTATCGGCTGGTAAAGCAGCACCTTCAACTTCAGTAATATTACCAGTAATACTAGTAACAGTGGCACTACTTGGATCTGGAGGTAATTCCACTTCAAGAGCATCAGCTAATGTAACGATTTTATTATTATCTTCTAAAGTAACAGTAACACTTGGAGCATTGCCATTTTCCCCCTCTCTACTATCAAATTTATATGAATAAGTATAATCAGTAATAGCTTCGCCTTCGACTGGAGCGGCATTTGTTAAAAGAACATGAATTACAACTTCACTATCTGGTCTAGCATAAACGGCTTGACTTAAGGTAAATGATTTGTGATCCATAGTTTTACAATAAGCCATATCTTGAGTGAAATCCCATCCACTAACGCCATCAACATTAGTAAATGTTCCTTTTAAATAAACATTAACATAATCTGGTAATGTATCTTTAAATGTAATTTTTGGAGTAAACATAATGTTTTCAACTGGTTCAGGTAATTCAGCATTAAAACTAATATCACCTAAATTAGCTTTACCATCTTCAACAGTAAATGTCATATTTGGGCCGCCAGGAATATCATATCCAGCAGCTTTATATTGGTCGCCATTTGACCAAATTAAACCAGGATTAAGTAAGTCAGCTTTATAACCAAGCATGAGCATAATTTCTAAACCTTGTTCAGCAGTTGTATCCCATGTATCAACTATAGCATACCAAGTTGAACTTCCTTCAGAAACCGGTTTAAATTCAGTTGATTCAGCTCCAGTTTTCCATCCATTATAACCACCTGTTCCCCAGATAGTTGTATAATCATTAGTTAAAACATTGTCTTCACTTGTTAAATTAAAGTAAAGAGTTGTTTTTCCTTCTTCGGTAGGAATTGTAGCAGTAGTTCCGCCTCCTCCGCCTTCTCCTTCTTCAGGATTACAAGCAGTAACTCCAAGCATTAAAGCAGGTACTGCTAATAATAATATTCTTGTTAATTTCATAATTTAACCTCCTCATTTAATGAAATTAATATAATCTAATATCTAAGCCAGTTTCGATTATATGGCTCTTTGTAAAGTCAATATCAACATAAACTTTACTATCAACTTCTAATGGTTTCTTAGTTTCTAAGATTAATGTTTCTTTCTTTCCGCTAAGAGAATCACATTCACAAACTGCAAATTGTTTATTACCATAATCTAAGTTATCTTTAACAATAGCTTCAATACCTTTATCTTTTAATAAATAAGAATCGTGTGGTAATTTAAATAAATATTTTTTAATAAAGACCTTTGTTCCTAGTGCTTGAATAATCTTATTAGAAATTAATTCATTACATTCAAAATAAGTATTATTAATATCGAAATAGAATCTAATAGCAGCTTTAGAAAGAGCTTCTTTTCTTTCTTTTTCTAAAACACTAATTTCATTAGTTTCTTCTTTTCCAATATGTTTAAGTGGTTCTTTATCTTTTTTAGCTTTTTCAATAAGTTCATTTAAAGATTTTTTAAGAGCTAATTTTTCTCTTTTAAAACCAGATTTTAAAGCACTAGTAGCTGTTTCATAATTTAAAGCTAATGAATTAATAGCATTATTAATTTCATTTTCTCTTTCTTTAGGAAGATTTTCTTTTCTTTCTAAGAATTCAGCACGAGCTCTTTTAATTGCATCTTTATCTTTATTATTATTTTTAATATCAAGATAAGTAGATTTTTCATTATAGAACATATCTCTATATTGAGACATAATTCTATCTTTTGTTTCTTTTACTTTAGCTTTATAATCATTTTTCTCACTAGTGAGTTTAGCTTTTAATTCAGCTTTTAAAACATTAACTTGATCTTTATATTTTTGAGTTTTAACAGCTAATTCTTCATTATTTTCTTTATTAATTGAAGTGTAATCTTTTTTAGAAACTTCTTCTTTTAATGCAGTGTATTTTGCTTTAACTTCGTTAACTTTAGTATCATATTCACTATTAATTTTAACTTTTAATTCTTCAATTTCATGAGTAATTGATTCATCATGAGTTTTATATAAATATGTATTTAAGTTAACAAAATTACCATAAACTTTATCAAATTCAGGAAGTTCTTCGATTACTTTATTACCATTTTCATCGATAAATTTAACTTTTGTATAGTCAATATCAAATTTAACGACTTCATTAACTTTATTTTCTTTTTTACCAAAAGTGAAAATTAAGTTATTTCCATATTTTAGATGTAATAAATAATTTCCATTAACTTCTTCAATATTAACGATAGTAGCTTTTTCTTTTCCTTCATTTAATAAGATAGCATCTAAACTAAATAAACATTTACCAGTAGTATTCCCACTTAATTTAGAAGTAATAGCCTTAGGTAAAGTAACTTCTTTATCACCTAAAACTAATTTAGAACCTTCAATCTTAGAAAGTAAGATATTTTCTTTAGGAATTCTTAAAGAAATACTTTCTTCAGTTTCTTTATCAAAGAAATGAAGTTTACTAGCATCTAATTTAATTTTTACAACATTATCAATTTTAATATTGTTATTTGGTGTGCCTTTAAAGATAACACGAGTTGATGTTTCTTTAAATCCATCACCTTGCATATTGATATCGCCATAAATTAAAGTTTCATTGCCAAGTTCTTCAAAGTGAGATACTTTACAATCAATACAAAGTTTAGGATCATCATCTTTACTAGCTTCAGCAATATTTTCACATCTAATACCGATATAAACATCATGTTTTCCATCAAGATATTCATAATTAACTTTAGTTAATTGTTCTCTTGGAATATAAATTTTAGCATCGCTATATTTGAAAGTAATTTCAACTTCTTTTCCTAAATCTAATAATGTTCCTTCAAAGAAATTCATTTGTGGAGTTCCAATGAATCCAGCAACGAATTTATTTCCTGGGTAATCATATAAGTTTTTAGGTGTATCAACTTGTTGAATTCTTCCTAATTTCATAACAACAACTCTACTTCCTAAAGTCATAGCTTCAATTTGATCATGAGTAACATAAATAAAAGTAGTTTTAAGTTGTTTATGAAGTTTAGCAATTTCACTTCTCATTTGAGCACGTAATTTTGCATCAAGATTACTTAATGGTTCATCTAATAACATTACTTTAGGATTTCTTAAAATAGCTCTTCCTAAAGCAACTCTTTGTCTTTGACCACCACTCATCGCTTTAGGTTTTCTATCTAAATAATCAGTTAAACCTAAAACTTCAGCTGCCCACATAACTTTTTCATGAATTTCTTCTGTAGGCATATGTCTAAGTTGTAAACCAAAAGCCATATTTTCATAAACTGTCATATGTGGATAAAGAGCATAGTTTTGGAAAACCATCGCAATATCTCTATCTTTTGGTTCAACATCATTTACAATTCTGTCATCAATATAAAGTTCACCAGCACTAATTTCTTCTAAGCCAGCAATCATTCTTAAAGTAGTAGATTTACCACAACCACTAGGACCAACAAAAACAATAAATTCTTGGTCTTGAATGTCCATTGTAAAATCACTTACTGCTTTAGTTCCATTAGGATAAACTTTATAAATATGTTCTAATTTTAAACCTGCCATATTTTTCTCCTATTTTAAAATTAAAATGCCATAAGGTTTTAATGTTGCAACTTTATTATTAATCGTTGCTTTATCAAAATAATTCATATTTAATTCACCAATTACTTCTTGATAACTAATAGAAGATAAATCAATCTCAACTTCGCTATTTTCATTAAAGTTTAATAAAATATAAATCTTTTCGTTATTATAAGTTTTTTCTAAAACTAAATATTTATTAATTTCATCTATTTTTTCATTAGTTAATGAGCCTCTAGCAATTTCTTTTATTGTATTTCTTAAATAATTTGCTTTTTTAACATAGTTTAATTTGCTATTAGCATCTAAATATTGATCTTTAACGTTAGGATAATCATATTCGTTTATAGTAGTTCCTTTAGGATCTTCTGTTTCAATAGTTGGATCACCCCAATCCATATGGATACGATAATTTTGATCTGGCTTTTGACCGCCACTCATATTAATTTCATCTCCATAATAAGTGAAAGTTGTTCCAGGTAACATTGATAGTAATCCATACATGAATTTATTCCAATTTGGTTGAGAAGATAACCGAATTCTTCCCATATCATGATTATCTAAAAATGGTGCAGCGATACCTTTAATAGAAACTCTTTCAAGTTCTTTAAGTCCACTTAAATATTTAGCAGGATAACCTTGATAATATAAGCTATCCTTGATAAATCCACCATCACCATTTGCACTTGAAGCAAAGAAAGCAAAGAAACTATCACATTCACTATCATAATATCTTTCAATACTACTTGGTTCAGACCAATTTTCACCTACTATATAAGCATCAGGATTACTAGTTTTGACATAATCATTAAATGCTTTTAAAGCTTCAACATTTTTCGTATCATCATTTAAATAATAATATTTAACTGCATCTAAACGATATCCATCAACACCTAATTCATTATAGAAATCAACTATGTCATGCCAAGTTTCAGTAAAGAATTCTGAATCCCAATTAAATTCTGGCATATCATTTGAGAAATTAGCCTCATAATAAAATGAAAAACCAGGAACTTGTTGATAACCATTTAATTGTGTTTCACTAAAAGAATATAAAGTCGCAAATTTTTCTTCTTCTTCTGTTAATGGTTGATTTTTAATCTTTTTAGAATAAGCACGATAACTTTTTCCAAACCATTCATTTCTATTACCACTATGATTTAATACTAAATCGATGATAACTTTAATATCTCTTTTATGGGCTTCTTCAATAAGATTTTCAAAATCTTCCATTGTCCCATAATCTTCATCGATCTTATAATAATCATCAACATTATATTTATGATAGGAACTACTTTCATTTATTGGCATTAACCAAATACCAGTAAATCCTAAATCTTGAATGTAGTCTAATTTAGAAGTTACTCCATTAAGATCGCCCATTCCATCTCCATCACTATCGGCAAAACTAGCGACGAAAATTTCATAATAATTACGATAATTATCATCAATAATTTCAACTGTTTTTGGATCAAAATCAGGATCGAAACTTTTTGGACCACATCCGATTAATAAAATCGAAGATAGTAAAGTTAAACTATAAAATTTAATTTTTCTACTTCTAAACATAATTATCCTTTAACTGCTCCTCCAGTAACGCCTTCAACATAATATCTTTGTAACCAGAAGAATAAAATCATAATTGGAATAGATGTTACGACGCCACCTGCACAGAATCTAGAGAAATATTTAGTAATTTCACCAACTAATGCTAAGTTTTGTAAACCGACAGCTACGTTCATAAGTTGAACATCACCTTGAGCAATATAACTTGCCATCATAAAGTCTCCCCAAGGACCAGTGAAAGCCATTAATACTGTATAAACAACAATTGGTTTACTTAAAGGCAAAATAATTTTAAAGAAAATTGTATTTTTATTAGCACCATCAATCATAGCCGCTTCATCAAGTGACTTAGGGATTGTATCAAAGAATCCTTTAGCAATGTAATAACCCATTGCACTACTAGCACAATAAATTAAAACAAGTCCAAATATAGATGAAGATAAACCTAAGATATCTAACAAGAAATAGTTAATAATCATTGTTAAGAAGCTTGGGAACATTCCAATAATTAAGAATGTTTTCATAATAAATTTTCTTGATTTAAATCTAAGTCTTGAGAAGGCATAGGATGTAGCTAATGTAATAAGAGTTTGAATAATACATGTACATCCGGCGATAATAAATGTGTTAAGCCACCATCTCCAGAATGGTTTACTTTGATCAGTAAATAAAAGAATATAATTATCAAATGTCCATTCATCAGGGAAAAAGACACTAAAATTAGCAGTATCTACTGATAAAGATTGAGCAATAATATAAACAAATGGAATTAACCAAATAACACTAATTATAGCTAAAACTATATAAGTTAATGTTAATCTAATATTTTTTCTTACTCTAATTGAGGATGAAAAAGATTTACTCATTATTGGAATTCCTCCTCATTTTTTACACTCTTGCTCTTTGAATAGAAGATTAAAGAAATAAAGGCGACAACGCAGAAAACAATAATACCAATAACACTACTCATAGCATAATCTTTACTAGCATTAGTCATCGTTAATTTATATAACCAAGTAATAAGTAAGTCAGTTTGACCAGCACCAGCAGCATAAGTTTGAGTCAATGGTCCGCCTTGAGTAAGTAAATAAATAACATTGAAGTTATTAATATTACCAACAAATTGTTGAATAAGATATGGTGTAGTAACAAATAACATATATGGTAAAGTAATCTTCATATACATTTTAAGTGGACTAGCACCATCAATTCTTGCTGATTCATATAAATCTTCAGGAATATTTAATAAGATACCAGTACAAATTAACATTGTATAAGGAATACCAACCCACATATTAACAACAATAACCATTACTCTAGCAATCATTGCATCAGATAAAAATCTTATTGGACTAGAAATAATTCCCCATTGTTGAAGTAAGTTATTAATAATACCATTATCTTGAATCATCTTATTAATTAAAAGTAAACTAACAAATTGAGGAACAGCTATTGTTGTAATTAAAACTGTTCTCCATAATTTTTTAAGTTTGACAGCTTTTTGATTAATTAATAAAGCGACAATCATTCCTAAGAAATAATTTGTAAATGTAGCAAAAAATGCCCAAATTAATGTCCAAACTAATATTTTTAACATTGTAGGTAAAAATGTTTCATACCCTGCACCAAGTCCTGCCATATTAGCAAAATTTTGTAAGCCTACCCAGTTAAAAACAAGTTTAGAGCCATTAAATTCACTACTATAATTAGTAAAGGCAATTAAAATCATAAAAACTAAAGGTAAAACAGTAAAAACTATAACACCAGTAAGTGGAACAGCTAATAATGTTTTATCATAGTTTCTAGAAACAAAAGTTTTAGTAACGTCTTTATCAGTTTCTTTCTTTCCTATAACATTATAATCTTGTAAAAGTTTAGCTTTTCTAATTGAAGAATACCAAACATAAAGCATACAAATCATAAAGAATATAGTAATTAAGGAATAAAGGATAATGAATCGACTATCATTAGTATTGCCATGACAATCATAAAATTCAGTTCCAGTTATATCATTAATATAGACATCACAAGCATTACCTATTTCATCAGTAGGAATACCTAATGTACCAAATTTTGATATCCAAGGTACACCAACTAAGCACATATAAACTATAAAGCAAACTTCAAAAAGAAAGTTTATTATTCCATAGACTACTTGCTTATTGAATATTTGTCCAAAACCACAAAAAAGGAAAGATAATCTAGTCTTCCAATCACCATTAATAAAAGCATCATTTAATACTTCAAATGGTTTAATTAATTTAGAACCTACTTTCTTTAAAAAGAAAGGAAAATTTCTAAAAAAAAGTGATAATTTTAAAGGAAGACTTGAAAAAAATATTCCAATTCTTAAGAAAAATCTTTCAAATTTTGGTTTTGACATCAATTCTATTTGTGTCATAAATTCTCCTTAAACTATCAATAAAAGTTTAGAGAACACGAATTCGTGTTCTCTAACAAAATAATATTATCTAGATGTTTGAATAACGTTATTAGCAGTAACTAAGGCATCAGCTAAGTTAGCTTCAGTTGTAGTACCAGATTTAATATCAGCAGAAACTGCAGTAAATGCATCCCATAATTTTCCAGGAACATTAGTTTGTAAAACAGCATTTCCTAATTCAGTTTGTTTAGCTACTGCTTGTTGAGCTGGGTCATTTTTAAAGGCATCAGTTTGTCTAAATTCAATATTAGTTCCTCCAGTACCATACATTTCATGACGTTTAATTTGAGCATCTTTTCCTGTAGCATATTGAGCAAAAGCATGACATACAGCAGATTTAGTTTCATCAGTTCCAATAGCAGCAGCATTAACACCCATTAATTTAGCTCCTAAGAAACTTCCTAATGTTTTTGTATCACCATCAATTGTAATTGTAGGTAAAGTAGCAACTGCATAATTATCACCTAATTGTTCTTTTAATTTTGAAACATTCCATGTACCAGTAACACTAGCAATAATATTTTCAGATCCACTTTGAGTAGGAATAGCATCACCTTGATCAACTACATATGCTTCATCTTTTTTAAATTGAAGTAAGACTTTACCAGCTTTAAGTCCTTTTTCAGTATCAAAGTCAGCAGTAACATTAGTTAAAGCACCAGTTGTAGTATCATATTCAACATTATATCTAGCACCATAAGTAAACATAACACCTGTTGAATAATATGAAGTTCCCCAAGGATAAGCTACTTGATATTTTTTAGCATCAGCTGGTAAATCAGCAGATAATTCAGTTAATTTAGCAATTAATCCTTCATAAGTAGCAACATCTTCTACAGTTAATTTAGAACTATCATAGAATAAGACATATGTATTATCTTCTGCATATGGATAAGCATAATATTTTCCAGCAAATTCAGCAAAACCTAAAGCTGTTTCAGTATTATTTTCAGCAATCCATTTTCCATAGGTACTATCTTTACTAACACCTTGTAATAAATTTAATTTGAATAAGTTAGCAAGTTTATCACTTGAAAAATGGAAAACTTCAGGACCTTTTGCTGGATCTGGTACTTGAGATTCAACTTGGTCTTCACCCATATCTCTAAATCTCCAAGTATATTTAGCAGCATCTTCATTACTTGCTTTAAAATCGTCAATTAATTCTTGGATTAAAGCTTGTTGAGAACCTGGACCAGCAACTTCGATGATCATTGATTCATCTTCGCCACAACTAACTAAACCACCAACTCCTAGAAGTAAAGCGGCACTTACAGTAAATAATTTTAAACTTCTTCTCATAAATTAATTATAACCTCCTTATGAATTGAATTTTTTTATATAATTAAGTCACAACGACTTTAATTACCGAATTTAATTTGTTCTATATTTTTCGACGTTTTTCTTTAAAAAGTCTCTAATTCTTAACTTATTTTTCAAAAATTCATCTTTAGTTAATCTAAATGACCAGTTATCAGTTGATAAGGTACTAGGAAAATTCATTCTTGCTTCTTTTCCTAAAGGAATTAAATCTTGAATTGGAGTCATTGCTACTTTACTTTTGCTAGCAATATTAAGTTCAACTAGTTTTAAAGTAAGTTCTTTTTTATCTAATGTATCTATAAATGGAACATTTAATAATTCACATTCTTCTTTTATAACTTCAAGAGCTAATTCAAAATCTTTTAAAGATAAATTATCTAAAAATTGTAAAGTAGTTTCACTATCATGCGTTGAGGTATAACTAAAATAATTATATGTATAATTACTTGGTCTCCATTCATTATCTTTATTTAAATCTAAAACTCCTTGAGTAACGATTTTCATTCCAGGATAATTTGTTTTCTTCATTAAATCTCTAAAATCATCATCGATATATCCAAGATCTTCAGCAATAATTGGATAGTCTAATTTA
The DNA here is from genome assembly GCA_944368975.1 of uncultured Bacilli bacterium. Classification (GTDB taxonomy): domain Bacteria; phylum Bacillota_I; class Bacilli_A; order RFN20; family CAG-826; genus Onthovivens. The sequence goes on along the minus strand of CALVXI010000001.1, from coordinate 141,656 downwards.
TCTTTAAATAAATCAAATCCTGGTCCTTTAACCCATTTACCATTTCTAGCAGTTTTATCTTTAAATGGAATCGAATAATATGCACTAAATCCTCTAAAGTGGTCTATACGAAGTAAATCATATAGCTTTAAAGCATTTAAGATTCTTTCATTCCACCATTTATAATTTGTTTTCTTAAAGTATTCCCAGTTATATAATGGATTTCCCCAAAGTTGTCCATCTACACTAAAGCAATCTGGAGGACAACCTGCAACATTTGTTGGATTATGTTTTTCATCCATTTGAAACATATAAGGATATTTATAACATTCAACACTATCGTAAGCTAAATAAATTGGAATATCACCCATTATTAAAACATCTTTACTATTTGCATATCTTTTTAAAGCAAAGTATTCATTTAAAAACTCATATTGAGTCCACATGTAGAACTCAAAAGTGAGCTTATTTTCAGCTATGATCTTATTTTCTAGTTCTAACGAATAAGAGTTTGTAAGTCCCCTCCATTGACTCCATGGGGCAAAATTATTTAGCTCTTTCATTGTCATAAAGAAACTAAAATCACGGGCATTTACATTATTTCTTAAAAAACTTTTAAAATCATCAGTGTAAGTAAAATTAGAAAAAGCTTTTTTAAGAACTTTAATTCTTTCATCAAAAAGTTTTTTATAATCTACTCTTTTTGGATTACTTCCAAAATCAATATCTGAATAATCTTCAAGTTCAAGTAAACCTTTACTTCTTAATATATCTAAATCAATAAAGTAATAGTTAAATCCATAATTTGATGGACTTTGATAAGGAGAATCACCAAAACTAGTTAAATTAAGTGGTAAGATTTGCCATATTTTCATTTTGGATTCACTTAAAAAATCAACAAAATCATAAGCTTCCTTACCAAAAGTACCGATTCCATAAGAGGAAGGTAAACTAGATATATGCATCAAAATTCCTGCTTCTAATTTTTCCATAAAAACATACACTTTCTTTGTAAGCGCTTTCATTATTTAATCAAAAATGCATGTTGTCAAGCGGAAATTTTCATAAAAATATCGATTAAATCGGACAATTTTAAAAAAAATTACAATTTTAATATTATAAAAAAATAAAATTTACAATAAATTAAAATTTCTTCGATTATGTCGTTATTTTTTAAATAATTAATTTTATGATATAAAAGTATGATTAAATCGACATTTTTCTATTACTCTATCGAAATTTCACTAATTTCAATAGCATTTTTAATTATTTTTTATCTATAAATTCAAATAGTAATAGATTTCATCGTAATTTTTTGATTTTTACAATTTTAAAATCAAAAAAATATTCGAAATTTTTTCAATACAAATGATTTTTAACCTTTTAAAAAATAAATTAGTTAAAAAAAATTTAACTTTCATTATAATTACCTCTTGAGGTGTATTATGAAAAACTATTTAAAAAATCAAATTATCTATCAAGTATATGTTCGTAACTTTACAAAAGAAGGAACATTTAACGCTTTTAATAAATATATCGATTATATAAAAGATTTAGGTACTGACATTATTTACTTTATGCCAGTTAATACTATTGGAGAAGTTAATCGTAAGGGGGATTTAGGTTCTCCTTATTCTATTAAAGATTATTACGAAATTAATCCTGAACTTGGAACTTTAGAAGACTTTAAAAATACTATTAACTTAATCCATACTAAAAATATGAAAGTCATGCTCGATATCGTTTTTAATCATACTTCAAGAGACTCAGTATTATTAAAAACTCATCCTGAATGGTTTTATAAAAATAAAGAAGGTAAATTAACTTCAAAAGCTGGTGATTGGACTGATGTTTATGATTTAGAATACACAAATAATCCAGAATTAATCGATTATTTATGTAATGTTATTAAATATTATATTGAATTAGGAATCGATGGCTTTAGATTCGATGTTGCTAGCTTAGTTAGTAAAGATTTTTACTTAACTTTAAAAAATACTGTTTTAAAAGAATATCCTAATACAATAATGCTAGCTGAAGCAATTGATGCAGGTTTTACCTTAGCTTTAAGAAAAGAAGGCTTTAAAGTTTTAGATGACCCTACTTTATATGAAGTAGGTTTTGATTTACTTTATCAATATAATAATTTTGATTATTTAAGAAATTATTTAAATACCGGAGATATTGATTCATTAAATAAATTTAAGGTTTTAAAGAATTATGAAAATCCATTTAATCCTGAAGGTGCTCTTAGAATTAGAGAAATTGAAAATCATGATCAAAAACGTATAGTAGAATATACTTCTTATTTTGCTAAAAGAAGAAATCTTTTAGCTTATAGTTTCTTTTTAGATGGACCTATGTTTATTTATAATGGTTTAGAAACTAAAGCAGATCATCATTTAAGCTTATTTACCAAAGATTTACTTGATTTAAGTATCGATGAAGAATGGTTTAATCTTGTTAAAAAGATTATTTCTTTAAAGAAAGATCCATGTAATTTAAATATCACAGCAAGTGAAATTGATACAACTAATGGTGAATTTATAATTGCTAAAAATACATATCAAAATGGTAAATATATTTATGGTATATTTAATTTCAATGAGAAACCTCAACTGATTCGTTCAAAATTTTTAATTGATGGTATTTATAAAAATTTATTAGATGATAAAATGGTTATTATTAAAGACCAAGAAGTCTTAGTAAAGGAACCAATGTATTTAAGAAAGTATGAAGATTAAAATTTATCGTATTGCATTTATTATTACATTCATTTTATTTATTCTTTTAAATATTTATTTTATTTATTTGATATCATTAAAAATCAGCGAAAATATAATTCATTTAATCACTTTACTTGTAATTATCGCTTTTAGTATTTTTGAAATTAGTGCGACTTTTAAAGGGTTAAAGAAAAAAATGGAGGATTTAACAATTAGAGATTTAGTTTATGAACAAGATAAAATAAATCGTCCTCCTTTTATTGTTAATAATGTTTTACTTGCTATAAGTTTTATCTTAATTATTACTTTTAGTGTCTTAATATTTTTTATTAGTAATTACTATTATGAATTTATAGTTCTTATTTCAATCTTTATTTTACTATTTATTAATAATTTATTTTACGATATTTATATCTTAGTAGATCGCTCTAAAAGAAATGATATTTATAAAATTATTAAGTAGATTAATTTACTTTTAATCTACTTAATAATTTAGATTTATCTTTAGTTAACTTTAATACTACTTCATTACAAATTGTTAAGACTATAAAGAAGACTAATACATAATATGGTAATAATAAGAAACTTAAATTATTACCAATTATTCCAAATAATGGTGCTGCCGTAATATTTGCAATATAAGCACATCCTACTTGAACACTCATAACACTAGCACTTAATTCTTTGCTAAAACGATTTGGTGTAGCATGAATTATTCCTGGATATACAGGTGCACATCCTAAGCCAATAAGAACTAAACTTACAGGCATAATATAAACATTAAATTTAAAAGTCATTAAAATAATTCCAATAAAGATAAGACCTTCACCAATTCTTATCATATTTTTATCTTTAATTTTTAAACTAATAACACCACTAATAAATCGTCCAATCATCATTCCTAAATAAAATAAAGTAGTCCAATGAGTTCCTATTTCTTCATCCATATTAAAGCCATAAGTAATCATACTACTAAACCATAAACCACAAGTTTGTTCAACTGCAATATAAGCAAAAAATCCAATAGCTGCAACTAAAACCCCTCTAATCTTGAATGTTTTTATTAAATTTAATCTGATTTCTTTTATTTCACTATTAGATTCTTTACTATCTAAATTAAAATTAACCTTATTCCAAATCGGAAAAGAAAGTAAAACTATAAGTAATATCGTTCCTTGAATTAAAGCTAAAATTAATGCAGCGATCTTATAACCATCACTACTACTAGCAATAAATCCACCGGAAATTAAAGGTGATATTGTAGCTCCTACTCCCCAAAAAGCATGTAACCAATTTAAATGAATTGCTTTATATCTAATTGCCACATAATTATTTAAAGTAGTGTCAATTGCTCCAGCTCCTAAACCTAAAGGAACCGCACTAAAGCAAAATAAATAAAAATTATTACTTAAACTAAATCCAACTAAACCTAAAACAGTTAATAAAATTGATAAAGCGACTACTCCCTTTTCTTTAAGTTTTCTTATTAAAAAATTAGTCGCAAAACTTGAGATAATAGTCATTATAGAAATAATAAAAGTGACAACCCCTTGAAGTGAGGCGCTTATTTCTAATGTATTTGAAATTGAAGGCCAACTACTTCCAATTAATGAGTCTGGTAAGCCTAATGAGATAAAGACAATATAAATAATAACTAATAATAATATCGACATAACGATAAAGTATTTTAAACTTTTATATTAACTTTACAAGGAAAAATTTTAATATTTTACAAACAATTTACTAATTGATTTTATTGCACATATATTTCAAATTTTATAAGTAAAAATTATCTCAATATTCTTATATATATTTAACAAAATTATTAAATTTAATGGACTTTTAAAAGGTTTTTAAGATTTTAATTAATTTTATTTAGTTTCATCAATAACAATATTTTCTTCATTTACAACAAGTGAATCAATATCTTTACTAACAAGTAAAGCAACATATTCTCCTAAAAATTGATGTTTTTTATTAAAGCATGCCATAGAGATACTTATTAAAGATAATAATGTTAAGAAAATAATTAGATAAACAGGTTTAACTCCTAAAAATAAATTAGAAAAAAGTATTTGCATATTACCCATAAATAAAATTGGTAAAATAATAACAATCATATCAGTAATGAATAAAAGTATATCTTTAACAATAATATTTCTTGCTTTAGGATAATCATCATTAATTGTACTATAAGTTAAGCGACATGCTTTAAATCCTAAAGTTCTTCCTTCTTTAAGAAATACTGGAATTAAAACAAAATATATTCCAAAACTAACAACATAAGTTAAAAATAAAGATAGAAATTGCATATTAAGAATATGATTTTGTTGATCATCAAGATTTGTAATATAGCTTTTATAAATTGGACTATAGGTATCTAACTCCATAAAAGCAAAATTAATTGCTCCATTATACATTTTTAAAATAATATCAAAAGCTTTTTGTCCTTCTTCACTATCTTTGTTTAAACAAATATAATCATGAAGAATTTCCGCAGTAGTGAAATTTAATAAAGGCTTACCTTTAACTAATTCATTAATATTTCCATTAGAATCGCTATAAATTTCACTATTAAAATAAACTTTATTAGATGGTAAATTTAATTCTAAGGCTCCACTATAAAAATAATTATATTTATTCGAATAATCTCCATAATTTGTTTTAACTTCATTAGGTAAATCAGAATTAGTTGATTCTCTAAAGTGAATAAAATAATACCCTAAATTATCATTAACTAATTCTCCATTAACTTCATATTCAAGTAAATCATCTTCATTTACTTCAATAATTGTTTCTTTTCCATCAACTAATTCACTATATTCTTCACCTTCATAATAATAACTTGTTTTAATTAAGGTAATCGTATAGCTTAATGCTCCATAATTACTATTAATAGGTTCTCCATTTTCATCAAATGTATATAGCTTTGTTTCTTTAATATGATTAAAGAATTCATCTCTACAAACATTAAAATTAGCATATAAACTACTATTATTTAAGATTGGTACACTCGCTATTCCAAATAAAAGCATTAATAATACCATATGAATACAAAAATCTAGGGCTGCTGCCATAAAGATTTTACTTCTACTTGCTATTTGATTGTTATTTTTTTCATAAACTACTTTTTTCATACTTAAGTATTTTACATTATTTTTTATATAAAAGAAATGAGTAAGTATAACTTACTCATTTATTTGTATATTCATTTAATCCTGCTAAAGCTTTTTTATAATAATCACTTGTAATACTTTCTAAGCTACTTGAAAAATGAATATCATTAATTAAAGCAAAACGTATTAGAATTTTTTATCTATTAAATATAAATCTTCTTTCATAACTTCAAATTTTAAATATAGAATTAAGCAAAATCTATTATGAAATTATTGAAATTTTATTAAATTTAGTAAATTTCAGTGAATAAAAATTTATGTATATAAATAAAGAAAAATAAAAATAACCAGTGTTTTACAGGTTTTTGTATTAAGTTAGGGGAAAAATGTAAAAACTGGTTATTTCTAACAAAATTAAATTACGATGGATTAATTGAAATATTAATTTATAATTTCAAATAAAACTACACTAAATCCATCAACTTTAAAGTTAATAGATAAATTAGAATTTTCTAATTTAAAATCTTTAACTTCTTTTTTATATAAACTTCCATTTTTAATTAAATCATTTAACTCTTCTTTACTTAAATATGATGTGTAGTTTTTCTTTAAATATTGATGATAAGCATTTGAATGATTATCATCAATTATATAAACGTTAATTTTCTTAATATTTTTATTATAATTACTTAAAGTAATTTCACCTTTATATAAACCAGGTACATAATATAAGCTATCAAAATTAGTAATCAAAATATAATCTTTCGATTCATCTTTAATTACTCTAATATTTAAACTATTATAATTAAATTCATCAATAAACTTTTCTCCATGAATTTTATTTAATAATTTATAAGCATTATATGGTGCTTTTTTAACTCCATGATAAGTAAATAAACCAAATCCTCCATGAAATTCCTCACTAGTAGGATAATGTTCTTCAAATATATCGCTTAAACACCAATATGAATAGCCTTTAACATTATACATATTATCAAAGTTAATTTTTGCAATATAGCTTGCTCCAAAACTTCCATCAGTATTAAGTCCACTTAAAGATGATTGTTCGGTGTAATATAAAGGATAATTTTTAGCTTCTTCTTTAGCTTTTAAAGTCATATTATATGTTGCATCTTTAGGAACATATTTCCAAATTTCACTTTTAAACTTATTAAATTTTTCCCAAATAGCACTTTTATCTTCAGCTTTATCTAAATCTTCTTGAAGCTTTTTAAATTCCTTTCCACCTTGACAATTATCACCAAAAATAACATCAGTAGGATAATGATGAGTACTAATAAAATCTAATGGAACATTATTAGATTCACAAAATTCAATAAATTCAGGGATCCATTGATTATTACTACTTGCTGGACCACCAACTTTTAAATTATTATCAACACTTTTAATAGTTAAAGCAGTTTCTTTATATAATTTAAAATAATCTTTTTGCTTTCCATAAAAGAAACCAACATTATAGTTATATATATCAGCACCTAAATTAGGTTCATTCCAAACTTCAAAAAACCAAGATTCAATTTCTTCTTTTCCATATCGAGAAATTAGATGTTCAATAAAGGTTTTAATAAATAAATTCCATTCATTATAATCTTTTGGTGGAGTTATATTTCCTTTATATCTAAAAACATAACTTTTATCACTTGCTAAAGCTTCAGGCATAAAAGATATTTCAACAAATGGTTTCATATCTATTGATAATAAATAATCATATATATTATCAATATTATTAAAATTAAAAACTAATTTACCATCATGGCCTCTAAAACAAACACCCATTTGTTCATTAAATAAGCCATGAAAACGAATAAATTTAAAACCACATTCTTTTTTTGCTATTTTTAATTGTTCTCTTAAATCACTTCTTAGAAGTGTATAGGCATGGCAACTACCAATTGAGAAATTCCATATTTCATTAATTGGTTTTGATTCACTTTGATAATTTAATATATACGATACTTTTTCCATAAATAAATAACTTATTTATTAACAAATCGTTAATAAAACTTTCTATTTTTAATTTAAATCCCTTCTATTCTTGAATATTTTTTTATTTTTTTGTTATCACAATGCTAAACCGAAGTTTAGCATTGTGATTAAGATTAAATTAATTATGCACTAACTTTTGTAACTTTAAGGTCAGTAAATGTTACATTACCTTTAATAGCATCTTTATAAGGATCTTCAGGGACACCTAACATAATAACAAACATTGCATTTACGTCCTCTTTTTGACTAACAAAATCAATTGCTGTTTCTACTCCTGCTTTTAAATCTATACGCTCTTCATAGCCCAAATTTTTAATGATAATTTTTTGATCAACATCACTAATTACTTTTCCAGTAACTCTTTTAAATTCTACTAAATTTTCTGCATTTAGTTTAACTTGTAATCCTGGATATCCAGTTGGATCGGTTGTTTTATCAAAGGCAATTTTTAATTCTTTAGAACCTTCAGTATAAGTATAGCTATAGATTGTTTCACTATAATCAGTAAAACTAGTAATTGCTAATTCTTCAACTACAGGAGCTGGTTCTTCATATTTAACAAATTTTAAATTTGTAAATGTAACTTTTCCTTCTAAAGCACTACCAGAATTATTAGGTGTAGCAATCATAATGATGAACTTAGCACCTTCAACCATTAATTCTTCAGGAATCACTTCATCAAGAACAAGTGGAGTATTAGCAGTTAATGTTCTTTTAATTTCATTAGCAGGTGCTGATTCAGCAGTTTGTTTAATAATTATATCCGTATTAACAGTTGCTGTAATAGTACCAGTTAATTTTCTTAATTCAGTTAAGTTCTCACCACCAATTGTTGCTTCTAAACCATTCCAATCTAATTGAGTTCTTTTATAGTCAACATCAAAAGAATTTTCACCATTAGTTAAAGTAAATTGTTCTGGGATTACTGAAAATTTAGTAATTTTAAGTTCATCTCCTTCTCTTTCATTATCATAAATAACAGGAATTGAAGTATCTTTTTCATAACGTAAATTTTCAAATACAACAGTACCTTTTTTAGCACTTGTTTCAGTAGTTCCAATAATAATGATAAAATCTTTATCCTTATTAATAATGTTAGAATCAATTTCAACATCAACTTTATATTGTTCATTAGCCTTTAAGTCAATGAATGTTTGTCCTTTTTCGTTATTATCATAGCTCTTTAAAAGTACTTGGACATCAACAGTTGAAGTAATTGTACCAGTTAATTTTGTAAATTGTGTTAAATTTTCACCATCAATATCAAACATAAGTGAAGCCCATGTTGGTAATGTAGCTGTTTCAGGATATTCATAATTGATTGTCATCTTATTACCTTCAAGAGAATAGTCATAGATGCTATCATTTTTATAAGGTTTTGTAAGATATAAGTAATCACCTTCAGGAGTATTAACAGGTGTTTCGATTATAACTGCTTCAGTTGTATCCATATAACATTCTTTTAAAGTGACACTACCTTTTCCACTAGTAGCACCTGGAAGTGGGAATATACCTGCAATAAATGAAGTATATGTGACTCCGTCAGCTTCATAAGTTGCGGTAATGATTTGAGTAATATCAATATCGACAGTTTGATCTTCACCAGTTAATTCAATAGTTAATTCTTTAGCTTTTGCATTGTCATGGGTTTGGAATTTAACCATTAATTGTTGACCAGCAGTACCATTAATAGCAAAATGGAGTCTCTTAAATCCTGATATACTTAAATCGCCTTCAACTTTTGCACTAGCATAAGCATATGTTTGTGGTGAAGCATCTTTATCATAATCAAATTTAAATGTTCCATCACTATTTTCGGTTGTTTTAATAGTTCCAGTATTGTCATAGCCCCAACTTTTCATAACATTAAACTTATCTTTTTCACCAGCATAAATATTAGCTTCTTGAGGTTTATCTTCTTGATCAGGAGCAATATTATTTTCAGGATTAACAGGTTCGGTTGATAGGCTAATATCAGTAAATGTCATGACACCACTTCCATTTTCTTTACTATTAGCACCTCTATTAACAAATAAGGTAATTTGAGAAACTTGTGACCAATCACTAATAAAGTTTAATGGAAGTTCATATGTTCTAGTTTCTTCTTCGAAAGTAAATCTCTTTTCATAATTACCAGAACCAGCACCTTCGAACTTAATCATAACTTCATTAGTACCACTTGTAGTTTCTAGGTTACCAGTAAAAGTTAATTTTTCATATTTATCGAAATAGTCAATATAAAGAGTATCATATGCAAATGATCTAGCAATGAATTCCCAGCCGCCATTTCCTTCACTAACTGCATCTGTATAAGTAATAACGGTTGAAGTTTCATTTTCTTCAACAGAATAAATTTCTTCTGAGGCATTTCCTGCCCAGAATTTCATTAAACTATAGGTGTCGCCTGGTTCTTTATTACCACCATCTCCACCTTCACCGCCACCAGGATTACATCCTGCTAAAAGCATGGATACACCGATGACACTTAACAATAATAAACTACTACGTTTTTTCATAAAACCCTCCCTATCTAGTTAAAATTGTTTCTTCAGTATTAAAATCAAATAAATGTATTTGTTTGGTGTCAAATCTTAATGAAATGACATCATCTTCATAAATATTTGTTCTTGGTTTACTTCTAAATACAAGTTCACCATCTTTACCACTGCAATTTGTGTAAACTAGTATTTCATTTCCAAGTTTTTCCAAGACTTTAACTTTTGCTTCAACTAAACCATTTTCTCTTGTTGCTTTTTCATCTTCAAGATAAATATCTTCAGGCCTAATACCTAAGACAAATTGATGATTGTTATAATCACTAATCTTAATTCTCTTAACTGTTTCTTCATCTAATTTAACTTTATTTTTACCAAATGTAGCATAAGTATTTTCATTTTCTTTAATTAAAGTTACATCGATAAAGTTCATTTGTGGTGTTCCAATAAAACCAGCAACGAATTTATTAGTTGGATAATCATATAAGTTATCTGGTGTATCAACTTGTTGAATAACACCATCTTTCATAACGACGATTCTTGTACCCATTGTCATAGCTTCTGTTTGATCGTGAGTAACATAGACGAATGTTGTTTGTAATTCGTTATGAAGCTTAATGATTTCAGTTCTCATTTGAGCACGCATCTTAGCATCAAGGTTACTTAAAGGTTCGTCAAGTAAGAAAACTTTTGGTTCACGAACGATAGCTCTACCTAAAGCAACTCTTTGTCTTTGACCACCACTAAGAGCTTTAGGTTTACGGTCAAGATATTCTTCAATTCCTAAAATTTTTGCAGCTTTAAGAACTTTTTGTTCAATTTCCTTTTTAGGAACTTTTCTTAAACGAAGTCCAAATGACATATTTTGAAATACTGTCATATATGGATAAAGTGCATAATTTTGGAAAACCATTGCGATATCACGATCTTTAGGTTCAACTTTATTGACTTTACGATCATCGATATAAAGATCACCTTTAGAGATTTCTTCAAGTCCTGCAATCATTCTTAATGTAGTAGACTTACCACATCCAGAAGGACCAACGAAAACTACGAATTCCTTATCGTGAATTTCCAAAGTAAAATCTTTTACCGCAGGTTCAGTGGCACCTGGGTAAATTTTATAAATATGTTGTAATGAAATTCTCCCCATAACTAATTCTCCTTTCGAATTCCAATTATTTCCTTAGCTTCTTTAATAAAATCAATTTGATTGAAATATTTCCAGATTGTTTCATTAAAGTAATTACTTAACATAACCATCGCATTTCCTTTATCAATTGAGATATAGTAATCTGCAACAAAATTTAAATCATCATTATAAGCATCATATAATCCATATTTTCCAACTAAATAAGGTAATGAATAATAATGATTAATAGCATCAAGAGATTCTTTTTCAAGAAATACTATTGAACTAATTGCTCCAGTAGGAGCCATTGTTCCATCAACAGTATTTACTTTATCTCCTAGTGGAATACTTGAATAATTTCCACTATAGCCCTTTTTACTAGCTGAAGCAGTTAATCCCCAACTTAATTCATTAATTGAACGATATTTATCTTTTAAACTTTTACTATAACGATAACTTGCTATAGTTGCTAATTTAGAATTATTAAACCAATTAATACCTTCATTATCAATTGTATTTCTAAAATCAACATAAGTTTGAGTATATTGATAAGTAAATAAAGAACCATTCCAAGAAGCATAGAAATTAAGTTCTTCATAACTCATTAATTTTTTCTTAAAGCTATAGAAAGTTTCTTTTGGAATACGGTAATCTTTATTTAAAGTATTAACACCTAAAATATAGATCATAAGTTGTTCAGCTAAATAATCCCATTTAGCATACATATTCCCTTTATAATCGATTGCCATATTCATAATATTTGTAGATTTATCTAAAAAATAGTTGAAATCTGCAAGGAAAAATATCTCTTTTGCAAGTTTTTCAACTTCTCCTTTAAAATATTCTCCACAAGTAAGAATTCCTAAAAATAATAAACATGAATCAATATTGCTAACTTCGCTATGAAGAGTATTTTGACCATTATTTATATCGTAAAAATGATAATACCATCCTTTAACTCTTTTTAAATTTTTAATAGTTTTAAGAGCTTTAATAGCGATCTCTTTAGCTTTATTTTTACTGATTAAATTTATTTCACTTCCAATCACTAAAGCACTAAATAAATAACCAGTTCCCGCTATCGAAGAAATGTTTGATTTAGTCGTTAAATATGTATCAGGCACTAGACCATAACTTATATCTTCTTTTGAAAATGTGTCTAAAAAGAATTTTACTGATAACTCTAATTCTTTATATGCATTCACTTTGTTTAATTCCATGTTTATTCACTCACTTTACTAAATCCATTATTTGTAAATCCCTCAATTACGTATGGATTAGACATAACGAGTTCTTGTATTAAATTATCATGAAGATAATTACCCATCATTAAGACTGATATACCTTTATCAATACCAACAAAATCACGGCAATACCATTCAATTCCACGATAATCTAAATTATATGAATCATATAAACCAAAATCTGGATGATTTAATGCTTTGTAACTTCTAAATAACTCTAAAGCTTCATAAGATTCTTCTGGAGTAAAAATGAAACTACCAATTGCACCACATGGAGCAACTGTTCCTTCTATATCTAGATAGTTACTTCCAACATCATTCCATCCTCTTGGTGGGGTACCAAGTAATCCACTATATCCAGTAGGAGTATCACATGCTGTTAATCCCCAACCACCTTCTTCGAAAGTGCGATAAGCTTTAGCATAATACTCACTATATGCTTTACTTGTTAAAGTTGCTTCAACACTATTTTCGTGCCAATTAATTCCATCACTATCTTCATATGTATGGAAGTCATAGAAAGCATGTGAGAATTGATAAGTAAAAATTGAACCATACCAAGAATAAATATGACTATGTCCTTCAAATTCACCAATGTTTTTAGTTATATCTTCATAATATTCTTTACTAATACGATGTTCTTCATTAGGATTTCCAGCTCCAAGAATATAAATCATTAATTGTTCAGCATAATAATCCCAAGGTCCAAGTTGTTTAATTGTTTCAAAGCTTGCAGGATTATCAGTTCCCATTGAAATATATTTCTTACCATTTCTTTCAATTGAGAAAGCATTATAATCAACATTACTCCAAATAGTATTAGCAAGAGTTTCAGCTTCACCTTCAAAATAAGCACCACTAGCAATAGCTCCACTAACTAAAATTGCTGTATCGATAGTTGAAATTTCGCTTCCACCAACTCTTAAGCCTGTATTCATGTTAACAAAATGAGAAATACAGCCTTCGTAACTTACTCTTTCATCATTTTGAATTCGTAAAATTGTTTCAAGCGACTTAGTAACAATTTCATTTGCTTCTTCTTTTGTCATAAGTCCTTCTTCAACATAAATTGGATAAGCAGCTAAAGCAAAACCAGTAGCAGCAATTGATGAGTTATTTTTATTTGTAAAACGGTCTTGAACTAAACCATAGCCATTACTATTCTCTTTTAAATTAGTAGTAGCCATAAAATAGTTATAAGTTTTTTCAATCTCATCCTTTATTAAATTTTCATTAATGCTACCTTTTGATGGATCACATGATGAAATAGTTAATAAACTTAGAGTTCCTAATAATAAACAAACATTTTTCTTCATTTTTATTCTCCAGTAATTCCTGCTTTATCAACACCTTGAACGAAGTATTTTTGTGTAAAGAAGTAAAGAATAAGTAATGGTAAAATGTTAAGCATTGTACCAGCCATATAAATAGCTTCATTAATACTTTTTCCATTAGCAGCATCTTGATAAATATTATCAAATGAGGATTTAAAGTTTTCTAAGGCTAATGGTAAAGTAGAAATCTCACTTCCAAAGAAAGCACTAGCTAAAACAGTTTCGTTATAATACCAAACTACACTAAGTAAGATTGATAAAAGAATTCCACTTTTAGCACTTGGAATTGCTATTCTTAAAAATACGACAAATGTATTTGCACCATCAATTTCAGCAGCTTCAGTAATTGATTGAGGAATACCTTTAAAGTATTGATAAAAAATTAAGATAAAGACGGCACTTTTAAGCCCTTGACCAAATAAAGCTGGTAAGATATAACTTAAAACATTGCCAGTTATGCCCATTGAGGCATATAAACTAATAGTTGGTAACATTGTTAAACAAGATGGAATTAAAAAGGTGAAAATAATTAAACCAAATAAAATTTTCTTTCCTTTAAATTCATATCTAGCTAGTCCATAAGCAACAAGTGAACAACATACTGTTTGACAAATTGCTGGAAGAATACTAACAAGTAAACTTTCTCCTAATGTTGACCAATAATTTAATACTGTAAATGCATCGATATAGTTTTGTCCTTCTAAATGAGTAGGAATATAAGTAACATTAGGGTTAACTAAATCACTACTACTCATAAAACTATAAGAAAGCATATAAAGCATTGGATAAAGATAAACAAAACCGAATAAAATTAATAAAGCATAAACAACAATATTTGTTAAAATTCCTCGACGTTCTTCACTACCAAATAAATAAGTTTTAATAGTTTCACGGTTAAAGTTTTCTTTTTTAAATAGATCATAAAATCTAGTAACTTCTTTAGTAACAATAGGTTTAAGTTTTTTAAACTTTTTATTAAAAGAATTAACTAAAGAAAGATAAACTTTTGTTTCTTTAAAGTGATATGGATATTCTTTTAATTTAATTGATGCATTATTAATTAAATTATTAATGTTAGTTATTGTTAATTCTAAATCCTTATCTAATTTAAAATTATCATTCTTTATGTAAGTTAAAGAATACTCTTTAACTTCATTAAAGTATGATTTAATAACTTCTAATCCATCTTTTTTAAAGATATTTTTAATGATAAAGAAATTAGACTTAGTTTTATAATCTTCTAATAAATAATTTATAGATTTATTAATTAATTTATTAATCTTAATCATTTCAAAATAAGCTTTAAATTTTGATAAATTACTATTATTAAATTCACTTAACTTAGAAATTAATTCTTCTTTAAGATTAATTTTCGAATCATGAGATATTACTAAACTTGAACTAAGTCCTAAACGATTAAAGTCTTCTTTTATAAAGTGTTCAAAGTAAAAATTATTACTAGAAACTTTCGTGTTATGAATGACATTTTTAAAACCTTTAATATCGAATTTTAAAGCTTCTAAATTACCTTTACTAGATTCTTTAATTTCTTTAATAATTAAATTTAATCGGGTTTTTGCAAGGTTTTTAGTAGTTTTCTCTTTAATTCTAATTTCTTTTATTTCTTTTTTGGTCTCTTTAGAAATAGGAGTAAAGACATATTTAATTTTATTTAATAAATCATTAAAAAACTTTTTCATAACTATGCCCCCACTTTCTTAACTTTTTTGTTCTTACTCTTAAAGATAAGAACAAAAATAACTAACACGATAATCATGATTAAGAAGTAAGTAAAGGCCATCGCACTTGAATAACCATAACCTCTTTCACCACTAGTATCATTCATATCTTGTTGAATCTTTAAAATGATTGGATTTAAAGCAAAGATTGATTGCATGACAACCGTGAAAACAACATTAATAACAATTGTTGGATTTATAGCAGGTAAAGTAACTTTCCAGAACTTCTCCCACTTACCAGCTCCATCAATATTCGCAGCTTCATAAACTCCTTTATCGATCTTTTGTAAACCAGTCATAAAGACTAAAATTTGAATACCACAGAACCATAAAATAACGATAAATTCATTAGTTATAATATCTAATGCTGTTTGAAGGAATCTTGGTAAACCTTGACTAATTTCTTCTAAATTAATAATTTCACTAAGTCCAGGAATAGAAGTAACACCTTGTTCCATTAAGATTTGTAAAACTGGACCACTAGTAATAATTACAGGTAAGAAGAAAATTGTTCTAAAAAATCCTGTTCCTTTAACTTTAGTATTTAATAATAAAGCAAGTAATAAACTAACAACTGTAATAACAGGGACGTAGATAATCATTTCAACTAAATAATCACCGATTGCATTTATAAAATCAGTGTCTTTAGTAAATAGATTTATATAATTAGTAAAACCTACTCCATCCATTCTAAAGCCATCACTTGTTGGAACAACATAATTAAATGAGAAAACGAATGTTTGAATTAAAGGATAAACAGTGAAAATACAAAAACCAATGATCCAAGGTAAGCAAAATAATAATCCTTTAGTCCAATTAGGAATTGTAATTTTAAAGTTATCTTTATTTTCAAAAATAATTTTATATTCTTCATTAATTCGAGTAATTAAATTATTTAAATAAGTATCAATATCAATACTTAAGCTTTCCTCTAAGCCTTTAATAGTTTCTTTTAAGTTAATAAAATATTTATTCATTCTTTTATTAACTTCATTTAAATCAACATATTCTCCAGACTTCTCTTTTTCATAAAATAACTTAAGTTCATTATTGATAGTTCTTTTAAAATCTAAGATAAAAGAAATATTATAGTAAATAAATGGTAAATTATATTTTTGAAATTCTTTATCAAATTTATTTAATTCTTTAGTAATTTCTTTTTGATTAAATGAAGCATTATTAAATGATTTTTCATAAAAAGAGTCGAGTTCTAAAAGGATTTTATTATAATCAAAAGAAATTCTTTCAATTTCTTCTTTTAAAATCTCTTTCATATGAGCTTTATTTTCATTAGTGAAAATATCATTTAAATAGGAAGTATCTTCAAACTTTATAATCTTTTTTAAATTATCATTGATACTCTTTTTATTTAAAGAATGATTCTTATCTTTCTTTAAAATAAAATTAATTAAAGTTTTAGGATAATTAGATTGATATTGAAAATATATATCTTTAAATTTAATCATCTTAAAATACCTCCGCACTACTAGACTCAATAGTAATACCGTTATAAGTAAAATCATTATCAGAATAATTAACGATGATTTCTTTATTATTACTATAGGTATTCTTATAAACATTATTACTAATTTCTTCTCTATTTATAAAATTAGCACCACTAACTTCTTTTAAAATATCATTAACTAAAGTAATAGAATTAATAATTTCTTCTTTCCAATCACTATACATACTAGAGAAAATATATTCACTACTTGTTTGGAATAATTCAATAGCACTTTCTTTAGTCAATAAATATGTTGGATTAACGTTATAATCGATTAAATTTAAGATTTGATTAGTTCCTAAATAATTTAAGTTTAAAGCACTACTATACATATTTTTATATCCACTTAAAACCATTGATATAAATGGGATACTACTTGTTTCAATTAAAAATCCACTATTACTAATTGGCGTTTCTAAATAATCATTAAAGTAATTATACATGTATAAATTAGGTTTTCTTAAATTAACATTTAAATCTAAAGAGCCTAATATATTTTGATAAGCTTTAATAGCTTCAGCTCTAGAAAATACTTGATTATGATAACTTGAATATAAAGTATTACCAATTGACGTAAAATCTAATCCACTAGTATTAAGTTCATTAATTAAACCTAAATCTCCATTAATCTTATCTTTAGTTTTATTTAATGTTAGATGATTAAAGATTAATTCACTTCCAGGATGAATATCGTTACTTTCAATATATTTTTCTGACATATTCATCGCAAGATCTTTATCACTAATTGAGCTATCACTAAAAGCACGGATATAATCAACTATAAAATTAGTTTCTATTCCAAAACTATTTAAATAACTAATTAAATCTTTATAATCTCCTTCACTTCCAGTTTTCTTTTCAAGAGGGAAATTATTAGGATAAGAATTAGTATAACCACCTTTACTTGCGCCAAGTAAACTAACATCAACATTAACTTCATCTTTAAGTTCTTCGCAAACTTTTTTAACAAAGTTAGTATCAGTCATAGCAATAACTTCTCTTCCAAACATGCTAGGTTTAGATTCACTCATTAAAAATTCAAGTCTTAAACTACTTTCAAGTTCACTAGCTTTATTAAGTAAATTATTAGTTAATAAATAGTCTTGATATTCTTTAGCAAATTCACTATAAGTCAACTTATCATCATAAAGATGATAAGTTAAATTTGGTAAAAATTGATTAGCGTTTTCTTGTGGTTCTGGTCGACGAGTAGAATCACTTATACCAAAATAACGGTAGAAAATTTCTCGATAAGTAAAACTAAAATAATTTAAGTTATAGTTATCACTCATCGTAGCAACCTTACTATTTAATGAACTATATTCACTACCACTTTCAATAGTTACCATATAACTGCTATTTAAATTATTAACAGCATACATAGGTAAAGTTAAAACATTACTAGTAGTTGATGTTCTTCCATTATTTCTTACTCCGATATCACTATCATAAGTTGTTAAAGAAAGAGCACTACGAGCATTAGTAGGTTCATTATAATTAATGATTGCTCCACTTCCATCAGGGATTAAAGCATATCCATCAACTAAGCCATAACTTGCATCAAATCCAGGATAAATAACAAGTCTTGATAATCTATTAGTTGCTTCTAGATTTTCTTCTAGATCAGTAATATAAATATTTAAGCCATCATCAGTGATTTTTACATTAAGAGTTAAATTAATCTCTAAACTTAAATTAGCATTATTACCATCTCTAATTCTTAAATCAGCACTAAAACCTTCACTTTCTTCATGGAATGTGACACGAGTTGTATCTTCATGACGACTATCAAAAATACTAAAACTACTTTCTCCACCATTAGAAGTTAAAAAGTAAACTGTTAAAGGCGATTCAATAAAAGCTCTACGACTATTTGTGACATCTTCATCAGTTTCAAGAACTTTACCACTATTCCAAGTAGAATTACCTTTAGTTACTTCAAAATATAAAGTGTCTTTATTTACTTTTAAAGTTGTATCACCTTTAGTTACTGTATAAACTTCATTAGTTTCTTCATTTAATGTTTCACTATTTTGATTACTTTCAAGTTTATAAGTTCCACCCATTGCAATTGGGACACTGACGGAAGTTAATCCAACGATTGTTATAATTAATTTTGTAAGAAATTTCATAAGGCTAACTCCTGACATACACTAATAATGTAGCCTACAAGTTGATAAGCTAACATATAAAGAATAAAGGCAAATGCTATAACTAAAATAAAGCACACAATCGTAAGTAATATATTTTTAACTGCTTTCCAGAATGTGAAATCATGAAGTTCCATTATTGTTAAAAAGATATTAATTCCTGACCAAATATAGGTAAACCAAATTAATACATCATAAATAACTTGTTCATTATAAGTTAAAACATTAGAAATTAAGAAAATTGGAATAGACAATACTAAGTAAGGACTTAAAGAATAAATCATTCCAATATAAACTTGTTTAAACTTACCTTCACCATCTGTAACATTACTAACAAAATAATTGCATATAACAAGTAAAATTAAAGGTAAAGTTGATAGTAAGATGATCTCTAAAGCATTAGAATCATATACGTTCGTATTATTAAATAAATAACCTTTTAAATATACTTGTAAAATTTGAATGACAACAAAGAATAAATATAAAATAGTAGCACCAATAACACTTGTTTTACCTTTATATTTCATCTCATAAGTCGCATCACGAGGCCTTCTCATATAATGGAAAATATAAGTAAAATCACCTAAAGTATGTGTTTGGTTTGCTCTATTAAAACCACTTTTAATAGAAGCAAAAACCATTGGTTTTTTACGGTCTACTAATTTAACTACATATATTCCAATACATAAAACTAAAATTGGAACAATAATCCAAATAAGGTTACTTCTAAGCCAAGTATCTCTAATTTGCCAATAAGCTTCACTATAACCTTGTTTATCTTCAGCAAGTTTAAATTGTTCTAAAGCAAGATCATAATTACCTTTTTTCATATTAGCTCTAGCAAGTGCCTTATAAGCTAAAATAAATTTATTGTTATATTTTAAAACTTCTAACCAAGCATCTTCCCCTTCTAAATATAAACCATCTTTATAATAATCAACTGCATCAAAAACTAAATTGGCAAAATGAGTTGGAGTATATAAGATGACCATATTTTGTTCACGATCTAGAACTAAAAGTTCATGATTTGATGTAACATTAACAGCAATAGGATTTTTTAAAGCACCTAAAACTTCTTCATTATTAACACCACCAAATCTAAATAATAAACTTCCATAGCTATCAAAAATAGTTATATAGCCATCATTTTGAACGCTATAAATATTTCCACTACTATCAATACAAACTTGAGTAGTTTCAGCAAAGTTCATTGAAGGAGACATAATACTAACACCAGTAGTATTAAGCTTTTTAACTGCAGCAGTTGCGCTTTGGTTAGTAACTGTATAAACTAGCCCATTAGAATCAAGAGCAATATTACTAACACTTTGTCCTTGAGCTAATAAACCATCATCATTATTAATTCCAAATAAATCTTGAATCCAACTTAAGAAGCTAGATGGAGTTTCATTTGCACCAATATAACCAGCAAATTCGCCTTCTAAATTAAGTTGCATAACGCCTTTAGTGTTACCTTCACTAACTATATATAGATTGCCACGATTATCAACACATACTTTAGTTGGAACAAATGTCGAAGTTGCACCAATTAATGTGCTATCAGGTCTAGTGATTTCATCAACATAAGCTAGAGTTTCTTTATCATAAACTATAACTTTCTCAAGTTGACGATCAGCGACAACTAAATAATCATCATTACAACTAACTCCACGAGGATCAATTAATGCTTCATCTTCTTTTCCATAATATATAAAATCAGCATCAGTTCCATCATAATTTAATCTAACTACTCTTTTATTACCAGTATCTGCAATAAAGATAGAATTAGTTTCTTCATCATAGAACATGTCTTCAGGAGCATTAAAGGTGCTAGATTCGTCTTCATTTACTGGCATATTATAAGGGATAACTATTTTTCTAGATGGTTCATAAACTTGTTGAGTTGGAACAAGTTCTCCATTAGGTCCACTAGTCTCTGTTTCATAAGGTAAGGCATAAGCAATACTTGCTGAAAAAGAGAAAGTTAAGATCATTAAAAATATTGAAAATATTAAAACATAATATCTCTTTTTCATATTACTTAATACCTGAATAAGCCATTGTATCCATAACATTTGATTGCATAATAATAAAGATAATCAAATTAGGAACAAACATAATTAAAGCACTAGCAGCACTTACTCCTTGAGTTGCTGCATTAGTACCACTAGCAAAAGTTGTAATATAATAAGCAAATGTTTTTAAAGACTCATCATTTAAGAAATAAACACTAGCTTCAGTTGCTCCCCAAGCACTTTGGAAACTTAAAATTGCAATTGTTGCTAAAGCTGGTTTAACCATTGGAATAATTACTCTAAATAAAATAGTAAATTCTCCAGCTCCATCAATTCTTGCAGCTTCTATTACGGCATCAGGAATTTGATCAATAAATTGTTTAACTAAGAATAAACCAATAGGCATTGCAATAATTGGTAAAATATTCGAAATAAATTTATCAATTAATCCTAAATTAACAATAATAATAAAGCGAGGAATAGTAACTGCAATAGGAACAAACATTAAGGCTAAAGTATTAATTTCAAATAATAATTTTTGACCTTTAAAATGCTTCTTACTTAAAACATAACCTGCACTAACACTTAAAATAACGGAAATAACAACAGTTAATAAAGTAACTAAAATTGAGTTAAATAAGTATCTACTAGCAGGAACGCTACTTGTTTCAAATAAATCAAATAAGCTTTTAAAATTATCCATCGTTGGGTTATAAACTAAAATTGATGGAGGGAATTTAAATAACTCCTCTTGAGGCTTAAAAGCTGTTGTAAACATATAGACAATTGGGATTGCCATAAAGATTGCAAAAGGAATTAAGAAAATATAAAACTTAATTTGACTTGGATGAAACTTTTTAGGGTTAATCTTTTTACCTTGAAAACTAGCCATTTTCCTACTCCTTTGTTTGCAAAATCTTGCGGATAATAATACTAACGACGTAAATAAAGATTAAAAGTACGACGCTAATTGCACTAGCATATCCCATTTCATAACGGATATAACCATAATCTTCAATATGGTTAATAATTAAACTTCCAGCATAATTTGGTGTAGGATTACTTCCTGAAAGTTGAACACCAATAGAACCTGCTTGGAAAGTATTAACAACCGCCATAACTGCACCAAAAAGTAACTGTGGCTTCATACTTGGTAAAGTAACATAAGCTACTTCTTGGAATCTATTTTTAAGTCCATCAACATAAGCTGCTTCATATAATTCACTATCGATATTTAAAATACCAGAAAGCATTGCTAAAAATCCAACACCCATACTTGACCATATAGTTACAATAATCATAATGGTCATTAAGTATTCTTCACTTTGAAGCCATTGAATCGCTTCATTAATAATACCCATATCAAGTAAAATAGCATTTAAATAACCATTAGCATCACCACTAAATATTGCAATCCAAACAACTTGCATAGCAACACCAGCTGTTAAACTAGGTGAGTATATAATAAGAGCTAATATTGTACGAGGAACTTTTGGAATTTGAGCAAGTAACCAAGCTAAGAAGAAACTTAAAAAATAACCAACTGGGCCACAAATTAATGAAAATTTAATGGTATTTGGGATGATTTTTTGCATAAAAACATCATCATTTGTAAATAAGTTTATATAGTTAGTTAACCCGACAAATTCTGGAAAATTCATCGCATTAAAGTTTGTAAAAGAAAGAATTATAGCTAAAATAACTGGTAAAACAATAAAGGTAAAGAAACTTAAAATATAAGGTAAAATCAAGATGGTAGAGCTAATAGCACTTTTAGCTCCACCAATATGATTATTATTCTCATTATTTCTTTTAAAACGCTTTAAAAAGTCTAATTTACTACGTTTTTCAGCATCTTTTTTGCTTTGTGGAATTGTTTCATTAACATTCGTAGTTTCCATAATTATTTACCTTCTTTTAAAGCTTCAATTGATTCAAGTGTAGTTACTTTATATGGGGTAATAATATTTCCTTCATCATCTAAATAACCAAACTCAATCAATTTTCTTTCAAGTTCGTTATTAACAACTGTTACTGCATCTTCAATAACAGCACGTGTATTTTGTCCATTAAGAACAATATCATTCCAAGCATTAGATAATTCTCTTTCAAGCATATACCATCCAGGAACACGTGGAATTTCTCTCATCCACTCCCATTCGCCTAAAATGACATTCTTTTCTTCAGTAGTAAAGACCATTGAATTATTAAAT
Source organism: uncultured Bacilli bacterium (assembly GCA_944368975.1). Taxonomy (GTDB): domain Bacteria; phylum Bacillota_I; class Bacilli_A; order RFN20; family CAG-826; genus Onthovivens. The sequence goes on along the minus strand of CALVXI010000001.1, from coordinate 118,002 downwards.
GCTTCTAAATTAGCACTATTCCAAATATAACCTTTACCATAAAGAAGAGTTAAACGATTACTAAACTCAGTTTGAACATCAGCTGAAGTCCACCATTTAAGTAATTCCCAACCAGCATTATTTACTTCTTCGTTTTGATCAATTAAACACATTGATTGGGCACTACCTGTTTGCCATCTTTCAACGACTCCGTCGCTATTTTTAACTCCTGGAGGTAAAGCAATTTTCCATTTTCCACTAATTTCAGGAGCAGCAATCGTAAGTCTAACATAAGTGTCGAAAGTCGAAACACCGATTGGTAAACTACCATTTCTAAATGAATTAAAGAAATTACTAACTTGATCTTCTAATCCATAAAGAGTATAAAGTTCAGTCATTAATTTAATAGCATTTAAACTATTTTCTTCATCGATTGTTGTATGAGTTCCATCATCACTAAATAAATTACCACCATATTGATAAATAAATGGGGCAGTAGTCATAATGGATTTACTTGCAGTTGATGTTGATAATGGAATGTAATAATTAAAACCATTTCTTTGAAGTTCAGGTAAAATCTCAATTACATCTTGCCAAGTATCAGGTAAATCAAAACCATATTGACTCACTATATCATCACGATAATACATAACATAGAAATCTTGAGTTTCTGGTAAACCTAAACCAATACCATCAGCAATTAAGGAGATTAAAGCACCTTCAGAGAATCTATCAATTACTTCTCCATAATCTTCAAATGTTGTTAAATCAACTGTTAATCCTCTAATACCCATTTCATAAGGTAACCAGTTAGAAATACCCATAACTGCATCAGGAGAAATTCCAGCAGCATTTGATAAAATTAATTTTGATTCATCAGCTAAAAGAGTAAATTTAACATCATAGCCAGTTTTTTCTTTAAAATCACTTTGATCAATCATTTGTTGCATTAAATCGACATATTGTCTACTTCTAGCAACCCATACATCAAGTGTTTTATCACTATTATCACTTTGACCACTATAATCAGTAGTAAAAGATAAGAAGAATTTCTTAATATTTTCCCATAAGAAATCAAATTTATTATGTTTTACTTTTAAATGGTAATCACCTTCACTACCAATAATAATGCGGTCAATTTCTAAAGGAGTTGTCTCTAAATCAGCTTTCGCATTAGCAATATTTTCAATAATACTACCTGTACCTTCTCCAAATTTAGCATAGTTATTAGGAATTAATTTAGGTTCTTTTAAAACACCTTCAATTCCACTTATTGCACTTCTAAGATAGATAGTAGCTTGGAAGTTAGCATCACTTCCATTAACCATATATAAATAAGGAATAACAGTATTTAAAGATTCTACTATTTGTTCTAATTCTTCAATAACACCAGGGAAGTCATTTTCAGGATCCCACTCTTTATTATTATCAGTTACTGTACCGGCAATCTTTTTTAAATCTAAATAAATTCTATTTAATGTGGTAGTAGACATTTCTAAAAGTGAACAAACATCATTAAATAATGTCTTATCAATTTTAATAGATAATGTATGTATACCAGCTTCTAAATAAAACTTAAATGGTTCTCCATTATTATCGCTAAGAACATATTCATACATGTCATCACGATTCTCAAATGGATAATGCATTAATTCTCCAAAAGGAATTTCGCCATCAATAAAAATTGAAGCGAATGTCGTATGATTAGAATTATTGACATTTCCATTGAAATTTATAATGTAAAGACCACTTTTACTTACTTCAAATTCATAATTAACGATTTGATTAGCAGTATTAAAATTACTGACACTATTAAGCATTCTTTTAACAGTATCATAAGGGTAAGCATTGATATCTGTAGAGGTAGATGGAATTGGAGAAGTATCATTTTTAGATGTAAACTTCTCTCCCTCTAAGTCTTCAATTCTTACACCATTTTCATAACTATCATGATTTGCACTATATGCTTCATAACTTGGAACATTAGATTTCGACTTTAAATAAATATCGCTTAAAGCAATTTGACCACTATTTGTACAAGTTAGTTCAATTGTATTAACGCCTTCCTTAAAGCCAAAAGAAACTGGCAAAGCAGTTTTATAATCATAATCATATAATCCTGATGTTTGCCAAGTATTAACTAAAGTTTGACTTGGAACTAATTGATTATTATATGAATCTAATTCAAATTCATTAGTTTCATTTTGCCAGTTAGCACGAAGCTTACTTCTTTCTAATTTAAGTTCATTATTAATATACACACTAAATTCACTATCTTGGAATCCATTATGAAGAACATAATAATTTACATAAATTTCATAATTTCCTGGATTAGTAACATTAAATGTATAAATAATACTATCGCCATTAGAAAGAATGGAAGAAGATACTCCATTAACTTCTTCAATGATACTAGCATCGCTATTAGTTAAAGGAATATCTATTCTTTCACTATTATCGTTATGATTAACTTCTTCTTTATAAGCATTAAAAGCATATTCGTAGTTTCCTCTTGGACTTGTTCCATAATCAATAAATGGAAGAATTATAGCCAATAGTAAAACAACGACGACAGTTATCGAAATGACGGCTTTTTTATGTTTTTTATTAAACTTATAAAATTCCGTTTCTTTAAATTTTTTATGTTTTTTAATCGGTGTAGTTAGCTCCATTCTTTTTCCACCAATCAGTGTAAGTTGCGTCAGCTAAATCATCGATATTTATTTCACCAGATGTATATTCAGTTATATTAGCACTACCAGTAACACATTGATTCAATAAATCAAACATATTGCAATTATCGATGTTTCCTTCTGGTCCTGGAACTGTAAGTCCGGTTTTCTTAGTTTGTCTAGCACTTAGATATCCTGGAACAACTTTAGTTCCTTCAACCATACCGCCTGTTTCAATATAAGTAAAGGCATCGCTTAATCCATCCATGCCACTACCTTCACCAAATAAATCAAAATATTCATTAATAGTTTCGCTATCTGTAGTTAATGGTAATGTATTCATAAATCCACCATTTTCTCTCTTAGCATATAATTCCATTCTCTTAGCAAAACCATCTTTTCCAAAACTCATCCATTTTGCAAATTCATAAGCTAATTGTGGATTTGTTGTTTCTTTATTAATTCCATAATAATCGCCAACAATAGTAATTTTTCCACCTGGATTTCCTATAAAGCGATATTCACTATTTAAAGCATTATATTTGAGCATATCAGGAATTTCATAGGTGTAACCATATCTAAGAGCTAAACCACCTTTATTCCATAAATCTACTCTTGGTTCTTCTTCTGGATCAAGATTGAAGATACTTTGTTTTTCTTCAGGAGTATAAGCGTCTAATGTATGTTTTGCTTGATAATGACTCTTTGCATTTTGAACTGAACTAATAAATGCAGGTTCATCAAGATGATATTGTTCTCCATCCCATGTATAATAGCCTAATGTCCCGGTTTCATCTAAAACACTTGCTTGAGTATCAATCCAATGAGTTGTTGTATCTAAACCGATTTGGCTTTCGTTAACATGAGAAAAACCTTCATCAATAATATCTTCAATAACACTAAATTCACTATTAACAGAAATATTTTCAGCATCAATACCCCAACTATCAACTAAATCAACATTTAAGAAATAACCTTGAAGATTCATTCTAGCTGGTAAAGCATAAACTCCATTTCCAAATGTACAAGCTTCTCTAATTGATTGCGGAACATTTTTGAAATCCGTATCATTTTGAACATATCCTTCAATGTTTAATAAGTATCCTGCTGCTAATGGCCAGTCCATATTAGGAATCATCATAACATCAGCATTATCGATCTTATTTTGAACACTAGCTTGAATATTTGTCCAATAGTTATTACCTGAACCTGGATTTTCAACAATTTTAACTTTAACATTATGAGTTTCTTCAAATGCATGAACTAATTGTCTTTCAGCATTATTTTGTTGAGCAGTACCTAAGTCCCAACTACGGTAAATTAAGTCGTAAGTTTCCTCACTTCCCTTTGGACCACAACTTGTAAGACTAGCTCCGATTACGCCAAGTCCAACAATTGAAAATAATCCTAATTTAAAACCTTTTTTCATAGACCCTCCTATTTAATTTCGACTTTAATATTATATGTTTTAACGTCTTTTAAGATTTTAACGTAATTACCATTTACTTTTTCTCCGTTAACAGTTATTGATTCTTTACCAGTTCTATTAACTTCGATATTGATATCTTTATCATTAAATTTTCTTGTATATGTGAAGTGATTCCAATTATTAGGAATACATGGTTCAATTATGATTTTATCAACATCACCTCTAATGCCTAAAATGCATTTAATAGCAACATTGTGTAACCATTGAGCACTTCCACTATACCAGCTCCAACCGCCTTTTCCATAATATGGAGAAATAGGACCATCACTATTTCCACATGTAACATATGGTTCTGATTTATATGTATTTATATCATTACTACGATATGGTGGACAAATTCTAATATAAGAATTATATGCATTTTCATTATCATGCATTAAACTAAATGCCCAAGTAGCCCAGCTTGCTCCATGAGTATAAACACCACCATTTTCTCTAAGTCCTGGAGCATATCTAGTAATATAACCAACTTCCTTATTTGGTGTTTCAAAAGCAGGATAAAGTAATAAAGCGCCATAATCTTTTAATAAATATTTCTTTACAGCTTCCATTGCTTTTTCTTTTCTATCATCGGTTGTAATATCACTAATTACGGCCCAAATTTGTGGATTAAGGAAAACTTTTCCTTCTTTTGAAGTATGGCTACCAATTAATTCTCCTTCGTCATTAGTTGCTTGGAGGAAATATTCTCCATCCCACCCGTATTTATTAAATGTTTCTTTTGTTAATTCTTTCTTTTCATGAATTACCTTTTTAAAGTCTTCATCTTTAAAATAATCAACAATAAAATCTAAATTATTTAAAATTAAATATAAGAATTCACTAACCCAGAAACTTTCTCCTTTAAGTCCATGACCAACAGCACTTAAACCATCGTTCCAGTCATGATCACCCATTAAAGGGACTCCTCTAGGTGAAGTTAATTCAATGCTTCTAAAGATTGCTTTTTTGATGTGTTCATAAATTGTATCTTGAAGTTCATTGTCAACATAACGTGCCTTTTCATTTAAAATTGAAAAATCACCAGTTTCTTTAATATATTCAATTACAGCAAATGGTAACCAAAGGAAATCATCGCTACAATTGCCTCTTGGTCCCCAAGGATTTATTGTTAACCACCAATGATAAACATCACCTTTAAAGAATTGTTTACTTGCATGCAATAAAATTTGTTTTTTAGTTAATTCTGGATTTGATTCAAGAAAAACTAAAGAATCTTGTAATTGATCACGATATCCAATACCACCACTAATTTGATAATAAGCAGCTTTTGCCCATAATCTACATGAAATAGCTTGATATTTTGACCAAATATTGGTGAATGTATCTAAATATAAATCTCCAGTTTTACAAACATCTTTATCAATTAAATTTGACCAGAATTTATGGACATTATCTAAGGATTTATCAGCATCGATATTTGTACATTTTTTAATGTATTCAAAATAATTCTCTTTATCTTTTTTAGCCATACCTAACATGTAGGTAATTTCTTTTTCTTCATTAGCTTTTAATGAGATTTTAACTCTAGTTGCTGAGCATGGATCACAATATCTTCCTTCGCTATTTGATAAATTTTCTTGTGTCATAGCAAATGAAGACATTTCATCATTATACATTCCAATAAATGCTTCTTTATCACAATCAAAACTATCAATTTTTTCACTACAAGTGAAGAATCCAGTAAATGGCCAATCATCATTATTAACTCTACCTTTTTCATCACTAAATCCCCATAAGCATTTATTGACTGTTAAAACATTATTTTCTTTATCAAAATTTAATGTTTGGAAAAGTCTTTGAAATTCTCTAGCATTATCATAAGCTAAGCCAGGAGCCCATTCAAAATAACTTGTAATATCTAATTCGCGATCTGTTTTATCTAAATTTTTAATTGAAATCTTTATATATTCATAAGGATTATTACTATCAACATAAATCGTTTGAGTAACTTCTAAATTATCTTGAACACGTATAAATTTTGTATATCCAATTCCAACATGAACTTCATATTTATCATAACCTTTCATGATAGGTTTTAAGGTTGTTGAAAAATATTTCTTTGTTTTTAAATCTCTAATATAAAAATATTTTCCCCAATTATCTTTAACGATATCTTGATAAAGTCTTGTTAATCTATTTTGTTCAGCATTATCTCTAAAACTAAAACCACCACCGGTTTGTGAAATGATTAATGAATAATCACCATTTGATATAACATTAATCCATGGTCTTGGTGTTAAAGGATTAGTTATAATATATTCTCTTCCATCCGCACTAAAATACCCATATTCACATTGAATCATCTTAAAATTTCTCCTAACTTAAATAACAATGAAGTATTAACGACTAATTACTTCATTGAAATTATAAAAAGAAAAAAATCGATTTTCAATTTCTCGGACCCGTTTAAATTATTGAATTTCAATTGAAATTTATTGAATTTCATTGACTTTCAATTAAATTGTCATTTATAAGTTTAATATTTAAATATTTAATTATCTCGTAAGATGCTATATCAATTACAACAAAACTAAAAGCAAGATAGAAGTTTACACTTTTACTGGTTGCATTTATAAAAGACAAAAATCCATAAGTTTTATCATAAACACCTTCAATTTGTTCAAAATAAACTGGTTCATCATTATTAGGGTTTGAATCTCCTCTAAGTACATAATAATCATCTTTAATATCAATGATTCGATGAGCTATATAAGTTTCATTATTATTAATTGTAGTTTTATATAAAACAATATCATAAAGTTTTAAGTCATCTTTTGAATCTACTTCTTTAAAGGAAACAACATCATGAAGAAATAACTTTTCATTAGTTAAGTTATTAGTAAATAAGTATGAATTAGTAACTAAATTTTCTTGCATTGATGAAGATTCAATTGAAACTATATATTGACCGTTACTATAGAATAAATTGGAATTAGCACTCATCACAATATTCGAAATAAATAATAAAATAGAACACACAAAAAATGCGCTAATAAGAGTAATTGAAACTATTTTTTTAGTCTTATTTTCATGATTTTTAGGGTAAAAAGCCTCTAAATCTACACTATTTTCTAAAATTTGCTTTTTTATTCTATTTCTTTTTTCAATACCAAAATAGATAACATAAATCGTTACAATAAGCCCTAATAAACATATTAAAGCCATGATTAAATAATAATTATAATTCATTAATATTCCACTACTTCAACTGGTATTTTTAATGAGCTATGAACATTCTTTTCAAATTTTCTAAGTAAAGTATAAGCACTGATACTAGCCCAATTATTTCTATCATAATACCCAGTAATATAACCAATTCTTGATCTACTTGTTAAGCCATCAAAACCACTAACAAAAACATCTTTACCAATAACATAATTATTTTTATCAAGTACTTCCATTACGCCTTCAGCCATTTCATCATTTCCACAACAAATACAATCAAAATCTAATTTTAAACTTAAAATGTTATTTGCAATGTTTCTACCAGAATCTTTTGTGTAATCTCCACGATATAAAATAACACTATTTGGATTAATACCATTTTGTTTTAATGCTTTTAAAAAACCATTCATTCTAAGCGAAGAATCATTATTGCTTGAAGGACCTGAAATATATATAAACTTTTTGCATCCTTTTTCTAAACATCTTCTTGTGACATCATATCCCCCTTGGAAATTGTCAATTAAAATATTACTAGCATTATTTATATGTTCTTCTCTATCCATTAAAACAACAGGAATCTTTTTATAAGTTAATTCTTCTATTTGTCTTCGACTAATCTTAGCATTTAAACAAATTAAACCATCCATCCATTGAATATTATCGACTTTATCTCCACAATAAATAAGAGTTTTACAATTAGAAATATGTAAAATATGATGAATTGAATTAAAAATTTCAGTGTATAAGTCGCCATTTATAGTGTAAACACATAAAACAATTTGCTTTATATAGTTATTATCGACTTTCTTTTTTCCGCTTTTTCCAACATAACCTAGTTCACGTGCTTTTTCAACAATAAAAAGTTTAGTTTCTTCAGGAATTCTATGATCATTATTTAAAGCATAAGAAACTGTCGAAACTGCACAATTACAAGCTTTAGCAATGTCTTTTATTGTAACCATGTCTATAGTTTAATACAAATTTCAATAATATTTCAATTGATTTATTCATTATTTTATGAAAAAAGTGAAAAAATAATATCGAAACTATCGATAAGTTAAATCATAAGTTTAATTTAGGAATTTATAATTTTTATATAAAAAATTATGTTTAATTATTTAAGGTTTAATTTAAATCTACTATAATAATAAAAGTTAATGAAGAGGTAAAAAATTATGGCAAAAGTAATGGCTGTTAATGCTGGTAGTTCAAGTTTAAAATTTAAATTATATGAAATGCCTAAAGAAACTGTATTATGTAGTGGTATCGTTGAAAGAATTGGATTTGAAGATGCTATTTTTAAAATTAAATATAATGGAAATGAACATAAAGAAATAATTCCAGTTAAGAATCATAGTGAAGCAGTTAAACTTCTTCTTGATGGTCTTATTAAATTTGGAATAATCAAACATTATGATGAAATTAAAGCCACAGGACATCGTATCGTTCAAGGTGGAAGTTATTTTTCAAGTAGTGCAATTATAAACGAAGACACAATTAATAAAATTAGAGACTTAATTCCACTTAGTCCTTTACATAATCAAGCCGAATTAGTTGGAATTGAAGCATTTATGAAAGTTCTTCCTACTACTCCTGGAATATGTGCATTTGATACTGCTTTTCATCAAACAATGTCTGAAGAAGACTATTTATTTCCTATTCCATATGAATATAGTGAAGAATTTAAAATAAGAAGATATGGAGCTCATGGTACTAGTCATAAATATTTAAGTGAACTCGGTCGTAAATATTTAAATAATGAAAATGATGATCGTATGATTATATGTCATTTAGGAAGTGGAGCTAGTTTAAGTGCAGTTCGCCATGAAAAATGTGTCGCTACTTCTATGGGTTTAACGCCTTTAGGAGGCATTATGATGGGCACTAGAACTGGCGATTTAGATCCTAGTGTTTTTAATTATATAGTTAGTAAAACTAATAAAACTAGTGAACAAATTTATCAAGAATTTAATAAAAAGAGTGGACTTCTTGGAGTTAGTGGTATTTCAAGTGATGCAAGAGATTTAATTAAAGCCAGTGAAGAAGGTAATAAAAGAGCTACTTTAGCTAATAAATTATGGGCAAGAAGGGTAAGCGATTTTATTGGCCAATACTTTGTCCGCTTAGGTGGATGTGACTTAATTATTTTTAGCGCTGGAATTGGCGAAAATTGTTCTTATTATCGTAAACTAGTTTTAGATAATATTAGTGAGGCTTTAGGCGTTAAAATTGATGAAAAAGAAAACGAAAAAACTGTTGGAATTGAAAATGTTATTTCTACTAAAGACAGTAAAATTAAAGTAGTCGTAATTCCTACAGATGAAGAAGTTATGATTGCTAGAGATGCATACAATATGTTACTTAAATAGGTTAAAATATGGATTATATTAAGAATTTAGCTAAAACTTATAAAGAAGAATATAAAGAAATCTTTAATTGCATTAAAAAATATAAAAAAATCGCAATTTTTCGTCATATCGTTCCAGATTTTGATGCTTTAGGAACTCAATTTGGATTAGCTACCTTTATAAAAGATAATTTTCATGACAAAGATGTTGTTATTTTAGGTGATAATCATTCAACATTTACAAATCGTTTATTTCCTGAAACTGATAAAATTAATGATTCATGGTTTGACGATGATTTTTTAGCGATTATTGTCGATGTCGGCGATAAAAAACGTATAGCTGATCCACGATTTGAAAAAGCTAAATGCAAAATTAAATTCGATCATCACCCAGAAACAGAGAAAATTTTTGATATTGCTATTACTAATACATCAATGGCTGCCGCTAGTGAATTAGTTTGTAATTTTATTTTCTCTTTACCAAGTAAATATGTTCTAACTAAACTTGCAGCAAGTTATTTTTATATCGCTTTAGTTGGAGATAGTGGTCGTTTCCAATATGGTTCAACTTCTGCTCATACTTTCGAAATCGCTCAAAAATTACTTGAAAAGGGTATAAACATAACTGATATTTATGGAAAAATGTATTTAAAGAAAGTTAGTGATTTAGAGATTATGAAATATATCTTAAATAACTATAAAGTTTCACCTCATGGCGTAGCTTATTATGTTCTTACAAACGATGATTTAATTAAACTCAATATGACGAGTGATCGAGGTAAGGAAAACGTAAATTTATTTAGCAATATTGAAGGAATTAATATTTGGTGTTCAATTACTGAAGATATTACTGAACCTTGTTTTAGAATCTCAATTAGATCTAGAGATTATACTGTTAATGGGGTGGCTAGCATGTTTAAAGGTGGAGGACATGCACAAGCTAGTGGTGCTCAAATCAAAGATTTAACTGAACTTGATAGTTTTATCGCAGCTTTAGATAATTTAGTCATTCAAAAGGAAGAAAATAAGTAATGGATTTTATTCCCTTACATTTATATAGTGGTTACTCTTTTTTAAAAAGTGGAATTCTTTTTAAAGACCTTTCAAAAGATTTAATAAAGAAAGGTTATAAGCAAGTTGGTTTAACTGATTATAATGTAATGTATGGGTATCCATTATTTAATAAGACTTTATTGAATAATAATATAAAGCCTATTTTTGGCTTAGATTTGCATGTAAATGAAAATCTATTTACTTTAATTGTTAAAAACGAAAATGGCTATAAAAATTTGTGTTATATTTCTACTTATTTAGAAAAAAGAGCTGGGATTTGCAGTGATTTTAGCGAAATTAAAGATTATTTAAGTGATTTAATATGCGTTATTTCTTCAAAAAGTAGTAAAATATTTAATAGTGTAAATGAGCATATTTTTCTAGATTATTTAAATAAACTTAATTCTTTATTTTCTGATTTTTATATAGGACTAGAAATATATTCAAATAACGATAAGATAAAAGCTAACTTAATTAATGAGTTTAGTTCTTTATATAACATTAAGTTAATAGCTTTTCCTTTTATTAAATATTTAAATAAAGGCGATGAGTTACGCTTAAAAATATTAGAAGCAATTTCTAAAGATACTGCAATTGAAACTATCGATGATGATATAAGTAATGACTATTATTTAAGAACTAAAGAAGAAATAAACACCTTATACGATTTTAAGTATCTTAAAGAATTAAATAGTTTAGTTAGTAAAATCAATTTCAATTTTAATGTTAAACGTGGTGAATTACTTAATTTTACAAGTTCTAGTAATATTTCTAGTAAAGATTTATTAAAAGAAGAAATATATAAAGGACTTACAAAACATCATATTGATATTAAAGAAAATAAAGCTTATCGAAACCGTTTAAATAAAGAATTTATTATTATCGATAAAATGGGTTATTGCGATTATTTTTTAATCGTTAAAGATTATGTAGATTATGCTAAAAATAACAATATACCTGTTGGTCCTGGTAGAGGCAGTGCTAGCGGTAGCTTAATTGCCTATTTATTAGGTATTACTGAAGTAGATCCATTAAAATTTAAGAATCTTTTATTTGAAAGATTCTTAAATCCTGAAAGACAATCTATGCCTGATATTGATATAGATTTTAGTGATTTAGAAAGAGATAAAGTTATTAATTATATTATTAATAAATATGGAAAAGATAGGACTGCTCGAGTAATTGCTTTTCAAACTATTGGTGCAAAACAAGCAATTAGAGATGTTGGAAGAGTATTTCATTATAATTTAAAAGATATTGATGAATTATCAAAAGCTATTCCAGTAACTTCTAAAATTGATTTAGAAACTTGTGCTTCTACTATTCCAGCTTTTAAAAATTTAATATCTGATGATAAAAATAAAGAATTATATGAAAGAGCGAAGTTAATTGAAGGTTTTCCTCGCCAAAAAGGACTTCATGCTGCTGGAGTAATAATAAATGATAAATCTTTATTAAATACTTTACCTTTAACTATTCTTGATGAAAATACTTATGTTACCCAATATGAAAAAGACTATTTAGAGGAACAAGGTTTCTTAAAGATGGATTTATTAGGTTTAACTGCTCTTAGTACTATTCAAAGAACACTAAATCTAATCAAAATAAATGAAAATAAAGAGATAAAAATGGAAGATATACCATTAAATGATCCATTATCTTATAAATTAATTAGAGAGTTCAAGACTATGGGTATTTTCCAACTTGATACTGGCGCTGCTAGAAATGGTATAAGATATATAAAACCAACTTCATTTAATGATATAGTTGATTTACTTGCTTTAGATCGTCCAGGTCCAATGGAGCAAATTCCTCTTTATAGCGCTCGTAAAGAGGGTCGAGTTAAAGTTTCTTATTTAGATAAATCATTAATTCCAATCTTAGATAGTACTTATGGAATTATTATTTATCAAGAGCAAATTATGGAAATTGGTAGGGCTTTTGCAGGCTTTTCGATGGCAGAAAGTGATATTTTTAGAAGAGCAATAAGTAAAAAACATGTTGATGAACTTGTTAAAATTAAAGCAAAGTTTTTTGAAGGTGCTAAAAAATTAGGTCATAATGAAAATACTATTAATAAGATATACGATTTAATTTTGGAATTTGCTAGTTATGGTTTTAATAAATCTCATTCAGTTGCTTATAGCATGATTTCAGTTAGAATGGCTTATTTAAAAGCACATTATCCTTTAGAATTTTATGCTTCAATATTAGAGTCGCAATTTGGTAATAATGATACAAAATTTGCTAATTATATAAGTGAGATTCGTCGAAGTAATATCAAAATATTAAATCCAAATATTAATGAAAGTGAGTTATATTTTAAAATTTATAATTCAGGTTTATTATTTCCATTATTAAATATTGGTGGTCTACCTTCTAAACTAATGATTAATATAATAAATGAGCGAAATAAAAACGGTAAATTTAAAGATTTCTTAGATTTTATAAGTAGAATGTATTTAACACCTGATAAAATTACAGAGTTACAAGTTAATAAGTTAATTGATTCTGGAGCTTTTGATTTATTTAATTATTCAAGAGCATCTTTAAAAGCAGCTACTTCTTTAGCTATTCAATTTGCTTCAACTTATGTTTATAAAGAAAAAGATCTTTTAGATAATTTTGGTTTAACTTTTACTATTGAAAATATTAAAGATAATCCGAAAGAAAGAATGGAAAATGAATTTAATGTTTTAGGGGTATTACTAAGCGACTCTCCATTTAATTATATTGAATATGATAAAAATATTAAAATTACTCCTTTTAGTGAATTAATTGAAAGAAAAACATCGACAATATTAGGAATAATTTTAACCGTTAAAACTTTACAAATTCGTAAAGGAATCCATAAAGGTGAAATAATGGCTTTTGTTGATTTAAATGATGATAATTCTAATAGTATTAGTTGTACTATTTTTAGTGATTTATACGCTAAAAATATAAATAAATTAAAGAAAGATAATATCGTATTAATTAAAGGAAAATTAGAAATTAATAGCGACCGTAAAGATACATTTTTAGCTGATGAAATCATAGTTTTAAAGGAGAATATTTAATATGAATAAGATAATAATTATTGATGGAAATTCTTTACTATTTAGAGCATTCTACGCTACATATGGTATCGATCCTAATAAAATTATGCATAATCATAATGGTGTCCCTACTAATGCTATTTTTGCTTTTAGTAATATGATTAGTAATCTATTAAAAGAAATTAAAGAAGGTGATGGGATATTAGTTGCTTTTGATAAAGGTAAAGAAACATTCCGCCATAAAGAATATAAAGATTATAAAGCAAATAGAATTAAAGCTCCTGAAGAATTATTTATTCAAATGCCAATAGCAAGAGAATTTTTAACAACTTTAAATATTAAATATTATGAAAGAGATGATTTAGAAGCTGATGATATTGCCGGTAATATTGCTAAAAAGGCGGAAAAATTAGGTTATAAAGTTGATATCTACACTAGCGATAAAGATTATTTACAATTAATAAGTGATAATATAACGATTAAATTAATTAAAAAAGGATTAAAAGATATAAGAGACATGACTCCTTTAACTTTTAAAAATGAATGGGGTTTTGATCCAATTAATATTGTTGATTTTAAAGGTTTAATGGGTGATCCAAGTGATAATTTAAAAGGTATTCCTAAGGTTGGGGAAGTTACTGCTAAAAAATTAATTATTCAATATGGTGATTTAGAACATATTATTGATGGAGTTAAAGATTTACATACAAAATTAAGTGAATCAATTATCGAAAATCAAGATCAAGGAAAAATGTGTAAACATCTAGCTTTAATTAAAACTGATGATGAACTTGATATAAAGGTTAGTGATTTAATTTATAAAGGCTATAAATTAGAAAATGTCTCTAAATTTATTAAAGAATATGACTTAAATTCTTTAATAAATAAATTACCTATTAATTTAAGAATTACTTCAACTACTACTAATAAAATTTCTTATCAAGATATCATTAATACAAATAATATTGATTTTACTGATAAAATAGGTATCTATATTGATTATGAAAATGTTAATTATCATCAAGCAAAGCTATATGGCTTATTTTTTACAATAGATAAAGAAAATTATTATATTTCTTATGAAAATTTAAAAAAGGACCAAAAACTTTTAGATATTTTATTAAATGAAAATATTAAAAAGTATAGTTTTGATTACAAAAAAGTTAAATATATATTAGAAAATAATAATATTCATATTAATGGCTTATTTTTTGATTTATTACTAGCTAGTTATTTATTAGATAGTAATTTATCTCCGTATATTGAAAATATTTTAAGTTTTTATCACATCGATGTTTCATATGCCGTTAAAGATAAAAATAGTTTATTTGATTTGGATGATAAAACTTTAATAAATGCAATTACTTCGTATTATAGCCTAAATTTATATGAGGAAGTAATTACAAAACTTAAAGAATTAGAACAATATGAGTTATTGAATAATATTGAAATACCTTTAACTTTAGTTCTTTATGAAATTGAAAAAGAAGGTTTTCCAGTTTCAAAGGAGGATTTATTAAAACTTAAAGATCAATACAAAGAGAAAATTGATGCTTTAAGTAAAGAAATTTATGCATTAGCGAATAAAGAATTTAATATTTCAAGTCCACGTCAAGTCGCAAGTATTCTTTATGATGATCTTAAGTTAAAAGGTAATTCTCATAATTCAACAAGTAGCGAATATCTTAAAGAATTAATTAATGCTCATCCTATAGTCAGTAAAATTCTTGAACATCGTAAATATTCAAAACAGCTAACAACTTATATTGATGGAATTATCCCATATATTTTTAATGATTCAAAAATTCATGCTACTTTTAATCAAGCAGTAACTAGTACTGGTCGTTTATCTAGTAGTGAACCAAATTTACAAAATATTAGCGTTAGAGATGAAGAAAGTAAACAAGTACGAAAAGCCTTTCATTATAATGACGATGACTTATTAATTTTATCTTTTGATTATTCACAAATCGAACTTAGAATTCTTGCTCATTTATCAAATAGTGAAACTTTAATTAATGCTTTTAATAACGATGAAGATATTCATGAATTGACTGCAAAAAAGGTTTTTAAAGTTAATGGTGAACTTGATCCAGCTTTAAGAAGAAAAGCTAAAGCTATTAATTTTGGAATTATTTATGGAATTAGTGATTGGGGACTAAGTGAACAACTTGATATACCTCTAAAAGATGCTAAAGAAATAATTACTAATTTTTACAATGAATTCCCAGAAATTCAAAATTATCTTAATTCATTAGTGGAAAGTGCTTCTAAAAATGGATATGCTTTAACGATGTTTAATAGACGTAGATATATACCAGAAATTAATAGTGCGATATATCAAGCTCGTGAATTTGCTAAACGTGCTGCAATGAATGCCCCTATTCAAGGTAGTGCTGCTGATTTAATCAAAATAGCAATGATTAAAGTCAATGAAATGTTAAAAATTAATCATTTAGAAGCTAAAATTATTAATCAAATTCATGACGAAATCCTTTTAAAAGTTAATAAAAAAGAAAAAGACATTGTATTTAATTTAGTTAAAGAAACTATGGAAAATTGTGTCAAATTAAAAGTTAAATTAAAAGTAGATGGAGGTTACGCCAAAAATTGGTTTGACGTAAAATAATTATGCCTGAATTACCTGAAGTTGAAACAGTAAAAAATATTTTATTACCATTAATTAAAGATCGAACTATTACAAAGGTTGAAGTCTTTTATGATCGCTTAGTTCAATCAAATTTAAATGATTTTAAAAATAATTTAATCAATAAAAAATTTATTAATCTTGATCGCTATGGAAAATTTTTGTTCTTTAGACTTAGTGATAATTACACTTTAATTTCTCATCTAAGAATGGAAGGAAAGTATCGCTATACAAACAAAGATTTTCGTATTAAATCGACAAATGCAATTTTTTATTTAGATAATGGATATAGCTTAAGTTATGATGATACAAGAAAGTTCGGTTTAATGTATCTATGTAAAAATGAAGAAGTAAAAAATCTCGAATTTATTAAAAAATTAGGTATCGAAGCTAATAAAATTACCCTTAGTGATTTTTCTTATTTAAAAAATAAATTAAATAAAAATAAAAAGATAAAGGAATTACTTCTTGACCAAACAATTATGGCTGGAATTGGTAATATTTACGCTGATGAAATACTATATGCTTCAAAAATTAATCCAAATCGTTTAGGAAAATCATTAAACGATGATGAAATTAAAAATATTATTATTAACGCTAAAATTATATTAGATAGAGCGATTGCTTTAGGTGGTTCCACTATTCATTCATTTCACCCTCAAGAAGGTGTTGATGGAAAATTTCAAGAATCTTTAATGTGTTATGGTAAAGAAGGTGAAATTTGTCCTAACTGTGGAACTCATTTTCATAAAATTTTTATAGGTGGTAGAGGAACGACTTTTTGTCCAAATTGTCAAATTGATTATAACTATAAAAAGGCCATTGGAATTACAGGTCCTATAGGTAGTGGTAAAACTACTTTATTAAATCACTTAAAAGATTTAGGTTATACCATCTATAATAGTGATGAAATTGTTCATAATTTATATAAAGAAGGATATATTAAAAATAAATTATCAAGAATACTCCATACAAATTTTGATTATGAAGATCTTAAAAGTCGAGAAATAGTTCGTAACATTTTAATTACAAATAAAGAAAAAAAGAAAGAAGTTGAAGATTATATTTATCCAATCTTAGAAAATTATTTATTAAATGAAATTAGTAAAAATGATTTAATTGCAATTGAGGTTCCTTTATTATTTAAAGCTCATTTTGAATATATGTTTAAAAAAATATTTGTCATTAAACTTAATAAAGAAAAGCAAATAAGTAATTTAAATAATCGTCATATAAACGAAGAAAAAATGATGAAATTGAATAACGATTATAGTTATAATAAAAATAATTTAGATGTTGTAATTATTGAAAATAATGGAGATTTAGAGGCTTTTTTAAAAAATTTCGATAATTTACTTAATAATAACTAACTTCTCCTACTGTAATTTCGTGATTTAATTTACTAGCAATTAGTTTTATTAAATTTTCACTATTAATAAAACCTTCAGGATCTTTATTTTTTAAAGTATATAATCTTTTTAATTCATTTAAAGTATAATCACTTGTATAAATTGTAGTTTTATTATTTTCAGTGCGAGCTTTAATTAAAGGTTTTAAAACATAATCTCGAGTAGTAATATTTCGATTTTCCCCACCTAAATCATCAATAACTAATAAATCACTATTTATTAATTTAGTCATAATATCATTATATTCTTCTTTATTTTCATAAAATAAATTTCCAATTGCATTAAATCGTTTACTAGCACTTATAAAGCTTACTTTCGATTCTTTATGTTTATCACTTTTTAAATAATTATTTAATAAAGCAACAGATAAAAAGGTTCTTCCGCTTCGGATTGCTCCAGTTAGATAGATATCTAAATTAGCTTTTAAACATTTATTAACTTCTTTTTTGCAATCATCTTTATTTGTTAAATCTTTCCAATTAACATCATTAAATTCATCACTAAAATCTTTAAAATAAAAATGGCCAATGTATAAAAGATATTCTCGATAATAATGAGTAGCTTCGTATGTTTTTTCTAAACCATAGCTCGTTTTTATTAATTTATATCGATAATAAAAATCATTATTAACACAATCTTGATAAGATTTAATAGTTTTTTCTTTATCACGATTTTCTTTTAATTCATGAAATGAACCAATATTTTTATAAATATCATCTAAAGTAAAACCACTTTCTTTCACTTCTTCTAATAATTCTTTATCAGAAATAAACTCATTATAAAGCTTTCTAGAGTACTCCTCTAAACTGTTGTTATTTTCTAAATGTATTAAATCACTTAATCGTTCCATATAGGTTCATCATCTAAATTAATATCACTATTATCATTATATAATGTTTTTTGCTTTTCATTTAATTCATTATTTATTAATGTTTTACCTATTTTCTTTCCATAAAGAATCTTTAAAGCATCTAAACATGAGTGAACATTATTTCTAGCAAAAGTTGTGGCAATCTTTTCAATATAATTTCTAGGCAGTTGTTCGTTATTTTTATTTAAAGTAAAGTCAAGTAAAGCATTAATAATCGAATTTTCAAATTCCATATCATAACCTAAATAATTAATTATATTTAAATCAGCTTCAGCAAGTGGCTTTCCATTTTGTCTAAAACGTAAAAAACTTACTGGTGACATACTTTGATATAACTCAAGTTTTTTAGAAATATCTCCATCTCCACTAACTTTTTCATATTCAGCCTTTTTCAATCTTTTTCGATAGCTTTTAGTTGTAATAGCTTCACTTTTAACTCTTGAAATTAAATTATCAATATCGATTTTATGATATTTTTCATTATTAGGATTATATGAATCAATAGTAATTTCAGCCATAATTTTTTCATTTAATCCATATAAGACACCAAAATTATGAATTTGTTGAAGTTCATCGTTTGAAATAGATGGTATATAAATATTACTTAATTCTTTAATTGAATTAAGTAATTTTGTATCATCAAAATCATCTTTAATTTTGGTTTTATTAGTTGATACTAATTTTAAATCTTTCTCAACATCAAGATATTTAAGATCAAAATCAATAACAAAATTATCATTAATACTTTTTGAAATATCTTTATATCCATTTGTGTCATCATCAATTTTATAACTAAGCATGATCTTTTTTGCTTCTTCCTCACCAACTTTTGAGAAATATAAGCCTTTAAATACTTCATTTTCAAAGAAATTTTTAGGGGATAAAATTGCATTAATGATAATGATATAATTTAAGCTATCTTTTTGATAAGTTTCAATTAAGTTAACACTTTCTAATATACCTTTAACTAAAATAAATTCATTAAAATTAAAAGTAGACATCTCAACTAATTTTTCTAAATTAATTTCATAAATCTCTCTTTTAAATAGCTGAGTTAAATATTGATATAAAAAAACACCTTTATAACCAATTAAAGGTAAATATAATGTAAATAAAAATTCATTATATTCACTAGCTATTAAAGTTCTACTTTTAATTTTAAAAATACTTTTAATATCTTCCATACTCTAAATATTATAGATTATATATATCCTTTTTTATAGTATATCTTTTAATTTCTAAATAATAAAAATATTATAAAAATAATGTAAAAATTAATAAAAAAGCTTCTAAAACTAAGATATTTTTTATATTTTTGCTATTACAAATATTTTTTAAGGTTTATTTTTTTGGTCTTTTATTAAAATAAGTTATGACTATTAATAAAATTGAAAAACACGAAAATTTTTAAAAAGTAGAGAAAATTATTAAAACATTATGTTTTAATTCTTTTTTTAAAGCCGGGCAAAATGTATAATAAACTTGTTCGAATTTTTGTTCTTGGAGGCAAATTAATTTATGGTTAAAAAAATTGGAATACTAACAAGTGGTGGCGATGCTCCTGGCATGAATGATGCTTTATTTGGAGCAATTAGAGCAGGTTATAAATTAAATAAGGAAATGTATGTTGTTAAAGAAGGCTACCGTGGCTTAATAGAAGATAAAATTGAGAAAGTTGATAAAAATTACGCTGATAATTTATTAACAAGAGGCGGAACAATTATTAAAAGTGCTCGTTTACCTGAATTTAAAGAAGATAAAGTCCAATACGAAGCTATCGAAACATTAAAGAAGCACGGAATCGAAGCTTTAATTGTTATAGGTGGCGATGGTTCTTATATGGGTGCTAAAAGATTAACTGAAAAAGGAATTAACTGTATTGGCTTACCAGGAACTATTGACAATGATATTGCAAGCAGTGAATTTACAATCGGATTTGATACCGCTTTAAATACAGTTGTTCAAGCAGTCGATGATATAGTTGATACATCTAGTTCACATAAAAGATGTGCTGTAGTTGAAATTATGGGTAATCATTGTCCTGATTTAACTTTATATGCTGGCATTGCTACTGGTGCTGATTATATTATTACAAGTGACACCAATACTAATATTGATAAATTAATTGAAGAATTAAAAATTCTTAAAACTAAAGATCCTGATCATGTTTTGATTCTAGTTGCTGAAAAACTTCTTGATACTAATGCTTTAACTAAAAGGATTAGTGATGAAACAGGTTTTGATACCCGCTTAACAGTTTTAGGACATATTCAAAGAGGTGGAAAACCTACAGCAATGGAAAGAGTTAATGCAATTAGAATGGGAACTTATGCTGTTGAACTTCTTGATGAAGGCATCGGTGGAGTTTGTATTGGAACAGATGGAAATGAATTAATTCATACTGATATCTATGACGCTTTAAAACTTGAAAGAAATACGCATCAAGATTTATATGATGTCTTTAATTTAATTAAATAGTAGGTGAATATATGTTTTTTAATTTTACAAAAAAGACAAAAATTGTTTGTACCATTGGTCCAAGTAGCCAATCAAAAGAAATGCTAATTAAATTAATTGATAATGGGATGAATGTTGCTAGGCTCAACTTCTCTCACGGAGATTATGAAGAACATTTAGGAAAATTAAATACTATACGTGAATTTGAAAAAGAAGGTGTTTATATTCCAGTAATGTTAGATACAAAGGGACCAGAGATCCGTTGTCATAATATGGAAAATGGTAAAATTGAAATTAAAAAGGGTTCTACTTTAAGAATTTCGATGAAAGAAGTTTTAGGTACACCAAAAAAAATTAGTGTAAACTTCCCAGATTTATATAAAGATGTCAATATTGGTAACCATATTAAAATTGATGATGGAAAACTTGATTTACTCGTTACCGATAAAGATGAAGAACATAAAGAAATTATAACTGAAGCTTTAAATGATCATGAATTGTCTAGTAAAAAGGGTGTAAACTGTACTGGTGCTAGATTATCAATGAAATTTATTAGTGAAAAGGACGAGCAAGATATTATTTGGGGTTGTCAACATGGCGTTGATTTTATTAGTGCAAGTTTCGTTAGAAATAAACAAGACGTTGAGGACATTCGTAAAATTTTAGTTGAGCATGGTCATCCAGAAATTAAAATTATTTCAAAAATAGAAAACTGTGAAGCAATGAATTGCCTTGAAGAAATTATTGATGCAAGCGATGGAATTATGGTTGCTAGAGGTGACTTAGGTGTTGAAGTTCCTTTTGAAGAGGTTCCTCTTGTTCAAAGAAAGCTTATTAGTGCTTGTAGAAAAAAAGGAAAACCAGTTATTACAGCAACTCAAATGCTTGACTCAATGACTCATTCTCCAGTTCCTACTAGAGCCGAAGTAAGTGATGTTGCTACTGCAGTTGATGAATCTACAGATTGCGTTATGCTAAGTGCTGAGAGTGCTAGTGGAGAATATCCTGGTGAAGCAGTTTTGGCACAAACTAAAATTTCTCGAGCAATTGAAAGTGAATTAAATTATGAACAAATGGCTCAAGAAGCATATGATACATCAAATAAAGATAATAATGATGCAATTGCTAATAGTATTGCTAATACAGCAAAATTAATTGATGCCAAATTAATTGTAAGTTATACAGAAACAGGACGTAGTTCTAGAAGAATTTCAAAGGCTCGTCCAAGTTGTCCAATTTTAGCTATCTCAAATAAAAGAACAACAGTTATTCAAAATGGATTATATTGGGGTATTTATAGTATCTTAATTCCTACAAGAATGCCTGACTTTATTGAAGAAATGGAAACTATAGCAATTTTCTATGCCAAAAAATTAGGTTTAAAAGCTGGGGATGTTGTTATTGTTAGTGGTGGTACTCCTACTGCTGCAGGAAAAACAAACTTCATGAGAATCATCACAATTCCTAAAGATCGTGATTTAGATTAATTTATTATAACTATAAAAATAATTAAAAATACCTGCGATTTGCAGGTTTTTTAATGTTGTGAACGGTTATATTTAGTCAATAATTCTTTTATTCTTATTTTTAAATTTTTTGTTATATCACTATTAAGAAAACGATATGACCAATTATTATCACTAATAGTTCCAGGATAATTCATACGAGATTCTTTACCTTGATATAAAATATCTTGCATCATTAAAGTTACATAGTGAGCTTTACTTGCAAGTAATAATTCAATTATTTTGATAGCAAGATATCTTGTAGATTCACTTCTTTCAAAGTCAACTTTTAATAATTTTGCTTCATTTTGAATTTTATCATTTAAATCACGAAGTCCATCTTTTGAAAGCTCTTCAATACGTGCTCGAAGCATATTATTATCGTGATTTCCGATATAAGCTAAATTGTTATATTCTAAAACGCTAGGATAAAACTTTTCATAAACTTTCTTTTGCTTAAATAATGGTAAAACAATTGTTTTTAAAGTTGTAAAGCCAGTTTGTTTAACAAACTTTTCAACGTCTTTAAAATAAACTCCAAGATCGCTTGCTAATATATTACTATCTTTAAAGTCATTAAATAATTCTAATCCAGGTCCGAAATAAAAAGAGCCAATTTTATTTGATTTTTCTTTAAAAGGTAATCCATATGCTTTATAAAAGCCCGAAAAATGATTAATTTTAACCATATCAAAAGTATTTAAGGCCTGATATATTCTTTTTCTCCACCATTTATAATGAGTTGTTTTCATATAAGACCAATCATAAAGTGGTTCACCCCATCTTTGTCCTACTTTTGTAAATTCATCAGGTGGGAATCCTGCTACTATATCCATCATATTAAACTTATTTAATAAAAATTCTTCACTATACATATATATCGATGCACTATCAAAATCTAAAAAGTGAGGAATCTCTCCGATAATTTTAATATTTTTGCTTTTAGCATAGTTATGAAGTTTTTCCCATTGTTTTAAAAACATAAATTGAATAAAGTAATAAAAATCTACTCTGTCTTTATGATTATTTAAGACATCATTTCTAACTTCATCACTATAATAGCGATCTTCTAATTTCCAATTATACCACGCCTTATTACCATTCATTTCTTTTAAAGTCATATAAATCGAGTAAGGTTCATATAATTCATTATTTTTAAATTTTAAAAATTCATAATTATTCTTATCAAATCTTTTAAAAGCTTTTGTTAATAAAAAGTTATTATATTTAAAAACTTTTAAGAAATTTACTTTTCGAGTATTATCATAAAAAGATAGTCCTTGAAAATCTCTTGAATTTAATAAACCATCATTAATTAAAAGATCATAATCTATGTAAAATTGATTAAATGCAAAAGCACTTGATGTTTGATAAGGTGAATTAGAAAAACTTGTTGGGCTTAAAGGCAAAATCTCCCAATAAGAAAAGCCACAATCACTTAAAAAATCAATAAAGTTATATGCGCTTTGACCTATTTGTCCTATTCCATATTTACCAGGTAATGAAGATATATGAAGTAATACCCCGGCCTCAAAATGATTTGCCATAAATATATTTTAGTTCATTTGACTAAATTATTAAACTCTTATTTAAAAAATAAAAAAATACTTAAGTTTTAAAGGTTTTTCAATAAAAAACTTCACTTAAATATAAGGCGTGAGGTAATGCCGTATAAGTTATTATTTCTCTATCAGATGAATTTAAATTATTAATAATAAAACTTTTATCAATATTAGATTTGCTAACTTCAAGTATTGTTCCAATAATTTTTCTTACCATATAACGCATAAAACCATCACCATTAATTTTAAAAACTAAAAAATTATCTTTTTCAATAAGTTCAAAAGAATTTATCGTTCTTATAAAATTAAATGTATCGCTTTCTTTCGAAGTAAAATTTTTAAAATCATGTTTACCAATAAATATTGATAAACATTCATTAATTTTATCAATATTTATATCAGTAAAATATAACGCTAAATCATTATAAAATGGTGAATATTCTTTAGTAATTACATATAAATAAGTTTTAGATTTTGCACTTAATCGACTAGAAAAATCATCATTAACTTTCTCAATACTTTTTACATAAATATCATTAGGTAAAAATTTATTTAGTCGATATTTTAACTTATTTAAATCAATTGATTCATCATTTATTATAAAATCACAAACTTGATTTAAAGCATGAACACCTTTATCTGTTCTTCCACTAGCTTTAATATTTATTTCTTCATTTAAAATAGTTGAAAGTTTTGTCTCAATAACTTCTTGAATAGTAATTTGATTAACTTGCTTAGCATAACCAAAATAATTTGTTCCTTTATAAGAAAAAATCATTTTCACTTTCATTAAAAAGTAACTCCTTCTGTAAGCGGAAATAATGTTTCAATAATATTAACTCCATAATGATTTGTAATAACGGATAAATAAATAAAAGCACCTAATAAAATAATAAAGAATAGAATCGAAACTAAATCATAAATAGAAAACTTTAAAATACGATATCGACTTCTTTTTCCATAAGGATCATAGCCTCTAGCTTCCATTGCTAAACTTAAATCATCGCTAATAGAAAAACAACTTACTAATAATGGAACAATTAATGTAGTTATTGATTTTATTTTCTTTGATAAAAATCCTCTATTATAATCGACTCCTCTACTTTTTTGTGCTTTCATAATTCGATTTGCTTGTTCTAATAAAGTTGGTATAAATCTTAAAGCTAATGAAATTGTCATCGCTACTACTTGTGTTGGAAATTTAAATATTTTTAAAGGACTTAAATACCACTCAAACCCATATGTTATATCCATTGGAGTCGTAGTAGAAGTTAAAATCATCGTTAAAGCAATCATTAAAATTAATCTAAAAACAACCATGAAAGTATTTAAAACACCTTCCCAATATAATGTATAGCCATTACTAAAGCTAATCATTACATGTTCATTATTTCCATATGGTATAAACACATTAATAATTAATAAGAATATGACCATAAACCACATTACTTTTAAAGATTTAAAGAAGTCTAAAAAATTAATTTTAGCAATAATCATTAAAGAAACTATAACCACTCCTAAAACTGCTAAAATTGCTAGTTGATTCATATAATTACTTCCATAAGGAAGAAAACAAATTACCATGATTAAAATTAATCCAAGTATTTTAATACGCGGATCACATTTATGAATAATCGTATTATATTGAGTATATTTACCGAATATATTAGTCATTTTTATCCTCACAAATTATATCAATTAACTCATTAAATTCATTAATTTTACTTAAATCCTTGCAAAACCCATATTTTTTTAATAAATTTTTAAATTTATAAAAAGTAGGTATTTCTAATGAATAATCTAAAATATTTTCTTTATTAAATAAAATATTAGGTGTCGTTTCTTCAAGTAATTTACCATCATTTAAAACAAATATTTTATCTACATAATCCATAACAACATCCATATCATGAGTAACTAAAATAATTGTTTTACCCTCTTTATGTATATCTTTAATTAAATTCATGATTTCTTTTTTTCCATTAGGATCAAGTCCTGCAGTAGGTTCATCTAAAATTAAAATATCAGGTTCACTAGCCAATATTCCAGCAATAGCTACACGACGTTTTTCACCACCACTAAGTTCGAAAGGATTTCTTTCAAAATATGATTCATCAATCCCTACACTTTTTAATGCATTTATTGATTTTTCTTTTGCTAAGTTTTCTTCAACTTTAAAATTTAAAGGACCAAACATGACGTCTTTTAAAATCGTATCAGCAAATAATTGATATTCCGGAAATTGAAAAACCATTCCAACTTTTTTTCTTAATAAATATGCTTTCTTTTTATTTAAAATTTGAACTTCTTTACTTTCTTTTTTTAATAATTGTCTTTTTAATTTCTTATCACCAGTTACAATAAAATCATCGACCTTAACATACCCTGAAGTTGGTAAAATTAAGCCATTAAAAGTTTGAATTAAAGTAGATTTACCACTTCCTGTTTTTCCAACTAAAGCAACAAATTCACCCTTATCTATTTTTAAAGATATTCCTTTAAGAGCTTCAAATTCATCAAATCTTTTTTTGTTATAAGTATATGTAACGTTATTTACTTCTATTTGCATATATTTTTTGCTAAGTCCTCAATTGTTTTTATATCGTCGTTAATAAAGATATTTTTTTCTTTTAATGCATTTTTAATTTTTAAAACAAAAGGAACATCTAAACCAATTCTTTTGATATCATCTATCTCATTAAAAATCTCATTAGGTTTCCCTTCTTTATATATACGCCCTTTATTTAAAATAATACAATAATCACTTAAATAAGCTTCTTCTATATCGTGAGTAATTGAAATAAATGTTAATTCTGGATCTTTTTCTCTCATCTCATTAATTAAATGTTTAATGTCTTCAACTCCCTCAGGATCAAGCATACTTGTTGCTTCATCAAAAATAATTATTTTTAAATTAAGCGCTAAAATTCCTGCTATTGCGACACGTTGCTTTTGGCCACCACTAAGTTCACTTGGTTCCTTTTTTAAATAGTTTTCCATATTTACTTTTTTAGAATATTCCTTGACTAATTTTTGCATATCATTTAAAGGAATATTTCTATTTTCTAATCCAAAAGCAATATCATCTTCTACAGTTGAACCAATAAATTGATTATCAGGATTTTGAAATACAATACCTAACGTTCTTCTTATTTTTCCAATATTTTCCTCATTAAGTAATAAGTCATTAACATAAATTTCTCCACTACTTGGCGTAATTAAATAGGTTAAAAGTTTTGCTAAAGTAGATTTTCCACTTCCATTATGGCCAATTAAGGTTACATAGTCTCCTTTTTTAACCTCAAAAGAAAGGTTAACTAAAGTTTCCTTATTTTCATCATAATTAAAACATAAATTTTTAACTTTTAACGCTTCATTCATATTATTTTAATTCAATATTAGTATATCTTCCTTGATATTTAGTATATTTAACACCAGCTAAATCAAGTAATTTTTTACTTGCTCTAGTTGATAATTGATCTTGATATTTATCGCTAAGATAAATAACTTCTTTAATTCCAACTTGTATTAAAGCTTTAGCACATTCGTTACATGGAAATAATGTCACATAAATTCGACATCCATTAAGTTTACTACCATCACGATTATTTAAAATGGCATTGAATTCAGCATGACAAACATATAAATATTTATTATTTAAATCTTCACCTTTTTCCCAAGTAAGTTTCGAGTCATCAATATGTCTAGGCATACCATTATAACCAATCGTAACAACCTTATTATCATCATCAACAATACAAGCACCAACTTGTGTTGAAGGATCTTTACTTCTTTTACTACTAAGCAAGGCGATTCCCATAAAATATTCATCCCAACTAATTCGATCCATTTTCATTCTCCTTTCAAAACAAAAATATTTTACACTATTTATCGTTTAATTTATAATTAAAACTATGAATGTTTTATTTTTCTTAACACCTAAAAGTCAAATCAAATACTGCGATGACACAATGAGTGTCAGACAAGTCTTAGAAATAATGGAATATCATCGTTATCAAGTAATCCCAATTTTAAGTAAAGATGGCAAATATGTAGGTTCAATTAGTGAAGGTGACTTATTATATTATTTAAAGGATCACCCTTTTAAAACATTAAATGAATTTAATAATGTTTCTATTAAAGAAGTAAAACGACATAAAGATTACTTACCAATTTCTTCAAATACCGAAATGAGTAGTTTAATGGTTGTGGCAAGTAATCAAAATTTTGTTCCAGTTCTCGATGATAGTAAGAATTTCATCGGAATTATAAGAAGAAAATCAATTATTAATTACTTATACATGAACTCTAATCAATCTGAAAATTAAAAAAATATTAGAGTTCTACAAGTTTTTTAAGAATTTCTACCATCTTTTGCATTTGTGTTAGTGATACAAATTCAAATTTACCATGACAATTAAAATCTCCTACTCCTAAATTAGGACAAGGTAAACCCATATAAGTTATGGTGGCCCCATCTGTTCCACCTCTAATTGGTGTATAAGATATTTTTGTATTACTAAATAAATAAGTTTTATTAATTAATTCAACTGCTTCACGATGTTTTAAAAAGTATGGGAACATATTTTTATATTCATCTTTTATCTCTAAATCAATTTTTATATTAGGAAATTCTTTTAAAGTTTTATTTTTAGCTTCCACTAACATATTTTTCTTTTCTTCTAAAAGTTTTTCGTCATGATCTCTAAGAATATAACTAAGTTTCGTTTGACTTACATCGCCTTCAATATCGTGAAGATGAATAAACCCTTCATGACCTTCAGTTAATGATGGAATCATTTTACTAGGCAAAAGACTATTAAAATACATGCTTGCTAAAATACTATTTACCATAATTCCCTTTGCGCTACCTGGATGAACATTAATTCCATAAAAATTAACTTTAGCACTGCTTGCGTTAAAATTTTCAATATTAGCTTCATAAATTGAGCCACCATCAAGAGTAAAAGCAAAATCACTATGCATTTTATTAATATCAAATTTAAGAGGTCCACGTCCAATTTCTTCATCGACAGTAAAGCAAATTGATAAGTTATATTTCATACTTTTAAGATTAGCTAAAGCATGTTTAACTATTTCGAATATAATAACAATTCCAGCTTTATCATCCCCTCCTAAAAGATGTTCTCCATCAGTAAAAAGTAAATCGTCACCAATAACTTCGTTTAAAGCTGGAAATAATTCTTTATTTAATTTATCCCCATTTTTTAAAATTATCTCTTGACCATTATAATTTTTAACAAGTTGCGTATTTTTACATCCACCTTTAAAATCGCTAGATGTATCCATATGAGCGATTAAGCCAATGGTTTTCTCTTGATTACAATTAATATATCCATAAACATATCCATATTCATCGACATAAGCATTAGTTAAACCTATCTCAATTAAGTCATTAACAAGTATTTTTGCAAATTCATATTGACTTTTAGTTGAAGGAATTGTTTTACTTTCTTCATTGCTAGTTGTATCAAAACTAATATATTTTTTAAATCTTTCTAAAATATCCATAATTTCCCAAAAATCTCCTTAAAACATATATAATAATTATAGAAAATTTTTTAATTTTCAATTAAAATACTTATAGTATGAAAAGAAAAGTTATTACGAAATTTATTTCAACATTAATTCTTATTCTTATTACTTTTGTCCTTTTATGCTTATTTGCTGAAAATTCAATTACAACTAAATATTTTGGATACGAGGGATTTTTTGTTTTTGGAAACATACCTTTTATGACTGTTTATGGGCCTAATCAATTAATAAATGGAACTTTTACACTTTATTCATTAATTTATTTAATAATTCCAGCAATTGGACTATTAGTAATGTTACTATTACTTTTATTTAGTATTTTTAAAAGAAAGGCATTCCCTTTATTAAGTTTCATCCTTGTTGGAATTAATACTTTCTTATTATATGTTATATGTGCTTCAAGTTATTATATTGTCACTCGATTTGAAGAAAATATGACTAGATTAATTAATTATGCTTTATTTACAGAAGCATTAAACGATCCTATGACAATCATTCCATCATTATTAATGTATGTATTTTTACTTTTTGCTTTATTTAGCATTTTAAAATATTTAGGTTTTATTTTTAGAACACTTCGAGAAGCAAAAGCTCGTAAACTTTCTAAACAAGAACAAATACTTTATGAATATGGTAATTTTTATGATAAAGATAAAATTATCCAAGATGTCGTCTTTAATTCAAAACCTATTAAGATAACTTTTAAAACTAGACCAAGCACAAATAATGTCACAATGGGTTATCAAACACAAAATCATGAGCAATTAGAGATGGTGCAATTTGTAAATACTAACAAAGCATTTAGTGATAAGATTGTAAGTAACTACAATAAAAAAGGAAAAGTTATTTTCGTTGATGAAAAAAAGAAATAATTACAAACAAGTAATTATTGATTCACATACACATTTAGGATATTGGCCTAGTTTAAATATTGCAAAAAAGAATTTATTAGAATCAATGAATGATCATAATATTAGTTTTTCTATTGTTTCATTTGATGGTAGTGAATTTAAAGAAGAAGGTAGATTCAATAAATTAATCCCACAATTAAATGCTACAAAAAAACTTTTAGCAATAACTAAAGAACACAAAAATCTTTTACCTTTAATTTGGATTAGACCTCATACTGAAGAAAATATTGAAGATTTAGAGGCTTTTTTAATAAAACATCGTCAAAATATTTATGGTTTAAAATTTCATCCATATACAAGTAGGCTACGTATTAGTGATCCAAGAGTTAAACCATATTTAGATTTAGCAAAAAAATATCGATTACCAGTTTTAGTTCATACTGCTACAGATAAATATAGTTTATTTAAATATTTAATACATGTTGCTAAGGAATATAAAGATGTTACATTTATAGCAGCACATGCAATTTTAAATGGTAATAATTCTTTAACAATTCCTTATTTAAAGTCACTTTCTAATTTATATGTAGATACTGCTCGGGTAGATATTTCTTTTATAAGTAAATTAAAAGAAGAAAATTTACTAGATAAAGTTTTATTTGGTACTGATAATCCAATTGATGGTTATGAGACTTTAAATAATCCAATTTATGAGAATTATTTTAATAACACCATTAAATTAACTAAACAAGAATATGATAAATTAATGTATAAGAACGCTTTAAAAGTATATAATCTTAATTTAAAAGATTTATTAAATTAATTAAAGAATTACCAACAGTGCAACCTTCATCGCTATCACAATAGCCACCATTATTTCCACCATTATTTGGAATTAAACCAATAATAATTAAAACTATTGCTGATATTATTACTGCTACTAACAAAATATAAAGAATAATCTTAGTTATTTTTCGACGTTTTTCTTTTTCCATTTAAATAAATCCCTAAAATAATTATCTTCATTTATTGCACTTCTAATGTTAAATAATCCACTTACATTTAAGGCAATAATAACAATAATACTATGAACAATACAACTAAAAAATCCAGCTAATATTCTAATAAAAAAGATAAATAAGAATGAATAATTAAGTAAAAATGATTGAATCAAACTTCCTAAAGGAATTTTTACGATAAAATAAGTCAAAAACATCGATGTAACTAAATTATATATATTATAATTTTGATTAACTTTTTTATCTTTAAACTTATATTTAATAATAAAGACAGCCACAATATATAAAGCACTTAATCCAAAGCCAAGAACAATAAAAACTATTTTCATCCATAAATCAAAATTATAAACTTTACTTCCACTAATAACATAATCATTGAAAATAAAGAAAATTAAGATAAAAATACTAAATAACGATAATAAAAAAGTTAATGTAATCGGAAATTTCTTATCTATTTTAATAATTTCTAATAATTTATAAAATAAAAAAGGACATAAACCAGTAAATAAAGCAGGAATTGTATAAAGAGGATTAAATGCTCCTCCTTGAGGATAAAGTAATGCTCCAAAAACATCACTTGCTCCTCCAACAATTAATCCCCAAATAGGTCCTAAATAAAAACTAGAAAACATTACGACACTATTTGCTAAAGATATTTTTAAAAATGAAAAACCAAATAATCCAGGCAAAGCAAAAAACCTCGATAAAATAATCGTTAACGCAATAAATAAACTGCTAAAGCATATTTTATATATTAAACTTTGTTTACGCATAATTAATCCCTTTTTAAGACTTTAGCAATATTTCTTTCATCATCTCTTTTTTTAATAGTTTCTCTTTTATCAAAAAGTTTCTTACCTTTACCTAAAGCAATTTCAACCTTACAACGTCCCTTTTTTAAATAAAGCTTGGTTGGAATAAGTGTATAACCATCTTTTTCGATTTTTTGATTTAATTTTAAAATTTGATATTTATGTAATAATAGTTTTCTACTTCTTAAAGGATCATGATTATAAATTGTTCCTTTTTCATAAATTGCAATATTCATATTTACAATAAAAGCTTCATTATTACGAATAATTACATAAGCATCATTAATATTCGCACCATGATTTCGAATAGATTTAATTTCAGTACCCATTAATGAAATACCGCATTCTAAAAAATCACTTAAGAAATAATTAAAGTGAGCTTTTCGGTTAGTTACTAAAACTTTAATTCCATCCTTTTCCATGCTTATAAATGATATATCATTGACTTATTAAAATCTATTTATTATTTCTTTTTGTAATAAGAAAAAGTGTTAAAGCATTTAAGCAAACAGTTACGCTACTTAAAGCCATAAGCATTGAACAATACATTGGTTCAAGAACTACGCCAAACATTGAAAAACAACCTGCAGCAATCGGAATAAATATAATATTATAGATAAAAGCCCAGAATAAATTTGTTGTAATATTAAATCTAATTTTTTTAGAAATTTTAATAATATTTATAATATCCATTAAGTCGCTTCGCATTAAAATAAAATCACTACTACTGAGAGCAATATCACTACCTTTAGCAATACCAATTCCAACTTCAGCTCTATTTAAAGCAATTGAATCATTAACTCCATCGCCAACCATCACAACTTTATGTCCTTCTTTTTGAAGCTTTTGAATTACATTGTCTTTATCCATTGGTAAAACTTCACTTATTACATCTTTTATACCAACTTCTTCTGCAATTTTATTAGCAATAATCTTATTATCACCCGTTAATAAAATTATGTTTTTGAAATATTTATACGCTTCATTAATAAAGTCTTTAGCATTATCTTTTAAGTGATCTTTTAAATAAAAAATAGCAAAAATTTCATCTTTTGAAAAAGCAATTAAAGGTAATAGTCCCTCATCAATTCCATCGTTTATTTCTTTTAATAATTCATTATCAATATCTTTATGATAATCTTTTAAATAATTTAAATTTCCGATATAAATTGTATTATCTTTAAAATGCCCATAAACCCCTTTCCCAGGTTCAATGCTTGTCGAAATAAAATTATCACTAATCTTATTTTTCGATAAATAATTCACTATGCCTTTTGCTAACGGATGACTAGAATATTTTTCTAAAGTATAAATTTCATCAAGGATTTGCGGGGTTTTTACTAAAATATTTGCTTTTTCAACTTCTAATTCACCTTTAGTAATTGTATTAGTTTTATCTAAAATTAAAGTATCAACATCTTTAAGAACTTCTATAGCTTCGCTTTTATTTACCAGAACTCCATTTTTAGCAAATACTGAAGATCCTACGAGTAATGAAATTGGTGTAGCAAGTCCTAAAGCACAAGGACAACTAATAACCATTACTCCAACTCCATATCTAAAAGCTTCATCAAAACTATGAGCTGGTGAAATCGATATCCATAAAATAAAAGTTAAAAGACTTAACGCTAAAATAATTGGAGTAAAATATCGACTTACGACATCTATCTTTCTAGTAAGTTTACTATCCATATTACTAGCTTCCATTACTAAAGATATAATTTTACTTAAAATACTATCTTTCTTTTCTTTAGTAATTAATATTTGTAATGAACCTTCTCCGTTTATCGAACCGCCAATTACTTCATTATCTTCTTTTTTAATTATTGGTAAACTTTCTCCACTAATTAAGCTTTCATCAACACTACTAACTCCGCTAATAACAAGTCCATCACTAGGAATTACTTCTCCAGGTTTAACTAAAATAATATCTTTAAGTTTTAAAAATTTTGTTTCAATATCAATAATTGATCCACTTTTAACTAAATGAGCCATTTTTGGTCTTAATTTTAATAACTCACTTATCGTATTTTTAGCCTTTCTTTTACTTAATAATTCTATATATTTTCCAATACTAACGATTACTAATATCATTGCAGCACTATCTAAATATAAATGAGTGTGTTCATAACTAATTGTAGTATTAATTGTATGAGTAATTATTAAATAAATACTATAAATTAAAGAAAATATACTTCCTAAAAAGACTAAAGAATCCATATTAGGTGATAACTTAATTAAAGCCTTAAAGCCATCTTTATAATAATTAAAGAATAAACCTATAATAATTAGCGTTAAACCAAGTTGAATATATTCATTAACATAAATTGGATCTTTTAAAAAATTAGGAATTGCATCTGGGTACATTACACCCATACCTAAATATATTAATGGAACTAATAATATTAAACCGATTATTATTCTTATTAATAAAAATTTACTATTATCTTTTTTTAATAATAGCTCACTATCATCATCAATTTTAATTAAATCATATCCTGCTTCTTTACATGTATTTATAATATCTTCGTCAGTGACATTTTTATTAACTTCAACTTTTACACTAGAAGTAATTGGATTAGCTTCGCATTTAATAACACCATTTAATTTATTAAGAGCTCTTTCGATATTTCCTTTACAAGCTGCACAATGCATATTGGAACAAGAAAATAACTTTTCCATAATTTAATTAATCCTTTTTAATCATCACTCTATGATAAACATCGACCATTTTATCTAAATTACTTGAATTAGTTAAATCAATTGGTGTTGAAAACCTTTGATTTATTAAGTCTTCACTTATTCCTTGCTTTTTACTTGCTTGTTTCATAGCAATTTTAAAAAGTTTTCTTTTAATTGCACTCATTTTAGAAACATCCATTCCACCAGGAAGAAGATATAAACGTACATGATACAAATCAAGCCCATTAGCAAAAATAACATTTTCTTTCTTTTCATCTGTAATTGGTTCAATTCCTGTAGCAAATATAAAAATATTTTTATTAGAGATTAAATCATAATGTTTTAAAAACTTATTAAGTCCTTCAATAACATTATTTCTTAAAGGCCCGCCAAAAAAGATATTATCAGCCTCTTTTAAATCTTTAAGTCTTAAATGCTTTAATTCTATAATTTCATTTGGTACAACTCTTCTTGAGAGCATTTCTGCATAAGACTTTGTAAAACCGGTATTTGATTTATAAATAATTAAATTCTTCATATGAATAATTATATCAAATTAAAATCTTAAATAAATTAATATGATTTATAAATTTTTTAAAACATAAAAAAGAGTGACAAATTGTCACTCAAAATTTTAAAAACCCAGCAAATCTAAAAGATTTTTATGCTTTTAAAAGGAAAACTTTATAGGCTTTATATGCCTCATAAACATCAACTTTAGATGTAATTTCCATAGGAGCATGCATATTTAAAACACCAACTCCAGCATCAATTACATTCATATTTAAGTTAGCTAAAATATAAGCGATTGTTCCACCGCCACCTTGATCAACTTTTCCTAATTCAGCAGTTTGATAATTAATATTTGCTTCATCTAGAATTTTCCTTAATTTAGCAATAAATTCAGGCATTGCATCATTACATCCACCTTTCCCACGGCTTCCAGTATATTTATTAAAAACAATTCCGCTTCCTAAATAACAACTATTTTTAGGTTCACAAACACTTGAATAAAGTGGATCAACTCCTGCACTAACATCACTAGAAAGCATATTTGAATTTGTTAAAGTTCTTCTTAATGCAAAATCACTAGTTTTTCCGCTAAGTTCAAGTAAAGTAGCGATTGTATTAACAAAATATTGTGATTGTGCTCCTGTAGCACCAACTGATCCGATTTCTTCTTTATCAACTAAAATACAACAGCTTGTTCTTTCAGGAATTTCATCTAAATCAACTATTGCTCTTAAAGAAGTATAAGCACAAACTCGATCATCTTGTCCATAACTTGCAACCATACTTCTATCAAAACCTAAATCACGAGCTTTTCCACTAGGAACGACTTCGATTTCAGCACTTAAGAAATCTTCTTCTTCAATATCATAAGTTTCTTTTAAAATTTTTAAGATATTTTTCTTAACTGCATCTTTATCTTCACCTTTTAATGGAATACTTCCTATAGTTACATCTAAATCTTCACCTTCAATAACTTTACTAGCAGTTTTAGTTAATTGATCGCCACTAAGATGGATTAATAAATCAGTTATACAAAATACTGGATCATTCTCATTATCGCCAATGTGAACTTCAACAGTTGTTCCATCTTTTTTGCAAATAACACCATGTAAACTTAAAGGGATGGTTACCCATTGATACTTTTTAACACCACCATAATAATGAGTGTCAAGTAAAGCAAAACCATCTTTTTCATAAAGTGGATTTTGTTTTAAATCTGTTCTAGGTGAATCAATATGAGCACCTAAAATATTTAAACCTTTTTCTATGTCTTCTTTACCGATAACATATAAAACAATATTTTTATTACGGTTTATTGAATAAAGTTTATCCCCTGGTTTAATTGACTTAGCACTTTCTAAAGGTTTAAATCCTTTTTCAGTAGCAATTTTAAGTGATTCTTCGACGCATAATCTTTCAGTTTTACCAAAAGTTAAGAAGTCTTTATATTGTTCATTGAAGTCCATTAAATCTTTTAAAGATTTTCCTTCATATTTTTCCCAAGCATTTTTTCTATACATAATTTCACCTCCAAAAATTATTATAACTATAAATATAAATTTAAAAAGAAAAATGATTAAGAATTTTATATCTTAATTTATTATAATAATATTAAGATATGTTTAAAATTCATCCAAAACAAAAAAGATTGACAACTCAATTTTATAAGACTTAAATATAGACGTTAAGGAAAGGAAAATGGAAAAGAAAAGTTTATCGAAAATTAAATTATTACTAATCATCTTAATAGCTATATTAATTCTCGGATCAGCTATAGGAATTACTTTATTATGTATAACCTATGACTATAGTTTCTTAGTTCTTTTCTTTATGAATTTGCCTTTTTCAATATTAATTTATTATTCATTTTATTATTTAAATAAACACTTTGAAAATAAACAAAAAGCCTCTAAAACCTTCTTAATTTCTGTTATTTTAAGATTTATAAGTATTTTATTAAGTTTAGTTTTATCGTTTATTTTTCTATATTTTACAAACAAAACAACTATGCCTTCTATTTTATATATATTAGTACCAGTTATACTAATGACTTTAAGTTACGTTTTAGGAGTTGTAATTAAATAATATGGATTTTAGTAAGATGATCAAATTCCCTACTTGGAATTCATTACCTCCTGAATTTATTTCAAGTGTACTTGCAATGATTATTATCATAATCTTTGCTTTAATCATTCACTTTAAATTAAAAAAATATGATCCATTAACAAAACCTAGCACTTTCTTAACAGCAGTTGAAGAAATTGTAAATTATGCTGATAGACAAGTAATTGAACTAATGGGTGAGCCATTTAAAGGCTTTGGTGGATATATTGTTTGTGTTGGCGCTTATATATTTTTAAGCTTTTTAATCGGTATGATTGGAATACCTAATTTCTTTCAACCAGAAGCTTCATGGTATCTAGAAGCATTACCAAACTCTTTTACTAATATGGCAATGCCTTTATCAATTGCTTTAGTTACTTTCTGTCTTACTCATTTTACTGCAATGAAATATAAAAAATTAGGCTATTTCAAACGCTATGTCGAGCCTGTTTTCTTATTTTTACCTGTTAATTTAATTTCGATGTGGTCTAGTTTATTATCACTTACTTTGCGTTTATTTGGTAATGCTTTAGCAGGCTATTGTATAATTACAATTATTTATATTGGCTTTGGCACAATTATTCCACCTCTTGGAAATTATGCTGGTTTAGCCATAACACCATTTATTGCACCATTTGCACATTTATTTTTTGATGTCTTTGATGGATTAATTCAATTAGCGGTTTTCTGTATGTTAACAATGATTAATATTTCAAGTGAATACATTTCTAAAGAAGATTTAGAACTTGAAAAGCAAGAAAAAATGGCATTGCGCCATGAAAAAATAGAAAAGAGAAAGCAAAAACTCGCTTTAAAAAAGGCAAAATAAGTTTTTATTGGGGAGGTACTATATATGAATTTTATTGGTTTAGGTATTGCTTGTATTGCTCTTGGACTAGCTGCTATTGGTGAAGGATGGGCGGTAAGTAAAGCAATGGAAGCTATTGGTAGAAATCCATCAAGTGCAAAAGATGTTAGATCAACAATGATTGTTGGTGTAGCGCTTATCGAATCTTGTGCAATTTATATCTTAGTTGTCGCAATTTTAATGGCCTTTGTTATTTAATTTAAGAAGGTTAACAAAAATGAAAAAGAAAAATATCTTATTTTCATTTTTATCAATAGGAACATTAACTTTATTAACTGGTTGTGACAATGAAAAAATAGCAGAGAGAATTGAAACAACAGTTAATAATATGTTGCCAAACTTGTATGTAACATTAATGCAGCTACTTCTTTTTATTGTAACTGTTGTTATTTTTATTCTTTTAGCTTACAAACCTTTAAAAAAGAAATTGAAACAAAGACAAGATTTTATTAATAAAAATATTGAAGATTCAATTGATAAAAATAAAAAGGCTGATGAAAACATTAAAAGATCTCAAGAAGTTATATTAGAAAGTCAAAAGAAAGCTGTAGATATTATTCAAGATGCGCAAATGACTGCAGAGTATAACTTAAGTAGAGCTCAAAAAGAATTACAAGTTACTATTGAGAATCAAAAAAATCAAGCCCACAAAGACATTGAAGCGGAAAGAGAAAAAATGCTTAAAGAAGCTCAAAATCAAATCATTGAAAGTGCTATTGATACTAGTAAAGAAATACTTAAGCGTGAGGTTAAGCTTGAGGATCACAAAAAATTTGTTGATGATTTTATTAAGGAATTAGATAAATAACTATGACAAAGGAAACGATTTTAGATAAGGTTGTTGAAGGTTTTTATTTAAGTGCAACAAACAATAATTTGATTCAAATTTATCAAGAAGAATTTAAGTTTTTTGCATTTACTTTAAAAAATAATAAGGATTTGCAGGCTTTTTTAAAATCGCCTTTTATTGATGTTGCTAAAAAAGACGAAGTTATTGATAACTCATTTAAAGATATATTTATAAATGAAATAATTTTATGTATCAAACTTATCGTTAATAAAGGATTAATAAATAATATAGATTATATTGTTGATAGATTTAACTTTTTAGCAAACGAACACTTAAATATTATTGAAGGTATAATTTATACTCCTTTTAATTTATCAAAAGATCAACATAAAATTTTAGAAGAAAAATTTTCTAAAATATACAATAAAAAAGTCATTCTCGATGAAAAAATTGAAAGTTCTCTTATTTGTGGAATTAGAGTTATGATAAATGAAAATATTTATGAATATTCGATTAATTCCTCTTTAGAAAATATTAAGAATTCTTTAAAAAATAAAGTTATTAATGGAGAAACAACAAATGGCTAATATAAATAATTTAAATTCATTATCTCAAATAATCAAAGATGAAATAGATCGCGTTGAACATAAGATTGATACATCAAGTGTTGGTCAAGTTGTTTCTGTTGGAGATTGCATTGCAACAATTTATGGTTTAGAAGAGGCAATGTATGGGGAATTAATAGTTTTTCCAGGTCCAAGTTATGGAATGGTTATGAATATTGAAGAAAATTCAATAGGTGTTGCTTTATTCGGTAATGATACAAATATTAAAGAAGGTGACTTATGTCAAAGAACTAAGGAAGTTGTTTCAATACCTGTTGGAGATGCTTTATTAGGAAGAGTAATTAACGCTATTGGCACTCCAATTGATGGACTTGGAAAAATAGAAACTACTACTACTCGACCAGTCGAATTACAAGCTCCACAAATTATGGATAGAGATAAAGTTAATGAACCTCTTGAGACTGGTATTAAAGCCATTGATTCAATGATTCCTATTGGAAAAGGACAAAGAGAATTAATCATTGGAGATCGTCAAACAGGTAAAACTGCTATTGCTATTGATACAATAATTAATCAAAAAGATAAAAATGTTTATTGTGTTTATTGTGCTATAGGTCAAAAGAATTCATCTATAGCTCAAATTATGAATAAATTAAAGCAACACGATGCATTAAAATATACATGCATAGTGAATTCGAGTGCTAGTGAACCTTCACCAATGCAATATATAGCCCCATATAGTGCAGTTTCAATTGCCGAGTATTGGATGCATCAAGGAAAAGATGTTTTAATTGTTTATGATGATTTATCAAAACACGCTGTAGCTTATAGAACATTACTTCTTTTACTTAGAAGAAGTCCTGGTAGAGAAGCTTATCCTGGGGATATTTTCTATCTTCACTCTAGACTTCTTGAAAGAGCTTGCAAATTAAGTAAAGAATTAGGAGGTGGTTCTATTACTGCTTTACCAATTGTTGAAACGCAAGCAGGCGATATTAGTGCTTACATTCCAACAAATATAATCTCAATTACTGATGGTCAATTATTTTTGAATACCGATTTATTTAATATTGGTCAAAGACCAGCAATCGATTCAAATCTTAGTGTTTCTCGTGTTGGTAGTAGCGCTCAAACTAAAATTATGAAGGAAGTAAGTAAAAATTTAAGAATGCAACTTGCTTCATATCACGAAATGCTTGATTTTTCTCGTTTTGGAAGTGATTTAGATAAATCAACACAAAAAATATTAAATCATGGTGCTATATTACTAGAAGTTTTAAAACAAAAGCAATATATGCCATTAAAAATGTCTCAGGAAATTATTGATATTTATGCTGTTCAAAGTGGATTATTAGACGATGTTAATGCAAATAGTGTTCATCACATTTTAAAGCTTTTAGATAACGCAATTAGAACCCATCATAACTACATTTATGAGCATATAGAAAATGATAAAAAATTCACTGACGAAGATAAAAATGAAATCAATGAACTTATAAATACTATTAAGAAGAATATTGATGAAGAAGATTTAACTAAATATGGCGGATAATTTATTAAGTTTAAAAAAGAGAATTTCAACGATTGAATCTATTAAAAAGATAACTAATGCGATGAAACTTATCGCAAGCAGTCGTTATAATAAGCAAAAAAATCTTTTTGAAAGTAATAAAGATTATCTTTTAGCAATGACTAATGCTATGAATACTTGTATTAGTTATGTCGACTATTCCAAATTCAAGCTTCCTACTTGTATGATTAAAAACGATAGTAATAAAAAATTATATATATTTATTACTCCAACTTTAGGGCTTTGTGGATCTTATTATTACAATCTTGATAAATTAGCAAAACAATATTTAGATAAAGAAAGTGATGTTATTTTTATTGGTGAAAAAGGTTATCGCCATTATAAAGATAAAGTTAATCATTCTTATAAAGAATTTTTAGATTTATTAGAAAGATTAACTTTTGCTAACACCAATTATTTTCGCCATTATTTAGATAATTTATATATAACTAATAAATATGAAGGAATCTATATCATATATACAAAATTTATAAATTCCTTAAATGTTAAAGCAACTATAGAGAAAATTCTCCCTTTAGAATATAAAATCAATCCTCAAATTTTAAAAAAAGAGCCTAGATTTGAAGGGAAAGTTGAAAATGTAGCGGATTTATTAGTTCCTCATTATCTAGACGCTTTATTATTTCATTATCTATTAGAAAGTAGCTTAAGTGAACAAGCTAGTCGTAAAAATTCTATGGAGAACGCTACAAAAAGTGCTGATAAATTAATTGATGAACTAAATTTAAAATACAACAAAATTCGTCAACAAAATATTACAAATGAAATTACGGAGATTATTAATGGAAGTAATAATTCTCCATTATTATTTTAATAGAGGTAAGGTTTATGCTAAAACAATATAAGATTAATACAAGATTAGAGGAAGCTAAAGAAGGTGTCGTTGTTCAAGCAATTGGACCTATTATCGATGTTAAATTTAAAGATGGATTAATGCCTTCTATCCATAACGCATTAAAAGTCAATGTAACTCATATGGGTAAGATAAATGAGTTAACTCTTGAAGTAGCTCAAGACATGGGTAATGATACAATTCGTACTATTGCAATGGGTCCTACAGAAGGTATTCAAAAAGGATTAAAAGTTATAAATACTAAAGAAACAATTAAAGTTCCAGTTGGCTATGAAGTTTTAGGAAGGATGTTTGATGTTTTAGGTAATCCTATTGACAATAAAGGTGAATTCAAAGCTAAAGAATATCATTCTATATATAATAAGCCACCACTATTTAGTGAACAGCCTACCTCAATTACTGTTTTTGAAACTGGTATTAAGGTTTTAGATTTACTTTGTCCTCATGTAAAGGGTGGTAAAATTGGCTTATTTGGAGGGGCAGGTGTTGGTAAAACTACATTGATTCAGGAATTAATTCATAATATTGCTACAGAAAAACAAGGAACTTCTATTTTTGCTGGGGTCGGCGAAAGAAGTCGTGAAGGAAATGAACTTTATAAAGAAATGGAAGCAAGTGGTGTTTTAAAAAATACTGCTTTAGTTTTTGGACAAATGAATGAATCTCCAGGAATTAGAATGCACGCTCCTTTAAGTGCTTTAGCAATGGCTGAATGGTTTAGAGATGAAGCCCATCAAGATGTTTTATTATTTATTGATAACATATTTAGATTTACACAAGCTGGAAGTGAAGTTAGTGCTTTGCTTGGAAGAATGCCTAGTGCAGTTGGTTATCAACCAACTCTTGCTACAGAAATGGGTGAGTTACAAGAAAGAATTGCTTCTACTAGAGATGGATCAATAACATCTATTCAAGCAGTTTATGTTCCAGCTGATGATTTAACAGACCCAGCTCCTGCTACAACTTTTGCTCATCTTGATGCAAAAATTGTTCTTGATCGAAATACTGCTGCTTTAGGAATTTATCCAGCTGTTGATCCTCTAGCTAGTTCTTCTAATATTTTAGATCCTAATATCGTAGGAAAAAGACATTATAATATCGCTAGACAAATTCAAAAAGTACTTGAAAGATATAAAGAATTACAAGATATTATCGCTATTTTAGGTATTGATGAATTAAGTGATGAAGATAAACTTATTGTTAATCGTGCTAGAAAAATACGTAATTTCCTCAGTCAACCATTTTTTGTCGCTGAACCATTTTTAGGAACTAAAGGAAAATATGTCAAACTTGAAGATACTATAACTTCTTTTGAAAAAATACTTAACGGCGATGGTGATGATTTACCTGAAGCAAGCTTTCTTTATGTTGGAACTTTTGAGGACGCTGTTGAAAAAGCTAAAGCATTATGACA
Source organism: uncultured Bacilli bacterium (assembly GCA_944368975.1). Taxonomy (GTDB): domain Bacteria; phylum Bacillota_I; class Bacilli_A; order RFN20; family CAG-826; genus Onthovivens. The sequence continues at coordinate 74,187 of CALVXI010000001.1, read as the reverse complement.
AATCATTTTACCTTAGAAATATTAACACCTAGAAAGAAATTTCCTCCGCGTGAAATTAATTCATTAATAGTGTTTACTGATAATGGACAAGTAACTATTTTATCTAATCACGAAGAATATTTAGCGAATGTTACTATTTCATTATTAACTATAGTTAATGAAAATAATCAAAAAGAATTTTACGCTATAAATGGTGGAGCACTTCATTTTATTAACTCATTAAATAAATGCATTTTAATGGTAAATAATATTTTTAAGGCTGAAGAAATTGATGCTCAAAAAGTTGAAGAAGAAAGAATTAATGCTGAAAATGCATTAAAATCTTCCACTTCAACCTTAGAACATAAAAGTGCTGAGATGCTTTTAAGAAAAGCCTTAAACAAGAAAACAATAAAAGATATTTATGGAAAATAAGAGAATTTATCCAAGTAGAAAAAAATTAATTACTTCTTTTATTATAGTTGCATTAATAATTTTATTAATCATTTATTTAGCTTTTGGCTCAAGATTCAACTACTTTAATAAATCCCCTGAAGAGCTTCAAAGTTCTATTATCACTGATGTTATAATATTAGTAATTTGGCTAATTATATGTGGCTTATTTTTATATGTTTTACTTATAAAAAATTATTATGTCCTTACAAATAGTTCACTAGTTCATGTGCGTTTTACAAAGGAATTAGTATATGAATTTAATGATATTTTATATATAGATGAGGAATATACTAAAAAACATAAAACACTTTTGTTTTATACAAATAAAGGAGATTCTAGATTTCTGATTCTTGATAAAGAAAACATTATATACACGACTCTTTTAAATAAATGTAAAAATCTTTTAACTAGAGATCAATTTCATGTAAAGTTCCCAAATATTAAACTTTAAAAATATAAAAAAGATTTAACTTTTGCAGGCTTTTTACATTTTTATATCAATATTTACATAAAAAATCTAGTTTTTTTATAAAAAAGATTTATAATTTGAAATATGGCAGAAGGTATTACAATTTACAAAGAAGTTGAAAAAAAATTAGTTTCTGAGGTATGTCCAGATTTCAATAAAGATACTGAAATTTTTGATCATTCTTGGATTCATGTTACTACCCCAACAGCTGAGAATTTAACTCTAATTAGTGAAAAAACTTCTTTAAATTTAGATTTTCTCCTTACTGGTCTTGATGAAGAAGAAACTGCACGTATTGATAAAGATGAAGGAGATGTTTTAATTGTTTTAGATGCTCCTTGTACTAACGAGGAAGGTGAAATTTATACTGAACCTTTTATTATTATATATAATCAGCATTATTTTGTTACAATCTCAAAATCCAATCAAACTTTACTAAATTCTTTATTCGCAAAAGTTAAAAATTTAGAGCCAAGTAAAAAAGTACGTTTAACTTTAAATATTATTTATCAATTATCACGTGAATTTATTACATACTTAAAGAAAATTGATAAACATACTAAAGATGTCGAACAAAGAATTCACACATCAATGAAAAATAAAGAAATATTTGAATTAATGGATATTAATAAAACATTTGTTTATTTTTCTACTGCTTTAAATGCTAATAAAGCTGTTTTATCTAAACTATTAAAGTCTCCATCATATAAAAAATTTGAAGACGATCTTGACTTAATGGAAGATGCCCAAGTTGAGCTCGATCAAGCAGTCGAAATGTGTAACATTTACCGTGATATTTTAGCAGGTATGATGGACGCTTTTGCTTCTATTATTTCTAATAATTTAAATATTGTTATGAAAACTTTATCTATAATTACTATTGTGATATCTATTCCTACATTGATTGCAAGCTTATTTGGCATGAACTTCTCTGAAGATAATAGTCCTTTATATAATACTCCTTATGCTTTTTGGATTGTTTTAGGTATATCTGTCGGTATTGGTATTATTGGAGCAATCATTATTACTTTAATTTCAAGAAAAACAGGAAAAAAATAGTTTTTCTTTTGCTTGACAGTTGAACAATTGTTCAACTATTATATATACGAGGTCAAGAATTATGGAAGAAAAAATTAAGAAAATTAAAAAATTAATGGTCGATGATCGCGAAATTTATGATATTAGCGATTTTTTTAAAATTTTTGGAGACTCCACAAGATTAAAAATTTTATGGGCTCTAGATAATGGTCCTTTAACAGTAACTGAATTATGTGAAATTACTGAAATGAATAAATCATCTATTTCACATCAATTAAAAACATTAAAAGACAATAAAATCGTTAAATATAGAAAATCTGGAAAAAATGTTATTTATACACTTGATGATGAACACGTTTCAATAATTATCGAAACAGCTAGAAAACATTTAAATGAGGAGTATTAATTATGAAGAAATATTTTAAAATTGAAGGATTAGATTGCGCTAATTGTGCAAATATATTAGAAAATAAAATTTTAAAAGTAAAAGGTGTCAATTCTTGTAACATTAATTTTATAACTAAAAAATTAATTTTAGAATATGAAGATGACACGATTTTAGAAAAAATAATTAAGATCTGCAAGTTTTTTGAAGATGGTGTCACCATCAAGGAGTTTTAATTATGAAAAACAAAATCGAATTAATTAAAATTATTACTTCTTCCATTATTCTTATTCTTATGCTTATTTTTAACTTTACCTTTACTGATATAAGTTTTGGTAATGTTAGCTTTGAACTTGCAATTATTTTACCTTTTACTTTATTTGGTTATTTATTAATAAGTTATCCTTATTATATAAAAGCTTTTAAACACATTATCCATGGGCAAATTTTTGATGAAATATTTCTAACTTTATTAGCAACTATCGTTGCTTTTGTTATTGGAGAATATATTGAGGGATTAGCCGTTATTCTTTTCTTTACTTTAGGTGAATATATCGAAGAAATAGGTTATAAAAAATCACAAAAAAATGTTGAAGCAATTTTTGAAATGAGACCCGATAAAGTTACTTTATATAATGATAAAATTGAAGTAATCGTTGAACCTGAAAAAGTTAAAATCAATGATTATATTATTGTAAAACCCGGTGAAAGAGTACCATTAGATGGTATTGTAATTGAAGGAAAAAGCACCCTTGATACAAGCTCAATGACTGGTGAATCTTTACCTCGAGAAATTCATGAAAATCAAGAAATTATAAGTGGTGTCGTAAATTTAAGTTCAATTTTAATAATTAAAGTTACTAAAGAATTCTATAACTCTACTTTAAATCAGGTTTTAGAATTAGTGGAAAATGCCACAAATAAAAAAACAAAAGAAGAAAAATTTATTTCAAAATTTGCAAGAATTTATACTCCTATTGTCGTATTATTGGCAGTAATTGTCGCGATTATTCCTCCATTATTTATTAATATGAATAGTTTAGATGTTTGGTCAGACTGGATATTTAGAGGTGCTACTTTCTTAGTTATAAGTTGTCCTTGCTCTTTAGTTATTAGTGTTCCAATGGCTTTCTTTATCGGTATTGGCGAAGCTAGTAAATATAAAGCTCTAATTAAGGGGAGTATATATATCGAACAAATTAATAAATTATCAACAATTGTTTTAGATAAAACTGGCACAATTACAAAAGGTAATTTTGAAGTTTCATCAATTAATAAAGAAAATAATAACTACAATATTTTAGAATTAGCATATGCAAGTGAATTACATTCAAATCACCCTATTGCTAAAGCGATTAAAAATAAAATTACTACTGAAATTATTGATATAAATGATATTAAAGATTTTAAAGTTATTGAAGGCAAAGGAAATTATTTAACATATAAAGGAAAGCCTTTATATGTTGGAAATGAAGCATTAATGAAAGAATTTAATCTTTCTTATAAAGTTTTATCTGAAGTCGGAACAATTATTTATATTAATTATGATAATGAATTCATCGGATCAATCTGCATTAAAGATATTATCAAGGAAGATTCTAAAGAAGCAATCACTACTTTTTATAAAAGAGGGATTAAAAATGTCTATATGCTAACTGGAGATAATGAAAAAGTTGCTAAAGAAATTGCTAGTACTTGTCAAATTAATAACTATTACTCAAATTTATTACCTCAAGATAAAGCTAAAATTCTCGATGAAATATTAAAAAATAAGAAAAAGAATGAAGTTGTTGGCTTTGTTGGAGATGGTGTTAATGATGCAATAAGCTTAAAAATGAGTGATTTAGGAATATCGATGGGAGCCTTAGGAAGTGATGCTGCTATTGAAGCAAGTGATGTAGTCTTAATGAATGATAGTTTAAATACTATCAATAAAATAAAGAAAATATCAAAGTCAACAATATTTGTTGTTTATGAAAACATCATACTTAGTATAGGAATAAAAGTATTAATTATGATTATAACTTCTATTGGTTTACTTGGAAGTTATAGCATGTGGCTTGGTATATTTGGAGATGTTGGTGTTACTTTAATTTGTGTTTTAAATGCTTTAAGGTTAATGCTAAAAAAATATTAAATTAACCAAGTATTTTGATACTCATCTTTATTAAAAGATGAGTAATCATCACTAAAATCAGTAAACTCTTTAGTTAATAAATTAGCATTTAAATTCATACCTTTTATATTTAAATTGCTAATATTTATTTCATTAATAAAATTCTCTTCATTATATTCTATAGATATTATATTAGGTCTTAGTCCATTATTTATTTCTAAAGTAAAGACATTATTTTCTAAATTAATATCTGAAATAAATCTATAAGTGTTGTCTAAATTATAATCACTTAAAATATCGTAAAATAAACTATTATAAGTATCAGTATTATTTGTACCTATTAAGTTAATTAAAGCATCAATTGATTCTGGTGTGATTTTTTCTTTCGAGTTTTCAATATAACCAACATTATCATAGACACGTATATTTCCTTCTAATCCTAAAGCACCTTCTTTAATATTAATGAAAGCATTATAATCTTTATTTATATCAATACTTATATCATTAAAATTAATTAAATTAATGTTTGCAAAACTAACACTTAAATCCCCTTTTAAACCAATCCCTTCATTATTTAATGAAGTAAATATATTACTTGTTGATAATAATAGATTATCTAGATTAATATAATCATCTGGATTAGGAGTAATAATATTAACTTTTTCTCCTTTTATAATATTTGATGCATTAATTGATAAAGTCGAGCCATCTTCAAATTTAAATTCTTGACCTTTACGTGTAAATAATTCAGTTAATTTAAAATCTTCATCAGTTCTAAAAATAACTTCGGTTTGAAAATCTGGTATATTTAAAGAAAATGTTTTATATAAATAATCTTCTCCATTTGGATTAACTTCCTCTATATCACTTAAATAACCAAAAATTAAATTTAGATCAAAATAATTCGTAATGCTATCAAGTGGCAAGATATTTAAAATATCAGTAAAGTTCTTTAATTCAAAAGAAATGTTCTGCTTTCCAAAAAATATATCATCAGTATTTAAATAAAGTGATGAATCGACATAAGTAAAATCAAAGCTAATTATAGGTGAAACAAAATTGTTATATGTAACATTATAATAAATATCAATTGCTCCAGCTAATTTTAAATTATCGACATCACTCGCATCTAATTTAAAATCAGTTACTATGTTATAAACTTCTTTTGTTTCAATATTATCTTTAGTGACATTTTTAGTTAAAGTAAAGACTGCATCGTTTATTTCATAATTATCTAATGTTTTTATTTCATTAAAAAATTTATCTTCGTTAGATAATTCACCTCTATCAATATGTCTAGTTAAAGCTGGTAAAGCCCGAAAGAACACTAAAAAGGATGCTGCAAAACTGCCTATAAAAATTAAAGGATATTTAACATAATTTTTCATGATTTACTCCTTTATTAATGTTTGATAAGGTATTGATTCTTCTAGGGTAGGAATAGTTAAACTTTCATCATCACTATAGATGAAATAATTCATGTGTCCATCCATTTCATTCCATCCTATTTTTTTAACCCAATAATGTTCATACGAACTATAAGAAACAATATTTAATTTGTCATCTAAATTAAATACTAAAGCAACATTTGTAAAACGTGGCTCAATCTCTTTACCATCCTCCATATCCATATCGGTTGTCGATAACATTTCTTTACGATAATCAACAGTTGATTTAGAAGGATCTAAAGCTAAAGTAACTTGATATCCGTTTTCAGTTTTTGCAATACCTGTCGAATATTCAATTCCTTGAATTGTAGTTCTATTAATTAACGCATCATTACATATTGTATACACAAAAGCTTCATTATAATTAATACCATAAGTATTTAAAAAATCTTCTTCGGTTGTATAACTTATTTTATTGTTATCAAATGCGGCATTATAACTATCAATGATTGAACCTAAATATGTATCTACTTGAAAATTTTCAAAAACCTCGCTATTTTCAGTTAAAATATCAAAATTATAAAATCTAGTAGCTAATTTTACTAAGCTAGAATTACTTAATCTTTCTTTGAAATACTTATTTCCATTTTTAATATATGAACAAGTAATTTCTTGAGTTATTTTAATAGAACCATTAGTAACACTTTCACCATGTGAAATTTGGGTAATATTTTGACTGTGTTTAAAGTTTGAAATTCCATAATTAACTATATCACTTGCAGTAAATTGACTAACGTTTGCAAAATTTATATCTTCAATGTTTTTATTACCAACATAATTATTAATTCTATTACAAACTTCATTTAAATCGTCTCTGACAACAGTGTCCGAATTAGCTTCAGGTATTAAGGCAGGATTATATCTTTCTCCTAAAAAATAGCCTAAAGTACCACCTCCAGCAACTCCTACTATTACTAGAGTACAAATAATAAGAATGTTATTAATTTTTTTCTTTTCCATACAATTCTATTATAATTAGAGTAATAGAATATGTCAAATTATCTTGTAATTAAATTTAAAAAATGTTCGATATAATCGGCACTTTTATCTAGTAATTAAAAACTTTTATGTTATTTTATGTACTTTAATAATATTATTTTAAAAAATTATTAAAACTATCTTACATAGTATTAAAAACTAGATATAAATTAATATTATTTGACACTTTCATATAATTGTGAAACAATTATTATAGTGAAAACGGAGGCTTTTATGAAAAAGAAAGGTTTATTGATATTTTCTTTATTAGGAGGATTAGTTTTAACTTCCTGTGGAGATATCCAATTCGATACTAAAACACCCACTGATGAAGGAGGAAATGAAATTATACCAAGTGATCCTGAAGTTTTACCTGATGATCCATCAACCGAAGATCCTTCTAACCCAGAAACTCCAGAAATTGACTTACCAGAATATGTTGATAATTTTATCTATACATTACTAACATATGATTATACTAGTGGCGTAAGATTTAACTTAGACATCTCTGCATATCAAATTCCAACAGAACTTGAAAGCGAATTGGCAGCATTTTTAAATTTGCCTTTTGATATCGACATTAAATATAACCAAGATTCTATTGATGCAAAAAATTATTTAGATGCAATTAATTTTAAAATAAGCACTATTAGACCTACAACAAGTGATTTTCTTGGTGTAATTTTACAAATGTTACCAAGTTTCATGCCAGAAATTAATTATTTATCACTTACAAATTTTAAAAGTTTAAGTGTAGATTACATAGGCGATGGTTACTTATACACATCATTAAATGCAGCTGGTAAAACTACAACTAATGATGTTACAACATGGAATGAAGAAGAAAGCGCAATTTTAATGGAGCAAACTAATTTAGGTGAGGCTCTAGGCGGAACTCTAGTTGATACCATTTTGCCAATGCTACCAAACTTACCAAGTGATGATGTAATTAATGAAATTATTCCTATTATTAGTAACTTAATAGAGGAAGAAAAAGTCGGAAATGATACTATTTTATCACTAAATACAATTGGAACTGCTCTAATTAATACATTATGGGGAGATTTATATAACCAATTATTAGATATGGCTTCAAATTTAGATGGTCTTGCTGGAATGTTTCTACCAGCATTAATTCCACAATTTGTGCCACAAGTTATTAATGATATTAATGTTATTTTTAGCGAAGATGAATCTAGCAAATGGACTAACTTAGAATTAAAAATCATTGCTGAAACTACTATTCAAGATGAAACACGTGTTTTTGATTGGTTAACAATCAACTTAAATAAAGACAATTACACGTTTAGCGATGACTATTTTGAAAATAATAAAACCTTAGTTCAAAATAAATTATCTGATTACAATAATTTACTTGCTGTCCGTACAAAAATGGATGAACTTCATGCCGATTATACAAATTATGGCTCAGTAATTACTGAAACTGAATATTTTAAAAATGAAGTTAAAAGCGTCTTATCTCAATATGAAGCCTTATCAACTTATCAACTTGATGGTTTAAATGGGTATAATACACGCTTTACTACTTATTATCCAACTTCTATTACTGATTTAAGCGTTCCAAGCGATTATGAAGCTTTAAATTTACATGTTGGTGATACTTTTAAACTAACTTATACAGCTAATAACCCTCTAGATCTCCCATTAATTTTTGAATCTAATGACCTAGAGGCTATTTCAGTTGATAATGAAGGAAATATTACAGTTTTAAAATCAACTACTGAACCTGTTACAATTAGAGCTTATTATCAAACTAATAACTTATCGATTAGAGAAGCAACAATTGAATTACAAGCTATTTAAATTTTCCTAAGCCTTTAAAGAGCTCTTCTAAAGAAATCCCAAGACCATTAGCTATTTTATGAATAACTAATAAAGTGGGATTTCTTTTTCCTCTTTCAATATCACTTAAATAATTTTTGTTTATATTGCAGCGAAAAGAAAGCTCTTCTTGAGTAATATGTTGTTGACGACGAAGATATTCGATTCTTTTTCCAAATTCAAAATTTATAAAATTGTCATTTATTTCCATAATTTAATTTTAAAGCAATTTCTTTAATCTTTCTAAATAAATGATTTATATTGGACTTACTTATAGTCGTATTTAATTCTTTTCCTAATTCAATTGCTAATTCATTATAGCTTGCTTCAGGAAATTTGATTCTTAAAATACATAATAAACGAACTTTCTCATTTTGAATATTTTTAATACCTAACTTTTCATCAATGTAATTAATTTCTTCGATTTGCTTATTACTATTTTCAATTGTTTTATTAAAATTATAAGTATCACAATTAACTAATCGATTAGTAATATTTGAAAAATCACGACCAATTCTAACATTTTCAAAATATAAGCAGCTATTATTTGCTTCAATAAATCCTAAAAAATCACTTATTTGGTCACTTCTTTTTAAATATAAAACATGAGCATTTCGTCTTTGAATATATTTAAAATTAAATGTAATTGTTTTTATTTTATTTATTAATTTAAGTATAGCTTTGGCAAACTCAAAATCTTTTAAGCTAAACTCTAAATGATAATTACTACTTTTTGGATCATTACAACTTCCACAAGCTAAAAATAATCCAGCTAAATAAGATTTGATTTTACTCTCCTTATTAGTCAAAACTAATGCAATTTTACTCTCTAAAAAATCTATATTTAAAGCTTTTAATAAGTCAAAAGGATCTTTTATTTCAATAATAAATTTAGTTCCTTTATTAAATTTCATACTCTTACGATAAGAAAAATGAATGAATAAGTCAGGCATTAATTCTTTAAGTTTTGAATATATAAAACGTATAACTTGAGCATTTTCAATTTCTAAATATAAATATTCACTATTATTACGGAAAATTAATGTTCCGTTTGTTCTAATAAAGCTTGAAAGTAAAGGAATGATTAAATCGACCGAGTAATCGATATTATTTTGACAAATATCTTCTTTTATATCTTTTGTAAAACTAATTGATTTCATTAAACTTATCAAATTCCTTTATATCATTATATAACTCTAAATAACTTTTGCTTACCTTAAAAGGTTTTGTATTGCTTATATCATGATGAACTATATCTAATAAAATAGAATTTATATTAGCGTTTTTACTAGCTTCAAAATCATATTTTGTATCGCCAACCATCAAAACTTCTTTATTACTAACTTTAAAATAATCTAATATTTTATATAAACCTTCTGGATGAGGTTTCGTATTTATTACATCATCACTTGTAACAACATAACTAAAATAATGCTCTAATTTTAATTTCTTTAAGCAAAATAAAGTTCTTTCTCTATTCTTACTAGTATATACAACTAATTTATAGCCATCATTATGTAACTTCTTAATAATCTTAATTTCATTCGGAAATAAACTTAAATATACATCGTAATATTTAATTCCCCTTTTAGAATACTCGTCTTTAATAAATTCATAATCATATTCACTAAAATACTTAGTAATTGTATCCTTTAAACTTGGGCCACTAAAAGATTTAAATAATTCATCACTATATTTAAAACCTTTTTTAAAAGTGTCAAACATTTCACCCCATAAATGAATTAAAACTGGATCGGTATCTACTAAAGTCCCATCCATATCAAAAATAATAACTTTAAGCATCTTTCTTATTCTTATAGTATTCTTTATTAAATATTATATTAGGATAACCTTTATCCGTAATAAATTCTTTAAATAAAATAGCAATTAAAATTATTAATGCTCCACTACCAATCATCACATAGGACGAATAAACACTAGTTGAATAATAATCAGCGGTTGTTCTAAGAGGCTCTAAGATTGCTCTAGTAGCTCCATACCACACTAAATATAAACCAGCTGAACTACCATTAGCTATATATGGGTTTATTTCTTTTAGTGGTTTATGAATATAAATTCTTTGAATTAATTTTGAAATATACCCTTTTGTAAAACCAAAATAAATTACTAAATAGCCTAAAATATTAGTACAAAATTCTACAAAAAATAATGGTAAATAGACTTGACCACTACCAACTAATGTTGCTTGACCGTGTTCAGCATATTGCATATTTAATTTAATAAAAGTAGGTAAAAAAGCGATTGATTCCATAGGAATTGGTGCACCATTAACTTCATTATTAAAGAAATTACCCCATCTACCAATGGCTTGGGCAATAAGTATAGTAGGAACAATATAATCAACTAAATGTAAATAATTCATTTTAGTATAAGGTTCTCTTCTTAAAGCATACTTATAAATAAGCATTACACTAACTCCAGTAATAATACCTAAAATAGCTCCACCCATTATACCAAGACCACCTCTCCAAATTCTAAAAATATTTACCCAATCTTGAACATAAATACTATTAGCACCTTCGCTAGAAATATCTAAAGCGACATACCAAAGTCTAGCTCCAACAATTCCTAAAGGAAAAGCCCATAAGAAGCAAGTAAGAATTAAACCATGCTCTTTTGTTTCTTTATATGTGATATGGTCACAAATAAAATATACTAAAATTGCTCCACCTAAAATAAATAAAGCATAAAGCGTAATATTTAAGCCTCCTTCAATTGATCCATGAGTTAAAATAATGCCTCCACTTCCAATATGAATTGTATTTGCTAAAGGATAAATAAAATAAGGAGCATTTCCTTCAAAAAATAATATCAAAGCAACAATCGTTAAGAAGAAACTACTTATATAAGTAATTTTTATAATCTTATGAGATTTACCTTTAACATCAGGAAAATAATAATATAGATAAAAGCTAAAAATAAATGTATATAATAAAATTACAAAGAGAATTCCAAAAAAGAAAGATAAAAATAAATATCCGCCTTCTAAGGTTAGATTATTTTCATTTAAATTATTTATAGTAGCTTCATCAATAAAGAAAGCACTATCTAAAAATATAAAAGATAGAACACTAACTCCTAAAACTCCAACAGCATAAGGCCAATATTTTTTTATAAAACCTTGCAAATCTAAACTATTTTTATTTTTATTTGCAATACTAATAAAAAATGAAGTACTAATAATACCCAAAATTAATAAAGAAATTCCGATATAATAAATTATCTCATGCGTCATGTTTTAGCCTCTCCTTTCTTTCTTTTTCTTTCTCTAAAACAAACTTTAAATATTTACCAGTGTAACTATTAGGATTTTCACTAACTTTTTCAGGAGTTCCAGTAGCAACAATATTACCACCTTTATCTCCACCTTCAGGGCCAATATCAATTATATAGTCACTCACTTTAATAACATCAAGATTATGTTCTATTACTAAAATCGTATCTCCATTATTAACAATCGATTCTAAAACTTTTAACAAACGATTTACATCATCGACATGAAGTCCAGTAGTAGGTTCATCCAAAATATATAAAGTTTTTCCTGTAGGCTTTTTTTGTAAATAATATGCTAATTTAACTCTTTGAGCTTCTCCTCCACTTAGAGTAGTAGCTGGTTGACCTAGTTTCATATAACCTAGACCAACATCACATAAAGTTTTTAATTTCCTAGCTAAGCCAACATGATTTTTAAAGAAATTATAAGCATCCTCAATTGTCATTTCTAAAACATCATAAATATTTTTACCCTTATAGGTACATAATAATGTTTCACTATTATATCTTTTACCGTCACATTCATCACATTTTACATAAACATCTGGTAAAAAATTCATTGGAATTCTTGTTACACCAGCTCCTTGACAATGTTCACATCTCCCACCAGGCATATTGAAAGAAAATCTAGATTTATCAAAACCTTTAGATTTTGCTTCAATTGTATTAGCAAAAATTTCACGAATATCATCAAATGCTTTTACATAAGTGGCTGGATTACTTCTAGGTGTTCTACCAATAGGTTCTTGAGAAATATTAATAACTTTATCAATATTTTCCAAACCTTTTAACTCTTTATATGGACCAGGCATTACATCTACTTTTTCAAGTTCTTTTTTAATAGCTAAATATAGAGTCTCATTAACTAAACTTGATTTCCCACTTCCACTTACTCCAGTAACACAAATAAAACATCCTAAAGGAAACTTAACAGAAATATTTTTTAAATTATTAACAGTGCAACCTTTAATTTCCAAAAATTTACCATTTCCATGATTTCTTGATAGTGGGATAGGTATATATTTTCTTCCACTTAAATAAGCTCCAGTAATACTTTCTTTTGATTTCTCAATATCTTCAACCGTACCAGTTGCAACAATTTCACCGCCATGAACACCAGCACCAACCCCAACATCTACTATATAATCACTTGCTCTAATCATTTCTTCATCATGTTCGACAACAATTAATGTATTTCCCAAATCTCGCATTTCTTTTAAAGTGGCAATTAATTTCTCGCTATCTCTTTGATGTAAACCAATTGATGGTTCATCTAATACGTAAAGAACACCACTTAATTTACTTCCGATTTGTGTAGCGAGTCTAATTCTTTGGCTTTCTCCACCACTTAAAGTCATAGACATTCTAGACAAAGTTAAATATTCTAGTCCGACATCAAGAAGAAACTTTATACGATTATTTAATTCATTTAATACTAATTCAGCAATTTGAAGCTCGGTTTTTGATAATTTATTTCTTAGTTCCAAGATCCAAACATAAAGTTTATCTAAAGGCATACAACAAAGTTCATAAATATTTAAGCCATCAATTTTAACTGCGAGAGCCTCTTTTGATAAACGAGCTCCATTACACTCAGTACAAATTTTATCTCTTAAAAATTTTGAATAATACTCTCTATTAAATTCGCTAGTAGTTTCACGATATAACCTTTCAATTCTACTTTTTAAGCCTTCAATATAACCATTACGATGAGTTAAATTTCCACTACTACTTTTTAAAGTAAAACTTAAAGGTTCTTTACTTCCGTTCATTATAATATCAATATCTTTATCAGTTAATTCATTAAAAGGAACATCTTTAGGAATGTTATAATGCTTTAAAAGCATATCAAAAGTTTGCCAATCAAGATTTGATGTATTTACTGTATTTTTATAAAAAATAATTGCTCCATCATTTATCGATAAAGTTTTATCTGGGACTAATAAATCAATGTCAACTTCTTGTTTAATACCTAATCCATTACAGCTTGGACAACATCCTAAAGGTGAATTAAATGAAAATAATCTTGGTTCAAGTTTAGGGATAGTAAATCCACATTCACTACAAGCATTATGTTCACTAAAAAGTCTTTCTTCATTACCAATAACAACTAAAACAAAACCATTTGCCCAATTACTAGCAAGTTCAACTGCTTCAAAAACACGGCTTCTAATATCTTCTTTAATGACGATTCTGTCAATTACTATATCAATATTATGTCTTTTAGTTTTTTCTAGATCTCTAACTTCCTCTATCAATAATGTTTCTTTATCTATACGAACTCTAGCAAAACCATTTTCCTTAATTTTGCTAATAGTATCTTTAAAAGTTCCTTTCTCATTACGTACTATAGGTGCTAAAATTTGAATTCTTGTACCAACTGGATAACTTAAAATAATATCCGTAATTTTTTCTAATGAAAAACTCACAATTGGGATATGATGATTTGGACAATAAGGGACTCCTATTCTAGCAAAAAGTAAACGAAAATAATCATATATTTCAGTTACAGTGCCAACAGTACTACGTGGATTGTGCGAGGTAGATTTTTGATCAATTGCTATAGCCGGACTTAAGCCTTCAATAGCTTCAACTTCAGGTTTTTCAAAATTTCCTAAAAATTGACGAGCATAGCTTGATAAGCTCTCAACATATCTTCGTTGTCCTTCAGCGAATATAGTATCAAAAGCTAAAGTAGATTTACCGCTACCACTAAGCCCTGTAAAAACAACTAATTTTTCTTTTGGTATTTCTACATTGACATTTTTTAAATTATTTTCTTTTGCACCTATAACTTTAATAATATTCTTTTCCATAACTTCAATTATTATACAAAAAAACATCGATTTTTAAAGTAATAAACAATTATTTTCTATCTATGATAGAAAAGATTAAATAACGTATAAATAAAAGCTTAAAAATTGAAGGATACTTCCGAATAAAACAAAAAAATGAAATACTGTATGAAACCAAACGGAACTTTTACCACCAATACCATAAAGTATCGAACCAATCGTATAACTAATACCTCCAAAAAGAAGTAACATAAAACCATTAAAACCAATTGCGTTATATATATCAACACAAGCCAATAAAATAATCCGACCGCTACATATATACATAATAAAGCTAAAAATTTTAAATTTATTAATATTAATTGAATTAAAAATGATACCTAAAATAATTAAAATCCAACATATTGTAAAAATTATATAGCCACAATAAGGAATAATCCCCCATAAATTCACATGCCTTAAACTTATTAAGCAAAATGGTGTATAGGTTCCACCAATTAAAAGATAAACAGTGTCATGATCAATAACTCTAAGAACTCTTTTGCCATTATTCTTTTTTAAAGCGTGATATATGCAAGATATAGTGTAAGTAATTAACATGCAAAGCGAGTAAATTATTATACTTACAATTTTACAAATATAACTTTCATAACTTAACGGGGATGAAGCATCAACATTAGGTATATATCCTAAATTTATAACCTTAATTAAAGACAATATAAAAACTATAATAGCAAAAATTGCACCAAGTCCATGACTGATGCTATTCCATAATTCATGTCTTAATTTGTAATTTGGTAAATTGATTTCTTTAAGTGACATACTAAATAATCTAGTTTTCAATACTATATTATCTAGTTTAAAAAAATTAGTCAATAGAAAATTTATTTATTAAAAATACCAGCCTATTATTTTGCTGGTATTATCTAAATTTTTCTATAAAAAGTCTTTAAAACTCAACTATTTATAAAATTAATGTTTTTTCTCTATCGCTACCAATAGATAAAATCTTAACTTTAACTCCTGTCATTTCTTCAATATATGATATATATTCTTTTGCTTCTTTTGATAAATCATTATATGATTTTGTATCTTGTTCTATAGTAAATGATTTAAAATTTTTGTATATTGGTTTACATCTAGAATATTCATTTAAACTTGCTGGAATATAATCTATTTCCTTTCCATCAAGTTCATATTTATAACATACTTTTAAATCATCAATGCCACTTAAAACATCAAATAATGTTAAAGCAATCATTGTTGCTCCACTCATTTCTAAATTTCTTTTTAAAATAACTAAATCTAAATAGCCAACACGACGAGGACGATGAGTAACCGTACCATATTCATGACCTTTTTCTCTAATAAGTTCAGCTGTATCATTAAAAAGTTCGGTAGGGAAAGGACCTTCACCAACTCTAGTAGTATATGCTTTACAAATTGCAACAACTTCATCAATTGCTTTAGGTGAAATTCCAGCTCCTTGAGGGACATAATTACTACTTGGACTTGAACTAGTTACATAAGGATATGTTCCTCGATCAATATCTAGCATTATTCCTTGAGCACCTTCAAATAAGATATTTTTACCCTTTTTAATCGCATTATTTAAAAAATATTGAGAATCTGCAATGTATTTTCCTAAAACTTTACTAATTTCAACTAATTTATTATAAAGTTCATCTACATCATAAGTTTTTAATCCTAAACTTTTTAATTCTAAATTTTTAACTATTAAAGTATCATTTAACTTTTCTTTGAGAAAATCTAATTCAAGTAAATCACCTGCTCTAATTCCTCTTCTTGCTGCTTTATCAATATAGCAAGGACCAATTCCTTTTTTTGTAGTTCCTATCTTTTTATCACTTAATAAATTTTCATATGCACCATCTAAATCTAAATGATAAGGCATAATAAGATGACATCTATTGGAAATGAGTAGTTTAAAATTATTAAAACCACTATTTCTTATTTCATTAATTTCATCAATTAACATAAATGGATTTAAAACGACACCATCAGCAATAACATTTACTATATTTTCATTAAAAATACCACTAGGTAAACTTCTTAATGCATATTTTTTCCCATTAAAACAAATTGTATGCCCTGCATTATTTCCACCTTGGAAACGACATACAATATCAGCTTTACTTGCTAAATAATCAGTGATTTTACCTTTTCCTTCATCTCCCCATTGAGCACCTTCAACAACAACTACAGCCATTTTATTCTCCTTTATATATATTTCTTGCAATTAAAACACCACTAGCACTAGCTTGAGCTAATCCTCTAGTAATACCAGCTCCATCGCCTGCAACATATAAGTTTTTAATTTCTTTAACCATTAAATCATTGGTTACATCAGGGTAAGCACTATAAAATTTAGCTTCTACACCATAAAATAATGTATCATCATTAGCAATTCCTGGAGTAACCTGATTTAAAGCTTCAATCATTTCAATTAAAGAACGCATAGTTTTATAAGGTAAACAAAGAGTTAGATCTCCTGGGACAGCTTCTTTTAAAGTTGGTTTAATAAATCCTTCTTTAATACGATTAATTGTAGATCTACGGCCTCTTTTTATATCACCATATTTCTGTAAAATTACACTTCCACAACTTAATTTATTAGCAAGCTTAGCAATCGAACTAGCAAATTTATTAGGTTCATTAAATGGTTCTTCAAATTTATGGGAAACTAACAACGCAAAATTAGTATTTTCACTTCCTAAACGTGGATCAAAATAAGAGTGACCATTAGCTAAAACAACATTATGATCATTTTCTAAAACAACATGCCCACTTGGATTAGAACAAAAAGTTCTAACCTTTGTTCCGACGCTTGTATTATAAATAAATTTGCCTTCATATAAGTTATGGTTAATCTCTTCCATTATGACATTGCTTGTTTCAACTCGAACGCCGATATCAACTTGATTGTTATGCATTAAAACCTTATATTTACTTAAAAGTTCATTTAAAAAGATACTTCCATCTCTTCCTAAACATAAAACTACTTTATTAGCATAAATTTTTTCACTATTATTAATTAAAATTCCTTTAACAGCTTTATCCTCAATAATTAAATCAATTAGCGGTGTCTTAAATCGTATTTCAATTCTTTCTTTTAAATATTCGTAAATTCTTTTTAAGATTTCTAAATTTTCTTCAGTTCCGAGATGTCTAACTTTAGCTCTAAGTAATTTAAGTCCTGCACCTATTGCACGACGTTCTATATTTTTAATTTCTTCAGTATAAGGATCAGTAATAATTTTTGTTGCTCCAAATTTTAAATTAACTTCGTCACAATAATTAATTAAACTTAAAACTTCTTCATCACTAATATAATTAGTTAACCAACCACCAAATTCAGTCGTTATATTATATTTTCCATCACTATAAGCCCCAGCTCCACCAAAGCCATTAGTCATTGAACAAGCTGGAAAACATCCTTGAACTCCTTCTTTATTTAATGGACATCTTTCAATTTTGTGAGATAATACTGGACAATGTCTTGAATAAATATCATAACCTTTATCAATCATTAAAATTTTTAAATTTGGATGAAGCTTATTTAACTCATAAGCGCACATATAACCACTTGGACCAGAGCCAACAATAATTACATCATATATATTATTCATTTTATTACCTCAAATTATCTTCTATTAGAAGATTAATGTATTTAATTAATTTATTAATTAAATTCGATTTCACTACTTAATTATAGTAGTAAGCAAAATTTTTTTCACTAATAAATTATCATTAAATTGACATAGCTCTTAAATTAGATTAGATTAATTTTATTAAAAGGAAAAATTATGAAAGAAATCTTATTTAACGAAAAGCAGATCGATGAAATTATAACGAAATTAGCCTCTAAAATTAATAAAGACTATGAAAACTGTGAAGACATTCCTGTCTTAATTTGTGTATTAAAAGGTGCTGCGCCATTTATGCATGATTTAATAAAAAAGCTTAACTTTCCAATGAAATTAGATTACATTCAATTATCTAGTTATAATGGAACTAGTTCTACTGGTGTTATCCATTTAAAAAAAGATGTTTCAGAAAATATCACAAATAAAAGAGTAATAATCGTCGAAGATATTATCGATACTGGAACAACATTAAATTATTTAAAAGACTATTTAAATATAAAATATAAACCAAAAGAAATTAAATTATGTTGCTTAATTGATAAAATACCAGCTCGCAAAGTAAAATTAGATGCTGATTATGTTGGTTATTACTTAAATGAAAGTAAATTTTTAGTTGGTTATGGATTTGACTATAACGAACTTTTTAGAGAAGTCCCTTACATATTTGTTCCAGATAATGAGGATTTAAATAAGTGGGATGAACTACTTAAGAAAAATAATTAATTTCAAAATACTTAGTAACATTTTTAGATTAAATAATTTTCTATTGCAGTGGTTATATTGATTTTGCTATAATATTTAGGCGATTTAAGGAGGTAAACGAAATGTCTAGAGTTTGTCCAATTACAGGAAAAGGCCCATTAAGTGGTAATAAACGTTCACACAGTTTACGTGCAACACGTAGAGCTTGGAATGTTAACCTTCAAACATATAAAGTTGAAATTAATGGTCAAGTTGTCAAAGTTAGAATGTCAGCTCGTGCCTATAGAACCCTCAATAAATCACTTAAAAAATAAAAAATAAGCCACTAATCGTGGCTTTTTTTATACTCTAGCTTACTTCCTTTTAAAAGAAATTCACAATTAAAATAACAATATAATTAATACAAAGATTTAAAAATGTTCCCCATTCAAGCATTGCTAAATAATTATATTTTGGTCTAGAAAATGTTTCGGCATCGAATTTAAATTTCTTATACCAATCTTTATAAGTTGGATTAAGTAATAAAATAAATTCAAATATAAGTTGAAGTATAACGATAATGATAATAAAAATAATAGCATTATCACTTAAAACATAACCAAATTGTGAATCAGTAAAAAATGTAAAACTTAATAAGGAAAAAACAATTTGAAGGCAAGTAAAAGCAATAGCTAATCCAATATGTAGTTTATAATTAGATAATTTTGTGAAAAATAAAATACCAAAAGTTATAATTTCTAAAGTAAAAACAGCAAGTAAAATATAACTAGTCGCTAAATTATAATAAAAAGCGAAAATAACAATTGGAGACAAAGATAAAATAATTGTTATTATCATGAAACTTATATCAATATATTTAGTGGAACTATATCTTCGATAGGAATTTAATTCAAAAGGAAAATAAGTTAGAAAGTTAAACTTTTTACTTCCAGTTCGATTATATTTAACTACTAAATAACTAAACAAACACCCGACACAGATAAATGCAAAAATTGTTAAAAGTGTTCCTAGTATTTTCATTAATTCACTACTTATCATAAATCTTTTACCTCTTCATATAACTTATTTATAGAATCCTTTTTATTTTTAGAATTAAAAATATAACTTCCATAAACTAAAATGTTAGCCCCTAATTTAACAAGATTCTTTGTGTTTGTTAAGTTAACTCCTCCGTCCACTTCGATAGCAAATTTATAGTTACTTTTACTCTTAAAACCCTGCAAAACCTCAATTTTTTTATAAATTTCTTCATTAAAGGCTTGTCCACCAAACCCTGGTTCAACGCTCATTAAAAGTATTAAATCGATTTTATCTAAAAATGGTAAAAGTACTTTAACATCAGTTTTAGGATTGATTGAAATTCCACACTTAATATTAAAACTACGTATATAAGTTATTAACTCATTTATCAAGTTATTATTTTTTAAAGCTTCATAATGAAAAGTAATATTATCAGCCTTAGCTTTAACAAAATCATTTATCCAAAATTTAGGGTCACTTACCATTAAATGAACATCATTAAATAGTTTATGTTCTTGATTAATAGTACTTAAAACATGACTTCCAAAAGATATATTTTTAACAAAATGACCATCCATTACATCAAAATGTAAAACCTTACATCCTAATGAATAAACTTCATCGAGTTCTTTTTCTAAATTTGCAAAGCTTGCAGATAATATTGAAGGAGCAATAATAAATTTTTCCATATTATTATTTTAACATAACTAGTTAGAAGATAATCCAAAAATTCTTGCTAAAAAACTTCTTCCTTGTCTCATTGCTTTTTTATCTTTATATAAGCGAAGGATATCGTCACGCAACAATTTAACATTCTTATATCTTTTCGATAAATCTTTATCAGTAGCTTTAAAAAATATTTTTTCTACTTCTTTTGGTAAATTACTAACTAATTTTAAAGGAGATGGTAAAGTTCCTTTAACATGCATAATCGCTACATCACTAGGATCATCACCATCAAAAGGTACTTGGCCTGTTAAAAGTTCAAAAAATAAAATTCCAGTAGCATAAATATCACTTTGAAAGCTAGAAGGTTTACCTTTAACTAATTCTGGAGCTAGATATTGTGCAGTACCCATAATTTTCTTATTTTCATTAATATTTAAAGTTGAGTTTAATAATATTGAAATACCAAAATCACCTAACTTTACACTTCCATCTGGATTAATATAAACATTAGTAGATTTAATATCACGATGAATTATTCCTTTTGAATGAATATAAATTAATGCATCACAAAGTTGAAGCATAATCGAACACGCTTCATTAATAGAAAATGATCTTTTAAAATCTAATGCTTCTCGAAGAGTTTGTCCTTTTGCAAATTCATTAACAATAAATAAAGTATTTTCAAGCTCTCCATAATCATAAATTTTAATAATATTAATATGATTTAAAGAACTACTAAAGCGAGCTTCATTTTGAAAGCGAATAATATTGTCAACTTTTTTTGCAGCTTCTTCTTTTAAAATCTTTAAAGCTACTATTCTTTTAAAAATGATGTCTCTAGCTTCATAGACATCACTCATACCACCATGGCCAATAACAGCTTGAACTTTATATCTTTCGCTAATAATATCATTTATATGAATCATTAATCGTCTCCCATAAAGCTATTGAGATATTATCACTTCCACCATTATAATTTGCGACACTTATTAGCGATTCTACTTTAGTAATCGTATCATCTTCTGTTCTAAGAATATTCTCGATATCAGGAACATTAACATTATTAAAAAGTCCATCACTACAAAGTAAAATTGTTTCACCCCTGTATTTATGAACTTTAATATCGACACTTAAAGATGGATATACACCAATTGCGTTAATTAAGACATGGCGATCCGGATGTGATTTAATTTCTTCTTGTGCAATTTGACCACTATTATATAAATAATTTACATAAGTTTCATCTTCGGTAATTTGTTTCATCTCTTTTTTATTTAAAAGATAGCAACGACTATCCCCAGCATTAGCAACTATTAATTTATTTTTATAAATAAAAGCTATAACAGCGGTCGTTCCCATTCCTTTATAAAATTTGTTCTCGTCACCAGTTTTATACAACTCTTTATTTATTTTGCGAAGATTACGATGTAAAAAATGAATTACATCGAAAACATTGTAAAATCTTTTACGGTTTATGAAAGCTTCTTGTAAAGTATTAATTACTGCTTTACTAGCATAATCTCCTTTATTTGCGCCACCCATTCCATCACAAACAATCATTAAAACATTGTTCGAACTATTAACTAATATTTTTGCTTCATCTTCATTAGTTAAGCGAACTTTACCTATATCTTTTTTATATGAAAATGTCCCATTATAACTCATGTTTTTCATTTTTAGCTCTTAATTGTCCACAGGCTGCATCGATATCAGTGCCAAATTCTTTTCTAATTGTGGCTGTTACACCATTTTTCATTAATATATCTAAAAATCGATGAACATTAGTTTCACTAGATCTAGCAAATTTTAATTCTTTAACAGGATTAAATGGAATTAAATTAACATAGGCTAAAGTTCCTTTTATAAGTTTAACTAATTCTTTAGCGCATTCTGGAGTATCATTAATATCTTTTAATAAAATATATTCAAAAGTAACTCTACGGTTTGCTTCTTTTTCATAATATTTAACAGCCTTCATAAGTTCATCTAATGGATATGTGTGATTGATAGCCATTATTCTATTTCTTAAGGCATCATTTGGAGCATGTAAAGAAATTGCTAAATTAATTTGTAAGCCTTCTTTTGCATAATCATAAATTCGAGGAACAATACCACAAGTAGAAACCGTTATATGTCTAGCTCCAATTGCAAGTCCATGAGGATGATTTAAAATACGGATAAAATCTAAAACATTATCATAATTATCAAATGGCTCACCTGTTCCCATAACAACAACATGCGTAACTCTTTTACTTTCATCTTCTAGTTTTAATAAATCATCTAAAACTAAAATTTGTCCAATTAACTCGCTAACAGTTAATTCTCTTTTCTTTTTTAATAAACCGCTAGCGCAAAAAGCGCATCCCATATTACATCCAACTTCGCTACTAACACAAGCGACATTGCCATAATTATAGCGCATTAAAACTGTTTCAATCTTATTACCGTCTTCTAATTCAAGTAATAATTTGATTGTTCCATCGCTTGAGATTTGCTTTGTATAAATTTTAGGTTTAATTAAACAATAATTATTTTTTAAGTCTTCACGAAATTTTAAAGATATATCGCTCATTAAGTCAAAGTCATCAACTCGTTTTTCATATATCCATTTAAATAATTGTGTGGCGCGATATTTTTTTTGACCAATGCTAAGCATATGGTCTTCAAGTTTACTTAAAGAATAATTATAAAGATTGTTCATTCATTATTTTTTCCTTAATATTGCATAATATAATAATGAATTTTCTTCCATTGAAGGTAAGTATTGTTTTTCTTCAATTAATTCGAATTCTGGATGTTTTTCTAAAAATTTAGCGATAATTTCAGTTGTTTCTTTATTTCCTAAAGTTCTAACACAATATACTAAAGTAGCTTTTTCTTCTAAAAATTCGAGAACATTTTCTAAATCACTTAATTCATTATTAATTAAGCTATCTAAATTGTCTTGATTAAAGGTAATAAAATAATCTGGATTAGTTCTAGCTTTTTCGAACTCACTTGATTTAGGGAAAACAATGAATAAATCTTGTTTCTTAGAAATTATTGCTTTTAATGAATCACTATTAGCTTCACTAAAGAATAAACTCTTAATACCATAATTTTTCTTTAATGATAAAAGTTCATAATTTTCTTTTAATTCTTTAGTAATAATAGTTGCATAATTATAATCTTTATAATATTTAGATAATAAAGTCATATAGAAGAAACTCTTAATTCCTAAATAAATAGAATAATTTCTTCTAGTTAAACTTGGTAATTTATCTAATAAATCAGTATAAGCTAATTGAACATTAATTAAATTACGATCTTTAATTAAAGTATTTCTTTTAAATGGTCCTTTTCCAATATATTCATAAACACCTGTTTTAATTTCTTTAAAATTTTTAGTTAATTCTTCACTACCAGGAATTGGAGCTTTAAAAGTATTAACCATAGCAAATTGTTTAGGAGTTTTACTAAATTCACGACAAACTTTAATTCCATCTTCTTTTCCATAGTGCTTAATCATCATTTTGATAAACCATTCTGGAAGATTAAATTTAACACTAAAGAATTTTAAACTACCTCTTTTAAGTTTAGGGAATTCAAATTTACGTTTTTCATAGCAAATGTGATTTAAAGCAAGTAATACATTGTCTTCGACATCAAGATTTATATTATTTGCTAATAAAACATCTTTTAAGTAATTTAAGGTTTCCTCTTCAGGTAAAACTTTAACTAAACCATTATTAACAAAATATAAACCAATAGGATAAATTAAATCTTCCTTAGATTTATCTCCAAATAAAAAATTTGTTGTTTCATTAATGAAGAAGTAATTTCTAAAGAAAGAATTAATTAGGATTAAACAATGTGTTCTATCTTTTTCGGTTAGTGAATTTTCTTTTGCATACTTTGAAAATATTTCAAAATAATCCTTTTTTTCGCTAATTGCTTCTTTTAAAGTGTTTTTGCAGATTTCTAAAATGTTCATATATTATTTCCCCTTTAACTTTTCTTCAAAGTTTTCAAACATATTTTCTAAATATGGTTCTTCCTCTTCACCTTCTTCACTTTCATCGTCATAATCATCATCTTCATAAACTAAATTTTCTTCAGTCATAAAATGTGGATGAGTTTCATCGATAAATTCATAACGATTATCTTGTGAATAATAATAAAATTCAATTGCTAAATGGATGCAAGCTCCTTTCATAAACTCACGAATGATTTTTACTGCATCTTTTTCCATTATTTTTGCTTTAATTGGCGCATTGACTTTTACTAAAACATTCCAAGTATTTTGTTCAACTCCATCATGAATATATAAACATTCTGGAGCATAAAAATTAACATCATCTTTACTGATTTCATAAATATTACTTATTTTATCAGTCATTGCTTTGGATATTTGTCTTACTAAGTAAGGATCAACACCGATTATTGAAATAGTTACCATTCAATTACCTCTTATTACCTTAATTATAATAAACTATCTTTAGATAGATTTCTATTTTTTTATACGATTTTTCATTGATTTTTTGATTTTTTTTCAATTAATTAATAATCATAAGAGTTAGGATCGATTTTAATCTTAAATCCACTTTTATTCTTAAAAATATTTATAAGATTATTGACAGTTAATTCAATATCTGAAAGTCTTTTATATTTAACAAAAACTTGTCCAATATATCGTTCTTTAAAGAAACTAATATTTGTAAGACGATAAACAATAACATCTTTTTCAATTAAAGCAAATAAATCATAAATATCATTTCCAAAATCATATAAATCATTTTCATTAATAGATTCAATTTCAATCTTCAAAACCCAATAAAAAGGAGGATTATTTAATAATTTTCTTTGTTCTATTTCTTTATTGAAAAAGCTTTCATAGTCATTATTTATTGCATAATTAATGGCATAATTATCTAAATAAGAAGTTTGAACAATTGCTTTTCCAGGTTTATCTTTTCTTCCAGCTCGACCAATAGTTTGTGTAATTAAATTAAAGGTATTTTCATACGATCTAAAAGAAGGATAATTTAAGAAGGAATCAGCATTAATAACGCCAACTAAAGTAACGTCACTAAAGTCATGCCCCTTACTAACAATTTGAGTTCCAATTAAGACATTCACTTCTTTTTTATTAAATTTATTTAAAATATTTGAGATTTGCAGGCTTTTTGGAGTTCTATCGCTATCTAATACCTCATATTTAACATTAAAAATTTTCTTAAATTCTTCTTCAACTTTCTCAATTCCAAAGTCATAAAAGCTTAAAAAGTGTGATCCACAATTTGGACATTTATTCGGCTTTGCCATTTTGTAATCGCAATGATGGCATAATAAAGAATCAGTATTTTTATGATAAACTAAGTTACTCCCACAATTAGGACACTTAAATACATGACCACATTCACGACAATAAAATGTTCTTCCATATCCTCTATTATTAACTAGAAGAATTATTTGTTCATTTCTTTTTAATGCATTTTGTATTTCTTTAATTAAAGGTAAAGAAAAAATATAACTTTTTGAAGAAAAATTTGTAATATCTTTACGATCAACTAATGAAATTAAAGGTAAATTTAATTCGTTATATCTTTTTTCAAGTCTTAATAAATGATAAATTTTATTTTTCGCTTTTGCCATGCTTTCGATACTAGGGGTTGCAGAGCCTAAAATCACCTTACCATTAAAATAATGAGCTCGAATAAAAGCTACTTCTTTAGCATGATATGGTAAAAGTTTTTCTTCTTTATATGAAGAAGAATCTTCCTCATCAAGTATTATTAAACCGATATTATCTAATGGAGCAAAAATGGCGCTTCTAGTACCAATAACAATTTTAACTTTCCCTAGTGAAATTTTTCGATACTCATCATATCGTTCGCTCTCTTTTAAAGAAGAATGTAGTATAGCTATTTCATTTTCATTAAAATATGAAAGTATTCTAGAAATCATTAATGGGGTTAAAGAAATTTCTGGAACAAGAATTAAGGCAGTCTGATTTTTCTTAAGATAATGTTCAATAAGCTTTATATAAATTTCAGTCTTACCACTTCCTGTTATGCCATAAAGTAAATATACTAAATCATTAGAGTTAATAATTTCATTATAAACACGTTCTTGTTCTTTAGTTAAATTAATTACATTTTCATATTCAAATAATTTTTGAGGTTTATAACGATATTTTTCTTTTTTAATTTCTTCAATTATTCCTTTATTAATTAAGTCAGCTAATCCTTTTGATTTATTAAGCTCATTTTTATTAATTTCATTAAAATAGTTGAATTTTGCAAGGATTTTTTTCTGAAATGGAGTTAATTCAGCATTAATATTATTACGATTAATTTTATAAAAATAATCATAAGCAATATGAGATTTAGTTTTAATGTTTTTTGGCCTAAGTGTTTTTGGAAGCATTGTTTGATACGTTCCAATTAATGGATAAAAATATTTTTTTGATAAAGTTTTTCCAAGTTCAAATAACTCACTATTTAATAATGGTTTAGTATCAATAATATCTTTTATAAAACTGATATTAAAACCTTTTTCAATCTTTAGTTCTTCTATAGTTAAGGTCGTCTCATTTACTTCTAAGACATAGCCAATAAGATCTTTTGAAGAATTAAAGTCAACTAAAACTCTAACTCCTTTATTAACATAATCATTAGACGCATATAAAAAAGTATTATTTAATGCATATATATTTCTTTCAATTAAAACATTTAATAGATACATCTATTTAATCATACAACTTTTTATAATGTTGGCAATTTGTTTAGCAGCATTTTCTGGAGTATCGTTTATTACATTATAGTCATATAAACTTTTAAGTTGTAATTCTTTATTAGCTTTATCTAGTCGTTCCTTAATTACATCAAGTGTTTCAGTTCTTCTATTTTTAATTCGACATTCTAAATCGTATAAAGATGGAGGTAGTAAGAAAATAGTAATAAGACCTTTTCCTTTCATCTTTTCCATAACTTGTTGAGCACCATTAGTTTCAATCTCTAATAAAACATTTTTACCTTGTTTAAGTGTTTCTTCAATATAAGAACGTGGTGTTCCATAGTAATTATTTACAAATTCAGCATGTTCAAGTAATTCATCATTTTTAAGCATTTCTAAAAATTTATCTTTACTTATAAAGAAATAATCTTTTCCATCTACTTCATTAATTCGAGGTTTTCTAGTCGTAGCTGAAATAGAGTAAACAAGATTTAAACTTTTGTCATTCATTAAAAGTTTTACAACAGTTCCTTTGCCTACACCACTTGGACCACTAACAATAACTAAAAAATTTCTCTTCATAATTAATATACGTGATTATATCGCATTTTTTTAGATATATTCAATACATTTTTAGAATTTTTATTTAAATTTGTCTCAAAAGAGTTTTATTTATAGCTTTATTAATTTATAATTTTGTTATGTTTTTTAAGGAATATTTAAAATCTCAGATTGAAGAAATTAATGAAAAATTTAAAGAAAGTTTTGTCAATAGAATAAGCGAAGTTAGTTCTAATGATTTTATTTTTTATTTTTCAAAAAATAAAACTGAGGGTCTATTAATTTCCTTAAATAATAATTATCCTTTTTTGAAGGTTATTCCTAATAAACTTAATTTTTCTTTAAATAGTAGTTTTATAACTAGATTAAAAACTAAATTACTTGGATCATATTTATTAAAAGCATCTTTATTAAATGATGATAATATTATTTCCTTGGATTTTATTAAAACAACAGATACTTATGATAAAGAATTTTATACATTAATCTTTGAAGTATTTAAAGCAAATACTAATTTAATAATTATCTCAAATAACAAAATTGTCGATGCACTTCATTATCGCGGACTTGAAGCACATCATCCAATTATCAATGGCTTAAGTTATGAATTTCCTTTTAAAAGTTTGTTCTCAAAAGAAATTAGTGATAATAATTTTAAATTTATTGATAAATATATCCTAGACTTAGAAGATAATTATTTAAAAGAGAAATATATTACAGTTATTGCATCATTAAAAAGAAAAAGAAAAACACTAATAAATAAAATAAGTAAATTAGAAAATGAAAAAAAAGAAAATAACAACAAATTAATATATAAAGATTATGGAGATTTAATTTTAGCTAATCTTGATAATATCTTTAAAGGCGATAAATCACTAATTTATGAAAATTTAAGTATTCCTTTAAAAGAAGAATACACTCCTATTGAAAATAGCCAATATTATTATAAACAATATAAAAAAGCTAAAACTTCATTAAGCTTAGTTGATAATTATATTAACGAAACTAAAAAAGATTTAGATTATATAGATAATATTTTAAATTCAATAAAATTTTATAAAGAAGATGATTATTTAGAATTAATTTATGAATTAGATAAAAGAAATTTTATTAAAATACGTATAAAAAATATCCCTAAAAATATCAAAAACGCTGCAAAACCTTATTATTTTTTATTTAATAAAACAAAAATAGGTTTTGGAAAAAATGCTAAACAAAATAATGAATTAACTTTTACTATCGCTAATAAAAATCATTATTATCTTCATGCAAAGGATTATCATGGTCCTCATGTTATTATTTTTAATGATAATCCAACTAATGATGAAAAAGAAATAGCTTCGGAATTAGCGTTATATTTAGCTAATGTTGATGTTGGGGAAGTCTATTTTACAAAAGTAGCAAATGTTAAAAAAACATCAACATTAGGTTTAGTTAATTTATTAAAATATGAAACTTTTTATATAAATAAATTTAAATATGATATTAAACAATACTTATCAAAAGCTAATCGTTTTTAAATTTATTTAAATAATCTTCTCCTTTTATTTCTTCTTTTAAACTTAATCCAAAATATTTTTGTTGTCTTAATACTTCATATAAAGTTATTGCTACACTATTAGATAAATTTAAACTACGAGCGTTTATTGCCATTGGTATTCTAATAGTATGATCTAAATGTTTTGAAAGTAAGTCTTTAGGAATTCCACTACTTTCTTTTCCAAACATTAAATAAGTATCTTCTATAACATCATGAAAATCTATTTCTGAATATAAATTGTTGCTATATCTAGTCACATAATAAATTTTATTCTCATCATAATGTTTAAATAATTCATCTAAAGATTCGTAATATTCAAAATCTAAAGATTCAATATAATCCATTCCTGCTCTTTTTAAACTTTTATCATTAAGAGGAAAAGTCAATTTTCCAACAATTATTAATTTAGAATTTGTTGCAACACATGTTCTCATAATATTTCCAACATTTGATGGTTTTTCAGGTTCAAATAAAATAATGCAATTCATATTAAAATCTTAACACAAAACTAGTTAAAAATGTTGTATGATTATATCAATATGAAACAAAGTATTAAAACATTATTTGAAACAACCCTAAATAAAAAAATTCGTTCAATTACTAAAATTGAAAATGGATTTAATAATGAAAATTATTTAATAAACGATGCTTACGTTATAAGAATTCCTAAAGATAATAAAGACGAGACCATTACCTTCACTAACGAATTAGCATCTTACAAAGCAATTGAAAATTTAAAAGTTTCAGAAAAAATACTTCATTTTGATACTAATTCTGGAATTAAAATTTCTAAATTCGTTCATAATACGAGAGAATATGTAAATACACCTACTAATGAGCAAATCACTTATGTAGCTAAAACATTAAAAAAACTTCATAACTCTGAAGTTAAAGTTAATTTTGGTTATCAAATGTTTTATAAATTAAAAGTTTATAAAGAAAGTTTATCCTCAAGCGTTTATATCGATGAAAAAATTGAACGAAAGATTATCAATCAAGTTAAATCCATTTTGTCAAAAGATCAAATGGTTATGTGTCATAATGATTTAGTTAAAAATAATTTACTATTTAAAAATAATGGTGGATTAGTTTTAATTGACTGGGAATATTCTTCAATGAATAATCCTTATTTTGATTTAGCAAGTTTTATAAGTGAAAATAATTTAAACGAAACTCAAGAAGAATTTTTCTTAAGTAAATATTTTGGAAGTAAACTTAATTTAACTAAAAGAAAAAGAACAAAGATTTTTATTAATTTCCTTGATTTATTGTTCTATTATTGGGCTTTATATTTATTCAAAAAAAGAGGCGATAGAATTTACCATACCATCGCCTTAGAAAAACTTAATCGAATTTTAAAAGAAAATTAATCTTTTTGATAAGCTAATATGCATTCTTTTAGAACTTTTTGAGCTACTTCTTTCCCATAAAGTCCACCAATTTCAGTGTTTTTATTTTCTAATGTTTTATAAACTTTAAAAAAGTGAGAAATTTCTTCGCTTATATGCTCTGGTAATTCACTAATATCATTATAAGTATTATAAAAAGGATCTTTTTTTGGAACAGCCATAATCTTATAATCTTTTTTACCACTATCGAGCATCTCTAAAACTCCAATAGGTTTACATTCGACAATTGACATTGGTAAAATTGGTTCACTACAAATAACTAATACATCAAGTGGATCACCATCTTCACTTAAAGTTAATGGAATGAATCCATAGTTATGTGGATAGTGAGTTGATGTATATAAAATACGGTCAAGCTTTAAAAAACCTGTATCTAAATCAAATTCATACTTATTTTTACTACCTTTTTCAATTTCAATAAGTGCAAAAAAACTTTCTTCATTTAAAGGTTTATCATAGAAATTTTTAAATAAATCTTTTTTCATTTACTTGCCTCTTACAAAGTTATCAAATTCAAGTGCTTCTTCTAATGTATCAAATTTAGCAAAATAATAGTAATCTCCCATAGCGTCTCTAATTGCTAAAGGATATTCGCCACTCATCGTAATATGATTTTTATATTTCGATAAGATTTCTTCATTAGAATGCAAATAATTAAGATTAAATCTTCTACTTGAAGTTATTGCATAATATTTTTTATCGCCTGGTACTTCTTTATTTTCATCATAAGCGATTGAATCAGCATAAATATCATATACAGAAATACTATTAGCATAATCAATTAAATCAGGAGTATATCCTCCAGCAGGACGCATATTAGCTTCTAAAGGTATATAACTTCCTTTACTTCCTAAATAAGGATGATCTTCTTTTAGTTTAAAAAATTCTATATGAAAGAAACGATTTTTTAAATTAAACTCCTTAACAACTTTTTTACCAATTTCATTAAATACTGGATCAATATTAGGATCACAATAATACATATCATCTAGATTATCATTTACAATATTAGCAACGCTATCTAAAAAGATATTCCATGTTGAGAAAATAACATTACCTTTTGAATCACTAACTCCGTCAAAAGATATAATTCTTCCACTAACAAATTCTTCAATAATATATGGTACCGATTTATCAACTTTATTATAAAACGCTTTTAATTCTTCATCATTATTAATTTTATAAGTTCCATGACTTCCAACGCTATTATCTGGTTTAGCAAATATTGGATAACCAACTTGTTTAGAAAATTTAACTAATGATTCATAAGTATCTAGTAAAATATATCGACTTACTTTACACCCAGCTCTAGTAAAAATTTCCTTTTGAAGTGATTTATGTTTAAAGTAACGAACTTCATCAGGTTTAACACCAGTATTAATATTAAAGTCTTCACGTAATTTAGCATCTTTTTCAAGCCAATATTCATTATTTGATTCAAGAAAATCTATATGGCCATATTTATCTTCAAAATATTTAACGGCACGCTTTAAATTTTCATAATCATCCATATTTTGACAACAATAATATTCTGTCAAAGCAAACTTACATTGATCAGGTATTTCAAAATATGGAGCATCTCCAATACCTAATACATTAAATCCTCTATTTTTTAAACTAAGACAAAATTTCCAGTAACTATCTGGAAAATGTGGCGATATAAATACGAAATTTCTCATTTCTAGACACCTCTAATACTAAAATTATTTTAAACTATTTCAATTTATTTTTTAATATTTTATTAATTCGTTTCTTTATTTAAATCAACTTTTTTGTCATTTAAGTCATAAATGTCAATTCTTTTAAATGGAATGTCGATATTCTTTTCTCTAAATTTCTTAATAACTAATTCGTTAATTTTAAATACAACATCCCAATAATCTTCATTTTTAACATAAAATCTTAATGAAAAATCCAAAGAGTATTCATTTAATTTAGCTAAATAACAAACAGGAGTTATTTCTTTAATAGTCCTAGGATCATCGTTAGCTAAACTTAATAATGTTTCTTTTACTAAGTCAATGTCACTATCATAATTAACTCCAACAATTATATTAACTCTTCTATTTTTAGCAGTTGAATAATTCATTATCACTGAACTTGTAATCGTTTTATTAGGAACTGTTATTACTTGTTTATCAGGAGTTTCTAAAATTGTCGATAAAAATCTAACATCAACGACGCTTCCTTCTGCTTCACCATTATTAAAATTAACATAATCACCGGTTATAAATGGTTTACTTGTTAAAATTATTAATCCACTTGCAAAATTACTTATAACATCTTGAAGTGATAAACCAATTGCTAAAATTGCACTAGAGAATATTTGAGCTACTCCATTTAAAGAAACGCCAAGCATTGCTAAAAATGAAAAAACTAAGAATAGATAAAGTAAAACACTTATACATTTAGCAATAAAATTTTTAATTGTTTTATCGTTAGTAAATCTTCTTTTATTAATCTTAAATAACTTTCTTATAATTTTATTAATTAATTTAATAAGGAAATAACCTAAGACAAGGTAAACTAACGCAAATAAGAAAGTTGCTAAATATGGTGTTCCTTCACTTGGATTAATCCAAAATGTATATAAATCATTGCCAATACGTTTAAAAAATTCACCAATATTTACCCAAAATTCGTTCCATGTAAGTAAAATGTTTATCATACATTTATTATACTCTAAAACCTTGCAAAAATAACTTTATTTATTCAATTTTTAAAAATTTTATGTTAATATATTTTCTACCGGAGGTATCCAATATGGGATTTAAAATTACTCTTAAGGAGCAAGAACTTTTTTTCGACAAAAAAATTAAGCTTATTGATTTAACTAACAATGATAAAAATATAATTTGTGCTCGTGTAAATAATTTCACTAGAGATTTAAATTATGAAATAGATAAGGATTCAAAAGTTGATTTTTTAACCCTTAAAGATCATAGTGCAATGGGTGTATATGAAGCAAGTATTCGATATTTATTTTTAATGGCTGCCCATAAAGTTTATCCTGATTTAAAGTTTAAGTTAACTTATTCAGTTAATAGATCAATTTATGCTCAAGTAATCAATAAAAATAAATTACTTAACGTCAATATGGTTAATACAATCGAAGATAAAATGCATGAATTAGTCGATAAAGATTTACCACTTGAAAGAATTATTGTTGAAAAAGAAAAAGCATTAGATTTATATAAAAAATTTGGATATGATGACAAAGTTAAAGTATTAAAATACCGTCCAGAAAAAACTGTCCACTTCTATAAGTGTGATGATTATTATAACTACATGTTTGGAAGAATGGTTCCAAGTACCGGATATTTACAAAAATTCGATATTCGTGTTTATAGCCCAGGATTATTAATTTCTTATCCTCGAAGTGAAATGAATGGTGAAATTCCTGACTTTAAAGATGAGCCAACCTTCTCAAGCGCCTTAAATGAAGCTCAATATTGGGGAAATTTAGTTAGTTTAGATAGTGTTAGTCGTATTAACTACAATATTAAAAATAAAGAAGCAGTTGAATTAATTAATTTATGTGAAAATAAACATAATAGAATGCTATGTGAACTTGGGCAAAGAATTGAAGACCGAATCAATAATATACGTTTAATATGTATTGCAGGTCCATCAAGTAGTGGAAAAACTACTTTTAGTGATCGATTAGTTATGGAACTTGAAAGTCGTGGTATTCATCCTACTCGTATTTCTATTGATGACTACTATAAAAATCGTGAGGAAGTTCCATTTGCTGATGATGGTTCAAGGGATTTTGAATCTATTGATGCTCTTGATAAAGCTCAATTTAATCAAGATTTAATTGATTTATTAAACGGGAAAGTAGTTACTTTACCAATTTTTGATTTTAAGAGTAATTCTAGAAAAAAAGGTCGCACTATTAAAATAGGTGAACATGATCCAGTAGTAATTGAAGGAATTCATGCTTTAAATGAAGAAATGACTTCTTTAATTCCAAAATATTTAAAATTTAAAATTTATATTTCCCCTCAAGCTCAAATTAATATTGATAGAGAAAATCCTATCTCTATCACAGATATTCGTCTATTAAGAAGAATCGTTCGCGATTATAAATATCGTAATGCTAGTGCTATCGAAACTTTCTCGATGTGGCCAAATGTTAGAAAGGGTGAGTTTAAATGGATTTATGACACTCAAGAAGATGCTAATTATGTTTTCGATAGTTTCTTAAATTATGAACTCTGCGTATTAAAAAAATATGCAATGCCATTATTAACAAAAATTGATCATGATAATCAATATTTCCCAGATGCCGAAAGATTAATTCGCTTATTAAAATACTTTAAAGATGTCGATGAAAAATGGGTTCCATGTAATTCCTTATTACGCGAATTTATTGGCGGAAGTTGTTATCGAGATGGTAAAACTAAAAATAATGTTTAATTATTAATATTTTTTGACTCTTTATTTTCCTTAGTACTATCACTCGTGATAGTACTTTTTTTAACTTTATTAACAAGTTCTAAATAAATAAAGTGTAATTGACGAATATATGTGTTTTTTAACATGTAATATTGAGTCCAAAGCTCTTTTTTAGTAAAGTGACGATAAAATTGATCAAAAATATTTTCTAATCTAAAGAAAGTTTCATATAAATTTACTAAAGTGACAACAAAATAATATTCTTTATTTGAAAAAATAAGAAGTGGGGAGGAATGAGATATTTCACTACTCATCTCATATGTTTTTGAATAACCACTTAAACCAGCTAGTTTTTCAATACCATCACGGAAATTTAATTTAAAATCCTCATTAAGTTTAATGTTTGGAATAGCAAATAAATAACCATATTCAATATATTTCTTCATATCTTTACTTTTAAGATCATGCTTTTTCATATTTTCTTTAATTTCCACAAAGATTTTATCGCATTCTTCTTTGTCTTTTACTTGTCCTCTATAAGCTAAGGCATAAGTAATGTGACGGAAATAAGCATTGAAAATATTTTCACCGTATTTAATTAAACAAGTTAAAATGCATTCATTTTCGTGAAGTGTTCTCCAGGTTGAAAAGGCTTCAGTTTCAAATCCATCGTTTAATAGTTCTAAAATGCATTTTCCCATCGAAAATGCTTTTTTTAACATATCGCTAATTAGTTCGTTATATTTATCTGAAGGTTTAATTTCGTTTAAAGTTCTCAAAGTAAAATTTAAATATAAAGAAAGCGTTGAAATAGGTGGATTAAATCTATTTAAATAGGAAGTTGATTTATAATTAAGTTGCTCATTAGTTAAATATTTATCGGCACATGTTGAAGCAAGTTGTGAAAGAAAATTTTCATCATTTTGTAAAGCAATCTTTTTATCTAAAGAATAATTTTTTAATGAAAATATAAATTCATTAACGATATAAAGGATGATTGTTCCGGGATTAATTGGAGTAAATTTAAAACCTTCAGTTTTATTCATTACATCAACAACACCTTCATTAACTGCCTTATAAACATCATAAAATGTATCAAGATTAATATAGTCAGGAGTATTGATTAATTTAGCAAACCTTAAAAAAGTTTCTTTATCAAAAATTATTGTCCTCATAATTTATAACCTCCACTTTAAACTTATTACTAATTTCCTCCAAAGTTTCTACTAATTTTCTACTAGTCTTATTATTGATATAAATTTTAGAAATAATTGGTAAATAAATTTTATTATCGATATATTGATTTTTAGTTAAAATAATGAGGTTTTGCAGTCTTTTTCGAATAATTAGACATTTTATAACTTCATAAAAATCAGGTTTTTTTAAATTAATATCTAAATCTTTAAAATCTATTGTACGATAAAAATTAGCAAATAAAGAATTATATTCAGATAATTCCAATTTAGTAAAATCTAATTCAATAAAAAAATTATCTTTACTATTTTTAGGAATTTCATCATATAACTCCAATGCTAAAAGATCTTCAGTAAAAAATTTAATATATTCTATTTCATCGCTTGTAAAATATTCTTCTTCGATTCTTGGTTTTTTTAATAATATAATTCCATCATATAAAGACTCAATAAAATCATAATGTTTAAGTCCGCTATTATCAAAAGTGAAATCTAAATTTCCTTCGATAATAAATTTTTTATTTAACCAGTTATATTTAAAAGCTAAAGCTTTTTGTAATTCTTTACTTTCTTTAGTGTATATCTCAATTAAATTTAATACTTCTTTATTCATAAACCTCTTTTAAATCATTATCCATAATTGATAATAAATAACATTTTACTTTCTTTTTAAATAATGAAAAGATTATTTTTCGATAAGTATTAAGCTGCTCTTTATATTCCTCATCACTAATATTTTTTAATTTATAATCAATGATATCAATATAATCTTGATGCTCAATCATTAAATCTATAACAATATTATATTCGTCATTAATAAATTGATATTCTTTATAAATTTTTGCTTGATCTAAGTTATTAAAAATATCATTTTTTAAAATCTTATCAATCATTATTTTTTCCTTATTATTTTTAATAAATTTAGTATCTTTATTAGTAAAATCTACTTCTTCCATTAACAAATGAATATGAGTACCATAGTTTAAAGTCTTTAAACTCACACTTAAATCAAGATCTTTACTAGCTTTAAAACTCTTTTTTGTTTTATAAGTATAATTATTGAATGCTTCAATAATTATTTTTTCATCATTATTATTATGATTATTAGTATCATCAGTTTTTTTAGTTTTTAAAGGCATATTTAGGTAATATGATTTTTCAAAACTAATATCTTTCGAAGCAAACATTATTTCACCTAAAGTTTGACTATTTTCAATTCTTTTTCTTATATCAACATCAAATAAATCATCCATCGCTTTACTATTTTCATCGCTTAAAGGGATAATTACTTCCTCTTTTGCTCTAGTTAAAGCAACATATAACAATCTAATTTTTTCATCATAAGCATTTCGATTATCATATTCATTATAAAATAACTCATGTAAAGTTTTATTTTTTGAATTATAAAGACTTGGTAAATAAAATCCATACTTTGCGTTAATAAAAAATGAGTGATCTTTTTCTTGAGGTGTAGATTTAGCAAATAATAAAGGTAAATAAACAATATTATATTCAAGCCCTTTTGATTTATGAATTGTTGTTAAAGTAATGGCATCTTTTGCTTCACCAACTTTTCTATTAGTCATTTTAATTTCTAAATCATTTAAACGCTCCAAGTAAGTAATAAAATCTTCAAGGTTATAACATAATTTATCCATTATTAATGTTCTTTCATAAAAAATTCTTAAATAATTTAACTTATTAAGAGAATTTCCTAATAATGATACTTTATCTAAAAAATTAAATTCTTTTATTGTATCTAAATAAATTTCACTTAATAAAGAATCTTTATGTTTAACACTAAATTCTTTTATATTTAAATATACATTATCTTGACGATAAGTGTCATTCTTAATCAATTTATAAATCTCTTCATCACTATAACAATATAAAAAACTACGGACTACACTTACAAAATAATGTTTTTCATCAGATATCGATAAATCATTATTCATTAAACCATTAATTAACTTTAATAAACTAATTAAGGAAATTATTACATCATCACTAATTAAATTTTCATCTCGAACAACGTTAATTGGAATTCCACGTTCTTTACATATTTCCTCTATTAAATAGAAATCTGTTGATTTATTTATTAAAAATGTAAAATCTTTAAAACTAGCATCTCGTAATCCTAAATTTTTTTTGCCTTCTTCATTATAATAAGAATATATAACTTGCATCTTATTATTAATTCTTTTAATAACATCATCTAAGCAAGCATCTATTTCAATTTTCTTTTTCTTTACTCCAGAATTATTACTTTTCTCATCTTCTACTTCATCATTTTCACTTTCTTTTTTTGTTTCAAAAGGTAAAACAAAAATTCCATGAGGATTAGTTGTTTTAAGTTTACTATACTCTTTATTACCAGTTTTAATTAAATGTTCAAGTTGATAATCAGCTCCACCTTGTTTTAAAGTCATAATTTCACTAAATAATTTATTAATATCATTATTTATTTCTTCACGACTTCGAAAGTTATCGTTCATATCAATTGCTTGACCTAATTTTTTATATTTATAATTATCGTATTTATCCTTAAATTGACTTGGATTAGCTCCTCTAAATGCATAAATAGATTGTTTAATATCTCCTACAACAAAAACATTGTTATTACTAATTAAATCGATAAATTCTTCTTGGAATTTTGATGTATCTTGATATTCATCAATCATTATTAATTTAAGCTTATTTTTAATTTCTAATCGAATATCTTCATTTTCTATTAATAATTTTTTGGCCATTAAAGCAATATCATTAAAAGTATAAAAACCAAAGTTAGATTTAAATTTATTAGTTTCATTAATTAATTTTTTAACAATATTAAATATATAAGGAATAATTTCTTGATTATTTTTTAAGTCTACTTTAACTAAATTGTCATAATCAACACTATAAACGGTTTCTTTAATAAATTTAGTAATTTCTGAAATTTCATTTTTTCTTTCAATATCTTCTTCATCGTCACTAGGTCTATTTGGTAATTTAATTTTAGGTTTATTTTCTGATAAATATTTTAATGAATAATTATCTAATATTTCACTTAAATTAACATTCATTTTTCTTTTATATTCTTCATTTGATAAATGAGAAATTATGTGTTTTAGACTTTCTATTTTATTATCAATAACTTCTTGAATATTATTAATAATAAATCTTTCAAATGCTTCATTTGAAAGATAATTGTCATAGTAACTATTAAAATATTCATCAATATCTTTTATATCACTAATAGCATCAGAAATTTTAATAATAAAATCCGTTATATATTTATCATCTTTTTTAGTGTAATTATGAATTAATTTTATAAATTGAGGATCTTTTTCTATATATAATTCATCAAAAATCCCTTCTAAAATCGAATATTTTTTTATTTTTAAGATATCATCAGGAATATTTTGAATGTCGCTTGATATATTAAGTCTAGAAGAATACTTTTTACATAAATAAAGAAAATAAGCATCAAAAGTCGAAATATTAGCACTATCAACTAAAGGCACTAAATGTTTAGTAGATCCATTTTTAGAAAGTTCATCCTTAATACGAGTTTTCATTTCCTTACTAGCAGCATCAGTAAAAGTTAATATTAAAATTTCATCTAAGTTAACATCTTTACTTAAACGCCTATAAATTCTTTCAGTTAAAACACTAGTTTTACCACTTCCAGCTCCAGCTGAAACTATAACATTACCAGTAGAATTAATTGCCGCTAATTGTTCCTTAGTTCTTTCCATTTTTAAGTTCCTTTAGATTTTCTTTTATACGATAATCTTTTTTCTTCTTATAACATATGTCATTAAATGAACAATATTTACAAGGTGGATTATAATCATTTTCCGAATTATATAAAGGTGAAATAGGATAGTTTGAATTATCATAATACTCATAAAATAATTTTAAAAATTCATCCATTTTTTTATTAAAATCCTTAAAATCAAAAGTTGAATCTTTTTTAAAGTTTCCATCTTTCTTAATTTTAAATTTTAAGTATTTCCCTTCAAAATCAATTAAAATATCTTTCTCAAATTGTGTTAAGTAGTCTATATTATTTGCAGTTAATCCATTCTTTTTAAAGACATCATAAAGTTCTTCTTCATTAAAATTATCATAATCAAATAATGAATCAGGTGTTAGATTTACATAATATACGCCACTAATTCCTTTATTAGAAAATTTTTTTGAATTCATAATTAAATAAGCATATATTGGTAATTGTAAACCTTGTCCATAATCAATCATTGTTTTACTTATCGAGGTACTTCCTGTTTTATAATCGATTACTTGAATTGCATCTTTTGATTCTAATATTGAATCAACCTTTCCATAAAATTGAATATTATTTATATTAGTATTTACCCATATTGATTCTTCACTATAATGATTAAAGTTTAAGATATATTTTGATCCCTCAATTAAAAATTTACTAGCACTTTCCAATATTTTTTTATATTTATCGAGTATTAATAAGTCTTTATCAGAAAATAAACCATTAAATTCTTTAATTTCTTTATCGTAACATAAGTTAAAATCAAAATCTTTATCATAAATATGTTCCAATATCGAGTGAGAAAGTTTACCTAATAATGTATTAAAAGTATCTTCAAATTCATCTATAGATAAAATATAAGTTAAAAAGTATAGGAATGGACATTTAAAGAAAGTATTAAGTTGAGTATAACTTAAAGGAAATAATTCCTTATCTTTGATATCAAATTTTTTAAATGAATTATCATAATTATCTAATTTATGAAAATGATTATTATAAAGGTGATAACTTAAAGTATCTTCATGATAATTATCATGAAGTTCTTTAAAATAACTATAATAAGTTTTAGCAATAATTTTGTTATAATCTTTTTTAATAACTAATGGTTGAATTAAATAATTTTTAAGTTCATTTTCATTATATCTTTTAGTGAAAAAATAACTAATTTCCTTCTTTTTTCCTGCAAAAGTTTCATAAAAATATAAATTTAGACAATTATCTAAATTTAAAAAATTATCATATAAATCACTATAAATCTTATTATTTAAATCACTTGAATCTATTCCATTTTTAATTTTAGAAGCGTCATCTAATAAATCATTATTTTTGAAATTACGAATATAAATATCATTATCAAAGCCTAAAATAAAAATATATTTACCATTAGCATATTCTAAAGTATCACTAACTTTAATTCCTTCAATATTATCTTCATCATTAAGTTTAATTGAACTAAGAATTTCTTTATAGTTTGTATTCTTATCAATTAAATTTGAAAAATCATAAAAAGTTAGAACTTCTTTAATTTTATCTTTTATTATTGAATTAGGAAAAAGTTCATCAAGCTTCAAAATATCAAAATTTTCTAAATCTTTTTCTATCTCCTTAGCAATTTTAGTATCATATAATATTTTTTTATTAGGAAAATTTAAATGAATATTTAAGTATTTTGCAAATAAATCTAAATAAAAATAATTATTATTAATATCAGTTATAATTTTGATATCACGAGGTTCAATTTTATTATTTAATAAAGTGATAATTTCATTAAATAAAGTATGTAAACTGTGATCAAGAGTTGAAAAAGTTGTAACTTTTAAATCTTTCTTTTGAATAAATAAATCATTTAAACTAATAAATAGAACATCCTTTTTATCAATATCAACATAATCAATTATATGATTAGCTTCTAATGAATTACTAGGTATACCTAAAAAAATTACTAATTTATTTTTGAATAAATATTTATAACTTTCATCAATATAAATTAAATCGTTATTTTTAAGAATTTCATAAATTTCTTCAATGTCTTTATTTGCTTTTAAATTTATACCCTTTTTAATATAACCTAAATACTTATTAATTTTATTAAATGACCACTTATTTTCTTTTAAAAGAACCTTAATACTATTATTATCAAAATTTCCAAATAATGCAGTCTCTACTTCTTCAATTGATAAAAACTTAAAATTTAATTGAGGTTTTAAAGACTTTTTGTTTAAAAAGTATGATTTTAATTCATTTTTACTTATTATAATTACATTATTTTTTTCTAAAATTTCGTCAATATTTATCATTTAAATAATCTCGTTGCTTCAATTGCTTTTTTCCAATTCTTATCAAGTTTATTAATTTCTTCTTTATTCATTTGTGGCTTAAAAATTTTTTCAACTTTATTTAAATTTTTAATTTCGTCTAAGCTTGAAAAATATCCACTTCCTAAACCTGCTAAATATATTGCTCCTAAAGCAGTAACTTCAATAAATTCGGGTAAAATAATATCTTTATTTAAAATATCCGCTTGAAATTGCATTAAATAATTATTAGCGGTAGCTCCTCCATCAACTTTTAAAGTTTGAATTTTACAATCTCCTTCATTTTCCATAACGTTAATTATATCTTTAACTTGAAAAGCAATTGAATTTAAGGTCGCTCTAATTAAATGAGCTTTAGTTGTTCCTCTAGTTAAACCAAATATTGCACCCTTACATTCATTATCCCAATAAGGAGCACCTAAACCAACAAAAGCTGGAACAATATAAACACCTAACTCATTATTAACTTTTTTTGCATATTTTTCACTTTCACTAGCTTGTTGAATTAAACCAATTTGATCTCTAAGCCATTGAATAGTTGCTCCACCCATAAATACACTACCTTCAAGAGCATAAGTAACTTTATTATTAATTTTCCAGGCAATAGTTGTTAATAATCCATTTTTTGAATAGACTGGAGTTTCTCCAATATTTACTAACATAAAACAACCTGTTCCATATGTTGATTTACTACTTCCAACATCAAAACAGGCTTGACCAAATAAGCTTGATTGTTGATCGCCAGCTACTCCATTAATTTTAATTTTACTCCCAAAAATATTAGCGTCTCCA
This sequence comes from uncultured Bacilli bacterium, assembly GCA_944368975.1. Taxonomy (GTDB): domain Bacteria; phylum Bacillota_I; class Bacilli_A; order RFN20; family CAG-826; genus Onthovivens. The sequence goes on along the minus strand of CALVXI010000001.1, from coordinate 30,628 downwards.
TAATAATCATTCGAAGAAAGAACTTCAGGAAGCATTATTCGCGGAATGTTAAATATTTTTAATAATTCATCATCATAATCTAATGAATTAATATTAAATAACATTGTTCTAGAAGCGTTTGTTATATCTGTATAATGATTTTTTGTTAACTTATAAATAAGCCATGAATCGACAGTTCCAAAAAGGAGTTCTCCTTTTTCGGCTCGAGCTTGCCCATCTTTAATATGATCTAAAATATATCGAATTTTACTTGCGCTAAAGTATGGGTTAAGAATTAATCCAGTTTTTTTATGTATTAAATCTTTATATTTTTCCCATTTTTCACAATAACTATTAGATTGACGTGATTGCCAGACAATTGCATTATAAACAGGCATTCCAGTCTTTTTATCCCACACAATCGTTGTTTCTCGTTGGTTTGTAATCCCTAAACTATCTATTTCATCAATAGAAATATTAGTTTTAGTGATAATGTCATTAATAACATTTAAAACACTTAAATAAATATCTAAAGCATCTTGTTCAACATAACCTTCCTTAGGAAAGAAGTTCTTTACTTCAACTTGTGTTTTATAAAAGATTTTTCTTTCTTTAGAATATAAAATTGCACGTGTTGATGTTGTTCCTTGATCAATTGCTAATAGATATTTTTTCATTTTTTAATTTTCCTTACGATGAATAGAATTTTCCTTTTCAAATCCTTTTGGATATCTTTTATGTAATTTTTCTAAATTAAATAAAGCTACCTCTTCTAAAGTAATACCTAAACCTGAACATGTTTCAGCAATATACCAAAGTACATCACCAAGTTCATCTTTTAGATGTTCTTTATCAAGTTCATGTCCTTGAAATTTATGCTTTTTAACAATATCGCAACATTCGCCTGTTTCTCCAGCAAGACCTAAAACTCCATTAGTGATTAAATCTTTTCTACCTTCTTCACTAATTAGTTTATAAGCTTCTTTTTGATATTCATTAAAACTTATTTTTTCCATTTATTTAATCCTTTCAAAATCACTTACACCATGTTTACAAATAGGGCAAATAAAATCAGCAGGGATATCTTCTCCTTCATAAACATAACCACAGATTTTACAAATCCAGCCTTTTTTAACTCCAGTATTGCGAGGAGTTTTTGGTTTTATATTATCCATATAATAGGAGTAAGATAATGATTCCTCTTTTGAGAGTTGTTTAGATTCAGTAATTTCACAAATAAATGTAAAGTGACTATCATTATCGATAACATCTAAAACTTTTAATGATAAGAAAGCATTAGTAAATCTAGTAATATAAGGAATTTTATTATTAGCCAATCTATAATCACTAAATCCTACAAACTTATCGACATCTTTTCCAGATTGATAGCCAAATCTTTTAATTAATGAAAATGGTGTATGAATCGATAACATTGAAACATTAAACTCTTTAGTTTCATTTATTAATTCACTTGTGAAATTGTGTTTATTAACACTGACCATAATCCTTGTTGGGTTTTCACTAACTTGCGATAATGTATTAATAATACATCCATTAAATTTTTCTTTATTCTTAGTAGTTAATACATATAATCCATAAGTAATTTTAAATAGTGGATTTTCTTTTAGACTTAATTTAGGGAAATCATTAGCAATTTCATTAGCTAACTTTTTAATACCTTCTAAATTTTCATTATTTGCATTTGATTTAATAGTGACTAAAGGTTCTAAAATTGTCATATTTTTCATTTCACTAAATAATTTTTTCATTAGACAGCCACTATTAGGAGCCCATGATCCGTTTTCAACTAAAGCAACTTTTCTATTTTGCATATTATGAGCTTTTAAATCTAAAATATAATTTTCAACAGGAGTAAAAATTCCCATATTATAAGTTGAGCTTAAAATTGCTAAATGGGAATATTTAAAAGTTTCACTTAAAAGTATTGATGTATCTGTTTTACTAGCATCATACATTTTTATATTTTTAATGCCTAATAAACTTAATTCATCTGCTAATAAATTAGCTGCTTTTTCAGTATGTCCATATATGCTTCCATAAATAATTAATACACCGCTAACTTCTGGTTCATATAAACTCCATTTATCATATAAATCAATTAAATAGGTTATATCTTGTCTCCAAATAGGTCCATGAAGTGGACAAATACTTTCTATATCTAAAGTACCTGCTTTCTTTAAAATAGCTTGAACTTGAGTTCCATATTTACCAACAATATTGGTATAATAGCGACGTGCTTCATCAAGATAATTATGAGAAAAATCGACTTCATGAGCAAATAAGTTTCCACTTAATGCGCCGAAAGTTCCAAAAGCATCAGCACTAAATAAAGTTTTACTATAACTATCATAACTTACCATAACTTCTGGCCAGTGAACCATTGGAGCATATACAAATGTTAAAGAGTGTTTACCTAAGGATAATGTTTCACCATCTTTCATTAATAAGACATTTTTAAGGTCATATCCAAAATAGTTATTTAACATTACTTGAATTTTTGGATTAATAATTAAAGTAACATCAGGATATTCTTTGATTACTTTTAAAATTGAAGCACTATGATCAGGCTCCATATGATGAATTACTAAATAATCTAATTTACGATTTTGTAAGACATCTTTTACTTTTTCAATATAAACATCAAAAACGCTACTATCAACAGTATCTAATAAGCAAGTTTTCTCATCCAAAATAATATATGAATTATAACTAACACCATCATTTAATGGGTAAATATTTTCAAATAAAGCAAGACGTCTATCACTTGCTCCAACATAGTAAGTATCTTTGCTAACTAATCTAGTTCTATACATAATCTCTCCTTTTTACATATTAATTTCGTTTTCATAACGTTCAGACCAATATTTTTTGTCTTCATCTGTTATATCACGAATTTTTTTAGCTGGATTTCCGGCATAAATTGCATTTCCAGGTAAATCTTTAGTAACAACACTTCCACTTCCGATTATTACATTGTCGCCAATTGTGACTCCAGGATTAATAATCGCACCACCACCAATCCAAACATTATTACCAACTGTAATAGGTTTTCCACCTTCATATTGAGTATTCCTTATTTGTGCATCAATTGGATGCCAAGCAGTAAAGAAATTAACACGAGGCCCAAGAAAAACATTATCACCAAAAGTAATTTTACATACATCTAAAAATATACAATCATAATTAGCATAAAAATTTTCGCCTATTTCGATATTTTTACCATAATCACAATGAATTGGAGGCGTTATATTATAATTAGTTTTAACTTTTCCAAACCACAATCTAATTATTGATTTACGACGAACTTCATCTCTAAAACTAGTTTGATTATATTCTTCTTCAAATTGTTTACTTACTTTATACATTTTTGCCAATTCTTTATCATTAGCTATATAAAGATATCCACCTAACATTTTTTCCTTATTTGTCACTTCTTAAAGTCCTCCTTAATTCCTTTAACTTTAATTTATTTTCTTCACTTACTCTAAATGAATCAATAGCCTTTTGAATACCAATTAATAAAATAGATTTATCTATAGTAGTGTTTTCGTAATATTTATAAGTTTCATCAAAATGATTTATAAAACAATATGACAATAACCAACCTTCACCCATTTTAACATAATATCTATCATCATTTTTTAAATAAGAAAAAATTTCATCAAGGTTTTGCAGGCTTTTTGTAAATTTTAGCATACAAATATATGGGTATCGAACAATAAATTCATCGTTAAACTTTAAAAACTTTTTACTATCTTTTAACTTAAAATCTACTAATAATTTACTAGTACCATCAACGATTGCCCAATTTTCTAAATGGCTTCTATTAACGATTAAAAAATTAATTTGATCATCGATATTTTTATTTTTCTTCAAATAAATATAAAAATAAAGATAATTAACTTCGTAATATTTATCTAATTCAAAAGTAGATACGTCAATATCTTTATATTTTTTCGCAACTTCTAAAACTTGTTTAGTTTTAAGTCCAAATAAATCTAGCTTAGTATTTAAAATTTTTTTAGAAAAAAGTATATTCTTTTCATTTTTTAATTTTTCAAGATCAATAAGTAAATCATTATAAGTTAATTCCATACAAAAAATTATAACAATAAATATAATAAAATTAAATTAATTTAATAACGAAATTTCTATCAAAACATATCAAAAATAAGGAATATTCAAACTAAGATTTTTGTAAATTTATAATAGTATTAGCAATTACTTCTGCGCCATTTGTATCTTTACATTTTGCTTCATTTGCCTTTATTTCATTTAGTAAATTAGGTTCATCAATAAGTATTTTCTTTAAAACTTTAGATAACCTTGAAGGAGTCTCAGCTTTCAATCCATATCCATGTTTTGTAATGTATAAATAATTTTTCTCTTCTTGGCCCATTAAATGTCCAGTTAAAATAATTGGAGTTTTTGCTAAAATAGCTTCAAACATCATATTAGGACCTGCTTTTGTTAATATTATATCAGCCTCTAAAAGTCTATCTTGCATATCATTAACATAGCCATAAATATTAAGACCTTCTTTTTTTGATAATTTTTTAATTAAATATTCTTTTAAATTTTCATCACTACCAGTTATAACATCAATATCAACATTATAAGGATATGCACATTCTATCAGTTTTTTTGCCATTCTTAATCCTTTATGTGTTGGATTTACATAAAGTAGTTTTGTTTTATTTTTATAAACTTTTTGTTCACCACTTTTATCAAAATTTATAGGAAATCCGGATAAAACTATCTTATCTTCATTAAACCCTTTTGAAAGAAAACGTTCTTTTGTTTCTTCGGTTGGCAAAAAATATAAATCAACATTTTTATCAAACCATAAATTAGAAAATTTTATAGGATCAAGAACACAAACATATAAAGGAATTTTTTTATATTTTTTTAAAACTTTCAAAACAGATCCAACAAAACAAGGGTGTAATGATAAAATTGCGTCAGGTTTTTCATTTCTTATAAGTCTTAAAAAATTCCTTTTTATAGCATGATAAAGAAAATAATTAGAAATAGGTCTTATAAATGATGTAAATTCAAAAAATAATTTCCATAAGAAACGAAAACGTGTAGTTAAAGTGATATAACCTTGTTCTCCACCATAGCCTTTATAGCCTAAGAAAAGCTTATTAGAATCATAATCAACAATTTCTAAATCTTTATCAAGCTTTTCAAATGATTTTTTAATGGCATTAGATGCACTTCGATGTCCACCTGTTTTGCCAGCTGTTAAAATTAAGATTTTTTTACTCATTTTTGAATTTTAAAGAACTAAAATTAATATTATCCAAAATAAATAAGAAATAGCAGTAATAGCTGATAAACCGATAGATATCCATCCACAAATCATTCCTGCTGTTGCAACATGATATTTATGATGGCGAGAATTTAATACTTTCTTTGCATCTTCAGAATTCTTTATCGCAAAAATTCCTAAAATAAAGCCGAAAACCATGCTACTAAAAACAATAGCTAAGGCTCCTAAAACAATGGAAACAACTGCGCTATTTTCAGCTTCAATTATTTCTGGTAATGGTCTATCAACATAAATACGATCACCATCACGATATTGACCATTATAACTTTCATATTCTTCCATATTAAATTTCCTCCTTAATTAAGAAATCCTTAATTTTATTATCATATTCATTAGTATTTAAAGATCTAACATGTGAATGTCTTCCATAAGGGAAAAAGGCAATTTCACTTTGTGAATTATTTGTTGCTTCGTATAAAGCTAAAGAACTTTCGCGAGGACAAAATTTATCTTCTTCACTATATATTAAAAGAATTGGTGCTTTAATTTTCTTAATCGCTTCAATAGGTTTATTCTTAAAAAAATTAACACCTGTATAAATTTGAGCTATAAAAAATGTTAAATATAACATTGGGAATGGCTTCTTTTTATAAGAAGCAAAGTTTTTTTCAAACATCTCAAAATACGTTGCATATAGTCCATCAGTAATAACTTTTTTTATAATATACTCATTTTTGTTTTCAAATGCTAAAGTTGCATATATTGCAGTCGCTGCACCTATACAAACGCCATGCAAGACAAAATTTTGTATACCGAAGTGTTTTCTTATATATTGAATCCAACAAACAATATCTCCACTTTCTTTAACCCCACCAGTTTGATATTTCCCATCGCTTAATCCATGAGCTCTTAAATCCACGACAAGAATGTTATACCCACTTTCAGCATAAGGTTTAGCAAAATAATAACTATAAAGTAATGACTCAGTTCTTCCTTGAAGGATAATTGCGCACTTATCATAACCAAAATTTATATATTCACCTTTTAAATTTAGCCCATCATTATTAATCTCTAGTGATATACGTTTATCATTATAATTATTAGCCCAAGAAATACCTTCATTAAACATTTTAACTTGGTCTTCATCTTTTAAATTTGTACATTCTCGTACTCTTTTTTTCTTCGGACTTCTATAAACGGTATTATAAAAAACAACATGTGGGACCAAAATTAGCATGAAAAGAAGATTAAAAACTACAAAAGCAGCTAAAACAATTAATGTAATTTCCCACCAACTCATAGATTTTTACTTATTTCGTTAAATACACTCTTTTCGTAACTTAAATCAGTTATACGTGTTCCAAAATAGAATGCAACAAATAAACCAGGTCCACAATTTATACCAGAAGATGGATAAATATTAGTAATAATTACATCTTTTGGCTTAAATTCAGCCTTGATCATTTCGCCTAATTTAATTGCCTCTTTTCTACGTAAAGCTTGAGAAACAAAAATAATTTGATCATGAGGATTTTTAATAGTTTTCTTCATGTATTCAATAGTTGCTTTATAAGTCTTTTCGATGCCATTAACCTTACCTAAAGGTTGAACCATTCCTACTGGGCTAAAGTCACCCATTGGTTTAATTCCAAAAACTGTTCCAAAAAAGGCCTTAGCGTTACTAATTCTACCTTTACTAGCAACATAATATAAATCATCAATAGGTCCCATTTGATGTAAACATTCTTTCTCGTCTTCAAGTTTTTTAAAATTTTCTTCAATAGTTAAACCTTCTTTACGATACATTGAAGCTTTAATTGCTAACATACCAACACCTAAAGAATAACGACGTGAATCTAAAATTAAAATTTTTCTTTCAGGATAATCAACTAAGAGTTCTTTTGATATTTGACTGCAAATTTTATATGAAGCGCTCATTCCACCGGAAATTAAAACAATTAGAATATCTTTCCCAGCCTCTAACCATTTTTTGATTTTATCTCTAGAATTTCCAAATCCAATGGCTGCAGTTTTGTATCCTTTAGGATTTGCTTTTAATTTTTTATAAAAATCATCAAAATATGCATCATCTTCAGCTTCAAGAGTGGCATTTAAGTTTTCCTCTTCAGGAGTCGAAATTAAACCTTCTAAATAATCGTCAATTTCAAATCTTGATCTTAATTCAGGTGATAAATCGCTAGTTGAATCTGTTAAAATAATATAATTTTTTTCCATAAAAACCTCCATTTTTATATTTTTAAAGTTAAACGATTGACTAAATCTAAACAATTATTATTTATTATAGAGTAATCTTTTTGCCCTATAATTTCTTTTTCATAATCAATAATTTTCTTTAAAGAACGCTTATGTCTTTTAGAAACAATTCTTACTTCAGGAATTTTTCCATTTGTAAAATTACTTAATGAAGTAAAATGAACATCATTATCATTTGAATCTTGAATCTTTCCATCTCCAAATTCAAGTACATGTTCATCGTCAAAATAAATTCCATAATGGTGATATAAATTATGTTTTACTCTTATAACATCACCTTTTTCTAATTCTTTATAAGTATAAGTCATTTTAATTTTAGTAGCCTTTTCTTTTTTAAGTTCATAAAACAAATTTAAACATTTTTTATAAATTAGATTATTGGAATTAATATAATCATTATCGCTAGAAGAAATATATATAGGTTTACCTATTTTGATGTGAAGTCTAGAAAATATGCCATAAGAAAAATCTAATATAATTGGAACAATTGGTGCGTCACTAGAATTAGCCATCATTAAATAACCAGGTTTAAAATCACCAAATTCATAAAGTTTTTTGTTATACAAATAGTCGCCTTCAGGAAAAACTAAAATGGATTTATTTTTCATTAAAACCTTCTTACTTTTTTCAATAAATTTTAAATTTCTTCCTTGAGGATCTACTAAAATTGCTCCTAATAAAAGCATAAATGGCTTAAAAATTATAAGTAAATTATGATACCAGTCAGCTGCAAGAAAATATAATCGGCGAAAGAAAAATAAATAAGCAATAGCAATAGCATCAAGAAAACTTTTATGAGGAGAAATAATAATTGTTCCTTTAGGAATTTTAAATTTTTCCTTACCTTCATAAGTTATTTTCATTTTAAAAAATATTAAAGCAAAAGGTAATCCAAGAACTAACGCTAAATAATACATTAAAGTTTTCATCGTTTTTCCTTAACCTTATTATAAAAATCGTTAGGAGTTCTCATTGCACCATCTTTTTCTAAGTCAAAGGATATATCGAATTCTTCTTCAATACGTGAAATTAAAGAAATATAACCTAATGAATCTCCTCCTAAATCTATAAAATAATCACTATTATTTTCAACATTATTATTAACTGAAATATATTCTTTAAATATATTTTTAATTATTGAAATTATTTCATTATTTTCAGTTTCTAAAGGCTCAGCTTTTAATAATTTAGGATCTAATAGTGAGACTTCTTTATTCATAATTTTATTTTTTAATTGAGTTCTAGAGACTTTTATTGCATTTTCATTACTTATTTTATCATAAGTAATCCAAATTCTTTTAATAACATTTCCATAAGTCTTATAAGAAAGTGAGTTTTTTAAAGCTTCGATTTCCTTATTTATTAATATTGGATTAAGACCCTTTTTGTACTCTAAAATAATGGATAAATTATTATCAATTTCTAAAACTGAAAAAGAAGATGCTAAAGAAATATTTAGTTCTTGCTCAATAATGTCGGGCGAAATATTTTCTCCATTTTCTGAAATAAATAAATCACTTTTACGCCCTTTAATAAAATAAGTATTGTTTTCAAAACTAACAAGATCATTAGTATAAAATTTATTGATTTTTTCTATTTTACCATCTAAATAAAGTATTTCTTTAGCTAAACTACTTCCGCTTATAATTAATGTATTATCACTATCTAAACTATAATCTACACTTAAAAATGGTTTCCCTATCGATCCATCAGTTCTTTTTTTAAATTTTAAATTAAAATTAGCTCCAGTAATCGAAGCTTCTGTTGTTCCATATCCATTAAATAAAGGGTAGCCTATAGCATTAATTATTTTTAATACACTTGGTTTAATAATAGCTCCTCCCGAAATCATAAATTGTGGAGAATTACCAAAAGCTTTTAAACGAACTTCTTTCATTAAAATGTGAGATAAAAATAAACTAAGTCTAGGAAAAATATTGCCAACTTTAGTAATTAAATTAATTCCATTATTAAATAACTTTTGCTTCGTTAAACTCTCTTTAGAAACTCCTTTTATTATACCTTCATATAATTTATTAAAAAGGATTGGTGGAGCAAAAATGTGTGTAACTTTATGTCTAATAATAGTTGAGCGAACACATTCTTCCGATAAATTATTAAAGAAAACTATGGTTCTTCCATAAAAAGAAAACCAAATATAAGAAACCAAAATTCCAAAAATATGGAAAAAAGGTAATATCGCTGCTACTTTTATTTCATGATGATAATCTTTCATAAACCATGGATTCCCTTTGATTATGCTATCGCTATTTAAAATTTCATTAGCTATAGCTTTACCATCATAAATAATAATTTTTGCTTCTAAACCAGTTAATGACGAAGATATTGCAAAATTATTTGCCCACCACTCGTCTTTTATTTCTCTTTTTTTAATTTTTTTAGAATAATTTGTTGTATCAATATTTTCAAAATCTAAATAATCTTTATTTAGGGTAATAACTCTTCTAATATTTAATCTATTTAATAAAGAAATTCTTAGTTTACTAGGATAATAACTATTAACTAAATATGGTTTATATCCTGCCATTAATGAACCCCAAAAAGCGATTATAAATAAAGGACTATTTATTAAATCAATTGCAATATATTCTTCATTAGAAGGTAAGTAATATTCTCTTAAATAAATTGCAAAATCTACAATTTTTTCATTTAATTCTTTATAAGTAAGCGATTCAAGATGATAATTATCGAGTTTTTCATAAGCTACTTTATACTCATGAGAAAAAGCAATTTTAAATATATCTTTTAATTCTTTTTTTGAATTACGTAGTTTATTTAGATCATGCTTAACAATTGCTCGATAATTTTCCATTATTACATTGCTCCAATGATAAATAAGGAATCTTCTTGTCCACCAGGAAAATAATTAAATTCAATATCTTCATTTTCTTCAAAGAAACTAGTAACTATATCAATATCCTCTTTTTTAACATTTTTACCACCAAATATTGCAATTGTTGAATATCCTTTAAGTCTATTTGGTGATAAATAACAATTAAGTTCTTCTTTTAAATTTTTATTATCATTTATTTTAAACTCAAGATTATTAATTCTTTTTAAATTATTAACTTCTTTTTTAAATTCATTAAAAGATAAATCAAACATTGATGAAGCAAGTTTAAAGAAAGTATTAGCCATTCCAGCACATTCAACTACAAATAAATTTTTAAAATCTCCCCACCAATGCATCGATTTTAAAGCATTTTCAACATTTTTATCAGCACTAAAAACTATAACATTAGTTTCTTTATAATAAGTTAATAAGCTTTTAAGTTCATCTTCACTTGTCTTATGATTAAATGGAATTGAAAATGCAACGTCTGCCCCTAATCTTTCACATAAAGAAGCATTTGCTTCACCATAAGTGAAAGCAATAACAACATAATCATCATGTTTTCTTCTTTTTAATCGTTCAAATTGAGGCGTTTCAAATAAATCATCTACTTTAGTACGAATTATTGTTCCATAAGATTTAAAATCATTAATAACGTTATAAGGAATATTTGTATGAATATGAACTTTTAAAAGATTATTATTTATTGCAACGACAACAGAATCTCCTTTTTCTTTTAAAATATTTGAAAAATAGTTTTTGGTATTCTTTTTATTAAGATTAACTGTAAATTCTGTACAATAGCGAAAATAAGTCATTGGATTATCAATATCACTATAACGTTTTGGTAAAAGATTACTTTCCTCACAATTAAAATAAGGTATATTATCATCAAAAGATTTTCTCATACCATTAATTACAAGATAAAAGCCAAGTGCCCCACTATCAACAACATTATTTGCATTTAATAATTCCATTTGAGACTTTGTTTTTAAAACACTACTAAAAATACTTTTACTAAATAAATTAAAGAAGTCATCGAAAGAAACTTCATTAAAGTTCTTAATATTATTTAATACTTCATTTGCCCCTTCTGACATTGCAGTTAACATAGTCCCTTCCATTGGGTTAATAACAGCTGCATAAGCGATTTTATAAGCGTAAATAATTGCTTTTGAAAAATCTTCAATTGTAATTAATGCTTTTTCTTTAAGAAAATCACTTAATCCTAAAAAATATTGTGAGAAAATAAAACCACTATTTCCTCTACTTCCTAAAGACATATTTTTAGCAAAAGAATGCAAAACTGAACCTGCATTTTTATTTTCATTAATAGCTAATAAACCTTTTTGAAAAGTTCTTTTCATATTAGTACCAGTATCATTATCACTAACTGGAAATGTATTAATATTATTTAAATAATTTTCGTTATAAGAAAGACTTGTGAAACCATAACGTAACATATTATAAACAGTCAATCCATCAATACTATTTAACTTCTCCATTATTATTACCCTCAATTAATAAAATTCTATGTTTATATTCTCTTTTAAGCTGACCAAGCATATTGACTCTAGCGATAGTTTCAAAACAAATTCCAAATAAATTTTCACCCATTAAATGTAATACAAAACAAGCAATCTTTGTTCCAACAACTTTTCCTTTTGAATGCCATGTTGCCCCATAATGATGTATACACAAACTATTATCTGTTACTTTTAATTCTTTTGTTATGTAATGTTTAGGGAAAAAATAATCTCTTGGAAGAATTATTGCATTATCTTTTAAAGTAATTCCTTTCCCGTTTAATTTAATTTTATATAAACGTTCTATCGAAGCAGTAAAATTAAGTACACAACGCATATTACTCTTTTTATTAATGTCAAAACATGGTTGTTCATAGCGACTATATACTTCTTTCATTATCGGATGACCTTTTTTAGCTCCCAAGACCGCACACCCTAACCATCGACTTGTTTCATACCCAATAAAAAAATCATATTTTTCACTTAAATCATTAAAACTTTTTAAAACTTCAACATCGGTATCAAGATAAATCCCACCATAGTTTAATAGAGCCCAACTTCTAATAACATCGGCAGCTAACGAGTAATTTTTTAACTCTATAGCCTTTTTAACCCATTCATTGCTATTTATATCGAAAGTAGATTCATCCCATTTTTTAAATTCATAACCAACGAAAATCTCTTTCCATTTCTCAATGAATTTTTTATAACGTTCAGGTAGAGGTTTTCCTCCAAGCCAAACATAATGTATAATCTTCTCGATCATGGTATTAAAACAAACCTTTTTAATTAAAAATAGTTTTAGACTTTACCAAGACCGCGATAGTATAATATTTAAAATTATTATCTCCCCGAAATTTTTATAATTTCGAAAGAAGCAAGGCAACTTCTAATCGTAATTAGATTACAACTTTTGATATAACTTTTCAAGAATCTATATAGTCAATTATTAAGTTAATCAAAAGTTGTAATTATGTGTTTTTATCTACTTGATTTATTATAAGGAATACCTTCAGCTTTAGGCGCTCTAGATTTCTTTGAGAAAATAACAAGAGTAATTAAAGCAAGTAAATAAGGTAATAAATAATAGAATGGTCTAGCACCAAAAATTGTTCCAGAAACAGGATTATTTATACCTAAATTACTTAAAGCAGCAGTAAATGTTGGAGCAAATGCGAAGAAGAATGCAAAGAATAACGAACAATAAATAATATTCGTTGCTTTCCAGTTACCAAATATTTCAATCGCAATTGCTAAAAATCCATAACCTAAAGCATTAATTTGCCATGTTCCAATTGGCATACATGAAAAGATAATAAATCCGGCAAGTCCTGCAGCACTTGAACCAATTGCTGTACCAACATAACGCATACGGTAAACATTAATACCAACACTATCAGCGGCAGCAGGATTTTCACCACATGCTCTAAGCCTTAAACCAAGTCTAGTTTTATTCATAATTAACCATAAAGCAATGATTGCAATTATTCCAATTACAACACTAAAATTTAAACCACTAAAGGCATTATCAATAAAAGCATTTCCAGTTCTAACTAATAGGATACTAGAAAAGATATTATTTTGTGTTTCTGGTGAATCAATGTGAGTAATTTGTGTATTAATAATTGTACAAATAGCTACAGCAACTGTATTTAAAGCAGTTCCTACAACTGTTTGATCCGCCTTTAATTTAATTGAAACAAATGAGAGTAGATATGAGAATAATAAACCAGCAAGAATAGCAACTAAACAGCCTAATAAATAAACAATTATTAATCCACCACTTGTTGTTACTAAAAATGTTCCTGCACACCAAGAGTTCATTCCTTGAAGGAAAATTAAACCCATAAAAGCTCCAAAAACCATTGAGCCTTCTAAAGCAATATTTATAATACCAGAAGCTTCAGAAAATAAACCACCATAGGATCCTAAAATAAATCCTATGCCATACATTATAAAATATTTAATTAAAGTACCAAAATCAGCAGCGCCAAACATAACTAAGCTCCTTTACTATTAATATTTTTTTCATCCCTACTAAAATAAGGAATAGCATCAATTTTTTCATTTAATCGGCGATATAAGATTCCAATAAATGAACTTAAAGCAGCTAAATAAATAACTACTGACTTAATTAATTCAGTATAATGAACATTATATGAACCAGAAATTGTAGATAAAGTGTTTTGGGCACTATCAATAACTGTTAAAACAATTGAAGAAAAAATACATCCTATTGGACTATTTTGAGCAATTAAACTAACCGATATACCATTAAAGCCATCACTTAATAAAGTATTAGATCCAGAATCCCATAAAAACTTACTTGGAGCAATTGGATCACTATAAAGCATATATCCACATATACCAGCTAAAGCACCAGAAATTAATAATGCTAATATGATTGATTTTGTTTGACTCACACCACTATATTTAGCAGCATCTTTATTTCTTCCAGACATCTTAAGTTCAAAACCAAAATTTGTATAATTTAAGACAATAAAAATAACAGCAACAACAATAATAGCAATAATTAATCCGACACTAATGTCTCCCATATTTGGTATACCTAAAGAAGGCATCCTTCCATTATCAGGCATAACTAATAAGTTAGATGTCTCAATACGATCTTTAAAACTATTTGGAAGCCAAATTCTACCACATAAACCTATAAAATAATAAATAACCCAGTTAAGCATGATGCCACTAAGAACTTCATTAACACCAAACTTTGCCTTTAAAAATCCACAAATTAATCCAGCGGCAGCTCCTGAAAGCATTCCAACAAGTAAACAAATAAACCAATTTGCACCACTTAAACCAACTATAATTGAACAAAAAGCACCTAAAGTAACTTGTCCAGTGATACCAATATTAAATAAATTCAACCTAAAAGCAAAAGCAATTGATAACCCTGAAAAAATCATCGGAATTGCTTTATAGACTACCCTATTAAAGTTTTGTGCATTACTAAAGCCTGTTGAAATTAATGCTCCTAAACCTTTAAAAGCTCCACTAGGTTCGACCAAAAGCATAACGATAAAGCCTAAAAATAAGCCTAGTAAAATTGATATAGCAGCACTTATTAAATTTTTACTTCCTTCTCTTTTTAAAATTGAATGTGAAGTAATAGCAACAGGTCTAAAAAAATCTTTACATTTATTTAAAAAATTATTCATCGACTTTTTCTCCTTCTTTTAAGATTGCGTTAACGTCTTGACGTTTAGCACCACTCATATAAAGCCCAAGCTCATTAGTTGTTACTTTTTTAGGATCAAATTGTCCAACAATATCGCCATTATACATAACTAAAATTCGATCTGCTAAATTCATAACTTCCTCTAATTCGAGGCTTACAAGTAATACACCATTACCTTTATCTCTACTATCTAAAATATGGTGATGTATAGCTTCGATTGCTCCAACATCAAGTCCTCTAGTTGGTTGAACAGCTATTAATAAAGGAGCGTTTTTATCAAGTTCACGTGCGATAATAGCTTTTTGTTGATTACCACCACTCATACTTCTAACAATACTTTTTTCGTGCTTTCCACTTCTAATATCGTACTTTTCAATAAGCTCTCTAGCATAACTTTCTCTATCTTTATTTTTAATAAACCCTGCAAATTGGAACTTTTTTTCAAAATATTTATTTAAAACAAGGTTATCACGAAGATTGAAATCCAAAACTAAACCATGTTTATGACGGTCTTCTGGAATATGAGAAATACCACGAATATTTCTTTGTCTTATTGTCAATTGTTCTAAATGAATATCGCCAATAAGAGGTTGATTTTTAACTTCATTAAATTTAGGAAGCTTTGTCCATTGATTCCACACAACTTCAATTTTATTTTCTTTTTTAAATAAGTTAATTACACTATTTTTAATATATTGATAACAATTTTGAATTTCAAAACCTATATAATTAAAAAATCCACATAAACGATACCCTATGTAAGTTATAAATGTATTTATATTATGCTTAACTTTAGTATACCAATTTTCTTTATATTCAGTTTGTAACTTATTAATATAATCTTTACAGTTAGCATTTCTAAGAATGATTTCCCCATTTTTAACTTTTTCTAAGCCTGTTAAAGCATAAATTAAATCATTTTGTCCATTACCTTCAATACCAGCAATACAAACTATTTCTCCCTCACGGACATTAAACGAAACATTATGAACAGTTTCTTTCTTCTTTTCATTATTGAATACAGATAAATTTTTAACTAATAAAATTTCTTTACCATTTTTTGGTTCTTCTTTTTGAATAGTTAATTCAACATCACGACCAACCATTAAATTTGATAACATTTTGGCATCTGTGTCTTTAGTATTAAATGTTCCAAGACATTTACCTCTTTGTAAGACACTTACTCTATCACTTACGCTTAAAATTTCATTCAATTTATGACTAATGAATAAAATTGATTTACCTTCTTTAGCTAAATCTCTCATAGATTGAAGCAAATTATCAATTTCTTGAGGTGTTAAAACAGCAGTAGGTTCATCAAAAATTAATATATCATTTTTTCGATATAACATTTTTAAAATCTCAACTTTTTGTTGAGCACCAACTGTCATATTCTCAATTTTTTCATCTAAATCAATGTCAAAATGATATTTAGTACAAAGATCTTCTAAAGATTTTCTTACTATTTTAGGTCTTAAAAAGCCAAATTTTGTAGGTTCAAAACCTAAAATAATATTCTGTAAGGCACTATAACATTCTACTAATTTAAAATGTTGATGGACCATTCCAATCCCATATTTTGTAGCATCATTTGGGTTTTTAATTTTTACTTCTTTTCCATTAAGTAAAATCTTTCCACTATCAGGTTCATATAGACCAAATAAAATAGACATTAAAGTTGATTTACCAGCTCCATTTTCGCCAAGTAAAGCATGTATCTCACCTTTTTTTAAATTTATTGAGATATCATCATTAGCTTTAATGCCAGGGAATGATTTACTAATATGAGATAGTTCAATAACGTATTCTTCCATATTTGTACTTCCTTTACAAAAAAGGCTACGAAATCTCGTAGCCTTGAATTTTAATTTTAATTACCCGATGTAATTAACAATTGCATATTCTGGATTAACACCAAAATTATTTTGAGCTAAGCCAGTTCCTTCATCATTATCATTAATAGAATTAGAATTAACTTTAATTTCTCCACTTTCTAATTTAGCATAGATTGCATTATATTCTTCAATAGTGAAGTTTTCAAATCCCCAACAATCTGGATCACCATCTTTTTCTGGAGTTGGTAATTTACACATGCCAGATTGAACACCAACAGTATTAACTTTAGCAGCTAAATTTTCTTCCCAAGTTCCATCATTATTAACCCAAGATGTTAATAAAACTTCGACTGATTGTTGTAAGTTTTTCATTGCAGAAGTTTTTAAAGCACCTAATGTTTCAGCTCCTAAACTAGTATCAGCATGTTGATTAACATCAACTCCAATCCATGGAGCATTATTATTAGCAACTGAAGCTTGAACTACAGATTGATAGACAGCGCCACCACAAGCAAAGATAATTTCAGCAGTTTTATTTTGATACCAACTAGTAGCAAATTGAGTTGCTTCTGTGGTAGCAGCAAATTCACCTGCATAATAATATTGAACATTAACCGGTTTCTCTAAGCCTAATTCTTGAGCAGCATAAGCAGCACCTTGAACATAACCTGAACCATATCTAATAACAGCTGGAACAGGCATACCACCAACAAATCCAAGATTTCTATAGCCATCTTGAACAGCAGCATAACCAGCTAACCAGCCAGCTTGTTCTTCTCTATAAATAACTGATGTGACATTGTCTGTATAATCATATCGTTGGTATTTATCATCTTCTTGAACACAATCTAAAGCTAATAAATGTACATCACCAAATGTATTTGTATCTGCAATTGCCATTTTAATAGCACCTTGGAATAAATATCCAGGTAAAACAATAACATCAGCATGAAACTCAGTTACAGCTGTTCTCATTGCAGCTAATCTTCCATTAGTGTCATAATTTTTGTCTGCTGGTTGATAGTAGTGAGTATGAATTTTACCAGTAGAAACCATATTATCTGAACCAATTTTTCCGCCACCATTATTAACAGCAAATTCATTAACACCTTTCCAAGAAGCTTCATTGAAAGAATGATCATTTAATGTACCACTATCAGTAACTAAAGCAATCTTTAATGGATTGTCTTCAGTATATTTAGCAAGTTTACCTGCAGTGATTTCTAAATTTGTTCCGATAACAGTTTCAGGTAATTCGGTAAATTCAACTTTTGTCCAATCACTAACATGTGTATTTGGACCACATGAAGTAAGTAAAGCACTTACAGCAAAAAGACTTAATGAAAGAAGTCCTAATTTGTTTTTTCTCATCATTTTATCCTCCTAGAGAAAATAATTCTTAGATAAATCTATGAGTATTATGCCTCACTTACAACTAAAGTATTAAGTGTAGTCCCTAGATAGGCTAGGGGTAGAAACATGAGAACCATTTCTTCTCACATATACACATAAATCTCTTAGATTTACATCTATAATTAAATAATAATTTTTTAAAAAAATAAAGTTAGAATTTTTATAAAATGTTTATATAAATTAATTTTCTTTAAAAGATAATGATTTAATCGTCATTTTCTTAAATTGTAAATTTATATGTAAGTGCTTTCATAATATTTTCGTCAATTAAAAAATACTAAATCTATTTAAGCAAATGAATATCAATTTATTGTTTATCGTTTATAATATAGAAAAGGAGGCAAAAATATGGCCAAATTATTACATTGTGAGACTTGTGGAAAGGTCGTCGAATTTATCGGTGGTTGTGAAGGTGGTTGTGCAACTATTTGTTGTGGAAAACCTATGACTGAATTAAAAGCTAATACTACAGATGCTGCAACGGAAAAACATGTTCCTGTTGTTGAAATTGAAGGAAATACTTTAAAAGTTAGTGTAGGAAGCGCCCTTCATCCAATGTTAGATGCTCATTATATTGAATTTATTATTTTAGAAACAGATAAAGAAACTAGACGTATTGATTTACATCCTGGTGAAACACCTGTTGTTACTTTTGATATAACAAATGCTAAACCATTAAGAGTTTATGAATTCTGTAATCTCCATGGTTTATGGGTTAAAGAGTTATAATAATACTTAATTAAATTCAATATCAAAAAGGAGGAATTTTTCCTCCTTTTTATTTAAAAAGCCTACAAATCTAAGGTATTTTAAAAAATAACTTCTAAATAAAACTTAAGTTCATCCTTACAATAGCCATATAAATATTTTTTATTTTCATTAACATAACTATATAAGGATAGGGTATCTCCTAAATAACATTGAGATATGTATTCAACCTGAAATTCTTTAATAATTTCATTATCTTCAGGTTTAAAAATATCTAAAAATAAATCAAGATAATGCGTATTATTCATATGGCCATTATGGTCTAAATATGAATAAGGAACAACGAAATCCTTTTCATAATGAAGATTATCTTTTTGAATAATTGGAAGTTTTTTAATACGTGAAAATAAACCTTCGTCTTCAGTAAATAAAACTTTATAATCAGTAGGAACTACTACTCTTTTTTCTTTAAGATTATAAATTACCCAAATTGATCTAGCATGAATAATCTCTTCATCATTATGATAAAACACATAATCTCGAGGTAATTCAAATAAACGAGGCTTAGTAATAAAAGAGTCAACCTTTGTTTCTTTAATTTGTTTAACTGTTTTTAAAATCTGAACTTTATTACGAACAATAATCCATATTAAATCATTTTTAATAAATTCATTAAAACCAACTCCAAGTTCATCAGCATGATTGCCGGCTATTTCCTGAGCAAAATCTAAAATTGCACTTGGTTTAAGATAATCATAAGTAGTTAATAAATTGTTAGTAACAGTAAATTTTTTACTAAATTTAGTCATTTAAAGCTCCTGGTCCATTATAAGTCTTATCATAAATCATAATTAAAAATTCTGGATGATCGATAAATGGATTACGGTTATGCTGATATTTTTCGTCTATGATATTATTACGGCTAACTTCAAAATCACTTACTGGATCAATACTAGTTGTCGCCCATTTATAAAGATCTTCAAAATTACCATGTAAACCTTTAGTTCCACTAGTAAAATCATAGTATCTATTTGTATCAATATGACCTTCAACTTCTAAATCAACTTCGCCATTACCATCATATCTAACAGCCATATAAAAGATAATTCTTGCAACATCACCTTTAAATTCATCCTTTGGTTCAAATACTCTTTCTCCATATTGATTATCACCAATATAGTCTCCTTCCATAGTTTTTCTTGCCCAATCGTATTTACTAATAATTGAGGTTGAGGAATTATGAGCTTCAACTTCCCCAAAATCAAAATTACTTCTCGTAGAATTTAAGTTATTGTGACATGGTCTAAGATTATGAATATCACTTCCAGCACCTTTACTTGTCCCAAAATTTCCATGAGATTTAGCCCATGTGTGTTCTTTATTATAACCATTGCCATTACCTAAACTTCCTTCATAGGTAAATATAATATTATTAGAATTAAATGGGTCAGCATCTGTATCAAGTAAAATATTTCCTACAGAATCATAAGAATATTCTTTATGATCATCAATCAAATCATGTAAAGCATCTTTAAGAGCTTCACCTTTTAAGCCTCTAACAGGTTCATAATAACTATCATAATCTCCATAGTTTCCTCTAGATGGGAAAATATTTTTATTACCATAAAGATAATCGTAATTTGTATCAACTTGTTCACCATAATCTTTAAAGGTAACTTCGATAATATTTTCATATGGTTCTAAAGTAAATTCATAAGTATTTAAAGAGATAGAACGAAGAATTGCATCGTTTGCTTTTACTTCACTAACATAATTATTTTCACCTGGTAAAGTATAAATTTGAACAATATCCCCGCTAAATCCGCTTGTTTTTGATAATTTTACTTCGCCATTACCTTTAATTTTAAGATTTGTTGTTGCTTCAATTGGATCGATTACTTCTTCTTTACCACTTGTTGAAATTATAAAATTATGTAAATAAAAGCGAGCTCCATTTTTCCCTTTAAAATTAATTGTGTCAGTTTCAATATTATTAAATTCAAAAGTATTTTCACCATTAGTTAATGACTTTGTTACTTTTTCATTATTTAAAGTGATTGTTAATTCACCAGTATCATTATTAAAATTCGTACTATTAATTGTAATTTTCGATATTTTAATTTTCTTTATTAAATTAATAGTTAATTCTCCATCTTTACTTCCTGAACTAAATCTAAGTCCATTGCCTCCAAATAAGGAAGAAGAATAAACTGAACTAATTAAATCTTCATCCATTTTAAAGTCACTAACTTTTACATTAGCTCCAGCACCATCATTATAATTACCAATATATTCAAAATTAATATTTTTCGAAGTTTCTTCACTACCTTCTTTAATAAAAGTAGCATTAACTTCATAAGTTATTTCTTCATTTACAATAAACTTTTTACTAGAAGTTATATCTAAAGAATTAACAGTTAATTTTTCTAATTGATAGCCACTATCTGCTTTTACAATAACTTCAATTTCAGTTCCTAATTCTACTTCTTCATTATTAGAATGGTCTTTAAAACTAATTTCGCCATTAGTTATATTCTCATTTATTTTAATTGTTCCGTATTTAATAATAGGTAAGGCACTTCTAAAAATAGCATCAACTTCATAAATCTTCTCTTCATTAACACTAAATGATTTTGAATTTAAAATATTTTCGCCATTAACTGTTAAACTTGTTACTTCATAATTTTCATTTGGAATAATTTCTAGAGTCACCAAAGTTCCTAAAGGAACCAAACTATTATTACTATAATCTTTAAATTTAACTTGACCATTAGTTATATTTTGATTTATTCGAATTGCGCCATATTTAGTTTCATCTTCAATTTTAATAAAACTTGCATGAATTATATATTCTATAGGTTCAGTTACAATAAAAGATTTACTTTCTAAAATATCTATTCCATTAACATCCAAAGTATTAAGTTTATAACCATCATTAGGAGTAGCATCAACTATAACTTCACTATTTAAACTAATTTTACTTAAATCGTTTATATTCTTAATAGTAATTTCGCCATTAGTAATGTTTTCACTAATCTTAACGCTAGCATATTCTATTGGAACTTCTTCGTTACTCTTTTTAAAAGTTGCTTCTAAAACATAAACTGTTGCTTCCATTATTTCAAAACTATTTTGATTAGTGATATCAACATCATTTAAAGTAACTTTTTCTAATTCATAACCTTTAAAAGGAGTAACATTAAAATTAATTATAGTACCAACTTCAATTTTATTTGAATCAATACCTTCATTTAATAAAGTAATACTTCCATTACTTGCACTAATTAAAACACTAGCATAACCATCAATTACATTATTAACTATATCAGTGCAACTAGTTAAAGTAGAAACAGATGAAAAAAGTAAAAGTGGAATCACTTTTTTTAAAAATTTGGTTTTCATTATAAAGTACCAAAAATTCTATCTCCAGCGTCACCTAAGCCTGGGATTATATAACCTTTATTATTTAATTTTTCATCCATCGCAGCAATAAAAATTTCAACATCAGGATGAATTTCAAGAATTTTATTAACACCAATAGGTGCTCCAACTAAAGCAAGTAAACGAATATTCTTATATCCTTTTTCTTTTAATTTAGTTATTGCATCAACTGCACTTCCTCCAGTTGCAACCATTGGATCACAAAGTAAAACAAGTGGATTATTTACTTTTGGCATCTTAAAGAAATATTCGACTGGTTCGAGAGTTTCTTCATTTCGATATAAACCAATATGTCCAATTTTAGCATTTGGTAACATATTAATAACACCATTACTCATTCCAATTCCAGCTCTAAGAATAGGAGCTAAAATAATGTCATATTCAAGTTTAAGTTTCTTTAAATGACTACCAGTAGGTGTCACTATTTCTTTTTCGGTTTCAATAATTTTTAAATCTTTAAAAACTTCATAAGTCATTAAACTAGAAATTTCATCAAGAAGAGTACGAAAATCTTTACTTGATGTGTTTTCATCACGCATCTTATTTAATTTCATGGTGATTAATGGATGATTAACAACATGTAACATAAATATTTCCCCTTTTATTTACTAATTTCGTCTATATCGATAACTTCACCAGTTATTTCTTCATTTTTTGAATTTTTCTTTGCTTCTTTAACATTAATTACTTTTGAATAATCTTTAACAATTGGACTAGTAAGTAGTTCAATAAATAAGATAATTCCATAGATTAATATATAGATAGCTAAAATATAATTAAGATATGTAATCGATAAACTAATTGGGAAACACATTATTAAAATACCAATTATGATATATAAAATACCAATAATAATTTCAATAACTCTATTTCCTCCTAAAAGAAAAACATAGCGACTTTTAAGAATCTTAATAAATCCATTTATTAATAAATAAATACCTAAAAAGATAATAACATAATAAAGCATTCCATTAGTTGAAATAATAATCGCTTCTTTAAATCCTAGTTCAATAGAATTAATAATTAATGGTAGTAAAATTAATAAACTAATGATTAAATTAAAAGTACCTTTAAAAAGTAAATAAGGTTGTCTTCTTTTATCTTTATTTCCAAAAAAATAAGCAATAAAGTCAAAAAACCCTGCAAAAGTTAACCCAATTACAAAAATCCATATTGAAAGATAACTAAATAACGATGGAAAAATAAACATCAATATTGATAAAATTATTAATATAATTGAAACTAAAAATCCAAATCCTTTATATTGACGAATAGTATTTTTTAAATTATCTTTTGTTAAATATTCTTTAAATTTCATTGAATATTAACTCCAGCAAGAATTCTTAAATAACTAATAAAACCATCTTGATAATTAAGTCCTTGGATAATAACTAAACCTAGTAATAAACTAGAAATAATTAATCCAAGTATAGAAATAAATATTCCACCTTTTTTAATTCCATTAATTATACCAATAATACCTAAAACTAAGGCAATAACAATTCCTACTAAATAAACTATTGCTATAACATCTCCTAATGGAGATTTAAGTAAATTTATAATTGTTTCTTCATTAAAATAACTAATAATTAATTGAATAATAAAACTAAATAAATTTGGAATTAAAGCTAGAATAAGACTAAATATGCCAACATAATTAGCTTTATAGTTAATGATTTTGGCATCATGAGCAACTTCTTCTAAACCATCAGTTTTAGCACCACAAAATGAGCAATATGATGCACTATCTTCTAAATATTTTCCACATTGATGACATTTCTTCATTTTTAATTCCTCTTTGATAATTATACATAATTTATACTAAATTATGTATTAATTTTAATTTACTCCTTTTTATTTTTTTCTTCATTTTCCTTAATAGTTCTTGGGGTTTCACTTTCATTTTTATTAACAATTTCACCATTTATATACATCGCTTTTTTTATCTTAATTTGCATATCTTTTAAACGTTTAATTTGAGGTTCTAAAGATTCACTAAGAGCTTTATTTATCGCTAATAAGCGATTATTTTTTATTTCAGGTTTCTTTAAATTGATTTTGAATTTTTCAAAATCAATTACTTTATCTTTATCTTTTACTAATCCTTTAGCGTTAATACTAAGTTTAAGAGAATTAATAAAATCTACTAATAAGATTGCATAATAAAATCCAATAAATAAAGTTAATACCCAAATATAATTAATAAAAATATTTACTAAGTCTAATATTGGCGGTCTTATACCAAACCAATATATAACTCCAATCATCATCCAAATAAAAGAAAATAAAGGACAAATTAATCCCTTATAGTTTCCTTTTAAATGCGAATAATCCCATAATTTAATCTTTAATCCTTTAATAAAAATAAGTCCAGCGATTAATTCTAATAAGGTCATCACTAAACCAATTAATAAAATTACTATAATACTAGTCGCCCAATATGGTAAAACACCAATAGGAAGAATTACTTCTCCTAAAAAATTAGTTTCACTATAAAATGAATTATTAACAATTGGATCATTAGGACTAAGAATATAATGAAATCCGACTTCACATATTCCATGTAATAAACAAAGTCCAAATCCATATAAAGGTAAGCAAGGTCCTTTTAAAAATCCCGGATTAATCCATCTTTTCATCGAAACAAATCTTCGAAAAAGAACTTCTCCAATATAGCCAAGAAATGAACCTACTATAAATAAAAATAAATAAGTTAATATTTGGCCAAATATCGAATATGGATCAATCTCAATTGTATTAATTAGTATTGAAGTTAAAGTTATATTCATAATCTTTATTATAAAATTTTATTTAACTTATTCCACTATTAAATAAATTTAAAATAAAAAAAGAAGTATCTAAGCTTCTTATAAAGTCTAGATACTTCTTTAAATTTCCTTTTAAAACGATTAACGTTTTGAGAATTGTGGAGCTCTACGTGCTTTCTTAAGACCGTATTTCTTTCTTTCTTTAGCTCTTGGGTTACGAGTAAGCATTCCGTTAACTTTTAATGCTCCTCTATCTTCACCTGCAAGAAGTAAAGCTCTAGCAATACCTAATCTAAGAGCTCCGGTTTGTCCAGTATATCCACCACCTAAGCAGTGAGCTGTAACATCATATTTTCCTTCAACTCCTAAAATAGTTAATGGTTGTTTTAAATCTAAAACTAATGTTGCGTGTGGGAAGTATTCATTAACGTCTTTTCCGTTAACTGTAATATTCCCTTTTCCTGGTTTAATATAAACTCTAGCGATACTAGATTTTCTTCTACCAGTTGCGTAATATATCTTTTCTTTCTTACTTGCCATAATTATTTATCTCCTAAACTTTTAAAAGTTAATGGGGTTGGATTTTGAGCTTGTTGTTTATGACTTTCATCAGCATAAACAAATAATTTCTTATAAATTTGTCTTCCAAGTTTTCCTTTTGGAATCATTCCCCATACTACTCTTTCCATTAATTCAACAGGATATTTTTCAAGCATTTCTTGAAGAGTTCTAACTCTTAATCCACCATTGTAACCAGAAACATTGTAGTATTTCTTGTTTGTAAGCTTGTTATTTCCGCTAACAGCTACTTTAGAAGCATTAATTACAATAACGTAATCTCCACAGTCTTGATTTGGTGTATAAGATGGCTTATTTTTACCCATCAAAACAATAGCGATTTCGCTAGCAAGTCTACCAAGTGGTTTATCTTTAGCATCAACGATATACCATTTGCGTGTAATTTCTTCTTTCTTTAAATTTGTCGTTTCTCTATTCATAACGCATTCCTCCTTAAACTATAATCTTACCGGGACTTTAATTTAAGATTAGTGCCGGCTAAAATTATATATAAGTTAGAAGACTAAGTAAAGTTTTTTTTAAAATTTTAGTGACTTATTTATCATTTTTTAAAGAGTCATTAATAACATCAATTTTTAATTTATTTTTTTCTTCTTCAGTTATTGCTCCTCTTTCTTGAAGTTCATCAATTTTCTTTAATTTTTCATCAAGATCTTCACTTTTAGTTTCATCAATCATTTGAGTGTTTTGAAGTTCACTATTAGGAATACAAAGAATTAAAATTCCAGCAATTAGATTACAGAAAATAAGAGTTAAGACACCAAAAGCAACAACTTCTCCTCTTGATTTAAATTTATTGATTCGAACTAATGTAACAATTGCTAAAACTACACCAACTATTAAAAGAATTAAACCAAATATAGACCACACTTTAAGTATTTTAACTGCTTCAGTTACACCAAAAATAGCATCTTGTGAATTATATCCTTGATTAACTAAATCCTCGATTGCAGCGTTAATTATAGCTTCGTTATTAAGTAATGTCATAAAGAAAATGAGCAAAAAGAACCCAATAACTCCACAAACTAAACTGATAATCAAAAATACTTTACTAGCTGTTTTCATACCACACCTCCTAAATTTTTGATTTTATTAATTTATAAAAGTCATCTTTTAAATCATCTCTAGATAGAGCAACATCAATAATAGCTTCTAAAAATCCTAATTTATCTCCACAATCATATCTTTTACCAGTAAAAGTTTTAAAATAAACATCTTCTTTTTTAATTAAACTAGCAATTGCATCAGTAAGTTGAATTTCATTACCTTTTCCTTTAGGAGTATGTTCAAGTTCTTCAAAAATATTTGGTTTGAAAACCCATTTTCCTAAACTAGCAAAATCGCTTGGTGCAGTTTCTAAACTAGGCTTTTCTACTATTCCTTTTAGTTTAAATAAACCTTCATTTACTTCATTTAAAATATCCATTGCACCATATTTATTTATTTTATCGTGACTAACTTTTTGACCACCAACAATAGTGGAATTAGTCAATTTAAAAGCTTCAATTAGTTCACTTATTGGAGACTTACCTTTATATAAAGTAATATCATCACCACAGCAAACAACAAAATTATTATTTTTAATAATATCTTTTGCTTGAAGTACAGCGTGTCCTAAACCTAATTGTTCATATTGAATTACATAATGAAAATTAGCTTTAGTGGATAAGTTTTTTATGCTTTTAACATATTCTTCTTTATGATTTTTAATTAAATCATTTATTAGTTCTTTATCTTCAGAATAATATTTTTTAATTTCATCTTTATTTAACGATATAACAAAAACGATATTTTTTATTCCACTATCAATTAATTCATCAACAATATAATCGATTGTAGGTCTATCGATTATATTTAACATTTCTTTAGCTATTCCTTTTGTAATTGGCAAAAATCTTGTTCCTTTACCTGCACAAGGGATTACTCCATAATTAACTTCATTATTCATAACTATTACCTTAATCAATATTTTATTATAAATAAAAGTATTAGACTATAAAAAAATAAGGCCGAAGCCTTATTTTTAATCTTTTATTAATTAAAGTTGAACATTATGATAGACGTTTTGTACATCTTCACAATCGTCAAGTTGTTCAAGTAATTCTTTGAATTTTCTAAGATCATCTTCTTCAAGTGTTACTTTATCATTAGCTAACCATGTTACTTCGTTAACATCAAATTCACTAACACCTAAATCTTTTAAGATATTAGTAGCTTTTTCTAAATCACTTGGTTCAATAACAACTTCGGCTTTGCCATCTTCAACGCTTATTTCTTTAACATCAACATCGCCAAAGACTAAAGCTTCTTCTAATTCATCTTTAGATTTATCAAAATCAAATACCATTAAACCTTTTTGTTCAAAATTATAAATTACGCTACCTAAATGTCCACCTTTTCTAGTAACAGCTGTACGAACATTAACTAAAGCTCTATTAACATTATCTGTTAATGTATCAATAATTAAATAACTACTTCCAGGTCCAAATGCTTCATAACGTCCTTCAATATAGTTAGTAGCATCGCCACCTTGAGCTTTTTTAATAGCTCTTTCAATAACATCTTTTGGACAAGTTTTTCTATATTTTTCAATGGCAGATCTTAAAGCAAGGTTAGCATTAGGATCAGGGACACCTCTTTTTGCAGCCATATAAATTTCTTTACTAGCACGCATATTAGCTGCACTTTTTTGCTTTGCAGTTGCTGCCATAGCAGCGGCTCTAACTTCGAAATGTCTTCCCATAATTTACTCCTTAAATAACGATAAAATATTACAACTTTAAACGATATTTGTTAATAAAAAGTAATTTATAAATAAATTAAAAAGATTTTTAAAATTAAAAATAATTAAGTTTTGCAAGGTTTTTTAAATTTTATGAAAGAAAAACTTTTTTTCTAAAAAATTAATTTTTATAATTATGATATGTCAAAACTACGAATGTTTAATAAAATTTTAGTAAGTATTTTATTAATTTTATTTACTATAAATAGTTTTACTTTTAATATGTATTATCCTTTTGGGCATTTAGATTTATTTCCTAGTGCTTTTATCTTAATTGAAATTATTAAAATATCTTCTATATTACTTTTACCTTTAGCGATTTATTATAATCATAAAGTAAGTCGAAATATTGCTAAAATTATTTATCCGATATTTAGCTTACTTTCGTTTATTTATATTGATACTTATACTTCAATGAATAAATTAAATTTACCATTTATTAACTCAAATAATTTAGATGTTACTACTCAAAATATTTATAACTCTATTAATTTATTTATGCCTGAAGAAATTATTTATTTCTTATTTATATTTATAAATATATTTATTTTTATTTCTTCTTTAATGATTTTTATTGAAGATAAATTTGATGAATCAGATTTATATTCATTTAAATTTCTTCCTTTAATTTTACTTAGTGTTATTCCTTTAAATATACTTACTAGCTATGTAAATACCTTAAGTCCAGAAATTATTAAGTTTATTACATTTAATAATTTCACTATTTGGCATTTTTTAATGTTTTTCTTATTAATTGTTGTTACTTTATTAGCTTATAAATATTTAAAGAAATTTGATCAGAGTAAACAACTTTTATATTTAAGAGCTTTAACGATAATTATGTTTATCCACTTCTTTAGCAAACATAGTATGCTTATTGGTGATGGATATAATATTTATAATTCAATTTTTGCTAGTATACCTTTATTTATTTGTGATATTGGAAAATACATCGTATTAATCGCAATTTTCACTAATAAAAAAGTATTTTATAACATTGCTTATTTTGTTCATAGCGCCGGAGCTTTAACTGTCTTCTTTTATTTTGGAAAAGAAGGAACTCATAATTATGGAACGATATTAAATTATTCTTTTTTATACTTTACTTTAACTCATTTATTATTATTTATTTTAAGTGTTTTACCAGTAATGCTTAAGATTACTACTTTTAAATTAAAAGATGTTAAAATTCCAATAGTTTATTATGGTGTTGTTATATTAGTATCGACTTTTACTAGTGTTGGAATTACAAATTTTATGGCTGGTGTTAAAGATGTTAATAATTTAAGTTTACCATTTATTTATGAACCAAATTATGCTTTTACACAAATTTGTCCTTTACCAGTTAATTTTCCTACCTTTATGAATTTTAAAATTGGAATTTGTGAAGTAAATATGTTTTATGAGATAGTTTTATATATAGCCTACATCGTTATTTTCTTTACATTTTTTATATTTCAATATTATGCACCAAAACTTGTTAACAAAGTTAAAATTAAATACTTTATGAAAGCAAAATAATATTTACTTATTAATAAAAAATCATTATCATTTAAACTACTTGGGGATGTGGTGAAATTGGCAGACACGCAAGACTTAGAATCTTGTGCTTCACGGCGTAGGGGTTCAAGTCCCCTCATCCCCACCATCTTATAACTAACATTTACAAAGTAAGGGTCTCAAAATGAACGATATTTGCTCGGGAAATCGGGCTTTTTTAATTTTTGGCGTTTCTCTAATAGATAAAAATTGGTTCGGACCGACGGATTTTTAAAATTTGTTTCTACTAGAAAAATGAAAATCTACTAGATAAATGTTTCTCTACTAGAAAAAGATATCTTTATGATTCCACAATTTTATTTTAATTAAGCGGCAACATAATGACTATGAATAAGTCAAATCTATTTGTTGTTTTTAGGTCGGTATACCGATATAATATTGGTATGACATTTTTAGATTTATTAGCTTTTAAAA